>CAYSEA010000018.1:0-43108 GCA_964429975.1 uncultured Treponema sp.
TGCGAACCGGGTCATGTTCGTCGAACACGGCCCGGATCGTAGCTCTTTATCGCTTTCGCATCCTGATGATCGCAGGCAGGCTAATATCGGCAGGGCTTGAAGCCGCAGAGATGAACTCGTCGGCCTTCGGCGCGAATGAGTCGAAAAAGTCCCTGCGCGTAGAAACGGGTATCTCCGGATCAAACGCGATCGCGAAGTACCACCGCCCGCTTCCCCCAAATCCATCACGCATACGCAACGCGCTTTCTGTAACGAGCACGATCACGCCCTCGCCTGAGCCTTCACGCGCCGCGCGCGAATAGCCCTCGGCCCGTTTCCAAAGCTCATCGCGAAACGCGAGCGCCTCGCGCGTGACCCGTACCGTAATCTCGAGCCCGTTTTCCAATCGATACACGCCCATCAGGCACGGAATCGCGTTTTTTCCGAAGCCCGGCATGCCGACGGAGACAACGGTGCCCTCCACAAGTATCGCGATACCCGCAGGAGTCGCAGGCACGCCCGGATACTCGGCGTGAACCGAATAAATCATTGAGAAAAGGATGATTATACTGTACACTGTCCTCATGGCGGCCCCAACCGAACTGTCGGTTCTTCTGAGAATATACACCGGCAAGCAGAATTCTCCCAGCGTTATTCTCCAAGAATTTTGCGACTATTTAGTGAAATACGCGCGCCATTATCTCCAGGAGGCCCCGGAGTTGGCGGTGTATCTTGAGGATACCGTCGCCGTCGTCTTGCACGAGCTCGAAAACCTCGAGATCAAGGGCAAAGTTTTCATCACAACCGACCTCAAGGGACGAAAAACCCTCTTCGTTCCACAGTACTATATCGATCGAATGCTCCAGCGCTTTCGCGACATTGACGAGCGCCCGGAGGTTCCCTTTCCCCTCGGCTCCGAATTGCCCTCGGGTTTTCCGTCGGCATTTTTAAAACCCATTTACATCACGACCGATTTCGCCGGGCTTTTAGAGGGAGGAGAGCGCACAAACGCGTATTTGTACCAGCTCACCTTCCCCGACGAAACGCCCCCGATGATCTATCCGGCATCGATATCCCCGGAAAAACTCCTTGATCTCGCCCTCTCGAAGATCCGTTTTTTTCTGCGAAAGGACGAGTCAAAGGATTATATCCAAAAGCGCATGATGGTTGCGAATCCCGGAAAGGAACTCACCATCAAGAACGCGCTGATTCAATTCCAGACGAGACCCTCGGAATCGCTTCGCGCGCTCAAGCATTCGGGCGAGACCTTCCTCTTTTGGAGCTATATGTGCTCCTTCATCAGGCAGGATTACACCAAGAAAACGGAAAAAACCCCCGAAGAAAGCTCTCTGATTCAGGCCGTGTTCATCGTGGAGTACCTCAATAACTTTTATCGCAACAAGGCCCAGCAGGACTTACAGCGAGAAACTGCCCTCAAAAATCTCGAGCTGTGCTTTCAAAAGCCGCCGTACTACTTCGACATGGAAACGGTTTCCCGCTTTGCCGACTCGCGCGGAGTTCCCTTGCTCGGTCAGTATAAAAACACCGACCTCGAGGCCTTCATTAAAGAGAAAACGGGGGAATCGACGCCTGACTCCCTGCCCACGCTTCTCGTCTTTCGCACGGAAACCCAAACGAGATACTTTCTTCTCAAGGAAAAGGTGATTCCGCTTTCGGTACGGCTTTGCAACGAGGCGCGAAAGATCATCAAGGAGCAAGTGACCCGGGACTGGTATCAGCTGCTTCGCGCCTATCGGCAGGAGAACGCCATGAAGACCCAAGCGGACTTCGAGGCGAAGCTCGCGTCGCTCTGCAAGGTTTCGGCGCCGATCCTCCATGCCCTGATCAACGCCTCGTTCATGTCACTGCTCGCCATGGAAGGCGCAGTAGACGAGTCGCAAAGCGGATTCAAGCTCTTCGATCGCGGACGAGTGCTTCCGCTCAGTACCCTTCTCATGCTCGATCGCCAGGAACTCCTCACGGATACGCGGATCATGCTGCCGTTTTGGTACACGATTCCCGTCGTTTCCACCATCATCGCCTTCTTTAGCCGCCCGCGAAAGCCAAAGACCAAGCAGACGAAACCCGTAGAAGAACCGCGAGAGGAACAGACGGGTGAAAAGGACGCGCGCGCCGAGCGCGACCGCAAGAAGGCGGAGCTCAGGGCCGCGGCCGAAGCGGTACAGCGCCGGCTCATCCCGGAGGGGTCTACCCTTGAGGCGGAGATGGCCGCCCAGCTCGAACTCTGGAACCGAACCCTTGACCCGCAGATAAAAATGAATCTCACCGAGGACGTCAATTCCCTCGTTCGGGACTATATGAGGCGGATCATCCGCAGTATTAAGGCTTCGAGCTTTAACCGCGCGAGGGTCGAAAACCTCGCGACGACCCTCGTCGACACGCCCGGACTGATGAAAATCAAAAATCGCGACGCGCTGCTTGCCTACGTGCAGCTCTATATCGTCGAGCTCATTCGAGCGCTTAACTAATCGAAGCTACCCGACACAAGCTCTTTATCTCGTCTTCCGCGGCGGTTTACCGTCGCGCGGCGACGGCTTGCGTCCGCGCGCGGGAGCTTCGCCGGGGCGCGCGGTCTTTGCCCGTCCGCGCGCGGGAGCTTCGCCGGGGCGCGCGGTCTTTTCCCGTCCGCGCGCGGGAGCTTCGCCTGAGCGCGCGGTCTTTGCCCGTCCGCGCGCGGGAGCTTCGCCTGAGCGCGCGGTCTTTGCCCGTCCACGCGCGGGAGCCTCGCCAGTCCGCGAGGTCTTTCTGCCATGCGGCGGCGCATCACGTTCCTCGCGTCCCGCGGTGGCACGACTTCGTCCCGCGCCGACCTTCTTCGTATTCTCCCGGGCCGTTTGCGCCCGCTCGTTCATTCCGCGAAGTTCCTCCATCCGGTCCGGATCATAGAACCCGTCCTTCCAGTTGAAGCGGGAAAACTCCGCGAGCTGCGTACCCTTGCGATACGAGTCCATGACCGTGCGAAAGTCTTGCTTACGTATCGAGGATCGGGCGAGGTCGATAATATGTCGCTTGAAGCCGGCTTTATCGAGCGCCGCGGCCTTCTCGATAATGGAAAAAGGAATATCAGGAACGACGAAGGACCCATCGTCCCCGGAAATGGCGCGAAACACCCCGCTTTGGCGGTCGGAGAACAGGGTAAAGTCATAAGACGCCGGCAGCGTAAAGCGCATTCGGAACAGTGCCGGATACGCGAATACCGTCACGAACATCTGGGAGCGGAAGTTCGAGTCGATCGTCGCCTCGAGATTATCCCTTGAGTTCTCGATCGGGGTCACGAACGACGAGAGGCCCTGCTTGCCGAGCCAGTCGACGGCCCATCGATTGAACGTATACAAATAGGGCCCCGCAATGAGCTTGAGACCGCGATTTCGGAGCATACCGACGTGGCCGGGATTATTCACGATGAACTGCGAATAGCCATTCTCGACGAGATCGTCGAGGGTAGTCGAAAGCCCATCCTCCAATGCCTGGGGAAGAAAGGGGTCGAGGGAGATAATCGTCTCGCGCTTCGAAAACGGCAGCACGCCCGACTGTCCCTTCGTCGCCTTGTTCGCCGGAGGTTCTTTAATACCGAGAAGGACCGGAGAAGTCGACTGATTCAGCTCGACGATGACCCTGACGGGCCGGTCGGTCAGTATCATGAAGAGCTCGTCGATCGTCGACACCTGCACGTAGACGCCTTCGGGAAAGTCGGGGTCGCCATGGCCCTTCGTTCCGCCCTTAACGGCGACGGGCGCCGCCGGCGTTTGCTTGAGCTCGGGCAAGCGGTCGGCGCCGGGCTGTCCGCGATACGCGGCGAGATCGCTGGGAAGCACGCGCGGATACCGCTTCGACATCGCCTTCGTCTGGATAAGGTACACCGCGTCGCCGGGGCCGAAGCCGTCCGGAACGTCGATCCATCGCATCATGCCCTCGACGGAGACGCGCGTCACCTTATGGCTCTCGCGCGCGGAGTCGTCCTTTCGGTGGAGCCTCAGCGAGTCCCCCTCGTCGGGATCGTAGGTTCCGCCCGTCAGCGTCGCCATGCGCTCGCCTTCCTCCCCGCGCACGCGCGCGATGCGTCCGAGCGCGATGCCGGTGCCTCCCGCCTGATCGGGGTTTAGGACGCCTTCGGCGCTCGAGGAGTCGTACCAATAGCGCGTTTTCGCGCGCGCGAAATCGTTCGCGAGAATTCTCCGCGCGGTCTCAAGCGCGGCCTTTTTATCGGTTTCCCAGTTATCGAGCACGTGACGGTACGCGGCTACGACGGTTCCGACGTATTCGGCGCTCTTCATCCGGCCTTCGATCTTAAAGGAGTTGACGCCGGCCGCCACGAGATCCGGTATGCGGTCCACGAGCTGGAGGTCATGTGGCGAGAAGAAATAGCCTTGCCTCCCCGCCTTGCCGGCGCTGGTAGAATACAGCCTGCGGCAGGCCTGGGCGCACATGCCGCGATTCGCGGATTTGCCGCCGAGATAGCTCGAAAAGAGGCAGAGTCCCGACTCGCTGACGCACAGAGCTCCGTGCACGAACACCTCAAGCTCGCAGGAAGTTCGCGCGCGGATATCCTGTACTTCTGGGAGCCCCAGTTCGCGCGCGAGGACCACGCGCGAGACACCGGCGCGGCTCATGGCGTTCGCGGCGCGGGCGCTCGCGACGTTCATCTGAGTAGAGGCGTGGACGCGAAGCGAGGGAAAATGCTCGCGCGCCATGTTCATGACGCCGAAATCCTGGACGATAATGCCGTCAGGGCCAACCTTGGAAAGATAGGCGAGAAAGCGAAACATTCGCTCGGTTTCGGATTCTTGCAATACCGTATTTACGGTCACGAGAAGCTTTTTTCCCTTTTTATGGAGCTTATCGACGGCCGCCTCGAACTGAGACCAGGCGAAATTAGAGGATCGGAGGCGCGCGTTAAAGCTCTTGAGACCGAGATATACGGCGTCAGCGCCTTCGTTAACCGCCGCGTCGAGGGCTTCCGTGTTTCCCGCCGGAGCCAGTAATTCTGCCATGAACGCCTCCCGTTTCCGGTTCAATACTACCCTTAAAACGGGTAATATGCAAACGAGGCGCGTCAGGGAACGGCGACGTTCGCGGTTCCCGGGCTATTTTTGCCCGTCGGGCATACGCGCCAATCGGACGCGCCGTTCGTATCCGCGGAGGCGGGACTTCGGCCAAGGGTACGGGTCGGGGACATTGCGACGGGATACGCCGCGTTCGCCGCGTCGCCGACACCCGCGGTCGGGCCCCATGAGCCGGCAGAGACGGCCTCCCTCGCCGCGAGCGAGAGTCGTTCGTTGGGCCAATCCTCGAGGCCCGGTTCCGCGACGAGCAAGGCGTCGAGAATCTCGCCGCCCGAGCGCGCGCGGACGGTTATCACGTTCGTCGCCTTCAGGGGAGAACGGGCTTGCCCGTCCCAGAAGTCGCGCGCGGTCGCGCGCGCGTCGACGCCGCCCGAGGCGTCGGTCGGCCCCGTCTCGTCGATAAGCCCTTCCTCGACCGAACGAAGGTGCAGCACGATATACTCCCCCGCGCGCACTTCGGCGGCGGGAAAAACATACCGGCTCTTTGCCTCGTTCATCGCGTTAACTATCTCGACGCCCGCGATATTTCCGTCGCTTTGTGCCACGAGCTCTATAAACTCTACTTTGGGATTATCGTACCCCGTCCTGATTTCGTTAATGAGAAGCCGGGGCACGCGCCCGTTGTACCCAAGAACGGGGACCGCGAACGAAAGGCTGTTCCCGCGCGCGTCCTCCACCGTGCCCGACAGAATGACGCGCTCGCCCGCCGCAAGGGGGACGGACAGCACAAAGCGCAGCTCACGGGCGGGTCCGGCGCTCTCGACGCTGACGGGAACGCCCGCTTCATCCCCGGAAACGGGCAAAACCCGCGCCTCTCGGGCGCTCACCGGACCTGAAAATTCCCCCAGCAGTTCAGACGGCCCGACGGACGAAAGCCCAATGAGTTTCGGCGTCTCCGCGGCGCCGCCCCATACGGATACCATTTCCCGCTCAAGCGCGCAGGACGCGAGCGCCACGAGAACCAAGATCAAGGCCGCCGAGAGAATGATCGCTTTCGTCATATCTCACCCCCGGATATTCATCGTCGTCATATCGATCCTTGCCCGTTTTTTTGCTAGTATCTTTCCCATGACCAGAAACTTCCATGTGCTAGAGTTGCATCGTCCCATCCGCGCAGACGGAAATCCCGCTCAGGCGCCGGACGGAACCGTCGCGATACGCGAGTATCGATCGCTCGTCGGGCCTAAGGAACTCGAGCCAGACCCCGCGCGACACCTCTCGGGCGGCGCGGACGCGGATTCGATTGAGCCGGGAATATATCTTTTTTTGCAGGGGAAGGCCGACTCGGGGGCGGAACCGGATGAAACGACGCTCAGGGCCGACGCCGAGGCCCTGTGGCTCGAATCCCTCTGGCGCGATCTGAAATTCAAAAACGACAGGATTCTCGTGAGAATCCTGTCGGAAGACGGAGCGTTGGTATATCAGCTGTTTCGGGAAATTTCGGGATCGATCGACGCGGCCATTACAGACGCAGCGTCTCGACCATAAAGCGAAGGGAGTTGCCCCGCTTCTCCGCAAGTTCTTTTTCGATCACGAACACGATGGATTTTCCGGACTGATCGGTTAAGATTCGGCGTATCTGGTAATCCTTGACCCCGGACCGCGCGAAGCCCGGAAGGCCCACGGTATATCTCCGCTCGACGCCGTTCGCGTCCGTTATGACCACGAGCAGGTAAAACGAGGATCGCACGGAAGATCCCGAACCGTCCGAAAGAGACTTGAGCGTCACGGCGAATTCCCGGCCGTTCTCGAAGTCGCGGAAGGAAAGCTCTTTTACCGATGGCGCGTCCTCTGCCTGGGCGTAAATTGCGCGGCCCTGAGACGAGCTATCGATACGAAGCGTACCGATAAAAGAAGCGGCTTTATTCTGCAATGAGGCAAACGTGCCGCGTCCGTCCTTTCCGACGGTCGACTGCGAAGGTGCGACGGAGAACTTTCCGCCCTTCACGAAGTCGTTTTTCGCCACGTCGACGCAAAACAGGTCGGCGTACGCGCGATAGTCGCCGTCGGTCACGCCGTATTGCCCGAAGGCGAACGAACCGCCGTCGGCGGAAAACCCGAGATTCACGAACGTGGCAACGTCCCCGGCGTAAGCGGCCAAGGTAACGAAGGCCATAGTGATACATATCGCAATCTTTCGCATTCCCGTCTCCCTCATGAGTCTTATCGACAGTATCGACATCTTGCGCGAGCGACTTGAGATTCCCTTAACGCCTTTTTGATGGTATCATTCCTTCATGACCATTGCAGCACGAAATCGGTTCATCAGGATGGGCGCGCTCGTCTCTCTCTCGCTGGTCATCGCCGCGGCGTCGAGCATCGCGTACATGACGCTGAAAGGCGCGCTTCCGACCCTTCAGCCAGGCCCGAGAGGGCTGAGTTTTCTCGACGGCTTTTTTTTAACTCCCTTCAGCCCGACGGCAGTAGCGCTTTCGACGGGGCTCTTTCCGCTTTTTTCCCTCCTCTGCCTGTCATACGTGCTATTCGCCTTCGAAAAGACGCAAACGATCGAGATTACGTTCTTCGCCGCCGCCGCCTTTTCCGTATCGCTCGAGTCGCTTCGCATCCTCATTCCCCTCGGGGGGATCATACCGATGGCGGGACTGTCTTCGGTCACCATCTCGCGGGCGATTCTCTTTTGCAGGGTGTTCTCCGCGCTCTCGCTGCTCGCGAGCGTGATTTTCACGACAGGCCAAACGGCACAGCAACTCGGCGCGAGCGTCTTCCTCATCGGCTTTTTTTCGTTCAGCCTCGTTTCGGCCGTTCCGTTCAACGCCGCACGCTTGTTTTCGAACTATCTCGTACGTCCCGGCTTTAACGTGACGATCACCGTTTTTCTTTTCGTCATCGGCCTGCTTGCGGTGGTTTCCTATCTCATTCAGGGAAAAACGCGCGCGTCGGGCGATTATACGGCGGCTGGCATCGCGCTTCTGGCCATATTCGTCGGATACGCGACCCTGTCATACTGCGATTCTTGGGCGTCGCTCTTCGCGGGGGGATTTTTGCTTTTCGCGGGGGGATGGCAGTACCTCGACCGGATTCACCGCTACTACCTCTGGCAATAGCCGGTTTTTACCCGCTCTCAGCGCATGAGCGATGCGATCGAGCCGATCGCGAGCGGGATAATCATGTTATCATAGTCCTTCAGCGGGAGCATCTCGATGAGCATCGCGGCGAGGGCGACTCCCAAGGATCGAAGCGGGTCGCGCAAAACCGCGAAGGTCGAGGCGTACACGGCAAAAAAGCACGCCGCGCTTCCCTCAAAAGTCTTACCCTGGGCGCCGGGAATCTTAACTCGTCCATAGAGCTTTCCCGCGAGACTCGCGATGCCGTCGCCGAATGCAAGGGCGAAAATGCCGACGCGCGCCGCGTCGGGCGGCAGGATAAGCAGGGCAAAAAGAACGCCGAGTCCCATGGTGACGGGTCCGAGCACGAACCGCCCCTCGTCGCGCTTTCGCGAAGCGTAGGCGGTTATCCTCGATACTAACGGAATGGGAGAGCCGGCCATGCGGCGGTACTCGCACACGATGTAGGCGGCGGTGACAAACGACAATGTCGTGATCGTCCACGCGTAATTGCGGATTGCGAACACCGGCACGATAGACGAGCATATATGGATGGATTTTCGGAAAAATTCCTTCAATAGATCATTTACCGTTGCGGTATGAGATATCTTGCGGTATCGAAAATCCGAGAGTATGCCCATGAACTCGCCTTTCATCGGCACGAGTATACCACAGGAATGAAGATTCTACATCGGTGTGAAGCGCGGAAGCCGGCTCGCAGGCGCTTATTTAGCTGTAAGGAATATTCGATCTTTTTTTGGACGTTACTGGATTTGAACCAGTGACTTCTACCGTGTGAAGGTAGCACTCTACCGCTGAGTTAAACGTCCAAAAAAAGATCGCGCGTGCCGAACGGACGGGCGTTTGAAGCTGTACTATAGCAACAGTGCGTAAAAAGTGCAAGTCGGCCGGTATTCCGCCTGCCGGCGAAGCTAGCGGTCGTCGCGCTGTCGTAAGACTCGCTCGTTCTCCATGGTTTTCGGAATATCGGTAAATATCTCGCTCGAATACGCCTCTCCGGGCTTCGTAATATACCGGACATTCATAAAGGGAAGGTTCTTGTCGTGCGGGGGCTTGAGGCGAATCATAGTCTCCGGGTTTCGCGTAAGGGTGTCCCAAGCCCGGGCCGCGTCCGAGATCAGAACGAGGGCGCGCGCGTTCTTGCGAGAATCGCCCGTTCGCTCGGAAAGGCGACTGAGCGTAACCCCGAGGTTATTCGCGGTCTTCATATAAAGCTCGACGAACTCGCCGTGGTCGATCCGCGCCTGCGGGAAAATAATTCCCTTGCGAATCCGCTCGGCCTCGAGCGTCTCCATGAGCCGTTCGTAGTGCCCTTGGGCGGCAAAGACGTCACCGCGGCGGAACAGGGCGTTTGCGTAGCCAAACGCGAGATTCCGGTCGGCGGGAGTGCGCGCGTACGCCACGCCGAAGGATTCCATCGCCGAAAGATAGTCCATCCCCTGATAGCGGATATATCCGATCCTGTAGCGAATCGAGGAGGTATCGTTGAGCTCGGCGATTGACCGCTCATAGAGCGGGAGGGCCTCGTCGAGGCGGTTCGAGACGAAATAGGCGATGTCCGCGTAGTCCGCGTACAGAACGCCGACGCGGGGGTCCTGCTTGACGGCGCGATTCGCGCGTTGTTCCTCGTAGAGGCTGATTCCCTCGGCGTAGAGGGTTCCCGCCTTGAGGTATTCCATGTCCTCCGCGCGTATCTCGCCGAGCAGGCGGAAAGCGTCGATGCGGGTGAGAAGACGCCGGGGATTCATCGGCTCCGCCGTCTCGAACAGGCGAAGCGCCTCGCTGAGCGCCGTTGACGCGAGATCGTTTTTATAGTTGAACACGAAGAACCGACCCATGTTGTAGTGGGCTTCAGGAATCGATTCCGCAACCTTAATGGCGCGCTCGAGGAGGGCACGAACGTCTTCGATCGCCGCGCGCAAAGCCTCGCTTTCGCCGGGCTTCGGCGAATAGCGTTTATCCAAGAGATATCCGCCGAGCTCGACGAGATCAACCGGCTCGATCTTCGAGCCGCGCCGCGTCAGTCGCTCCTTCAAGGGCAGGACCTGGGCGAGGTTGTCGACGCGGATGAAGTATCGCATCATCCGCGAAAGATACAGGTCTTTCTTTCCATAGAGCTCGATGAGCACCGCATACGTCGCGCGAGCATCCTCGTATTTTTCGGGACTTTCGTCGGCCCATTCGAGGAAGTTATCGCCAAGCAGTAATAGACCGTCGCGATTATTCACGTGATGGTCGAGCACGCGCCGCCGAAGGACGGTTTCCGCCTTCTCGAAGTTCCTCAGCTCCACGCTCAGCATGGTCGCGTACTCAAGGCCTCCCGCAAGATCGTTGTCATATCGGGCAAGCAGGCGCTCGTACATCGTCTCGGCGAGCATGTATTGTTTTTTGGCGCGATACGCGCGGGCATATCGGAAATACCATTTTTTCTTTTCCCACACCTTGACGGCATCATCGAACAGGGTCGTCGATTGGGTAAACCGCGCGTCTTCGATAGCAGCATAGCCGCGTTTATACAGGCTTTCCGCGGCGAGCGGCCGGTAAATGAACTGCCACGAAAGAAAGACCGTACAGGCGGTAAGCACGGCGATAACGACGCACATAGCGGCAATCGGCAGGATGCGGTTAACGAGCACATACCGAAGCGACGCTTTCTCGAGTTCGTATTCGGCGACCGTCCTTTTCTCAAAATCCTTCGGGACGGGAATGGAGCGATCGAGAATCCCCTCAAGGGTCCGCGCTATCTTGCGAACCGAAGCCCCGGTCAAAATGGAATGCACGAGTTCCATTTTCTTGAGCTCGGTCCCCTCTTCGCCGGAGACGTATTCCTCGACGGCGATACGAACGTTCAGCGGGAATTTCGCGAGAATGTCAAAAAGCTTGCGGAAATCCTCCTCGGATATTCGGAGGGGAATTTCCTTCTTTCCCGACTTTCTCGATCCATCCGAATCAAACGTAAATTCGGGAACGGCCGCGCGGGCCGAAGAGGAGGTAAAGTCGGAAAACCCGGGAATATGGAAGTCATCTTCCGCCCCGGCGCCCGAACCGGCCTTGAGAAAATCCTCGTCAAGGCTGAAGCCGTCGAACCCGTCAAGAGCGGCAGTATCAACGCTCTCGGCGGCGGGAACCGAAAGATCGTCAGGAACGGAAAAATCCGAAAAAACGTCGCCGAAGGGATTCGAGTCTTTCGCGTTCCCCGCGTCGGAAGACGAAGGGCTCCCGCCGACCTCGTAGTCAGAAAGGCCTTCAAGGCCTAGTCCAGCGGGAGGGCCGGAGTATTCGTCGCTGATGGGAGTGATATCCATTTCAAACGGATCGCTGTCCTGCGTTTTCTCGGAGACGCTAAATCCCTGAAGGTCCGGCTCGCCCGGTTCGCCCGCTTGCGCAGGGGCGGAAACGTCGGATGAGCCATCGAAAGCCGAGACGTCGAAGTTGCTCAAATCCGGAACGCTGAAAGCGTCTCCTTCGGTCGTAGGCATGTCATCAAGGGATGGCAAGCCCGCGGCAAGCAGGGCGTCGAGCCCGGCAATCGCGTCATTCTCTCCTGATCCGACGGCGGCACCCGTACTGGTGGGCACGTCGCTTTCGTCAAGCGGCTCGATCGCTTCCGCGTCGCCAAAGCCTTCAGAAGCGTCAGGTATATCAAACGCATCAATGCTCACGGGTACTTCTGGCATCTCAAAGGTATCGGGGACCTGAAAGTCATTTGGAATCTGAAAGTCATCGGTTACTTCGGAGACATCGGTGACGTCGGGTATCTCGGGGGCTTCGAATTCCTGAAAATCGGACAAATCGGCCGTGGCGCGATCCTGCTCAATGCCGGCGGAAAGCCCGGCAAGCAAGTCTTCGGGAACGGCAAAGGAAGCGTCGTCGTTCTCGGGGGAATCGCCCGAGTCAAGCGAAA
Source organism: uncultured Treponema sp. (assembly GCA_964429975.1). Classification (GTDB taxonomy): domain Bacteria; phylum Spirochaetota; class Spirochaetia; order Treponematales; family Treponemataceae; genus Teretinema. The sequence continues at coordinate 12,054 of CAYSEA010000018.1, forward strand.
GGTTCGCGAGAAGCTGATCAAAATCGGACTGTTCCGGGGGGGCCTGCGGCTCCACGCCGATTGAAGCCAGTAGGCCGTCGACGTCAATAGGAGGTGTCGACGACGAAGACTCTGACGGAAGGGGAAGCGGCACGTACGCCTCTCCCCGCTCCTCGGCCACTTCGCGTTCCCGCCCGAGATTGCTGAGTTCATTTCTAAAAAACTCAAGTTCTTTTATACCCGGCATTGCTTCCCTGATCGAATCGTATACTGTATATCATCGGTTTTTCGCGTCGCCACTTTACCGGGGAACGTTCCTCTGCGCCTTTTTTTCCATAAACGCGCGGGGTACCTCAAGATTTTGCAGGATAATCCGACAATTGTAAAGAACTACCGACCGCGACCGGCCACATCGTGTGCAACCGGGCAATCCGCGGGGAATTCTGTAATTCGGCGGAGAACGATGAAAAAAGCAGTATTCGTCGCCGCGGCCCTTCTGTTGGCCGCGGTGGGAGCTTCCGCGGCGGGCATTGAAACCGTCGCGTACAACGAACTTGTCATGTCGATTTCACGCGCCAAGCCGCCGGTCGTTTCCGGCCGCTTCGTCGTGTTTACCGCGACGGGGACCGCCCGTCACGCCGGGATTTCCTTCGAGCACGAAAATTACAGTACGATTCATTCGCTGAAACGCCTGACGAGGCGCGATGAATCCGGCAAGCCGCGGCTCGACGAGACGAAAACCCGCGTGGACTCCGTGCTCTTTTTCATCGCCGAAGTACCGCCGTCGGTCGACAAACTCAGATACCGAATGGTAATCGACGGGCTCTGGACCGTCGATCCTCTCAACGACTCCACCGAATACGACTACCCGAACGGCATACGCGTCTCGACCGTCGCCGTTGAGCGCTATGAAACCTTCGAGACCAAGGAGACGAACCGCGGACTCGTGCGGTTTACCTACACGGCGCGATCCGGCTCTACGATCAGGCTCGCGGGCTCGTTCAACAACTGGGACTCGTTCATGTACGAAATGGAAGAAACCGCGCCGGGACGATACGAACTCTACCTGCCCCTTCCGCGCGGCACTTGGTACTACGCCTTCTTCGAGGGCATGAGCCAACTTCCCGACTTGGCCAACGAAGAGCGCGTCTACACAAAGGACGGCCGAATCGCCTCGGTGGTACGGGTCGACTGACGTCGGTCGACCGATCAGCTTCGCCTGACTCGCGCGCTCGCGGGTCAGCTCTTCTTCCGCTCGAGCGCCACCTTCATCGCGTTATACGCGCCGTCATAAATCCCGTCTTTCTTGTTTCTCACGATATGCGAGCAATAGAGCTCCAAGAGATCCCCGTCCTCGACGAGCATTTTCAGTATGCGATGAAGGCCCGTGACCGACGCCGTTTCGATCGTTCCGTCGCCGATTTCGGCGCCCCGGATCGCTCCCCACGCCTCGTGCCGGCCGACGCGCTGGATAAAGAGTTTCGGCACGGGATAGAACGATAGCTCGCTCGGCTTCGTGACCATCACGTCGCACACGCGCATCAAAAGATTCGTGGCGTACACGGCGCAGTAGAAATCCTCGTGCAGAAACACGTGAACGCCCGATATTTTCTCGACGGCGGATTCGTCGATAAAGGCCCGCGTCTCCTTCCAGTCCGAATGAAGCGTCCATGTGATGCCGTCGGCGCGGAACATCGCCTCAAGCTCGGCCCACCGGCCCTTATGGTCGCCCATGTTGACGAAAAGCGAGACCTTGCCGCCTTCGATCGCGTCCTTGCACGTCCGGGCGATGTCCGCGAAGCGAAGTACCTGCGCCCCCGCCCCGCCCATGGTAAGAAGAAACCGCCTCGTGCCGCCGTCGCGAATGCGCCTGACGCGCTTTTCGCAGTCTTCCTCGATTCCCGCGACGATCTCGTGGTCGACGTAATGGCCGACCATGGTTATGTCGCTCGCCGGCATCGTGTGGTCAAGATGAAGCCCGTTGCCCATTGAGTGGAAGGTGCGATACCCCATGTAGGCCGAGGGCGACTGTACGACGTGATGGCTTCCCTCGACGACGTGAAAGGCGAGCGGAAAATTGTCGGGGATGATCGTGACGACGTCCGTCATGCCCGCTCCGCGCGCGGCGTGCCCGGTCCAGGGGTGCGTCGAGAAAAACGGCATGTCGCGCGGAATGTCGCGATAGAGCGGCACGAAGATGCGCGAGAGGGCGTCTTCCTCCACCGAGAACGAGAGCTTGCGGGCGGCGCCGTTCGTCACGTACTCCCACACAAGGGAGTTAAAGAGCCGGGAACGCTGGGAAAGGCGCGAGCCGAGGTTATAGAGGTCCTCGAGGTACTTGATCGTCTTGCTCGCCGCGGAATCGGGAAACGACATGAGGTCGAGCCAATACGGGGTATAGCCCATCGAGTGCGCGGCGGACGCGAGGGCGATGGCCATGCGGCAATGCCCGAAGCCCATGCGGATGGTCCCGAGCATCACGCCCTTTTCGGCGTCCAGCGCGGCGCCGTCGGGACGGTCGCTCGCTTGTTCGCGTACGGTCTGTATGCCGAAGTCGTCGAATCCGAAACCCTCGGGATACGCGGAAAGCGTCGGGCTTTTGGCGGGATCAAAGCTGAATTTTTTCGCGTAGCGCGCGAATCGCCGTTCGGCCGCGCGCACGATTTCGCGCGGGATACTGTTACCGTAAAGCCGTTTGTCGTCCATGCGGACAATTTTATCCCCGTTTGGCGAAATTAGCCAGCGGGATTTCCTCGCGGGGCAATGTCGGTGTATCATGGGCACGAATGAAAGCGGAACGGCTTCTTTCCATATTGACCATACTCCTCTCCGGAAAACGCGTTTCGGCGCGAGAACTCGCGGAAGAACTCGAGGTTTCGATTCGAACGGTATACCGGGACGTCGAGGCGCTTTCGGAGGCCGGCATACCGGTGTACGCGACGACGGGACGCGACGGCGGCTTCGGTCTCGTCGAGGGGTTTCACATGACGGGACAGACGCTCCGCACCGGGGAAGTCCGCCGCGTCCTTTCGGCCCTTGACGGGCTCACCGGGGTATGCCCCAAAAGCGAGATCGAGGACCTGAAAAGAAAATTCGCCCTGCTCCTCGGGGAATCCTCTCGGCGGGGCATTCCCTGTCCCGAAAGCCGGGTGTTTATCGAGCTGACCCCGGGCCGCCGGGAAAAGGAAACGATCGATATCCTGAACGAGTCCATCGCCGAAGGCACCGTCGTGAGCGTTGAATACTGCGACGTGAGTGGGGTCGAAACGCGCCGGGACATCGAACCGCTCGCGCTCGTGTTCTACTGGCAATCCTGGTTTCTCTACGCCTGGTGCCGCCTCCGCTCCGGCTTTCGCTCGTTCCGCATCGCGCGAATCCGCTCGGTTACCCCGACCGGCCTTTCGCCTTCGGCCCCGGACATAGATCTTTCGCTCAGGCCCTGGACCCTGCAATGGGAAGCGGAACCGCACGAGGATATCGCCTTTACGGTCGAGACGCGCGCCCGAGGGCGGCTCGCGGAATATTTCGACGCCGATTGCCTGACCGACGCGGGAGACGGGACCTTGCTCGTTCGCGCGAGCTTTCCCGTCGGCGACTGGTTTCTGTCCTGGCTCATGGGACTTCCGGGCGCCGTTTCGGTCATCGAGCCCACGCACCTGCGCGACCGACTCCTCGCCCACGCGACCGAACTCGCTGAGCGTAATTCGATACAACAGTGACAGAGGATGTCAGGTATTCCATGCCATAATCGGGCAATCACGCTAACGATGGAGGCATCGAATCATGGAAAAGATCATTGCGGCCTGCGGGCTCGACTGCGCGAAGTGCGGGGCGTTCATCGCGTCAAAGACGAACGACGACGCGCTCAGGCAAAGCGTCGCGAACGAATGGACGAAGATGTTTAACTTCGCCTTTACCCCGGAGATGATTAACTGTCACGGATGCTTCGCGACGGACGGCGTCCAGATCGGCCATTGCGGCGAATGCGAGATGCGAAAATGCGCCATCTCCAAGGAAGCGGCAAACTGCGGCGCGTGCGCGGAATACCCGTGTAAGACCGTTTCCACCTTTCACGCGATGTGTCCCGAGGCGGCCGAAAACCTGCGGATGAAGTAACGGCGCCTAGCCGTCGGTCGTCGGCCCTAGCCGTCGATCAGGCCATAGTCCTTCATCTTGGTGAGGAGCGTTCGGCGCGTAATTCCGAGCTCGCGGGCCGTGCGCTCGCGATGGTTCTCGTTCCGCGCAAGAGACGCGACGATGGCCGCTCGCTCGGCGTCGCGAATGCTCACCGGCTCCGCGGAGGCCTCTGGCCGAACCTCGGCGACCTGCGAGCCGTCGGAGACCTGCGGGGCATTCGCACTCAGCGCAAACCGAGCCGGGAAGCCCAAATCGTCAGGACGCACGAGGGAGCCGTCGCTAAGGATCACCGCCCGCTCAATCGCGTTCTCAAGCTCGCGGATGTTTCCGGGATACGGATAGTCCGCGAGGACGGCGAGGGCGTCGGGCGAAAAGCCCGTCACGGCCTTCCCCGTCTCGCGCGCGAACCGCGAAAGAAACATTTCGGCGAGCGGCGCGATATCCTCGCGGCGGTCGCGAAGCGGCGGAAGCGCGATCCGGAGGACGTTCAGGCGAAAGTACAAATCCTCCCGAAAGCGGCCCTCGCGAACCGCGGCTTCAAGGTCGCGGTTGGTCGCCGCAATGATACGGACGTCGACCGGCAGGGGCCGGGAGCCGCCGACGCGCATGATGATCCGTTCCTGCACGACGCGCAAAAGCTTTACCTGAGTGGAAAGGGGCATCTCGCCGAGCTCGTCGAGAAAGAGCGTGCCGCCCGACGCGAGCTCGAAGTAACCCTGCCGCCTCGAGTCGGCCCCGGTGAAGGCCCCTTTCTCGTGACCGAAGAGCTCGCTTTCAATGAGACTTTCCGGCAATGCCCCGACATTAACCGGAACGAAGGGGCCGTCGGCCCGGCTCGATCGCCGATGAATCTCCTTCGCGACGACCTCCTTGCCGGTTCCGCTTTCTCCCGTTATCAGCACGGTCGACGAAAGAGGGGCGACCTTATCGACGAGGACGCTTACCGCGCGCATCGCGGGGGAATCGCCGAGCCAGGAGCCGAGCGAAAGCCGCTTGCCGATCTCGGAGACGCGCGCGAGGCGACGGGCGGAAACGGCTCGCGAAAGGCGAACGGCGAGCTCCGCGGGGTCGAAGGGCTTAACGAGATAATCGACGGCGCCCCGCTTCATGGCCTCGACGGCATCCGCGATGCCGCCGTGCGCGCTCATCATCACCAGAGGAAGGGCGGGCCATTCGGCGGTGATTGCGGTCAAAAGCTCGAGGCCGTCCATGCCGGGGAGACGCAAGTCGATGACCGCGGCGTCGAAGACGCTCTTTCCGAGAAGCGAAAGCGCGGCGGGGCCGTCTTCGGCGAGAGCGCACGAAAAGCCCTCGAGCGCCAAATACTCGCCGATTGACTCACGAAGGTTTTTCTCGTCGTCGACGACGAGTATCCTCGAGCGATTGTCACGTTCCATCGCCATCGCCTCCCCTTGATGCCGCATCCGCGACAATCGGAAGCGTCGCGGTGAAGACGCTTCCGCCGCCTTGACGCTCGGCGTAGCTCAGCGAGCCTCCGGCAAGTTCCATGAAACGCCTCGATAGCGCGAGCCCTATGCCGGAGCCCTTCGGCTTCGTCGTGAAAAACGGGGTAAAGAGGCTCGAGCGCAGCTCGGGCGCGACGCCGGTGCCGCGATCGGCGACCGTAAAAACGGCACTACCTTGCCTGACTTCAAACGAAAGACGCGGGACCTCGCGGGATTGCGACTCAAGCGCGTTCGCCAATAGGTTATCGAGCGTCTGAACGAGTCGGTCGGGATCCACGAAGACCGCGACCGCTCCGCCCTTCCAATCGGCCACGTCAATGCGGGCCGCATACCGAACGGCGCAGCTTGCAAGGATTTCGGGGGCCGACACGAGACGAGGATTTCCCGCGGTGTTCTGCAAAAAATCGCGAAGGCGATCGGTCAGAAGCGCCAAACGCGCGGTTTCCTCCTCGATGACGGATACGTTCCGTAAAAATTCGCTCGGGAGGATTTTAGTCAGCGTAGCGCATTGCACGCGAATCACGCCGAGCGGATTTTTGATCTCGTGCGCGAGCGTCCGCGCGGCCTCGCCGAGCTGAACGAGGTGAGCGTTTTCCGCCTCGCGCGCGCGATATCGGGCGACGCGGCGCGAATACACGAATACGAGCGCGAGACTCGCGACAAATACCGCGATAAGAGCGAAAAGAGAGATAAATCTCAGTCGACGGACGCGGGAAAACGCCTGCATGTCGACGTCGGCGAACACGTAGCGCCCGGAACGCATCATTCCCGGCATACGAGGCCGCATTCCCTCCGGCGCGTCCCTGAGCCGTCGACGCTCGAAGCCGCGCGAATCGGGCACGAGCTCGCGCAGGAGCCGGTCGTCGCCCGGGGGGGCATCGTCGCTTATTGCGCCGAACATGCCATGGCGCATGTGCGGGCCGGGCATGGAGCCCATCTTCCTGATTAGTACCACGGAATGGCTCGACACGCGCACGAGGCCCGAGTCGCCCACGCGCGCGGGATTCTCGAGCTCGCGGGGCGCGCTTCCGTACCGATAGAGCGCTTCCCCATTGCCGGCGTATACGCCGAAGCCGTTCAGTTCCTTCCAGTAAGCGGGATCGAAATCGGAATCGAAGGCGTATACGTCGAGAACGCCGGTCATAACCCGAAACGCGTAGAACTCGGCGTCGCGCCGGTTTCGCAGCGAGGCTTGCCCGAACAGAAGGACGACGAAAGACAGCGAAAGCGCGACCGCGACGAGTATTCCCGCCGCGACCACGCGATTTTGTACGGTATGCCTGCTGGCTTTCATCTGTTATTCCCCATTACCATCAGTGTAGCCCGCATACCGCGCGGTCACAAGGTTGCGCCGCGCGGTAAGCGAGCCGATCCGAGCGAGGCCGAACCAGGCCTCGCTCGGAGACATCAATCATCAGTTTTTTCCGGCGCCGGACTTTCGGTTTTCGCGCCGATTACTGCAATCTCCGCGACCTCCGCGGTCTCCGCGATCGCAGCGACCATTCCAATCTCGACGATCGCGGCGGCTGCCGGGACCACGCATGTTAGCGTTCGAGAGGTCCAACGCCTTCCCGTTTGCCCAGGCCTTGGTCGGCATGATCATCGGCTTCTCATCATCGTCGCGCGGCCCATCGAATACGAACCCCTCAACCTTCAGCGTGTCGCCGTCCTTGAGCCCGTTTTCCCAGGCAACCTGATAAAACGGACCGGGGGGCAATGCCCATGATTCCGCGCCGACCGTTATCGTCGGGATCGAATCGACGATCGCGAGCTTTCCTTCGACGGTTTTGGTTTCACGCGCCCCGTTCGCGAACACGACGGCCGCAAGAGCGATCATTCCAGCGATAGCCACTATCTTCTTCATATTGTGCTCCTTGAGTACCTTTACGGTACCCGCTGATTACTTGCAAGAACCGTGCCAACCGATTTTGCACGTAAAAACGCCTTCCCTACCCCACTAAAGCCATCTTCCTCGCTTCGTTCGGGTAAAAATTACTCATGCGTGGGTAATCTTTTCCTTCCTTAATTCCTTATTCCGCCCAGTTTGACAAAACGCCCGATGCCCCGGATAATGACGAGACCGTACGGGTGGCGATGAAAAATAGACAAGATATCCTTATTTTTTCCCTCGCGGGGATGTGTATCCTCACTAGCTTCCTTGTCGCGTTCATTCCGCGACAGCAAACCGGGAACGCCGCTTCAGGCGTCGTCGACGCCTCTTTCTATGAAGATTTTTCCCGCGAAGCCTCGCTCGAATCCCTCAAGGACATGGGCGAGCTCTTCGCGCCGCTCGAACGCCCGGTACTTTTTCGAAACCGCACGAAAGCGGCCTGCTGGATCAAATTCCGAATCGCCCCTACGGACGAAGCCGTCGACCGCTACATCGAAATCGACAACGCGAGCATCGAGAATATAGATATTTGGTTTCCCGGCGGCATTCACGAGCGCGCGGGCAAGCGCGTCGACGTGCGCGAAAACCAAATCAAAACCCGCGTCAGATACATTCCGATACCGCGAGGCCTTCGGCCGGACGACGACGTGTATGTGCTCGTCCGCACGAACACGATCATGTACGTGCCGCTCGCGGTCGTCACGACGCGAGAGGCGCTCTCCCGCTCGTTCCGCTCAAACATCGTCTTTGGCGTATTCTTCGGAATCATCCTCGCCGTGATTTTCGTCAATCTTTTTTCGTTCATGGTGATGCGAAACAAGCACTTCCTCGTGTACCTCTGCTATCTCGTGTCGCTTTTGGCCTATCACCTCGTGGTTCACGGCTTCATGTACTTCATTCCGATGCCGCCCGAAATGCTCGAGTCGATCTTATGGCTCAGCCTCGCGGGATTCGGAATCTCCATGATGGTATTCGCCAAGCGATTCCTTTTTCTCAAGGAACGCCTCCCGGCGATCAACACGATCCTCGACGTGAACATCGGCCTCTTCCTCGTGCAGACCGCGCTCGGCCTCTCGATGCAGACGTTTCTCGCAAACCAAATCGCCTATATCACCGGGTTCATCGTTCCGATCATTATCATGGCGACGACGGTCAAGCTCTACGCGTCGGGATATCGCGAGGTGCGGTTTTATCTCATCGCCTGGGTCGCGCTTTTCACGGGCACGACGATTTGGTCCACCGCGGCCTACGCCGAGGTGCAGATCCCGGCCAATTATTTCTTCGTGATCGGAACCTCCATCGATTCGCTCCTCTTCACGCTCGCGATTTTCGATCTCATCCGCAAGGAACTAAGCGAGAAGGACGTGATGATGGAGCGGGAGAAGTACTACATAAACCTCTCACGAACGGATCCCCTCACCGGCCTCTATAACCGCCGCTATCTCAACGAGCTCATCAAGCGGCTCGAAGCGGAAGGCGAGATACCGAACGACTCGGCGCTCATCATGATAGACCTCGACAATTTCAAGACGATCAACGACACCTACGGCCATCTCGCGGGCGACTTGATTTTGACGAAGACGGGAACGAAGATCAAAAAGCACATTCGGAAAACCGACATCGCGTGCAGATACGGCGGCGACGAATTCCTCGTCTTCCTTCCCGGCGCGAACGAGTCCGCGGCGCGTACCATCGCGGAGGCGATACGAAACGACATCGTCACGGACTACTCCTATTCGGAAGAAGGCGCCCCGATCAGCATCACGGTCAGCATCGGCATTTCCGAGAACCGCCTCGACGATTCCTTCGACGGTCTCTTTCTCAGGGCCGATGCGGCCCTCTACCAGGCGAAAAAAACCGGCCGCGACCGTATTTCGGTTCTCTAGCCGCACAAGCGTGCCGCGTGGCCATCCGCCCGGCCATCCGCCCGGCCATACCGCATACCCGTCAATTCAGGCGCGCTTCCTTCACATACGTTCGAAAAGCGCGCACATCCTGTCGCCGAAGGCGAACTTCTTCGCGAGCGCGTCCAGCGAGCGCTTGAGGGCGCGCGGGGCAGACCCCGCGGAAAGGCCGCTCCCGAAGCGCGTCGAGCCGAGCGGCCGAAGGCCGTTCCCGGCGCACAGGGCGAACAGCGCGCGCGCCGAGGGTATCGCGAGATGCTCTATGGGCATGAGGTGGCGCCAGCGCCAGCCAAACGCGCGCGACACGACTCCGGATACCGGCGTCTCGATGACGGCGAGCCCCCCGCGGGAAAGGACGCGAGAAGCGTCCGCAACGAGACCCGAGACGTCCGGCGAATGCTCGAGCACGTTAAACATAAAGAGCGTATCGCACGAATCGTCGGGAAGGGCCGAAAGGGAACCCCGGACGAATCTCGCCTCGCCGACGCCAGGCAGCGCGCGTGCGAGCGAGAGCAGCGACTCGGAGACGTCGAGGCCGACGATGGAGCCGCTCCCCCTTTCGGCGAGGTACCGGACAAAAAGCCCGTTCGCGCACCCAAGCTCGACGTTACGCCCGCGTGCGATGCGTCCCTCGGGAAATCCGATCTCGGAAAGCGTGAGATCCCGTTCGCGCGCGAGGGCGGCATACGACGCCTCGTCGAGATAACCCGGGTTCATCGTCGCCTTCGTCTGAAGATAGGACTCGTAATACGCCTCGATTTCCCCGGCAGACGGAAGGGGGAACTGTAAAATCGACCCGCACCCGCCGCACCTCAGGTACGGACGAGCTAGGCCGACGCTCCGCGTCGAGCGGCAAAACGGACAAGGGTGTGAATTCAGCGAAACGCGCATGCGGCTAGGTTACCGCGTATCGCCGTCGCTGTCGAGCGACTCGACTATCGAGCGGGGATGTCGACAAGTGCAATAAAAAAAAAGACCGACCCGAAGGCCGGCTCCTGTTTTCCGACGAATCGGAAACTCAGAACTTAACGCGGAAGACGACCGGTACGCTGATCTTCGTGACCGAGTCGCCGGTCTCGGGGCTCGTCATCTCGATCCTGACGCCCGCGTCGATCGCGGCGCCCTTCTGGGCGATGATCGTCACGCCGGGACGTACGGTAAGCGTGTTCCCGGCCGTACCGGCAAACTCCGCCGCGTCGCCCGACACGTTCGCGTTCGCGACGAGAAGACAGGGAGTAAAGGTGTCGTTCGCCTTCCATGCGACGTTCGCCATGTTGTAGAGAATCATGAGGTCCTCGCCGAGGGTAACGTTGTTGTGGCTCGTCAGGGAAATATCCCCCATCGCGTAGCGAGCGCGAAGCTCGACGGCGTTGAGGCTGTTCTCTGAGACGTCGAGGTCGTGATACCCGGAGTAGCCGATCACCGCATTGAGGTTCTCGATCATAAGGATGTTCGCGAAAATACCGACCGTCGCCTTGTCCTTCCCGTTCATGACGAAGGTACCGGTGAGCTTCGCCGATTCTCCGATCGCGTACGTCCCGCGGGCACCGAACTGCTCCATCGCGTTATAGGGATCCTTCGTATCGCTTCCGCTCGCGAAGGCGACCGAAGCGTCCCCAAAGGCGAAGTCGCCCGAAAACTCGCTCTTCCAGGGAGTGATGTTATCGGACTCGGACATGAACACGACTCCGCCTTCCTTCGTGGCGTCGGCCTTGAGCGGGCCGTAGTACAGATCCCACAAGCCGCCCCAGCTACTCGCGTCCTTGTCGATGATATCGGCCTTGCGGTGATCCCATTCGCCCGCGGTGAGCTTGAGGTTACCGAAGCTCATCCATCCGTAGTAGTCGTAGAGCTCGACGGTTCCGTCGATGAGCTTTCCTTTCAGCAGAATGACCGCTCCGGCCTTGTCGCTCTTGTATTCCACGCCGAACCGGTCGTCGCCGGGAACCGACACGCCGGAGTTCGTTCCGGCGTCGTCAAGGTAGACGGTTGCGAGATTCAGCTTGGTTCGGGCGCGAATCGTCAGCTTAGACTCGTCGGCGAACGCGAGTCCCGCGATCAGTGCCATGCATGCGCAGGCGATTACCACATTTCTTTTCATTGAGCACATCCTCCTCCCGAACGAGTCGGGCGTTTTTTCCCGACATACGGCCGGGAGTACGGCGCTACTGTGCCCTCCGTGTGTCAGAAACGGGTGAGAAAAAAAAGAGAATTGCGATAATAAACGCCCGAGTCAGATTGACAGATGCGGTTTTTGCCCTGAATATTGACTCGAGAGGCCGCGTATGGAAGATCGCTTCGTACTTGTGCTGGTTGACGACGAACCCGGAATAACCCGATCCCTGGAACGGGAGATCAGGCTCGAATTCGGGCATGACGCCTTTGAAATCGTTACATTCAATGATCCAACGGAAGCATTACCCTGGATAGCGGACCGACGCGAAGACGTCTTTCTCGTCATAGCGGACTTGAGAATGCCCGAGATGAACGGAAGCGATCTCCTGATAAAAATTCGCGCGCTTTCAAGCGACATTCAAACGATCCTTTTAACCGCGTACACGGACATCGACAGCATACAAAAGGCCGTGTCCGCCACCATTCTCAGCTTGATGTTCAAGCCGTGGAAACGCGGCGAACTCGTCACCGAGATCGACCGCGCGCTCAGGCTCAGAAAGGGGGCGCGGGACAACGCCCTGCTCAAAAGCCGCATCGACGAAATGCTCAAGTCCGCGGGGGAATTTCAGCGGATGCTCTTTTCGCGGGAACCGCCCCGGTCGAAGCGCGTTTCCTGGTCTGTGTCCTTTAACCCGCTCGAAACCTATCATTGCGGCGGGGATTTTTACGAGATAACCCGCGTCGACGGAGACCGATACCTCGTCGTGCTCGGCGACGTTACCGGACACGGGCCGAAGTCCGCGTCGATCGCATGCATGCTGAAGGTCGCCCTCCACGCATCGCTCGAACGGGCGCCGTACCTCCGCGTCGCCCCGGACCTCCTGCTCGCGGAGCTCAACGACCTCTTCTGCGATCTCCTTGAACCGACGCCAGAAATACTCCTTCCGATGCATATCGCCTTTATCGACCCGGCGGCTAAGACGCTTACCCTTGCCTCGGCGGGCATGCCTCCCGCCATACTCGCGCGCAAGGGAATCCCGCAGAGCATACCCTGCGCGAATCCCGTTCCGGGGGCATTTAAGTCGTCCGAGTACGCGAAAGTCGAGATCGGCCTCGAACCGGGCGACCGACTGATTCTCTTCACCGACGGCCTCGCGGAATCCGCGCCCGCGTTCTTCTCGCATGAGAGCGAGGATTTCCTCTCGCACGTCACCGCGCGGGCGGATTATTCGGCGGAGGCCCTTCTCGCGTCGTTCCGCGACGCCATTCCCGACTGTCGCTTCACCGATGACGTGACCGTCGTCTCAATGCTGTTCGAGGGCTGAAGCGATGGAGGCAGCCTTTCGACTTTACGCGAACATGGCGCCGGTCGCCTCGATCGCCCTCCTTATCGCGGTCGCGGCCATCCTGCCGTATCGCAGGGAGCCGGCCGGAAAAGCGCTGATGGCGTATCTTCTGCTCGCCTGCGCCCTCGTCGTTACCAACGCGATGGAACTCGTCTTGCCGCCGGGGGACTCGGCGATGCTCTTCGTCAAACTTCAGTACGTTGCCTTCGCGTACATCCCCATCGCCTGGCTTTCGTTTTGCCTCCGCTATTCCGGGTGGATCACCTATACGCGACGAGGCCTTCTCGCGATCGCCCTCGTCGGTCCCGCCCCCATCGTGCTCGCGGCCTTTACGAACGACCTGCACGGCCTCCTCTGGCAAAACGTCCATTGGCTCGAGGCGGGCGCTTTCTCCGTCATGCGTTCGACGTACGGACCCGTGTTCTGGCTTGCCGCCGCGTATGTCTGGACGCTAATCGCCTTCGGCGCCGCGCTCGTCTTTCGCTCGTACGTCTCAGGCGAGCGGCTCTACTATCGCCAGTCGCGTTGGATGCTCGCCGGGGCGATAATCCCGGGAATCTTCAACCTCATTCACGTTTTTCGCCTCATACCCGCGCTTCCGAAGGATTTCACGCCAATCGGCTTTGCCCTCTCAGGCCTCTGCTTTCTCTTCGCGATATATTTTCACAAGCTGTTATGGATTATGCCCGTGGCGCGAAGCGTCCTCCTTCAGCGGCTCGATATCGGCATAATCGTCCTTGACCGGCACGACGCGATCGTCGATCACAACGAGATGGCGGACTACCTTCTCGAAATCCCGTCCGTGTCGGTTGGAAAGGACGCGGCCTCGTTTCCGCGCCTCAATGAAATACTTCTCGCCTCAAGAGCCGGCGAAAAAAGCGATGAAAGGGACGCGTCCCGCGCGGGGACGATCGAAACCGACGAACGGCACGTTTCGTTTACCGTCCAAAAGGACGAGGCGAGTTCGCGCATGACGACGATCACCGTGCGCGACGTCACGGCGGAAACGAAGCTCAGAGTGGAAATGGAACGGATCAAGGGAGAGTTCATCAACCGGGAAAAACTCGCGACCGTCGGAAGGCTCACGGCGGGTCTCGCGCACGAGGTCAATAACCCGCTCGCCTACGTGGACGCAGACGCGCGCTCGCTCGAGCTTATGCTCACGCGGATGCGCGACGCGGCGCCCGAGGGCGCGCGCGCGGACTTCGCGGAGTTGCTCTCGATAACCGCGGGGCTCAGCGCCGGCATAGAACGCATAGCGAATGTCGTCGGCTCGCTTCTTTCGTTCTCGCGAAGCGGAACGGTAGCGGCGGAGTACGCGGAATACGACCTCCACGAGGGAATCGACATGACGCTCGATTTTTTGCGGTATGAACTAAAGGGCGCCATAGCGGTCAAGCGCGAGTTTTCGCGAATCCCACCGATACGGGCGATCAAAAATGAAATTAACCAGGTAATCTTCAATATACTTACGAACGCCGCTCACGCGATCCGGGAGCGCGAAGGCACCGAAGGTGAGATCGTAATCCGCACCGGGTATCTGGACGACACCGTATGGTGCGAGATCGAGAATAACGGGCCGCCTATTCCCGACGGCCTCCGGTCGAGGATTTTCGAGCTCTTTTATACGACCAAAACCGAAAAATGGGGTACGGGACTCGGACTCAGCCTGTGCCGGGATATCGTCGAGCACCATCACCGGGGACTTCTCTATCTAAAATCAGCCAATCCAGTTGTATTCCGCATGGAACTACCCGTCATGACGGCGGAAAGCGCGGACGGTGGAACCGCGCGCTAAACCGCAAAAAAACTTTCATTTTTTTCCGAGAGAAAGCATCGCGATATTCGCACAATGAAGTATACTAGTACTGTAAGGACTTCCTCGCGTACCGCGCGCCTTTGCAAGACGCCGCGATTATCCTCCTTTTCGCGGTTTGGTGCGCGCGCGCGGGGAAACCGCTTACACACCGCCCGTCGCGGGCCGCATAGACAGGTTGAACCGATCTTTGCGTCCCGAACGGGAATTACAAGAGCCCTTTCTTCAAGGCGCCGAATACCTTCTGTATGATATTCGAGGCGTACTTCAACGGATTATCCCGAATCTTCCCTTCCTCTATCGCTATCATATGAAACAGACCGTCGAGGGCCTTGTCGGTCGCATATCCGGCCAAATCGACGTTTACCGGCGGCATCGGCTCTTTTTCGCCGGCGATGCGGGCCGCGGCGTTCGCCACGGTCCCGGCCTTATTATACGCTCCCGACAGGTTTTTCCAGGACTCTTTCGCCGAAACACCCATCACGAGCGGTTTCGCGAGGGCGGCGTCGACCTTGGGACGATACAACTCGCGCAGGCGCAGGCGGGTCTTGCGCTCCAGATAATCCGTGGCCGCCCGATTCCCGCCCTTTACGATCGCGATACCGTCGGTAATCGTCATCGAGGTGATCGCGTCCTTGAATATCGGCACGACGTCCTTCGCGGCTTCCTCGGCCGAGCGATTAAGCCTGAGGACGACGTCGTTCACGAGCTTTTTTCCCTGGGGAATTTTCGAGATCGCGTTGACCATCGGCTTCGCCTCGGGCGGCAGCATGATTTTCAGAAGCTCATTGCCGAAATACCCGTTCTCGGCCGAGAGCGTCGCGCTCGCGCTCTTGGCGCCCTCCACGAGAGCCTCCCTGAGCGCCGAAATCGCGTCCTCGTTGGTGACCTTCGTCCCCTTCTTTCCGCTTTTGCCGAACGCCTCGCCGGCCACGGACTCAAGCGTCGTGGGGCACGCCGCGGCGGTCAAGGAAAGCACGGCCAGCGCGACCGTCGCCGCGGCAAGCGCGACCCGACTCTGAATGGTTATTGTTTTCATGCGTTACAGGATATACCTTGCCCGACGCGCGCACAAGGTATAATCTCGTATTCCATGACTGACTTCAGGAAAGAATACGAGCACAAAACGGTGACATGCGGCTTTTACGGCGCGTCGGCGGCTCTCGCGACCTCGCAAGAGCTCTTCAGCAGTTTCGAGGTCGATCCGGGCTCGAGCCTCCTCCTTCACTCCGTCGGTTCTTGCCTCGACGTCGATTCGCTCGGGACGGTTCTCGACGTCGGATGCGGCGTCGGGACCCTCGCGCTCGCGCTTACGGCGAAAAACCCGCGTATCCGCGCGACGTGCGTCGACCGCGACGCGCTCGCGCTCGCGTTCACGGAACGAAACGCCCAGGCGAACGGGATCACAAATATCGCCTGCGTCCCTTCCCTCGGCGTTAGCGCCGTCGCGAAAGAGCGCTTCGACCTCGTCATGTCGAATATCCCGGCGAAGGCGGGAAACCCGGTTATCGAGGAGATGCTGTCGGGATTCTCCTCGGTCGCGGCGGACGGCGGCACGGTCGCCGTCGTCATCGTGCGCACGCTTTCCGACTTCGTGCGCGAAGCTCTCGCGAAGGGAGGCGCGGAAATCCTGCACGAAAACGTCACGAGGGAATACACGGTGTACCATTACCGGGGAATGCGCGCCGCGCTCGCGGACCGCGGGCTCGAAGCCTACGTACGCGGATCGTTCCCGTTCTCGCGCGCGGGAAAATCATGGTCGATACGCGCCGTATACGGCATTCCCGAATTCGACAGCCTTGATCACGCGACCGATCTCGCGCTCGACCTTCTCGAGGGTCTCGACCTTCGCGTGTTAGCGCGGGTAACGCCAGGCGCAACCGAAGACGCGGGCGGGCGTCGCGCGCTCGTCGTTAACCCCGGGCAGGGGCACGTTCCCGTCTTTCTTTCCCTCGCGGCCCGGGACGCGGGAGTCCCCGAAAACGCCCTCACGATCGCGAGCGCGGGACGCGACTATCTCGCGCTTCGCGCGTCCGAAACCGCGGTACGCGAGGCGACGGGCCACTCGCTCATCATTCATCACGTTCCCTGGCTCGGTCGCGTCGAGGGCTCGTTTCATCTCGTAGTCGTCAATTATTCCAAAGAAGCGATCGGCCGCGCGCACGAACTTCTCGCGCAGGACCTCGCAGGCCTCGTCGCGCCGGGGGGTACGCTCATCGTCACGGGATCGAGCACGCTCATGGCGCGGCTTGATTCTATCGCGACGGAAAGCTTTTCGCGCGTCAAGGACGTCAAGCGAAAGGGAAACCGCGCCATGCGATATACTCGAAAAACGCGATAGCGAAGCCCCGTCGATTGACACGGAGTTGTCCGTGTGCTATAAGACACTATGAGCATGAAACGCAACGAGGTGTAGATAGACGTCTACGCCTTTTTTATTTTTCTGCTGTATGCTAGGGTTTATTCGCGCCTGACCCGCATGGGCTGGGCAGTTTTATAAATGTGAGGTTTCATTATGAAGAAACTAACTACGCTTCTCCTTCTGCTTGTCGTTACCGCGACGATGGTCTTCGCTCTCCCGGTAAGCTTCAAGGCCTATGCCGACGCCGAAACAGGCGATCTCCTTCTCGAAGGCGCCGATTTCGAACTTACGCTTGACACTGGCGTCGAGGCTACCTTCGGCGAGACCGGTTTTTCCGCGTCTGTCGAGCTTAACTCGATCGTAATGCCCGACTTCTCGCTCGAGACGGTCACCGGCGAAATCGTGTATGCCTTCAACAAGTTCGACGTCGATTTCGAGATCAGCAACGAAAACGTCTTTGACATCAACGACGACACCGAAGAAGACCTGACCGGCGTCGTTGCCCTTGATGCGACCTGGAAGTTCCTCAACGGTGGTGCCGAATTCTATTACACCCCCGAAACCGCGTTTGACGTCTATGCCGGCCCCGTCTACTCGATGGAACTCGGCCCGGGAACCCTTGACCTCTCCGCGACCGCCTATCTCCTCATTCATCCCGACTTCAAGCTCGGGGACATCGAGGGAGAAGCGAAGTACACCATGGCCTTCGACGCCCTCGAAGTCTATGCCGGAGTCCTTCCCGTGCTGTACGAAAACTTCGAAGAAGATCGCGAACTCGCGCTCTCGATCGAGTTTGGCGTAAGCTACGCGTTCTAAGCTTTTCGATTACCGTTTATGGCGTTGCGTTCGCCGGGGCTTTCGTCCCGACGAATGACGCGCTCATATAGCGTCGGGTTACCGGGCGATGATCGCTCCGGAAACCCGGCGTTTTTTTTTATTGCGACCCGTTCACGCCCGGGCGTTCCGCCTCGCTGCCATGATCCCTAGAATTTTTTTCCGCCCGAGCCGACCGTATGCTCGTCAATGACGCGCACGACGGATCTCTTTCCCGCGGCGTCGCGAAGGACGAAGGCATACACATGAAGATAGCGGGCCGTCTCGTAGCTTTTCGCGTCGGGCGCGGCGGCCGGTCCTTCCTTCGTCAGCGCAAGCGAGTCTCGCTCATGTACCGCGCGAAAGACGTCGTTAAGCCGTAGCGTGCCGCCGTTCACGAGCTTGCCGAGAGCGTCCGCTTCGCCTTCCTTAAGCGAACCTGAAACGGTTGAGCAGGCAACCGTTTTTTTGTCGCTTCCGAGAAACTCGGTATACGCGAGAAAGGAATAATCCTCAACGGTGAATTCTTTGCCGCTCGCGCTCCGTATAACGTAGTCGACAAACTGGTTCGTCGTCTTCGCGACCGGGCCGACGAGGGCCCCGGTCGCGGCGTTGTAGGCGTTAACGTCCTGGGCAGCGCTCGTTTCCGAGGCGAAGCCCGTTCCGGTCACGAACCGGTCAAAAAGCGCCTTTTGCGTCGAGCTTTGGGAATGCGCCGCACCGAGGGCGACCGTCGCAAGAATGAGCGAATATACGATGCGTTTCATGGATACTCCTTGTCAGAAAGCAGAACTCTAGAAAGTATACACCACAAAACGGGATTATTGCCCATTCGCGAGCAAACCGATCGCGACGGTTACGACATTCATGCTGACTCCTCTTTACCTGATATTACCATGACTCGTAGATATAGGGACCGGAATAGGAGAACGAGCAGGACGCACCGGAGGAGGAATCGTTCAGCGTACCCTCAACCGTCAACACGCCCCCGTCCACGCCTCCGTCCGTCCCCGAAATTCGGATATCAACGGATGAAGTATCCGCGAAGTATTCGGGAGGGCCGTCTCCGCCATCCCAAATCGTCACATCGGTAATCTCGTACGCGGTGTCGTTGACGGTTAACCGGTTCCCGTCATCGCCGCCCGACGAACAGGACGTAACCGCGATCGCACGACCGTACCACCTGCGATCGGGAGGAACCATATATAAGGGGCAGTGCAGACGAAAGTTTAATTCCTATGGCGATCGACGAGGTAAAACCATGAGGGGGTAATGGATTGTTTTGATTTATTTACGAGACACCATAACAAGATTCGAGATTGCACGGAGGGAACGCGTCCGCTCACGTGCTCGTTCGCGTTACCGTATATCGCGACCATCAGCAATAATTACCTGACAATTACCGAGGGGATTATCCATCATGAAGCGATAATCGTAATCATCGAGAAGGGCGGGAAGGCCCACGCGTAAAAGTCCGCCATGGGAAACAAGCAGGACGTTCTCGTCGCGGCGGGTGCCGTCGCTCTTGAGCGCGCCCCCGTCGATAACGCCCCGCACGAAGCGGCGAAACCGCGTTTGTATCTCAATATAGGACTCGCCGCCCTCTATGCGCTCGTCATGGTTACGCGCGTATCGCCAGCGATCGGCTATCCGAAAATATTCGCCCCAAGCGAGATCGTCGGATCTTCCCTCAAGGACGCCGACGTCATACTCGCGCAAATCCTCGACAACGATTACGGTCTCGACGGAAAGCCGACGCGCGACGATATCGGCCGTTTGCCGCGCGCGAAGAAGCGGACTAGCGTACACGCGCGCGAACGAAACGCCGACAAGCGACGAAGCGAGAGACTCGGCCTGACGCACGCCGGTTGCCGTTAGCGGATGCCCGTGTCCCCGGTTTGAAAATATCCTGAGGATATTCGCCTCGCTTTCACCATGCCGCGCGAAATAGAGTTTCATACTTCGATTGGCCCTCCCCTGCGTATCCTGTAATACTGCACCAAGGGAAAACCAATCGCAAGTACTTTTTACTTGTGTTTTAGAATCTTCGTTCAAGCGACCACGCGACCGGCGTAAAGTACTTAAGCCAGAACGCCCGAGCTTCCGGATTATGCGTCTCGCAATCCACCGAAATGAGCGTAGTGCCCTGCGCGCTTCCCTCGCCGACAAGCGACGCGAGAAGCCGCTCGCCCACCCCGAAGCCGCGCGCCGCCGGTTCTACCCAGAGGCCGCATATCGCAAGCGTTCCCGCGTCGTGCACGAACCAGCTGACGTCGAATCCGGGGGGCGCGGCCTTTATGAACCCGACAAGGCTGCCGCTGGCGCGCTCGGCGACGACGGTATGCGCGTCGGTCCGACCAAGCCACTCCTCCCACTCCTCAACGCCCGACCCGCGGGTATCGGGCATCAGCACCGGCGGCTCGGCTATATGCGCGGCGAGCCGCGCGTCAAGCAGTGAAAGCTCGCGGGCATCACGCGCTTCCGCGGGCCTGACGGCGATAGTCGCATCTTCCCCGCCACGCACGCGGTCTACCCGTCCTGAGAGGGCCGTCCGTACATCAAGCGCAGGTCGAGCCGCGTCAAGGACGATCCTGCCCCAACCCAACAGCAAAAACTCCTCAAGCCCGGCGCGCGAGCTAGCCGAAACGCCGACGGCGTGTACGGAAAGCTGAGCGCGACCGAGATCGGCGAGCATGCGGCGAACGAGCAGACTCATGAGCCGCGAGACGAGACGCGCGGGAGCTTCCTCGCCTTCGGGCGTTTCGTCGCGTACGCCCCAGCACCAATCGGGCGTCAGGGCGCCGGGCCCCAAGTTCCGGAAGTTATCGAGGCGGAACCAGCCAAGAAACGACCTGAGTACGCCGTCTTCCTCAAGGGCGTAGACGGTGCCCTCGTTTACCATCCATTCAATGCGGGGAACGAAGTCTTCTGCGGCGCGCGCCGGAAGCCAGGGGAGCGACGCGACCAACCTGCGGTGAGCGGACGCGGCGATATCGGCCGCGCGACGAACGTCGGCGGCGTTTGAGATCACGAAAATATTCACGGATCAACTCCTTGGTTGACCGTTCCTGTGCGTGTTTTTTTTAGCGCGGGAATGAGACCGAAGAAAAGACGGGAACGGTCAGACGGCTTTTTTCGAAACCCCTCGCCGCGTCACTGGCAACACTCTGAACATGTATGACCTCCCGATGCGATTCGATATGGTGTTATTCTATACCCGCAGACCGGGGGCACGCAAGCGAAATGCAAGCGCGCGCGAAACGCGCACGCACGAGCCTCGCACTCATTCCTTCTGTTCTCTCAGAGTTTTCCACTTCGAAAGCCCGCGCTTACTTACCTTTACGATAACAATAACAAGGCAAACCAAGAAGGCGTACGGCAGCAAGAACAACAAAACCGGGACGATTGACTCAAGGCTCATTTTTAGCGCCTCGGACCCGTACTCAGTGCCGAGCAGGAAGGATTCGTAAAAACCAATCTCGCGTTCCACCGAGAGGTGCACGAAGGAATACACGGTCCCGTCGCCCGACACCTCCCCGCGCTTTACCGATTTATCGTCCGTCGTGCGGGCATAGAGATACGTCGATTCTATCTTGTACACGGACCGCAGATATTCTACGTAAGGCAGAAAGCGCGACGACGGCAACTTCAACGAAATCGAACCGCTCACGTTGAGGCTATCTTCGTTCGACCAGCTTTCGCTTTCGACCGTCGCCTCGAAACGTTCTAGGTTCCGGTATATCTCGTCTCGGAACGCGTTTTGATCGTCGCTTAAGACCGAAAGGTACGCGGTCTTTACCGTGTCGTCCCGCTCGAGAAGCGAGGTAGCCGCCGCTCCTCCTTGCGCCTCTTTTTGCGAGCACGAACACAGGGACTCGACCGCAAGGGCGAGGGCAAGGAACAAGACGATGGCACTCAACAAACGGACACGTCCGAAGTTTTTCATTTCCGCTCCTTTAGACAATCCTTCAGTATGCTATAATTATATCAGATGTATCGCGGCGATGAAACGGAAAACGATGCTCCTCGCGGTTCAAGCACCCGGGAGCAGACGATGTTTCAAGCGAAATTACAAGTCGACGCATCACATTACGATTTCTTGCGCTATTATGACAAAAAACGCTGGCTGAGCCAGTACGCCCAGATAAGGGAAGTGCTGCGGGAAGAACCGGAGAACGTACTGGAAATCGGAACGGGATCGGGGTGTCTCGGGTTTGTCCTCAAGCGCGAGGGAGTGAAATACCTTTCGATGGATATCGACCCCGCGCTCGAGCCCGACATCACGGGATCGGCAACGGACATCCCCCTCCGGGACGGCGCGTTCGACACCGTGTGCTGCTTCCAAGTTTTGGAACATCTTCCATACGAGTCATTCGAAAAAGCCCTGGACGAACTGCTACGCGTCGCGAAACGCCGCGCGATCTTCTCGCTGCCCGATGCGCACCCCGCTCTCGCCATAACCGTATTCAAGCCCTGGAAAGGACTCAGGAAACGCGTTATAAAACTTCCGTTCTGGAACGCGCGGAGGCACTCGTTTGACGGTCAGCATCACTGGGAGATCAACAAGCGGGGATACAAGCTTCACGCCGTGCGCAAGACTATGGAACGGCTGGCGCGCAAACGCGGATTCGCTCTGCGCAGGACCTATCGCGTGCCAGAAAACGTCTACCACCGCTTCTTCGTGTTCGAACAGAATCCGTCACGCGATGGCTAGAGTTGACGACCGACAACTGATTCCTCGCTAAGCACGACGCGGCGTTTACACTCTCGTTAATCAAGGACGCGATCGATAAAGTCCCGGGTGAATCTATCTGCGCCGCTTCCATTCAGATGATTCTCATCCACGAAATTATCTACGGTCACGAGATGTTCATTCGCGATAATCACATTTTAAATCGATTTCTTCGCGGATGTTTGTATGCCGAGCGCCGACCACCATCCATAGAATACCAAAGAGGCCGCAAGCAACAGTATCCACCGCACTCTGGAAGGAAGAATGGCATACAAAAGGGTAACCAAAGGTAAAAAGACGAGAAAGACGATGGAGTTAAAGACCATGGGGGCACTCCATAGATTTCACACCACGTAACTCAGAGACAAAGCGATCCGGTCGCTTCCTCTCATTCTCGCACGAGGGCGAACGCGTCGATCCGTTCGCCTCGTACAATGCCGCGCCAATCCGCCCCGTTTCGGAAAGCACCCTACGCATCATGCCCGTTTTCCCTCCGTCTTTCTGAAAACCACCATTTTCCCGAGAATATAATTGACGACCACGACCACGACCGTCGCGATAATCTTCGCGATCGTCTTGTCCACGGCCGTATAGCTTACGAGAAGGATGAGACCCACGTAATCGATGATCATGGTGCCTCCCCGTACCAGCACGTAACGACCGAATTCGCGCGCCAGATGGCCGAACGTCTCGCTTTCGGTGCGGAACACCACCGTCTTGCTGAGCACGTATACCGTCAGCTTGATGATGAGCAGGGTAATGAGATTCGCCGCGCGGTAGTCCATCCCGGTCATGGTAAGCGCCTTGAAAAGGCCAACGTTGAGAACGCTCGTACCGACCCCGACGATACCGTACATGACGGCTTCGCGGTTCACGACTCTTGCAAGGATACTCCGGCTATTCATGGACCGATCGCGTTCTTTCCCCGCGGCTGTCCATGTCGCGGACCCGGCGTTGAATGTCTTCCAGAATCTTCCTGTTGGCGGCGATGAGATCCGCCAGGAAGGCGATGAGGATGGCGTGGAAACCGAGCATAATGAGAATCGCCGCGAGAATGAGGGACTGCACGTGACCGTCGCCGCCGCCGGAAAAATAATACCAGAGAAAGCGGCCGCCCAACGCGACTCCGCACAGCAGAATCGCGACCCCGATAGTCCCGAAAAACTGCATGGGCCGATACATCAGAAAGGCCCGGACGATGGTCATGCTCGATTTCCTCACATAGCCGAACATGCTCCCGAAAAGCCGGGACGTACGCAGTTCCGGATTGGTTCTGACGGGCACCGACACGACGGCCATGCGGTTCCGTCCCGCCTGAATTATGGTTTCAAGGGTGTATGTGTAATCGTTCACCACATTCATCCTGAGTGCCGCCTCTCGACTATATGCCCGGAATCCGCTCGGCGCGTCGGGTACGTCGGTTTTACTCGCCAATCGGACCACGGCGCTGCCAAGTTTCTGCAATTGTTTCTTCAAGGGAGAGAAGTGGGATGTTTCCGCTATGGGCCGCTCGCCTATCACGATATCCGCCTTGCCCTCGAGAATCGGCGCCACCAAGAGCGCGATATCATCACCCCGGTACTGATTATCCGCGTCCGTATTGACGATGATGTCCGCACCGAGTTTTAGCGACGCCTCAAGCCCCGCCATGAAACCCCGGGCGAGACCCCGGTTTCGCCGAAAGCTCACCACGTGATGCACTCCCAATTTCTTCGCCGTCTCCGCGGTTCGGTCCGTGCTTCCGTCATTGACTACAAGCCACTCGATCTGGTCAATGCCTTCTATGGAACGAGGCAGGTCCGCAAGGGTCACCCCGAGGGTTTTTTCTTCGTTGAAGCAGGGTATTTGGATAATAAGTTTCATGTCTCCGCTCCTCCTCAATAGGATTCGGTGTCGAGGCTTGAGAGTTCCGCGTAGGGAATCTTCCTTGCGCGGAAGGGATTTCTCACTAGGGCGAGAACCATCATCGGTGCGCCTTCGACGCCGCTTCCCGCGCCCGAAAGAGCTTCCGGATTAAGGGTGTAGAAGGTTCGCTCTACGGTGACACCGTTTTGCGGTATCGGTACGGTCACTTCCTTTACCTCGGGGGGCGTCGTTCCCGGATAGTTGTCAAACCGAACGTAGTCCCAACTGGCGGTTTCCATGGCGTTACGTCCCCCGTTTCCCAGAACGGACAAGACAGGAACTCCCCGGACAATGGCGCCGTTTATCGCGTCGGCGTATTGCCTATTCAGCGAAAAAGGGTGTTCGGAAGAAAACGGGGGCTGAATGTACCGCTTCAGTTTACCGGGAATCTCGGGCAACGAAAACACAACCGTAAACGCCAGGGTACCGAAGAGCGCTATCGGTAGGGCAAACCTTCCGATCCCGCTCAGGAGTCGCCCGTACGACGCGGTTTGCCCCGTAGCGTCGGTTCTCGATTCCAGAATTCCCAAAGCAAAATCGATATAGTAGCCGATCACCAAAAACAAGAAGGGAAGGACGGAAGAAAAATACCGGTTAACGAATGGTTCCGCGGTTTTCATGGGGTGAATGCCCGTGATAGTAAAGGTTATGAAGAAAAAAAACGAAAAGGCCGGTAGTATCAAGGACATGAGCGGGCGAAGCCGTCGACGCAGGACGGAGAAAACCGAAAGGCCCGCGAAAACCACGAAAGGAATTTGCCAATAAACCTGAAGATACGGCTTCGCGTAACGCAAAAACACGTCCAAATAAGAACTCAAGGTCTCATCCATCGCGTCGAGATGATTGGATCGAATTATGGCGAGTTGCCCCCCGGGAAAACCGGCAAGACCGTACACGATCGTCTCGGCGACAAACAGCGCGAGAGGAATACCCCCGAAAATGAAACAGTCGCGTATTCGAGACTTCCCCCCATAGATCAGAATAAGGGCGAAAAAGCCGGGCATGAAGAAGAGATTCGTGATTTTAGTTTCGTATGCCAAGAAAAGGAAGAACGCCGAAAAGGCCAACCACGCGATTCTGCCGCGCTCGGCCCTGAGCCAGGCGACAAAGGCCAACATGAGAGCGAGTATGTAGGTAATACTGAAAATTTCCGGGCGGACCTGCGAAGCGGCCCGTATTTGGTAAGGAAAGAATATCATGAACAGGGCGGCAAGAATCGCGACCCTCCGGTTGAATAGTTTCAGTCCCAGAAAAAAAAGAAGGGCGGTTTGCGTCAGGGCGTTCAGAAAGGGCATGAGGTAATACGCATTGGGCTCTGTTCCCGTTACCATTTGTCCAGTTGCAGTGGGGAGTATAACGCCCCAGCGAATGGTACGGTGGTTTACCGTAAGATAGTCGGCCGCCCCCGAGATCGCCTTTGCTGAGTACCAATAATCACGTTCATCGATCCCGGTGTGGATCATCATTATCGTCCACAGACGGAATATCGCCGTAAGGATAATCAGGAACGCAAGCCACGAACGATTCAATCGTTGTTCAGGTACTCTCAGGCTTCTCATGACGTGATTCTATCATATTCCCCCCGGATGTGCCATCGAAGTCGGTAATTATCGACACCTCGCGGTCAGTGCCTCGCATCACCCCGCCTCATGGCACGCTATTCCGTTTCTGCCGCTTTTCTTCGCGCGATAGAGCGCTTGATCCGCCTGCGAAAGGCACCTCGTTACGGTTGCCCCGTCCCCGCATCCGGCTATCGCGATCCCGATGCTTATGGTAACCGGCGTATTGACTCCACCGGCCGAAATACTGATTGACGAGACATCCTTCTTCAATCGCTCCGAGAAAGCAAGGCATTCCTCCCGCCCCGTATTCGGCAGGCACACGCAAAATTCGTCGCCCCCATACCGCCCTGCGACGTCTTTTTCCCGCAAGGACGAACGTATCCGTTTCGACACGGATCGAAGGATGCTATCACCCGCGTCGTGGCCGAACGAATCGTTTATGTCCTTAAAGCGGTCGAGATCGAACATCAGGAAGGAGCATTCGTTTCCGTTCTCGGCCGAGGAATGCAGGGCCTGCAAGGCGAGTTCTTCCCAGTAGGACCGGTTGTATAACTCTGTCAGTCCGTCTATGAGCGCCCTTTTCTTCAAGGTCTCGAGATATAGCCGTTCCCTCGTCACGTCGCGAAAGATATACGCGTTGCCAAGCACCTGCCCGCGCGCGTTCACGACGGGAAGGTTCTTGATCTCATAGCGAACGTCCCGCGACGAATCGCTTTCCGCGTCGTTCTTTCGCCGGGCTTTGCCGCGCGGTTTCGCGCCGCTGCCGCTGCCGTCAGACGGTGCCGCGCCGCCAACACTCTGCGTGACCTGCGCGCTCTGCATATAGTCGCAGCTTTCGTTATCGGCCGGCAAAACGGCGGACAACTGAGGCAAGCGTTCGGACAGTTTCATGCCCCGCGCGTCGCGCGCGAGCGCGGGAAATATTTTTTTTATCGCGTCGTTATAGTCGGCGATCGTTTCAGGCCGGCTCGTCACGATCACCCCTTCGTGCATCGACGAAAACACGAGATCGCGCGCAAGATGCCCAAGCTCAAGCAAGCCCGTCTTTTGGATTCCGTATACCATGAGATTGCAGCAGAGCAAGGCCGAAATCGGGCTCGGGTCCAAATGCCAGGGAACTATTTCGAATAGATAGAGCACGATGCTTATCAGGGGGAACACGGTAGTCGACGCGAGCACGCGCAGCCGCTTCTGCTCAATTCCCCGCGACGCGAGCATGCTCCGCACATACACAAAAAAAGCCACGAGGCAGCAAACGATAAATGAAGTCATGTGCAGCGCGTACACAGGGCCCTTCGCGAGCTGAGAAGTCGGGAACGGTCCGGTGATATCCGTGCAGACCGCCGCGTAAAAAAGTCCATGGAGGCCGTTCGTCTGAACGGCGATAAAGGCAAGAGATCCGATACTCAAGGGAATGAGAAGCGCCTTTCCGCGCGCCGGATACCGACCGGTAAACTCGAGCGACAGGCGCAAAATCAAATACGGCATAAAGGCCAAGCCGACGTACTGCACGCGAAGCCACGCGAACGTCCACGCAGGATCGCCCGAGAGAATCTCGCACCCATATCCCGTTGAATAGAACACCGAGGCGACCATCAGCAAGACCAAGGCGGGCCCGACCTTCTGCGGACGCATCCTCCGAAACGTGTAAAGTGAAAGAAAAAAAGCGTAAAGCGCGCACGAAAACAAAAACGCCGCGACTACGTAGTTGAGCGGTATCATGGAAGCATCCTCCGGCTACGCCGAAGTCAGTGTACCATATAATCGCGCGCCCCGACACAAAACAAATAAAAGATCGAAGCAGAGCGCGCTACGATGCGCGAACGTCCTCGTTCGGAGCTCCCTCATGCGAAGGCCCGTGCCGATGCGGGATTAATTCATCGGGTATTCGTTCGATCCCGTGCCGGGCGCCGTTATGCGCGCGATCTCCCCGGTCTCCAACGTGAGAGAAAAAAGGCCAAACTTGAAATCGCGTTCCGTATAGGGCATGCGGTGAAAGAACAACGCGCGTCCGTCAAGGCTCCATGCGGGCTTACTGTTGATGTTCCCGTCCTGTATCGCGTACTCCTGTCCGGTTCCGTCGGCGTTGGAAACGCACATGGCCCAGTTGCCCAAATACACCCCGCCGCCGAGATCACCGGCAAGCGGGTCATACAACCGCAACCACGCGATCTTCGTGCCGTCGGGAGAAAAGTACGGATCGTAATCGGCATAGGCATCGCTCGTTAACCTCGTCGCCTCCGCGAGCGGAACGGCATCCATGCAATAGATCTCGTAGTTTTCGCGATCATAGTCGTCCGCGGGAAAGCCGTTAAAAAGCAATTTTGCGCCGTCGGGCGACCACGAAACGTCCGTGTTATACCCGCCCCTATTCGTATATTGCACCGGGTTTTTTCCCTCGTGGTCGGTCACGAATAGCTCAAGGGACGGGCCCACTCCGCCAAACATGGCTATTTTTTTGCCATCGGGCGACCATTCGGCATGTCCTTGCATTCCCCATCCGTCTTCGCGTACGTCGCGCAGCATCTTGACCGAGGCGCTCTTGAACTCATACACCCAAAGGCTCGTCTCCGCGAAATTCTCGTGTTCGCCTTGCGGCGCGCGATAAAACAAAATTTTGGTTCTATCGGGCGAAATCTTCGGCCACCAAGACTCATACTCGGCGTCATGCGTCAACTGAGTCGTATTTGATCCGTCGATGCCAATCACGTAAATTTCATGATTGCCGGTTCTGTCGGAATTGAAAACTAATTGCCGCTCGCTCATTTTTTGAGCGTGCTCGTATTCGCCGTCAACCGCGCAGGAAACGAAAAGAAGCGCGAAAAAAATCGCCAAGTACGTTTTCATGGTGCTTCGCCCTCCATCGTCGCGCGCGTACCTGCGCGCGGCGAGTGTGTCAGTTGTATATCTACAACAACCGACGCTGCCTCAGGTGTCACCGGAATCCTTATTTTTTCGTCAACAATCCCTGAATCTCTTCGGCGACCGCCTGCGAGTAGCTCGAGACGCTCACCTTCCCGTCCTCGATCTCTTGGTCCATCCGTCCCACGAGAATCATCCGTTCGGGAATGAGGATAGAAAGTTCCTTCCCGCGGTTTTTCCGGATCAGGGCGTTGACCGTCGCGATTCCGTCATCGTCGAAGCGCACTTCAACGATCAGCTTTTTTTTCGTCCTCGGTTCCTGCGCTAGCGCGACGGCCACGATGTTTTTTCCCGCGATCTTCGCCGACGAGTTTCCGCAGATGAGTTCTATGTCATGGTAGGTTTTCGGTTCTTCAATTTTCGGCGCCACGATTTTCGGCGCCTCGATAATCGCAGGCGTCTTGCAGCCGATCAGGAAACAGCACGTCGCTATCAGTAAGATTCGCCCTCTATTCACGTCTTCCTCCAACAAACGATCAGCGCGCGTCGATGAATCTCCGCGCGCCCCGCATATCATTCTACACCGATTCGGCGGGATAACAAGGGGTTTCCGGCACAGCCCTTTCAACCTATTCGCTCAAAAGCCGAAAAAGCGCATCGTTCAGGTAAAAGTTTTCCTTGCCGATTTTGTGTTTCGAAAGAAGTGCCGAACGCACAAGGTCATCGAGATACTTTGATGCGGTCTTCCGGGTAACGCTCAAGTCCCGCACGAGAAAGTCGATTTTCGCGTAGGGATGGCGAAAAATCGTGTTCACGAGATCGAGGCTGTACATCTTGGGATACTCATTCTTAATCTTCAACGTGAACTCCTGCATGAGCGCGGAGATCGCATGGATCAAGGCGGTCGTTTGCCGCGCTGTTTTCTCTACTCCCTCGATCATGTACAGGAGCCATGGCTCCCAGTTTCGCGTATCGCGTACTGCCTGTAAAAGGCGATAGTAATCACCCTTAGTGCGATACACATAGCGCGAGAGATACAGCACGGGGCTTCCGAGAAGGCCTTCCTTAACGAGATACAGAATGTTAAGGACGCGTCCCGTACGACCGTTACCGTCATAAAACGGATGGATACTCTCAAACTGATGATGGATAAGGGCCATCTTAGTAAGTGAATCCCAGTCCGCGAGCTCGTTTCGGTTGAGAAATTCTTCGAGGTTGCCCATGAGGCAGGAGATGTCATCGGGATGCTGGGGAGGCGTATACACCGTGGCGCCGGTCGCTTGATTCTTAAGCTCGGTTCCGGGCAGTTTGCGATAACCGGCACGGTTCTTCTCAATGATAGACTGCACGTCGAGGATATCCCTCACGGTAATGAGCCCAGTTGCCTGTACGCGCTTGTATGCCGTAAGCAAAGCATGGGCATAGTGATGCACTTCTTTCGCGGCGGGAGTCTGATATCGTTCTTCATGGCCATCGGACTGATAGAGCTCGTCCTGCGTCGTGATGATATTCTCGATCGCCGAACTGTCTTTCGCTTCCTGTAGAGATAAAGTGCTGATGAAAATATTTTGATCGGGCATCGCTTCGGCGGTTGCCTTGAGCTCGGCGAGAGCCTGATGTGCGACGATCAGTTTCTTGAGAACCGCTTTAGTTTCAATATCACCGACATCTTCAAGTCTCTCCGGGTAAAAGGGTACGCGCAGCGTTCTCATGGCAGACACCTCAAGGGTAAAAACCGACAAACATTACCCATAGCATATCACACACAGGTAAAATAATCGATATTTTACCTGTGTTTTTGTAGTGAGAAGGAGCTATTCCAGCAGGTATCATACAGGTCATACCAATTTCATGGTATACTCGATACTCAAACCGCTACTTTCGGTGAGGAAACCCATGATTCTTGAAGAAAAACGGGACGCGTATTGCGGGCTCTATTGCGGGGCATGCCCGGTCTTTATTTCGACGACGGCGGCCATTGCCGCGGGTAAAACCGACTTTACGAACCCGGAGGGGTTCTGTCTCGGCTGCAAGAGCGCGGTCGTTTCCGGTTGGTGCGCCCAATGCACGCTCAAAAGCTGCGCCAAGGAAAAAGGCTTCGACACGTGCGCCGAATGCGCCGAGTACCCGTGCGAACCCATGAAGGGCTTTATCGAAGCCGCCGA
>CAYSEA010000019.1:0-25564 GCA_964429975.1 uncultured Treponema sp.
ATGACGATGTACGGAATCTTCTCGGTCGCGATTTTCCGTTCCTTGATGCGGTGGTTATAACTCTTGATGTCGCGCACGCCCATACCGTCAAGGAGGGCATATCTCCGCTCCATCTCGCAGAGGCAATACTGCAGCGCCTGAAAGGCCTTCTTCGGCTCGGTGATGACCGGCGCGAGAAGGTGGCCGATGTCGTTATAGAGTTTCAGCTCGACGATCTTCGGGTCGATGAGGATCAGCCTGACATCCTCGGGCGAGCGCTTATACAGAATCGAAAGGATGATCGAGTTGACGCACACGGACTTTCCCGAGCCCGTCGAGCCCGCGATCAAGAGGTGCGGCGTGGCGGCAAGGTCGAGGAGCTGCGCCTCGCCGGTGATATCCTTGCCGAGGATGACGGGAATCTCCATCTTCTTCGCGGTCGACGCGTCCGCCTCGATAAGTTCCCTGAAGCTCACGATTGCGCGCTTCAGATTTGGCACCTCGATGCCGACCGCGTGCTTGCCCGGTATGGGCGCGACGATGCGCACGCTCGAGGCGGCGAGCCTCAGGGCTATGTTGTCGGCGAGGCCGACGATCTTCGAGAGCTTAACGCCGGGGGCGGGCAGGATCTCGAACATCGTAATGACCGGTCCCTTTCGGATGCCGGTCACGTCCGCCTGAATGCGAAACTCGTTGAGCGTTTCCTTGAGCGCCACGGCAGCTTTCCGCGTGGTCTCGTCGATTATCCAATATTCCCCGTCAGGATAGGTCGTAAGCACGTCGAAGGGAACGCGATACTCCCCTCTCTTTTTTTTCGCGGTAACGGGCGCGGCTTTGGGAAGGGGCGGCACCGACACGGCCTCGGGTATTAAAAGGGTACGCTCATCATCCGCGCCGTCATCGTCGATATCGAGGTCAGCGTCCTCATCCTCGTCGTCGATGACAGACTCGAAAAACTCGGGTTCGATGAACTCACCATCGGCGGCTTCGGTCGGCGCGGATTCGGACGCAACGGCGTCAGACGCGGCAGGACTCATGTCGATCGCGACGGAACCGTCGCCATCAACCCACGACGACGATTGCGGAAGGTCGAACGGCGCCTTCATGGTCGCGACCTCGCCGTACGCGTCATCGCTGAAATCGGCCTCGGAAAGCGAGTCAAATCGCATTTCGTCGCTCTCATCGATCGTGGCGTCTTCGATCGCGGCGTCTTCGATCGCGGGTTCGGCCGCGTCGGTTAAACCGATATCTTCGATCGAGTCACGTGAAAAATCGTCGGGCGCGAAGGCCGCGACGAACGCAGGATCGCGCTCGGGGCGCGTCGCGCTCTGAGCCGGCACGTTCGCGCGGGGGAAAAAGCGATCAAAGAGCGCGGAGAACACGAGACACTCAAGCGTCGCGAGAAGAATTGCTGATATAGCGACCCCACCGAGAATAAACGGCGTGATAAAGGACGTTCCGCCCGAAAGGTCGCGATAGAGACGCTCGCCTCCGGCAACGGTCAAAAAGGGCACGAACGAGCAAGCGAGCAGGAAAGTCGAACGCGGCCACCACCCGGGAATAAGTATAAGAACGGCTCCCCAAAGAAAGAGGCCGGGAACTATAAAGGACGAGAAGCCATAGGCGGAAAAAAGAAGACGGCCCGGGGCCGCGAGCGCCGTCGAGGCGGACGCGAGCGGAAAAACCGCGAGTAAGAGAGAAAGCGCAAGCAAGGCCGAACCGACGAGCAGCGAGGCGCCAAACGCAAAAGCGGCGGCGCGGGCCGTAGGACGACTGGAACCATTCATCATGTAAACTCCCGGATCGTGCGAATGCGCCCTCAGGCGGCGGCGAAATAAATCGCCAGGGAGATTCCGGCCGGAACGAGATAAAAGGCGAACCAACCGAGCTTGCCCCTATTTATCAGCGCAAGCAAGAATCTCAACGAAAGATACCCGACGGCGAAGGCGGTAAGCATTCCGACGACGAGCGGGGCGAGCGAAACGACCCCTGATAGAGTATCGGCAGATTTGAGCTCAAGGATAAACGCCCCGAGTATTACCGGAATGGAAAGGAGGAAAGAAAACTCCCCGGCGGCCTTCCGGTCCACGCCCGCGAAGAGGGCGGCGGAAACCGTAATTCCCGAGCGTGAAATGCCCGGAATCACGCCGATTCCCTGGGCAAGGCCAATCGCGAGGCCTTCGAGCACGCCGGGAACGGGACGGGCGACGCGGGGGCGATATCGCCCGGAGGCGAAAAGAAGGACGCCGGTAACGACGAGCGAAACGGCAATCCAAAAAAGAGGAAGCCTCTCAACCGCGTCTTTGAGAAGAAAGCCGACGACGGCGGTAACGACGGTTCCCGCGATCAGCGCGAGCAATACGGCGCGGTTTGCCTCGTCGTCCTTCCCGGATTTTCCCGTCAGGAGCCGAACGAGCGCAAAAAAAAGCTCGGCGATGCGCGCGCGAAAAACGAGACACACGGAACAGAGCGTCGCGACGTGAAGAAGAATATCAAACAGCAATGGAACGTCCCCGAGATCCATGAAATGCTGGGCGATCGCGAGATGGCCGGAGCTCGAAATCGGTAAAAACTCGGCAAGCCCCTGCAGGGCGCCCAACAGCATCGATTGTACAATAGTCATGGGGTTCTCCGAAATCAGAAAAGTTCGCGAACGACGTCTCCGGTCGTTTTGTCGTAATAAAGATACCCATAAACGACCGCGGCCGCAAGCACCTTTCTTCCGTATTCGCGGGTCTCCTCGTAGGGCAGCGTTTCCAGAAAAAGCTCGCCGGGCAGGTCGCCCGTCTCGCGCATCCACGAGCGAACGCGGGTGATTCCCGCGTTGTAAGCGAAGAGCGCGGGCATGACCTTCCCGTCAAGACGCTCGATGAGTTTCGAAAGGTACCAGGAACCAAACGCGATGTTAGTGGCCGGATCGGTCAGGTCATACTCGGCGACCTTGAGCCGCGCGGCGACGTCGGCGGCCGTCGCGGGCATGAGCTGCGTGAGGCCGATCGCGCCGGCGTGCGAGGTAACGGAGGGATCAAAAAAACTCTCGCTTCGGATCAGGGCAAAAAGCAAGTACTCGGGAACGCCGTAAGCGCGGGATGCGGACGCGACCTCGTCTCCCCAGGGACGCGGATATAAAAGCCGCAAATATTCTTCGTTCAAAACCGCGGACGGGGAGCGCATGCCGAACACGGCCGTTCGAAGCGCGGCCGAGTAACTGCCCGTCGAGGCCAATAGCGCCGACAGCTCTATCGCGAGCTCGAAGGGTACGTCCCTCCTCCGGGAAGAAACGAAGGAGGCGATTTCGCCGGGCAAGCCCCATCGCGCGTAGCCGCGAAGTACGGCCGCCATGTCGGCGTCGAGGTCGCCCGCCGCGTCGGCCGGCGCAGGAACGCTTGTCGGAACTGGCGCACCGGCCGGCGCAGGCGTACCAGCCGGAGCAGACGCGGCGGGAGCCGCGGCGCGCACCGGCGAGTCGGGATCAAGCCCGAGCGCCGCGCCCGCGAGTACGCGATAATAGAGCGAATCGTGGTCGCCGTCCCGGGCGCTCGTGTACGCGGCCGTTCGCGCGTCGCCGGAAAGAGCTCCCGAGCGAGCCGCCATATACCGCACGCGCGCCCGAAGGTCGGGATCGACGTCGGCGGGGAGGATATCGTCGAGGCGCGCGACGGCTTTCCAGTCGCGCGCGCGGGCAAGAGAGACGACGAGAGAATCAACGATGCCGGATAGTCGCCGCCGATCATGCCACGATGGCGCGAGGCGCGCGAGTTCGCTTAAATAAACCGCGGGGGTTTCAGACGCGCGCGTTTCGAGCAAATACCACAAAGCGGCGTCGCGATCTCCGTGAGTCGGCGCGGAGGAAACCGCCCGCTCGAAACTCGCGCGCGCGCGCGACAGGGCGTCGCGCCCCGCCTTGCTCGTCCGCCCGACCCGATCGGCCTGCTTCGCGCGCAATCGACCCGCGTAAAAGGCGCTCATGTAAGCCGCCTCGCCCGACACGCGAGATTCAAGGGCCTCGAAATACACGGCTGCGGCCGCGGGATCGTCCGCGCCGTACAGGGCCGCGCGCCCGATATCCGACAGCACGGGACGCGCGAGAAGGGCCGCGTCCCCGGAGAGAAACTCGCGAGAAGCCGTCCACGCACCCCGATAGTCGCGCCGATACGCAGAAAGCCTGAGGGCGGCCAAACGCGAAAGGGACGTCGTTAAGCCCGAAGGAAGCGTTCCTGATTGATCCTCTACCAGTGTGGTTACCGCTTCCGCGAGCGCCGGTGTAAAGGAGCGCTCGCGAATAAGACCCGCAAGCCCCCCGGGTATATCGTCAAACCGCCGAAGCTCGACGAGCGCGGAAAGACGCGCCGATTCGGTCGCCGCGGGATATGCCCGATTAAACGGAGAGTCGTGACGCTCAAGGGCTTCAAGCGCGGAAAGCCTTTCCGTCGCGGAGCCGACGACGGCGAGCTCCTGCATGCAGAGGGTTTTAAAGGGTTCGGGACTTTGCGCGGCGCCCAACTCGAGAAACGCCCGGGCTTGAGAGGGTCGATTCGCGCGCGAAAGATGACGCGCCATATACCACGGTCCCTCGGGACCGAGCGAGAGTACTTCCTCATATCGCCTTTGGTCGACAGCGTCCAAAAAGGAATAGTCGCGCGACGCAAGCCGGGAAAGCACGCGTTCGCCCGGCACGCCCCACGGCGAAGGGTCGCCGCAGGCCGCCAAGAGGGGAAGGGTCGCGAGGATGGAAGCGATGAGCGCGAGCGCCCGTCTATGCGAGCTCACGCGCCGCTCAGTTCGCGGGGATTTCGATGTATGCTCCCGCGATGATGAGGTTCGGGTTCCGTATCTTGTTATGAGTCGCGATTTTTTTATACAGCCAGGGGTTGCGATAATACGTCTCCGAAAGATCCCAGAGGGTGTCGCCCCATTTGATCTTGTATTTCACGGCCTTCGCGCTCGGCGCGGGCTCGGGAGCGGCAGGTTCGGCCTCCGCTACGGGGACGGCGACCGGCGGCTCGGCTGAATCCTCGGCGACCGGGGGCGGGGTTATCTCTTCGGGAGCGGTCTCCGCGACCGGAGACGGCTCGACGGCCGGAACCGCGGGCGACTGTATGGTTTGCGGTTGGGCGGAAGCCGAATCCCGCAGGGAGCGATCCAGCATCATGGCGCGCGCCGCGACGACTAACGAAAGAACGAGGGCAAGAACGCCCACGACGAGGATCGCGATACAGAGCCATGCAGGCATAAACACGCCATTTTTCTTTTCTTCGGTGGTATTCATAGAGTACAGCCCCTCCGGAGCGTTTCCCGGAATCGTAGCCTCAACGACCACGTTCCGTCTCTCGGGATCGGCCCCGAGGTTCAGGGAACCTTCAATCGGCGTTAAGTCGAAATCGGGAAGGGAATACATCTCGTCGCCGCCAAGGGTCTCCAAGGAAACCGAAAGGGCCTGACGAGAGCCGGAATCAAGATCGACGGCCTCCGCGGAAAGCTCGTTCATGCCGTCAAGGGTTAGCGTTAGTTCGATCGTCGCCTCGCCGGCGGCGCGAGCGGTGATATCCTCGATAATGAGGGTACCCACGTACGAAGCGGCGTCAACGGTATCTTCATCCCCCCGAAAGAGGTTAATTTGCACGCTGGTCTGGTCGTCGCGAACCGTCGTAAGCTCGAGGACCTTGCTCGCGGGAGAATCTTCTTCGAGGACGGGGAAAAACTTACTGTCGGCTAGTTTAATGCCAATGGAAGCGGCCATGGTCGCACCTCGCGTCAGGATATACGTACTGTTAACTGTAGTACGCATTGATTGTCCTTGTCAACGCGAATTGTTGACAGTCCAAAGATCAAGCCCCATAATGGTTTATATATGAATCTAAGTATGACCCTCGTGCTTGTTGTAATCATCAGCTCCCTAGCCATACTTCTCCTGTCTTTCCTTGGCAAACGGGGCGAATCGAAAGGCCCGAGGAAGGAAAAACGCAAGGACCGGGCGACTGTTATTCGCGAGGCGACAAAGCGACTCTCGCAAAACCCTCGCGATCCCGACGGCTTGTCCGCGATGGGAAATCTCCATTATCAAGAACAGGATTGGGAAAAGGCGTATACCGTCTATGAAGTTCTCATCAACCTCGCGCCCTCCCATCCCAAACTCGATGAGTTTGAGTGTTCCCTTCGCCTGGGCGTTTCCGCGATCAAGACGAACCGCCTGCCGGAAGCGATCAAGGGTTTCCTCCTCGCCCGAAAGCTCAAAAGCGACCACTTCGAGGTTAACTACAATCTCGGCTATATCTGCTTCCTTCAAAAAGACTACGAAAAGGCGATCCCCTTCCTCAAGCAGGCGATGCTGACGGACGGCGAAAACGTCCTCGCGCAGCGCTATATGGGCTTCAGCCTTCACAAGGCGCACCGCTACCGCGAGGCCCTCGCGTACCTGAAAAAAGCGATCGACCTTCAGCCGGACGACAAGGAAGCGCTCTTCGCGATGGCCGAATGTCTCTTCGAATCCGGCGCCGTCGAGCGCGCGCTCAAGATATTCTCGCACCTCAGGCCGGACCCGAACCTCGGCCCGCAGTCGGCGCTCTACTCGGGAATCATTCACGCGCAGACGAACCAGCACGACAAGGCCGTCGTCGACTTCGACATCGGGCTCAAGCACGAGAACATCCCGCAGGATATCGCGAACGATCTCCGCTACAAGCTCGCGGTCACGCTCATCAAGACGCAGGATCTTTCGCGCGCGCTGACCGTCCTCAAGGAAATCCAGCGGATTACCCCCGGCTATAAAGACACCGCGGCGCTCATCGTGCGCTATCAAGAATTGAACCAAAACAAAAACCTGCAAGTCTACCTTCTGGCGGTTCAAAGCGAGTTCATCACCCTTTGCCGAAAGATCGTCGTGCAGTTCTTTCCCGGCGCCAAAGTGAAGATCACCGACATCGCGGTATTCGCGGACTACTCGGATATCGTCAGCGAGATTGACACGCCGAAATGGTCCGACGTCGTCATCTTCCGCTTCTTCCGCTCGCAAGGCTCGGTCGGGGAACTGTTGCTCCGCGACTTTCACGCGCGCATCAAGGACCTCAAGGCGGGCAAGGGCGTGTGTATTTCGGCGGGAGTGTTTTCGGAAGAGTCGCGCCGGTTTACCGAAGGGCGCCCCATCGATCTCTACGACAAGGACCGACTCAACAAGATTCTCAATTCGGTGGATACGGGAGTGTCGCTCAAGGCGAACTGACGGCCTTCGTAGAGCGCGTCAGCTCGTCTTAGCGACGCATGCGTCGGATCGTCACAGGCGGCGGATCGTCACGAGATGGCGCTCGTCGGCGTCCAAGAACGGGACGACGACTCTCTCCGCGTCCCATGCGCCCGTCAACCCCTCAATAGCGGCCATTTCCTCGTCGATCTTCGCGCGCCGCCCCTTCCAGGCGACCAACGCGCCATTGTGCCGCGTAAGCGCGGAAAGACTCCGGTACATCGGGCCGTCAAGCGGCCGAAAGGCGCGAAAGACGACGACGTCGAACGCGCCGGCCGGCGCGCGCTCGATCTCGCTCTCGAGAATCGAAACATTCGACAGCGAGAGAAAGGCGCGACAATTTTCGAGAAAGGCGCACCGCTTGCTCATGCGCTCGATAAGCGTAAACGAGATTGCAGGAAACAGAAGCGCGAGGGGGATACCCGGAAAGCCCGCGCCCGTACCCGCGTCCGCTACGGCGGGCGGCGCTAACGGCGAGTCGAGGGCGCGAAGAAAGGGCTTCCAGGGCGCGAGGCTATCGAGCAGATGACGCACGACGAGATCCGCGCGGGTGTCCGCGCCGACAAGATCAAAGGCCGCGTTGAAAAGCTCGAGCTCGCGCATATATCGCTCAAGGAGCGGGATAAGAGAGGCGGCGCCGCGCATTCCGTACGGGCCGCCGTCCGCTTCCGGTATGCCGAGGGCCCTCAGTCCTTCGGCAAGCAAGCCGCTCGCGTCGCGTCCGGCGAACGAATCGCCGCGCGCGGAAACGCCGCGAGACGACTTCACTTCCGTCCCTTGAGCAGTTCGGCGAAGGGGTTGTAGGTCATTCCGTCGTCAGAGCCACTCTGTGCGCGGTTATCGCGGCTATCGCGACCATCTCGCCCGCCGCGGCCGGCAGGGGCCGAAGACTTCGGCGACGAAGGACCATCGCGTCTCGCAACGACGACCTTTCGCGCTCCGTCACGTTCGTCGCTTCGGGCGCCTTGGTATGATGCCGCGGCACCGTGCGGCGCATTAGCACCGGGCGTCTTGCACGAAAGGCTGATGCGCCTGCGGTCGACGTCAAGGCCGATGATGCGGCATTCCTTGACGTCGCCGACCTTAACCGCCTCCATCGGGTCCTTCACGAAGCGGTCGCTCATCTCCGAAAGATGGAGAAGCGCGGTTTCCTTGATGCCGATGTCGACGAAAGCGCCGAAATCGACGACGTTCTTGATCTTTCCCGTGACGATCATGCCTTCCTTGAGGTCCTCGAAGGAAAGCACTCCCTTTTGCATGATGGGCTTCGGGTAGCCTTCGCGCGGGTCGCGGTTCGGCTTCTTCAGTTCCTCGACGATGTCGCTGATCGTCTGGTCGCCGAGCTCGTACTTCGCCTTGAGGGTCGTTCTCACCTCGTGGGTGACGTCGTCCTTCCGCTGGACGATCTCGTAGACGACGCGCGCCGCCTCGTAATTCTCGGGATGCACCCAGCTGTTGTCCAGGGGATCGGCGCTCTCGGGAATCTTGAGAAAGCCCGCGCACTGCTCGTAGCTCTTCGGGCCCATGCCGGGCACGCTCATGATGTCCGCGCGGGAGAGGATCTTGCCGCCCGCCTCGCGGAAGGCGACGATCTTCTTGGCGAGCGTGCCGTTGATGCCCGAGACGTACTTGAGGAGGCTGAAGCTCGCGGTATTGAGGTTGACGCCGACGTTATTGACGACGGAGCCGACGACCTCGTCGAGCATCTCCGAAAGCTTTTTCTGGTTCAAGTCATGCTGATAGAGCCCAACACCGATCGACTTCGGATCGATCTTGACGAGCTCGGCCAAGGGGTCCTGAAGGCGGCGGCCGATCGAGATGGCGCCCCGGATCGTGAGGTCGAGCTCGGGAAATTCCTCGCGCGCGACGTCGCTCGCCGAGTATACGGACGCGCCGTCCTCGTCGACCACGGTGTAGAGCACGTTCGGGCAATGCTCGGAGATTACCTTGGCGACGATCTCCTGCACCTCGCGCGTGCCCGTCCCGTTGCCGATCGCGACGAGCTGAACGTCGTAGTCCTTGATGGCGCGGAGTATCGCGGCTTCCGCCTCGTGGGTCTTGTGGTTGTATATGACGAAATTCCCGAGGTATTTCCCCGTCTCGTCGAGGGCCGCGCACTTGGTGCCCGTGCGGATGCCGGGGTCCACGCCGAGAATGCGCGTTCCCTTGATCGGCTGCTGCATGAGGAGGTTCTTGAGGTTTTCGCTGAATACCCCGATACCGTGATCGTCGGCGCGGTCCGACAGGTCGGACCTGATCTCACGCACGACCGCCGGGGAGAGCAGGCGCACGATGCCGTCGGCGATCGCCTCCTTGCACCATCCGTTGTTGACCGAGTACTTGCGCTCGAGCCGCTCGATGGCGCCGTCGACGTCGACGTCGATCTTCACGTCGAGGGCCTTGTCGCGCTCGCCGCGATTGATCGCGAGGACGCGGTGCGGCTTGATTTGGTTAAGCGCTTCCTTGTAGTCCCAGTACATCTGGTACACGCTCGTTTTCTGCGCCGCCTCGTCGCCGACGCCGGTCACGACGAACTGGCCGCTTTTCATGTAATAGTCGCGCACGTCGGCCCGGTTTTCGGGGTTTTGCGCGACGCGCTCGGCGATGATATCCATGGCCCCCTGAATGGCCTCTTCCGCGCTGTGAACAGAGAGCTCGGCGTTTTCCTCGTCGACGCGGACGTACTTCGGAGCCTCGGCCTCGATCGTCGCCTTGTCGCCCTTTTCCATGAGGTCGGCGAGGGGCTCAAGTCCGCGCTCGCACGCGAGCATGCCGCGGGTCTTCTTCTTTTTCTTGAAGGGCGCCCAGAGGTCCTCGAGCTCGGCGAGAGTCGCGGCCTTCATGACGTTTTGATAGAGAAACTCCGTGAGCTTGCCCTGGGTAAAAATTCCCTTGACTATCTCGATCCGTCTCGTCTCGAGGTTTTGGTAGCTTTTAAAGAGGTGATCCGAGTCCCGTACCTGAACCTCGTCAAGGGAGCCATGCCGCTCCTTGCGATAGCGGGAGATAAACGGGATCGTGCACCCCTCCGCGACGAGCGACACGACGGCCGACACTTGTGCCGGCTGTACCTTCAGTTCCTCGGCGACGCGCCTGAGGATAGCGACCTCGTTCACGACGAGGCCGTCAATCTGTTCCTGGGTAAATTCCATAGTGCGCTATACTACCCGAATCCCGCCCGCCGGGCAAGGGAAGAGGAGAGGGTTAAAACTTAGTTTGCCCAAATGACAGCAAGCCCGGAAAACCAACCAGAAAGCGTGTCGATCAGCGTGCCGTCGTCATAAAAATCAAAAATCAGCTCTGCTGCTGGAGGTATAACAGGGAATCCATTTGAGGGATTTTGAAGCATGAACGCTCCCACGCTAGATGAAACGAGCGCAGTGCACGTCGCGATCTCAGACCCCTCGGAAGTCACGGAAAGGTCATACGGCCCGTTCGGAAGAGCCGTGACGTACGCGTATACGGCCAGAGGACTCAAACTTATGCTTCCGTCATCAAGGTTGAGATTAAGCGATGCGAACTCGCCGCTCCACTCGGGCGTTTGAGACACGGATGACCTATACAGCACGGGAATATTGGAGAAATAGGCGCTTCGAAAAAACGCATACACCGGACCTGAATAATCGGCCTGAATGAAACCCGTCCACGCGGTCGCGTCCCGAGTCGTCGCGCTACCATACCCAACGCATTGCGAAAGCGCGGAAATATCGGACACGTTGTTTACCAACGACCACGTCGCGGGTGTCGTCAGCAAATACACCTCTATCTCCGCGCTATTCGAAAAACTACTGTAATAAGCGGGATATCCCGATTCCGTGCAGGTAAACGAACCGCCTATCGGAACGTACTGCTTTGTTTGCACAGTCTCAAAGTAAATATCGGCGGATCTCCCGACGAAATCGGCGTACACGTAGTATTCGTCGCTACCGTCCCACTCGACGTCAAAGAAAGTCTGCTGGTCCGCCGCAAGCTGAACGGGAGAAGCGACGGAGCCGGACGCGCGCGCGCCGCTCGGCCGATACGCGGCGGCCACCGATAGCGAAACGGGATAGACTCTGTCGGAATTATAGATAAAACACCGCAACAGAGCGTCTCCGGGGTCGATCCCGCTAAAGAGGTCGACCAAGCCCGTAGTCCGCACAAAAACGCGATTGCGCTCGTTCTGATCCTCGCCGTTGCCGACGGTGATTTCTTCAACCGCGGGCTGTTGGAGGCTCGTCGCGGGACGCAGCGTAAGAGAGACGGAATTAATGGTACCGGGATACAAAACGAATGCCGGAATCAAGCCAACGCTCGAAGAGTCGTTCAAGGCGTCGTCGAGTACCGAGAAATCCCCCAATGAGTCCCTAAATATGTCATCCGAGAACGCAAGGAAGTCCGCGACGCTGGCGTCAAGACCGGGAACCAGATTTTCGTGCACCGGGTCGGCGGCGTACAGCACGAACATCCCGTCATACGAGCCGGCGGGGATATCCCGCGTAATGAAGGTCGAGCCTCCCGTAGCGGAGCCGGACACGGAGTAGGGACCGTAGTATTTCTTAGCGCCGACTCCGTCGGGACCGCCAAGCATTCGGATATAGAGGTACCCGCCCCCCTGAACGACCGCGCGGCCCGAGCCGTCAGTCGCGGGGACCGGAACATAACCGGGAAGACTCGCGAGAGAAAGGGAAACGACCGCGTCACCGTTTTTTGCGGGTTCGAGTCCGTTCGAACACGCCGTGACGATACAGCAAGCGAGAGCGCATACGCCGACAGTTCCGGCAAAGCACAGCCTCAAGAATGCGGAACGACACTGAGACACTAGCCTACTTTTAATCATAGCGACCTCTCGATAAATTCTCGTTGGATCACGTGAATAGGGCTCAACCCGCTTCGGAAAAGTATAGCACGGTCCGAGAGATCATCAATACGACGGCGGCAAAACCGACAAATTTCGCAAGGTCCTCCCGCTCTCCCTAAAAGAAGAACAATCCCAGCGGTCGGTTCCCCGCGGCGACGTACTCCACGTAGAGATATAAAAGCTCGTCGCCGGGCATGGTAAAGAGCAGGGACTCAGGGGTGTCGGGCGTAATGAGCCGATTAAGGTTTTTCGTCTCGATGCAGCCGCCTGAGGCGCTATACAGGGACACGGTTCCCGCGTAGGTAATACCCGCGCCGTCGAAGTTCGTCAGCATGACGTAGAGCGAGCTTGCGGCCGCGGGTTCAAGGCGGATAAAGCGTTTCCGCACGGCGCCGCCGGTGTCCGGGCACTGAGGCTGAAGGCCGTCGCTCGCGGCGAAGCGCTCGGACGTCAGGGGGATGAGCGCCGCCTCGAGGTGGTTCGCGCGAAACCGCTTGATTTTCAGGTCGCCGAACAACGCCACGGCGCCAGAGTCTTTAAGGATGTCGCGGGAAACCGCCGGCTCGGCGACGAACGCCCAAAACGCGGCGCGGTCGTCACCGGGAAGCGGAAGGCCCGAGACAAGCGCGGGATCAAGCGCCTCAGGGGCGTAGTACAAAGCCACATAGCGATATGTCCCCGGCCCAAGGCCTTCAGGCACGAAGGGAACACCCGGTGAGACCAGAAACGGCCCGAGCGTAAGCTCCGCGTTCGCCTGTCCGCGAACTTCTGTAAGCGCGCGAAGGTACACGAAGCCCCCGGCGGGAGAGAGTGGAAGCGGGGCTTTGTTATCGAACC
Source organism: uncultured Treponema sp. (assembly GCA_964429975.1). Taxonomy (GTDB): domain Bacteria; phylum Spirochaetota; class Spirochaetia; order Treponematales; family Treponemataceae; genus Teretinema. The sequence continues at coordinate 12,894 of CAYSEA010000019.1, forward strand.
CCGCGGCGGTAAAGGCGGGAATCTCTCCCGGCATAAAGGCGAAGCTCACGTCGGTCGTCGCCTTGAAAGAGCAGCCGGATACAAGGGCGCAGGCGACGAAAAAAGCGCCGCCGACCGTCTTACGCAGCGCCGAGGCAATACCCAATCGGGAAGAAACAATGCGTCTCGAAGTTGTCATGAATCGCATCTTAATATAAAAATCGATCAGTGTGGAGCTGGTCAGCCCCTATCTTCCCTCTTGCACGTAGCGTTCGGTTATTTCCTTGAACGCGCCGTTCGGGACGCGCGTCACGGCGGCGTCGTAGCGCGCGCGGAGATCCCGACCGCGGGGAGACGGACCGAACAGGCTATAGATGGGGACTTGCTCGACGGAAAGGGGCATGACGCGAATATCCGGCATGTAACCGCGGCGATTCATATCATAGAGAAACGAAATGTAATTGATATCGAGCAAGGCATCGACGCGGCCCGCGATCAGCTTGAGATGGTTCATCAATCTGAAATCGGTCGTGGTGATGAGCTCAAGTTCGATACGTTCATGGCGCACGAACTGCGGGATGTAGGCGTTGGTGATAAACCCGATCTTCATGCCGAAAAGATCGTCCTGCGAGTCGACTTGCGAGAGCGGGCTATCGCGCCTGACGACGATGCACGAGGAAATATTCATGAGCTCGTTTTCAGGATAGAGAAACTTTGCTTCGCGCGCGGGAATCTTCGTGATGTACGCGATCACGTCGACCTCTCCGTTCTCAAGCATCATCTCAAGGCGCGGGATCGGGTAAGGGCCGGTTACCTCAACGTCGACGCCCATGGCCGGGGCGACGAATTCGCGCCAAAAGTCCGACGCAACCCCTCCGGCGGAGCCGTCTTTCATCTTCATCATAAACGGGGCAAGATCGAAAATGCCGATTTTCACGACATCTCGCCGCGCGCCGTCTCCTGACTCCGCGCGAACGGGAAAACCGAGCGATGCAAAAAAAAGGAAGCATGTGAACGCCCCCAGAGACCGTCGTCGGCTCATGACTCGCCCATCGGGCAGGGATACTTCCCTTCCCTGCCGGCCGCTTCCATCCCCGCGAGAAAAATGTCGGTTAAGTTCGGGTCAAAGCTCACGCCCCGCTCCTTGCGTATGATGGCGAGCGAGTCGGATACGCTGAAGGCGGGTTTGTAAATCCGCTCGCTGACGAGGGCGTCGTACACGTCGGCAATGGACACGATTCGCGCCTCGATGGGGATGTCCTCGCCGGCGAGACCCTCGACGTAGCCCCCGCCGCTCCATTTCTCGTGGTGATAGAGCACGATGTTCTTTGCCATGGGGTCGATAGCCCCGTTGTCGAGAATACGGTAGCCGATACGCACGTGATCCTTGATGTGCTCGAACTCCTCGGGGGTAAGCTTGCCCGGCTTGAGCAAAAGTTCCTTGCCGACGCCGACCTTCCCGATATCATGCAGCGGAGAGTACATCTTTACCATCTTCACGAAGTTTTCGTCGAAGCCCGCGCCGCGCGCGATATACTCGGAAAGAAGGGAAATCCGCTTGATGTGGTTTCCCGTTTCCTCGTCGAAATAAAAGTTGGCGCTCTCGAGCGCCGTCACCATCGCCATCGTCAAGTGCTCGATTTTCTGACCCTGTTCCTCGATGACTCGCTCGCGCTTCCACGCGCGATACGCTTCCTTGACCGTCATGATGAGGTCGCTTCGGTCCCAGGGTTTCGAGAGGTAGCGATAGAGCGCGTTACGGTTTACGAGATTCACGACGGCGCTGAGGTCGGCGAATCCCGTCAGAAGGACGCAGAGGGTATCGGGACTGACGGCGCGCGCCCTGATGAGAAACTCGTCCCCGTTCATGAGCGGCATTCGCTGATCGGAAAGAATGAGCGGAATCTCGTCGCCGTCCGCCAGGATTTCCTCCATGAGGGAAAGCGCCCGCGGACCCGAATCGACGATATCGACCGAGAGCCCCGAAATGAAGGGGTCCTGCGACAGCTCCCGCTTGAGGCTTTGGATAACGATTGCCTCGTCGTCGACGCAGAGGATATGCTGTCTCTTCATGGCGCCTCCGTCCGGTCGCGCCGGCATCGCTCGACGGCGGCCACGAGGCGCGCGGGATCCCAGGGTTTTTCGAGCACGTCACACACGCAGCCCGAGGCAAGAAGCCGGTCGACGACCGCGCGGTCGGCATGCCCGGTAACCATGACGGCGCGTACGTCCGGATGCTGATTTCTGACGTTTTCCAGAAACTCGTCGCCCTTGACGCCGGGCATGAGCCAGTCGGCAATGATCAGAATCAGCCGAATGCCCTCCAGGGTAAGCTCGTCGATTATCTCGTAGGCGCGATACGCGTCCGTGGCTTTTTCGTACACGTATTCGTCACCGAACGCGCCCTTGAGTTCCTGTATCAGCGAAAGAAGGATGAGAACCTCGTCGTCGACGCAGAGAATGGCCATTTTTTGGTCAGTCATGCCTATAGTGTCCTACCTGATCGAGAGAAAGTCAAATCGCCGGAAGGCGCACGATAAACGCCGTTCGGCCGGGCCGAGTCTCGATTCGTATCTCGCCCCCGTGAGCCTCGACGATCCTTCGGCAAATATCGAGGCCAAGGCCCATCCCCTCTCCCTGTTTTTTCGTCGTAAAAAACGGGTCAAAAATACGGGGAAGGACGTCAGGCGCTATACCGGGACCGGAATCGACGAACGAAACGATCGCCCGGTCTCCCAGAACCTCGGTTCTGATGACGAGTTCCCCCCGAAACTCCATCGCTTGCGCGGCATTCCGGATTATGTTCATCCATACTTGGCCAAGCTTGTCGGAGGAACCCTTCGTGCGGGCGCCTGAAAACTCGCGGCGAACGGTCACGCCGTGCTTGAGCATATTGTTCATGAGCGTGAGTATCTTCTCGATATCGGAATCCAAGTCCACGAGCGTGTCCATGTTCTCGTTTTGCGGGGACAGATAGAATCGAAGCGCGGAAACCGTGGCGGAAGCTTTGCGGCCGGCCACGTCGACGACTTCGGCCATCTTTCGCGACACGAGAACGTCGGAGGCGAACGCCAGAACCTCGCGGGCGCGATCGCTCAGGAAAAAACGAGAAAGAGACGGGGTCTCATGATCGATTCCCAGATCGACCAAACAGTCGGCGATCTCGCGCGCGTCGCTCACGCCGAGCTCCTCAAGTGCGGCGCGCACCTCCCGGCAGCGCCTCCGGTTCGATTCCGTCAAGTCGAGGCTTCGGCTCGAATCCGCGCCGAGTTCGATGATCGCGTCATAGAACGCAAGGTCCCCCGCGTCGAGGGATACGAGGAAATCTCGCGTCGCGCGCAGCTTGCTATCAAGAAAATCGATGACGTTCCGGTTTGAGGATAGGATCGCGCCGAGCGGGGTATTGAGCTCGTGCGCCATGCCGGCGGCGAGGAGCCCGAGCGCCGAGAGCTTTCCCGATTCCACGAGACGATCCTGCGCCTGCCTGAGCTCCATGAGGGACTTGGTGAGCTCCACCGTTCGCTCGACGACGCGCCGCTCGAGCAGGGCGTTCGCGTCGGTGAGCTCGGAATTTTTCGCGAGGATATTCGCCGACATCCCGTTGATGAGGTCGATGAACACGTTTACGTCGGAGTACTCCGTGGTCGGAATGGCAGAGGAGTAATCGCCCGCGCTGATCGAGTCGATGCCGTCGGTTATGGCGGCGAAAGGTCGGCGTATCCGTTCGCGAAGCAGGATGCGGTTGACGATGAGGTTTACCGCGAAGACCGCCACGATGACCATGAAGCCGATAAGCACGAGGCGATTTCTCATGGCGTCAATGTCCGCGTCGCTGAAATACAGGGTTACGGTCCCGATGAGCAGTTTGTCGTGAAATATCTCTTTGGTTATCGGGGGAATTCTCCGCGACGGCGGCCCTTTTCGCTCGCTCAGGAGCTGACCGGTCGCGGTCGAAACGAGATCGATGCCCGCGAGTCGCCCCGAAAGCATCGTCGACTCGGCGATTCGCACGGCCTGCACGTCGTCGACGTTATAGAGGGGCTCCGAAAGAAAATACGCGAGCTCGTCAGCCGAAACCTCGGAGTCGCGCTTGAGGTCGTCTCCCATCGAGAAGGAGATGACGAAAAGCGAGGAAATTTGAACCGCGAGGATGATGACCGTCGAGAGCACGAGGGACAGGTACTGAACTTCATCGAGCAGGCGCTTGCGAGACGGTTGTTTCCTCGGTTCCATGACCATAATCATAGGCGAAGGCGGACCCGCCGTCAAATCGAATCGGGCCCGAGAAGACTGTGTACAAAGGACGGCGATTTCGCTAGGATGCACGCAGTAATGCACAAGGAGGCGCACGATGCCCGTAAAGATCCCTGCGACGCTGCCCGCGGCTAAGATACTGACGGAAGAGAACATCTTCGTAATGGACGATACCCGCGCCATGACGCAGGACATTCGCCCGCTCAAGATAGCGATCCTCAATCTCATGCCCACCAAGGAAGTCACCGAGACGCAGCTCTTGCGGCTTCTCGGAAACACCTCCCTTCAGATAGAAATCACGCTCTTGACCATGGCCTCCCACGCTTCGGCGAACACGAGCAAGGAGTATCTCGAGGCCTTTTACCGAACCTTCGACAGCGTCAAGGACTCCAAATTCGACGGTCTCATCATCACCGGCGCCCCGGTCGAGAACCTCCCTTTCGAAGAGGTTGACTATTGGAACGAAATGACCCGGATCATGGACTGGAGCCGAAGCCACGTCTACAGCACGCTGCATATCTGCTGGGGCTCTCAGGCCGCCCTCTATCATCGGTACGGCATCGACAAGCACCGGCTCGACGACAAGGTCTTCGGCATTTTCGAGCATCAGGTGCTCAACCCGCGGCACAAGCTCGTGCGCGGCTTCGACGATACCTTTCGCGCGCCGCATAGCCGGCATACCACGATCTATCGGGAAGACATCGAGAAAATTCCCGAACTCGAGATACTCGCGGATTCGAAGGAGGCGGGAGCCTTTATCGTCGCCGGAAAGGACGGCCGCTCCATCTACGTTTCGGGACACGCCGAATACGACGCGGACACCCTTTCCCGCGAGTACAACCGGGACCTCGGCCGCGGACTCAAGATCGAGGTTCCCCGCAACTACTACCCCGACGACGACCCCGCGAATACGCCGCCGGTAACCTGGCGGGCTCACGCGAACCTCCTCTTCGTCAACTGGCTCAACTACTTCGTCTACCAGGAGACTCCGTTCGACATCGAGAAGATTCACTAACGGGCCGGATCGGCGGACGACGACTCTCAACGGACGACGGCGAACGCCAGCGCGGCAAGCGCGAGGGCGAGGGCGAGGACGCGATACAGCGCCGACGCCCGCGACGGGCCTGAGGGAAGCTTTCCGAGCGCGGCGTGAAGGCGGCGAAGCACGGCAAGCTCGTCTCCGTGCGCGCGGCTTCTCATGCCGGGAAACGCGCGAAGGAGGCGGGAAAGGCCTCGGGAGCGAAGCACGATGCGCTCAAGCCGGTCGGCGAGCCGCGCGGCGAGTTGCCGGTCGTCCTCCGAGGCGCCGAGGCGCACCCGCTCCCGAATCGCCGCGAGGCTTCCGGCGAGGTCGAGCTCGTTCATCCACTCTCGGAAACCGATCGTTCCCCGCACTCCCTCCAGGAATTCGGACAGCGCGGAAAGCCAGGAGGAGAATCCCGAAAGGCTCCTGAGCGTCAACCCGAGATCGACGAATAGAACGGCCGCGACGGCAACGGCAAGCGCGTCGAGGACGTTTGGGGAAAGGGAGGAAACGGCCATCATCGCATGGGGATGGAGAAACCGCACGCCGACGACGCTCATCGCGCCGAACAAGAGCGAATTGAGCAGGCAAATCCTTCCGTGCAGGTTGAAGCGATACGAGGAGTAGTCCCACCACGTCGTGCCGAAGGCGGTTTCCAAGAAGAGCCCCGTCGCGTACTCGAGCGCGCTCGTGACAAGTACCGCCATGGCGAATAAGAGGGGAACGTTGCCCGCGAAGGGCTCGAGCAGATAGAGCACGAGGAGCGCGCCGAAGCCGTACACCGGGCAGAGCGGCCCGTATAAAAAGCCGCGGTTCACGAATCTCCGCTCGAGTATCGAGCAGTACACAACCTCGCAAACCCATCCGACAAACGAGTAGACGATAAAGAGCGCGAACAGAAACGACGAAGTCACGAAGTCCCCCTTAGGCCATACAATACGGAAAAAAGGATCGCGCGAAAAGCTCCCGGGGCGCCCCGGGTGCCCTGGGCGCGGGACAGGAGCGGTCCTTTCTGCTATACTCCCGCGCATGAAGAGAAGCGAACCCTTTACCGTTATCCATCAGGACGATCATATCGTCGTTCTCAATAAAGTCTCCGGTCTTCTCGTCGCGCAAGACCGCTGGGACCCGGACGCGCCACGGCTCGACGCGCTCGCCTCGGAAACGCTCTGCAAAGAAGGCGAGCGTCTTTTCGCCGTCCACCGCATCGACAAAGACACGTCCGGCCTCATCGTCTACGCGAAAACCGAAGAAGCCCATCGCGCGCTCAGCATGTCCTTCGAGCGCCGCGAGGTGAGCAAGACCTATCACGCGCTCGTGCACGGGCGACCCGCCTGGGACGAGACCGAGGTGGACATCCCGCTTCGGGCGGACGCCGACGCGCAGCACCGCACGGTTCGCGACGCGCGCGCGGGGAAGCCGTCGCTGACCCGCTTCCGCAATATCGGCTCCTGCGGGCCCTTTTGCTGGATCGAGGCCCGCCCGCTGACCGGCAGAACGCACCAAATCAGGGCGCATCTCCTCTTGTCCGGCCTGACGATCGCGTGCGACCCGATCTACGGCGACGGAGAACCGCTCTATCTTTCAAAAATCAAGCGATCCTGGCGCGGCGACGCCTATGACGAGCGCCCGCTCCTCGCGCGGCTCGCGCTTCACGCATGGAAGATTTCCTTCGACCATCCGATTTCCCGGGAACGGGTTTCCTTCGAGGCGCCCTATCCCAAGGATCTCGACACGACGCGCAAACAGCTCGCGAAGATCTTCAGGACCGACCCGCTCAGCGAAAATCCGCAAGAGGCGTAACGAAACGGGCGGCTACGTCTCGAGCGATTACGTCTCGAGCGATTGCGCTATCCCGCGTCCTTCCCGATTCATTTCCTTCGCCCGCTCGAAAAGCTCGGGCCAAACCGACAGAAACCTTCCGAATCGATCGAGATCCGAACGAACGGCGGAAATCGAGCGCGCGCTTCCATTAGGCCCAAATACCGTTGCGCTCTCGCGTAAAAAGCCGTACACGTTCTCAAGATGCGCATCCACGTCCCGTGCCCATGAAGCGGGCTCGCGCCCATAGCGGTCAAGCAATTCTTCGAGTCTTTCCGCGTGCGCGAGGGCCGCGTTCGCAAGTCCGCCATGCGCGAGATCGACAAGATCGGACGCCGAAAGGCCCGAGGCCTCGCGGAAGCGAGAGCCGAGCGCGATCGTCCGTTCGCAAGGATCTGTCATCGAAGAAGGAGGGCACAGCCGGGCGGCGAACGCCATGAAGATATCCGCGCGATTCGGCGTAAAGGACGTCAACGTCGCGGGATCATAGGCGCGCGGCTCGATCGGATCATGGTAGAGCCCGAACGCGGGATACGCCGTAAGGCTCCCCGGAAGGAGGACGCGCGTCATGAGCCCGAAAAGCGTATCCTCGCATTTATCCATCGGAAAAAAAGGCGGTAACAACAAACGCGCGTCGTAGCCCGATTGCATTCCCATGAAGTGCGTGGAACCGCTAATAATCGGGCCACTCGGTATCCGCACGACTTCCCGAGAAAGCCTGCAGGAATCATAGCCCCGAGAAATTGCTACAGAGCGATCCCCCCAAGGAAGAGACAAGATCCCGCGCGCACGACTAAAGCCCGAGTCCCCATACGTACCGGGACTCGTAAGAACGATTCCGCCGCGGGCAAATTCAGGCAGATTCGCGACAACGTCGGAACCCCTCTTGCCAAGAAATGTAAAATGGCGCGCGACGACATCGACGCGCTCGTAAAGAACCGAGGCAAGGGCGGAGGCGCGATCGGGATGAACTGCAACGTTCATTGGCATAGCATCGTGACTGTACGTGACTTCGCGCGAAACATCCGGCAACAGTGCGCTTTCGCAGCGTATATCATCGTCCGTAGAAATGACCATATCGCCCGCCGCTGCTAGCAGTATCGCGTTTCTATTATACGAAGGGTCAGCATTCGTTTCGGTCTTTACGAGAAACGAGAGGATTACATCGCGATCATAATCATTCGGTAACGCGTTGACAAAAGCGACGCGATCGGGCGTCGTAGAACGAAGTACTTCGCATTCATGCAGGCAAGCGAGCATTCCGTTCGGAATCGTCGCGGAATCAAGAGCCAAGACAACGCGCGGGTCGTATCCCGATTCACGCGCGTTCGCTATAAAGCCCGCGACGTTCTCCATGACGCTCTCAACCCTGCCACCCAAAGGCCACGCGAGAAGCGGGCGAAAAACGCTGCCTATCATACGACCCGTCCTGCGCATAGCCCCGAAAGGCAGTACTTAATAATCGCCTCTATAACGCATAGCCCGACAAAGCGATAACAAACGACCCTTCATCCTCGTCGTTAGTAACCAGCGTTAGTGTCGCATTGCGATCATACGTTCCAGAGACCGAATACGTAAGCATAACGGTAATGTCCCGAAAGCCTTTTGGAGGGATTTGAATCGGCAAAGCGGGGCCGACAATAGAAAAATCCTCCCGATCCGTGCCGGTAATAGTCATCGCGGAAATAACGAGAGGCAAGGTACCATCGTTGTTAACGGTAAAAAAGTTCGTATCTGTCGTAGTTCCCGTTGAGTATACGTTACCGACATCGAAGCTTCCTCCGTTGATTATCGGACTGCCCGAATTGCTCTCCACCCATATCTCCGCCGGAAGCCCGCCCTCAAACGCCGTAAAATACGGCGGAGATACGAAACTCGATACGTACGCGTATATCGGGAACGCCGACAGAGACACGACCCCCCGATAGGTATCGTCGGTTGCGTCAAAGGTAACGCCGCCGATTCTTTTTCCACTGGACGTATAAAAGTAAATCGGTAATACGTGCTTAAACGCGTACATGGAGATAAATGCCGTAGCCCACTGCGGTCCCGCGCCCGGAAAGGCCAACTGGAAAAAACCGGGAGATTCATCGTTTATAGTCGTGGAATAACTAATCCCGTTATTGTTATCTAGTTCTATACGAGAATCGGAGGAAGTCACGGGAACGAGGGTTAGCGCGAAGGCGTTTATGCCGGGCTTTATCGTAACGGGGCCACTGAGCGCCGCCGAGCCGCGACCCATCACGGAGTTCGCGAATATCGATTCGTTCCCGTCGATCGGGCGTGCGTACTCAAGAAAGGTTATATCGGGATAGGCCATCAGAGCCTGAAGGCTGACGGTTGCTTCCCCGTTCGGGTTCGAGACCGTCGACCACGTAGTAAAGGTGTTTTCACCGATATCATGGCTCGAATGCAATACGAAGATATTCGCATACTCTCCCGAGTCGATATCGGAAATAATAACGGTTTTTCCGGAGACAGAAATCGGCCCCCAATAGGCCCCTACGTTTCCCGAGGGACCTCCAAGTGCGCGCACATAGAGGTATCCACCCGAACCCGCGATAGCTCGACTCGCGTCGGTTTCTTCCGGAAGATCGGGAAGGCGCAACTCGAGGCGGGCAGGACCGGTAAGGGAGTTATCCGCGGGTGAATAACAACTCATGGTAACCATCGCGACAATCGCGAGTAAACTTACGATACAGACACTCATCGAGGCTTTAGTAATTCGCGCGGAAGCAGCATTCATGCACACCCTCCTTACTTTTGCGTTATTAACAAAAAAATACGGCACGAGGCATCATGACGAGTAGCCTGAAAGATTAATCGTGTACGCTCCTTCATTAGAATCATTGCTATTTATCGTTACTATTCCAGACTTCGTCATAGCAATGCCACCTAAATAAGTAAATACCATACTACCGCTCCAAGAGCCTCGAGGAGGCACGGTAAACGGCGCGGACGGCGTAACGCTGAAATTTTCAGAATGCGTGCCAGAAATCGCAATGGAAGAAATAACTAATGGTAGAGTTCCGTCATTAGCTATAGTTATCGCCCGGGCGCTTGTGGGAGTACCGGAATTTACCATTCCAAAGGTTTGCACACTATTAATGGCAATTTCGCTAACATCTCCGTTAACCCGAATCTCCGCCGGCACGCCTCCCTCATACGCGGTAAAGCCAAACGTAAGCATGGTTTCGGTGTCAACGCTCAAATACAGGGGAAATGACGACGTCGATACGGATCCGCGATACGTAAAATCAGACGGCAAATAGCCGATGCCGCCGATTCTTTTTCCCGCCGATGTGTAGAATGCGCAGGGTACGTCGTTTTCGTTCGTATTGAGGGTAAAATATACCGAGGACCAAGAAGGGGCTTCCGGAAAGAATATTTTATGAAACCGATCTAACATGTCTATGGACGCTACATACTCATCACCGGACAAGTCAAGCATCGTACTTTCGTTTCCAGTACATTGCGGCACGAGCGTAAGGGCAAACGAATTCACTCCGGGCTTGATAACGACTGGCCCGGTAAGAGCCGCGGACCCTCGGCCAGCCATGATAGTCTTAAAAATAAAAACAAAGTCCTCAGGCGGCGGCACCAAATAACGGCTCAGTACGTCGTCGGTAAAATTCATTATCTGCTGAAAGGTATACTCGGCGACCGGATTCCCGACGACCTCATACAAGCTATACGCAGTGTCATCAAACTCGACGCCGGAATGCAACACCAAAATATTCGAATACTCTCCCGGATCGATGTCGGAGATAATGACTGACTTTCCCGAGGCGGAGAGGGGGCCCCAAAGAGGGCCGACGTCTCCCGACGGTCCGCCGATCGCCCGGATATAGAGGTATCCGCCGGAACCGAGAATCGCTCGACTTGAGCCGACTGTGTCCGGCGCTTCGGGCAGGCGCAGTTCAAGGCGGGCTGAACCCGAGACAGAGTTGTTTGCGGGGGAGTCGCAACTTGCGATAAGTACAATCGCGAAAAGAACGGCGATAACACCGAATACCCGATTCGCCGGAAAGCACCTACCGTGCGCGGAAGTAGCGTTCATGCCGAACCTCCTTACTCTTCCTTAAGTATATCACTCTACGACGGGAAAAGGGGAAGTTCGCGGAAATTTCTTACGAATTTTTTCGATCGGGCCGCCGAGCGCTCTCGTTGAGCCGAATGATAAGAGCGTCCGTTTTTGAGTCCCGCTCGGGTCGTCGGGAGTCGGGCCGGGGAACCTCGATAAGAGAGCCCGAATGGCACGTTGCGAGCCAGTCGGCGGCGGCAAAGGTGCCACAGATAAGAACCATCCCTCGCTCGGAACACCCATACCGACCCGTATAGTAATCCGGTAGCTTAATCGGGTCCGACACGATCCTCACCGAAAGGCCCGTGAAGCGCGAAGCGAGGCGCGAGACCGTCTCAAGCGCCGTATCGGTCACGAGAGCCGTATCGGTCGCGAGAGCCGATTCCGTCGCGGCGACTGACTCGTCCGACGGTTCTTTTCGGCGGCGAGAGAGGATAAACGACAGAGCCGCGCGATCTTTAGAAAGCGTCGCGTCATCGGAAAGCCGCCGCAACCGGGCCGGGGCGTCAGTGGTGTCGAAGACAAAATGACACCACTTGCCATGTCTGAGCCCGGGGAAAGGACAGGGGCCGTCGTGCGGGCACGGGGAAGAAGGCGCGAGGCCGAGAGCGGCAAGGGAATCGCGAAGGAGCGACACAAAACGGGCCGCGCGCGGGATTCCCGGCTCGATGACGAGCACGGAACCGTCGTCCGAGGCGTAGCTCGCGAGATCGCCGGCGAACCGTTTGGCGACAGCCTCGATGGGCTCGTCACCGTCGAGGGCGACCTCGTTGAACATGTTCGCGCTCGCGACCAGCTCGACGCGTCGCTTAAGCGACACCCCGAACGAGCCTTTGACGCGGATAATCTTCCAAGGCTCCTCGCCCGTCTTCGCCGCGAGTGAAAGAAACAGTTCTTCTCCCGCCGCAAGCGCGTTCTGCGAGATGTCCACGCAATACCAGGTCAAATCAAGCGCGCGAAGCTCGGGCCGGGCGATCCACAGCGCCACGGGAAGCGTCAGCGGTCCCGAACCGAGATCGCACGCCGCGTCGCCCGATTTCAGCCGAAGGTCCATCGAGACGAGAAGGCGCGTCAAGCGCACGAGGTTCCACCACATAAAATAGCGAATGTACGCCGAAAGGGTTGCCGGGTCGTTCATGTACCCGACACGCCGATCGGAACGCTCGTCGGTAAGCAAATGCGAAAGCTCGCGCACGACGGAAGGAAGCTCCTGCAGTTTCTTGCTATCAAGCGGCATCGCGGTCTGAGCGATGTCTTGGAACGATGCGAGCAAATCGCGCGCCTCGGCGCTCAGCGTGCCGAATACCGGATCACCCATCGCGGGGCCTGCGAAAGCGCGCGCGCCTTCGCGGCGCGGCGCGCGGCTGTCAGCGTCGCGGCCTGCGCCTTCGCGGCCGGCGTATGCTCCGCGTGCGGGGCGGCTGTCAGCGTCGCGTCCGGCGCCCTCGCGGCCGGCGTATGCTCCGCGTGCGGGGCGGCTGTCGGCGTCACGGCCAGCGCTCTCGCGGC
>CAYSEA010000019.1:25664-41388 GCA_964429975.1 uncultured Treponema sp.
CGGCTGTCGGCGTCGCGAGACTCGCCCCGTGCGGGATGCACGTGGATGGGCTTACCCGTCCGTTTTCTCGACGCCTTTGCGGCGATATTCTCATAGAAGGGCTTTTTGCGCCCGTCGTTTCCGTTGTCATTCTCTTTCATCGGTCTTTCCTTCATCAGTGCGTTTCCTCGCGATCTCAAGAGCGCGGGAGAGATCGGATCGAATTGTCTCTATCTCGCGAATCGCTCGCTCGCGTCGCGAATCGGTAAGTTCGGCAAGCAACCGTTCGCCGGCGCCCGCCAATGTGTATTTTTTTTCCTGTACGAGATATTTCACGCGCGAAATGAGCTCAACGTCGCGCGCGCCGTAAAAGCGTCTTCCCTGGGCGTCCTTCCGCGGGCGAATAAGGGGAATCGCCTCTTCCCAGTACCTGAGCACGTGGGCCTTTACGCCCGTCGCGCGCTCGACTTCGCTGATCGAATATTCAGCCATCGTGCATTCGTCCCCTCGTCGACGCTGGGATTAGCGTTCCCGCTCCTCCCACTTTCGCCGACTCCCCTTCACCTCTACGACTACCGGGATCTCCGCAAACCCGAGATCCTTCCTGATCTGATTTCTGATGTATGCCAAATACGACCCGGTCACCGACTCGGGACGCGACGCGAACACCATAAACTTAACCGGATTCGCCTGCGTTTGCACCATATAGCGAATTTTAAATTTATTAGCCCTTCCCTGCGGGGGCGGAGAGGCCGTGACCCAATCCGCAAGTGCGAGGTTTAGCGCGCTCGTTTCCACCTTGCGGGACAACTGACCGTAGAGCCTGACGGCCGCGGAGAGAAGGTCGCTTATGCCCGTACCCTTCAGCGCCGAAAGCGAAAGCACCGGCGCGTATTCCATCTGCCCGAACATGACGCGCATATCCCGCACGGATTTTTTAAGCGTCTTCGCGTCCTGGGCCATCGTGTCCCATTTGTTGAGGACGAAGATGACGCCGAGACCCTCGGCGGAGGCATGCGCGACGATCTTCTTATCCTGTTCCGCGAGACCCTCTTGCGCGTCGATCATGTGGATGACGATATCGGCGTGCTTAAGCGTCTTAATCGCGCGATTGACGGAGTAATACTCGATGTCTTCCTTCACGCGGCTCTTGCGCCTGATGCCCGCGGTGTCGAGAACGATGAACTTATTTCCCTTCCAGGTAAACTCCCCCTCGACGACATCGCGCGTCGTGCCCGCGATGTCGGAGACGATCGAGGCGTCGCTGCCGGTCAGGCGGTTCGCGAGCGTCGACTTGCCGGTGTTTGGCTTGCCGACGATCGCGACGCGGATTTTTTTCTCTTCCTCGCCTTCCTCGACCTTCGAGAAGTCAAGGCGCTTTACCATCGCCTCGCCGAGCTCGAGGATATTGTCGCCGTGCTCGGCGCTTACAAAGACGACCTCGGGAAAGCCGTACTGCAGGAAATTCCAGGCGTCGGGCTCGCGTCTGCCGCCCTCGGTCTTGTTGACCGCGACGATGAGTTTATTCCAGTGGGGACGCAAGAGCTCGATGAACTCCTCGTCCTCGGCGGTCGGCGGTCCCGCCTCGAGAAGGAGCAATATCTCGTCGGCCTTTCGGAGAGAGGAAAGGGTCTTCTCGACGACAAGCTCGTCCATTATCGCCGAATCGGTGCCGGCGTCGCGGTCGAGCTTGAAGCCTCCGGTATCCATAAGGCGCACGGGCATTCCCGCCACGAAGGCGACGGACTCGATCGGATCGCGGGTCACGCCGGGAGTCGGGTCGGTAATGGCGCGCCGTCTCCTGAGAAACCGATTAAACAGCGTCGACTTGCCGACATTGGGACGCCCGACGATAACGATGAGCGGCAGGTTACGCCATGATTTGTCTTCATCGAAGGTTCGCTCGCTCGCGCCCTCCGGGACTTCTATGAGATCATCCATAATTCTTTAACCGCTCCTGTACGAGTTTTCTGATTTCGCGCGCGGCGGAAAGCGCAAGGGCCGCGCGAGCGAGCTCCTCGGCGTCGGCGACGCTCACCTTGCCGACAAGCTCGCTCACCGACGCGATGCGCGAGGGAGCCATGCTGAAGTCGCGCAGCCCCATGCCTAAAAGAAGCAGGACGGCGGCGGGCTCCCCCGCCATCTCTCCGCACATCGAGACCCCGATGTGAGCGCGCGCGCCTGCTTTGAGCGTCGCGTCGATAAGCCGGAGAACGGCGGGATTAAAATAGTCAAAGAGATGGGCGACGCGGGGATTTTCCCGGTCGACGGCCATCGTGTACTGAACGAGATCGTTCGTCCCGATCGAGAAAAAATCGACTTTTGCCGCGAGAAGATCGGCGCAGACGGCGGCGGCGGGTATCTCGATCATGATGCCGACCTTAAGCCGATCACGGTAGGCGACGCCTTCGGAAGCAAGCTCGCCTTTCGCCTCGTCGAGAACCTCGAGCGTGGCGTCGAGTTCCTCGACGCACGATATCATCGGGAACAGCACTCGAAGATCCCCGAAGGCGCTTGCCCGAAGAAGAGCTCGAAGCTGTACGCGAAAAAAATCCCTGCGGTCAAGGCAATACCGCACGGCGCGCCAGCCAAGAAGCGGGTTTTTTTCGAAAACGTCGAGCTGTTCCCCGATGGCCTTGTCGGCGCCCGAATCAAGCGTGCGTATCACGACGGGTTTTCCGTTCGCGCGCTCGACGGCGGAACGATACGCCTCGAATTGATCTTCCTCGCCGGGAAGGGACGAGGACGCGAGAAAAATAAACTCGGAGCGAAAAAGCCCGATGCCCGATGCGCCCTCGTCCATCGCATCGGCCGCTTCCTCGGGAAGCGCAATGTTCGCGAGCAGTCGCACCGCCACGCCGTCGGCGGTTTCGACGTGATCGGGAGAAGGGACGAAAGGACGGTCTCGTCGCGCGGATTCGTCCGCGGCGGAAAGGCTCGCTCGCGAGCGATAGGCGGAAAGAACGTCCGGCCCGGGGGACAGGACGACGAGGCCGTCGATCGCGTCAAGGACGATTTCCTCGCCGTCGGCGACCGCGCCGCATATGCCGCGGGCTCCCATTACGGCGGGTATGCCCCAAGACCGCGCGAGTATGGCAACGTGACTCGTCGACCCGCCTTCTTCGAGAGCGATACCCGCTATTCCCGAATCGCGCAGAGAGAGAGTCTCCGAGGGCTTCATGTTTCGCGCGATAAGAATCGAACCGGGAGGGACGAAGATGCCCGAGACGGCGCGGCCCGCAGAACCCGTACTATCCGATGATTTCGCTAGGTGTCCGAGAACGCGGCCAAACGCGTCCTCTATGTCGACGGCGCGCTCGGCGAGATACGCGTCCCCGGTGGAGCGAAGCGCGCCGGCCGCCTCTCCGACCGAATCGGAAAGAATAGCCTCCGCGTTAAATAGTCTCGTCTCGATTGATTTCCGCACGAGCGGTATGAACTCAGGGTCTGAAAGCATCATCAGGTGAGCGTCGAGAATACCGGACTGGTCGCGATTTCGCTCATCCCTCAGGAGGAGGAGGTCCTGACGCGAGGCCTCGAGCGCCGCGTCGAACCGCCTGAGTTCGCCGGGAGCGTCCTCGGGGGATATAGCGCGCCGAGTCACGTTCGCTTTGGGGGCTTCCCTAAGACGGAATGCGGGGCCGATCGCTATACCGCGCGACGCGGACAATCCTTCGAGCTTTCTCACGGTGTCACTATATCGCAAAAAATCAGCCTTGCATACAGAGGCGTTTCGGCGTATCATGACCGCATGCCCGAGAAAAAAAAGAGAAAATCCGCGTCGCTGGGCTGCCTTTTTTGGATAGCCGTCATATTGCTCATCATGGTCCTTTTTTTCTTCAACAAGGCCAACATTCAGAAGGTACTTGAGTCTACCAACGCGATCGGTCTCTTCAAGAAGACGGAGCGGGTCGGCGAGGATGTCGGGCCAAAGACCCCGAAAATACCGGAAATAACGACCGCTCCCGACGGCGACCCCGCGCGATTGGGCGATACGGCCGACGAAACACCGTCGCCGGAAACAAAGCCTGAGCCTGCCGCTAAACCGACGCCGCGCGCGCCCGTGGCGGAAAAACCCGCGACGGAGCCCACGAAGGCGCCGGAACAGGCGAAGCCGGCCGAGACCCAGAAGGCCGTCGAAACCAAAAAGCCCGTCGAAAAGCCCGCCGTCACCAGAAAGGCGACGCTCTTTTTCGTGACGATAGACGCCGACGGACGCGTCCTCAGAAAGGAAGTCGCGCGCGACCTGCCGCAAACGGACGCGCCGCTTTCCGACACGCTCAAAGCCCTCTTCCGCGGCACGAGTTCGGGCGAGGCGAACAAGGGCTTGCGCTCGCTTATTCCCGCGGGGACGCGCCTTCTTTCGACCACGGTCAAGGACGGAGTCGCGACGGTCAACGTGAGCGAGGATTTTCAGTTCAATCAATTCGGAATAGAGGGATACATCGGACAACTCGCGCAGGTGGTATTCACCGCGACGGCATTCCCCACCGTAACCTCGGTTCAGTTTCTCATCGAGGGCCAGCGCCGCGAATACCTTGGCGCGGAGGGCGTCTGGATCGGCACTCCGCTCGATCGGGGAAAATTCTGACGAACGATCATCGAAGCGACACTATTCGAAGAGCTCGACGCGGGTAACGGCGACGGCCCGGCGCGTGCTCGCGTCGACGTCGACGAGAAGCCCGCGAAGGGATCCCGGAACCTCGGGGATTTCCATGCGATATAAAACCTGCGTGATGTTTCTCTTGATCGAGACGGCGGGGTCGGAACCGATAACCGAGCGGGCAGGGCCGATCATGCCAAGATCGGTCATGTACGCGGTTCCACCGGGAAGCACGCGCTCGTCGGCGGTTTGCACGTGCGTATGCGTGCCGACCACCGCCGCAACTGTACCGTCGAGCATGAGCCCGAGCGCCTCTTTCTCCTGAGAGGATTCCGCGTGAAAGTCAATCAGTATAACGGGCGGCTGGTCTTCGGCGTTCCACGCCGCCACGGCCGCACGCGCGGCGCGAAAAGGGCAGTCGATCGCCGACATGCCCTCGCGGCCCTGCAAATTGAGAACGGCGATTCGCCCTATGCGGCAGTCAAACGTCGCTAAGCCGCGTCCGGGAAGCCGTTCGTCGTCGGTTGCGCCGGGGACGTCGGAATTGTCGGGAAAGTTCAGGGGACGAAGCACGCCGTCCGAAGTCTCGAGGACGGGCCAATAATCGCGTTTTTCAAAACTGTGATTGCCGCCGGTGATCGCGTCGGCGCCCGCCGCGCGTATGGTATTCGCGTCCTCGGCGGAAAGGCCAACGCCGGCCGATGCGTTCTCTCCGTTAATGACGCAAAAGTCCACTTCCTCGCGAGCCAGAAAAGAAGGAAGCATCGTCTCGACGCAGCGAAGCCCGACGGGACCGAACACGTCGCCGCCGAGAAAAATTCTCAGGATATTATTCTTCATCGGTATAGATAGCGGTCCGAAGACTATTGATGATGCCGCCCCTCCAGGGAACTTCTCGTTCCTCGAGGGCGCGAACGGTGCGCTCGATGTCATACGCGATCCGGACCACCTCGAGCGTGGCATCGGGGCCGGACGCCGTGACGATCCCGAACGAAGCGCGATTGTCCCGATCAAGCGGTTTGCCAAGGCTTCCGGGGTTAAATATGCGGGCCTTTCTGACCGCCTGGTTTCTCGGTACGTGCGTGTGCCCGCAGATGTATAAAATGCGTGAGGCGGTGTCGATCTTCGTCTCGTCGAGGGTTTCCTCGTCCGATCCATGGCGGCCATGGATCATGTCGACCATCCATCCGTCCCCGGAAAAACGGTGTCGAACAGTCAGGCTTTTCAGCCATTCCATGTTCTCGGGCGAAAGCTGGTCTCGTGTCCAACGACAATGCTTGATCCCGTCGGGATTGCCGAAATAGGGGTTGTGGTCAAGGGCGTGTTCGTTGACGATATATCGATCGTGATTGCCGGAAAGGTAGATTTTACCGGGGAAACCCCGCAGGAGGGATATCGTCTCTTCGGGAAAGGGGCCAAGATTCACGTAATCGCCGAGAAAGTATACCGGCTCGCGCGAAAGGCCCCGGCCTTCGAGGTATTCGAAAAAGGCTTCAAGGGCAGGCAGATTTGCGTGTATATCTGAAGCCAGAATGAATTTCATCAAGTTCCCACTATACCTCGTTTCTTAAACGTTTTCAATCGAGTAATTCCGCTACGCCCTTGCCCTCGACTCTGACGGCCGCTATAGTGGCGGCATGTATCCCGCACGACACACCGTCATTGCCCTCCTCGCGGCGGCATCGCTCGCGCTCGCCGCAGGCTGCGCGCGCACCCCGGCCGGCGCTTCGGCGCGCGGGTCTCTCGAGGTCAGGGCGCGTCGCATCGTCTCCCTCGCTCCCGCGACGACGGCCATACTCTCGGAGCTCGGGGTAACCGACCGTCTCGTAGCCGTCGACACGTGGTCGCTCCTTCCGGATACCGCGCGCGATATACCCCGGCTCGACATGCTGAGGCCCGACGCAGAGCTTCTCCTCTCGCTCACGCCGGACATCGTCTTCGCGTCATCCATGACGCGCGAAGGCCTCGGACATGACCCCTTCGAGGCCCTTTCACGCTCGGGCATCCGGGTCGAGTACATTCCGACGAGCGAAACCCTCAAGGACATCGAAAACGACATTCTCCGCGTCTCCGAGGCGGTCGGGGAAACGCAAAAGGGATTTGAAATCGCGGAACGGATGAAGCGGGATATCGACGCGATTAGACGCGTGTGCGGGGCGGTTCCCGAGGAACAGCGGCCGCTCGTCGTATTCGAAATCGCCCCTGCCCCGGCCATTTACAGTTTCGGGCGCGGCGTCTACCTCGACGAGCTTTTGTCCGCCGCCGGAGCGCGCAACGTTTTCTCGAAAGAGCGAGGCTGGCTCGCGACGGGCGCCGAGGCGATCGTGGCGGCGAATCCCGACGTGATATTGACCAACGTTAACTACCTCGACGACCCGGTCGCCGAGATTCTTGCGCGACCCGGCTGGTCGGCGATTCGCGCGGTCGCGAACCGGCGCGTATACCGGATCGATAACGCGTCTAGCTCCCAGCCCGCGCCGGGCGTCGCGCGGGCGCTCGCGGAAATCGCGCGAGCGTGCCATCCGGAGCTCTTCGATGAATGACGCCGCCCGAATGCGCCTCGCGTTCGCCGGGGCGATCGCCCTCTCGCTCGCGTCGCTGATCGTCGCCGTGGGCGCGGGCTCAGCCTTCGTAAGCCCGCGCGAAGTCGTCTCGACGCTTGCCCGCGCGGCCTTCGTCGGACGCTCCGAGGGCGGAACGCTCGCCGAATCGATCGTCCTCGACCTGAGACTCCCGCGAGCACTGCTCGCCTTTGCCGCGGGCGCGGCGTTCTCGGTGTGCGGCGCGATCATGCAGTCGGTACTTCGCAACTCGCTCGCCTCTCCGTTCACGCTCGGCGTTTCCTCGGGGGCCTCGCTCGGCGCGGGCGCGGTCATTCTGTACGGCGCGCGCGCGGGCGCGGCGGGCGGAGTCGGCTTGGCGCTTGGCGCGGGCGCGGCGGGCGCTGCGGGCGCGGCGGGAATCGCGGGAATCGCCTCGCTCGTATCCGTCCCGCTCGCCGGTTTTCTCGCGAGCCTCGCGACGATCGCCATCCTCCTCAAACTTTCCCGCGCCATCGATCCGTCGCTCGAGGGAACGACGGTCATACTCGCGGGAATGGTCCTGTCTCTTTTCCTGAACGCGGCGCTTTCGCTCCTTTCGGCGCTCTCGAAAGGCCCGATCAACCGCCTTCTCGCCTGGCAAATGGGAAGTTTCGCGCTTAAGGGCTGGACGCCGCTCGCTATCGTTTCGATCGCCGCGCTCGCCGGATGCGCCGCGGCCTTCTTTTTCCGACGCGAGCTCGACATCCTGTCATTCGGCGACGACGCGGCCTTTTCCATCGGCGTACACGCGTCGCGCGCGCGCGCCGTCCTTACCGCCGTCGCCTCGCTCGTGACGGGCACCGTCGTTTCCTTCACCGGGGTGATCGGCTTCGTCGACCTTGCCGTCCCGCATCTCGTGCGCCGCGTCGCGGGGCCGTCGCACGCGACGCTCATCCCGCTTTCCGCCCTCCTCGGCGGCTCGCTCATGACGCTCGCCGACCTCGTCGCGCGCGTCGCGATCCCGCCGCTCGACCTTCCCGTCGGAGCGGTCACCGCGGCGCTCGGCGCCCCGTTCTTCGCGTACGTGTTCCTCGCTTCCAAAAGGGGAAGATCGTGACGGGCCCGCTCCTTTCGGTCGCTTCCCTTTCCGCGGGCTACGGCTCGCGCGAAGTCCTGCACGGCGTCTCCTTCGAGCTTCGCGCGGGCGAGCGCCTTTCCGTGATCGGCCCGAACGGCTGCGGAAAAACGACGCTTTTGCGCGCGCTCGCGGGCGTCGTCCCGTACCGGGGGAGCGTCCTTCTCCGCGACAAACGGGAACTCTCGTCGGTCGACCGCAAAGAGGCCGCGCGCGAGATCGCCTTCCTTTCGCAGATCAGCCCCGCGTATCCCGACTTTACCGTGCGCGAAACGGTCGCGATGGGGCGCTACGCGCGTTCGCCGCGCGGCCTTTTCGCCGCGCTATCAAGCGAAGACGGCGACGCCGTGCGCAAGGCACTCGCGGATACGGGGCTTGAGGCGATCTCGGGAGAGCCGCTCGCGCGCCTTTCCGGCGGCCAGCTTCAGCGGGTATTCCTCGCGCGATCCCTCGCGCAGGGGGCGAGCGTCCTTCTCCTCGACGAGCCGACGAATCACCTCGATCTTTCCTTCCAAATCGATTTTCTCGACCTCATCGCCTCGATGGTCGCCTCGGGGGCGATTCTCGGAACGATCGGCGTTTTTCACGATCTCGTGCTCGCCGCGCGCTTCGCGGACCGCCAGATTCTCCTCGCCGAAGGGAATATCCGCGCCGAGGGAACCCCCGCCGGTGTGCTTGCGGGACCCGAAATAGGGCGCGCCTACGGCATGGACGTGCGCGGCGCCATCGGGAATCTTTTACAAACCGGCGGAAATCTGCTATCCTAAGCGCATGGTACACCGAATAAGACACGACATTCCCGTCATCCATCCGTCTGCCTTCGTGGCGCACAGCTCCGAGGTCGCAGGACGCGTGGATCTCGGGGAAGGCTCCTCGGTTTGGTTCTTCGCGAGCGTTCGCGGGGACATCGCGCCGATTCACATCGGCAAAGACTCTAACGTGCAAGACGGTGCCGTCATCCACTGCGACGAAGGGGTACCGTGCGTCATCGGCGAGGGAGTCTCCATCGGTCACCGGGCGATCGTCCATTCCGCGACGATCGGGAACCATTGCCTCATCGGCATGGGCTCGGTCATTCTCGGCGGCGCGGTAATCGGCGAGGAATCCATCGTCGGCGCCGGAGCCCTCGTGACCGGCGGCAAAAAGTTCCCCCCGCGATCGATGATACTCGGGTCTCCCGCGAAGGCCGTCCGCCCGCTCACCGACGAGGAAGTCGCAAAGAACAAGCGGATCGCCGAGCACTACCACGCGTCCGCGGCGACGGCCGAAGCCGACTACCAGGACTCGGAAACGGTATGACCGTCGCCGAGATCGTCGAGGCCCTTCCCGCCCACGTCGTGCACGGAGAGAGCGGGTATCGGGACATCTCGGTCGAGCGAGTCATCGCCGGCGACCTCATGAGCGATATCCTCGTCTCCGTTGAATGCGACACCCTGCTCGTCACGAGCCTCGCGACCGAGCAGGCCGTCAGAAGCGCCGACATAATCGGCATCCCGATAATTCTCCTCGTGAACGACAAACTGCCGCTACCCGCGATGAAAGAGCTCGCGCGCGAATGCGGCATCACGCTGCTCGCCACCCCGATGCCGATGTTCGAGTCCTGCGCCGCGCTCGGCGCCCTTCTGAGGACCTGATGGCGCGGGAAAAAGACAGTCCCGAAGAAATCGCCCGCGAGGTTGCGGGCGGCGGACAGCTCGGGAACCTCGTGTCGGGAACGCTTTCTTCTCCGCGCGGGAAAGAGGCCGTCTCGCCTAAAATCCGGGTGCGACGCGTCGCGTCGGGCAATCGAGTCTCCTATCAGTTAGAACGGTTCGAAGGGCAAAAATCCTTTCATCACAATTTGAACGCGGACGAAGTCGTCGGCGAACTATCCTCGCTACTCGGCGCGGTCTATTCGCGCGCGGAATTCGCGATGGAAGGAGGAACCCTCCAGGTTCTCGCAAACCGCAAGGGAGAGCTGGCGGCGCGTCGCGTAGTCGCGCATCGCGACGACCCGGATCGCGACGACCCGGATCGCGACGACGCGGAGCCGACGCATGACCGCCAAAAAACGCGCCTCCTTCCGGAGGGAACGCCGATTCCCTTTCTCGTCGACCTCGGAGTGATGACGGCGGAAGGCCGCGTCGTCAAATCGATGTACGCCAAATTCCGGCAGATTAACCGCTTCGTCGAATTCGTCGACGACGTGCTTCCAGACATCGAGCGCGCGTCCGTCGGCCGACCGATCGAAATCGTCGACTTCGGGTGCGGGAAGTCATACCTCACCTTTGCCCTTCATCACTACCTCGCGGAAACACGCGGACTCGCGGTCCGCGTGACCGGACTCGATCTCAAGGACGACGTAATCGCGCGCTGCTCGAACCTCGCGAGAAAACTCGAATGCGAAGGCTTGCGGTTTCTCCGCGACGACATCGCGAGTTACGCTCCCGACGCGCGGCCCGACCTCGTCGTGAGCCTCCACGCGTGCGACACCGCCACGGACGCCGCGCTCGCGCAGGCCGTGCGCTGGGAGACACCCGTCATCCTTTCCGTGCCCTGCTGTCAGCACGAGCTCAGTGCGGCGCTCTCCGCTCGCGGCCCGGCTGGGTCGGCGGCCGAATCAGCGACCGAATCCGACGGAGCGCGCGACCTTCGCGCGGCCTTCCGCCACGGAATACTCCGCGAGCGCATCTCGGCCCTTTTCACCGACGCGATCCGGGCAGAGGCGCTCGAGGTCGCAGGCTACCGCGTGCAGATTCTCGAGTTTATCGACATGGAGCACACGCCGAAAAACCTCCTCATTCGGGCGGTGCGCGCGGACTCGTCGGCGGCTCGCGACGGCCAGATCTCCGGCGCGGGAGCGACAAGTCTCGAGCGCTACCTCGGCGCGGAACTCGCGCTTACCCGGGAACTCGCCCTCGCGCGGAACACCGCTCGCCTAGACGGGAAGAACGCATAATGGCGCGCGTTCTCGTCGGCATGAGCGGGGGCGTCGACAGCGCCGTCGCGGCAAAGGTGCTCATCGACGCGGGGCACGAGGTTACCGGCGTGACTCTCTCGCTCGTGCCGTCAATCGACGCGATACGCGACGCCTCGGGCGGCGCGTCGCGGACGTGCTGTTCGCTCGAGGACGTGCAGGCCGCGCGCGAGACGTGCTACCGGCTCGGCATCGAGCACTTCGTCTTCAACTTCCGCGACGCCTTCGTCGAGTGCGTCATGAATCCCTTCGTCGATTCCTATCTCTCGGGCGAGACGCCGAACCCCTGCGTCGAGTGCAATCGCAAGGTCAAGTTCGGAAAGCTCATCGAGCGCGCCCGTCTCCTCGGATACGATTTCCTCGCGACCGGCCACTACGCGCGCCTCACGCACGAAGAAGGCGGACGCCATCTTCTCAGGCGCGGCGCGGACGCGTCGAAGGACCAAAGCTACGTTCTCTATCCCCTCACGCAGGACCAGCTTTCGATGACGATGTTTCCCCTCGGGGAGATGACGAAGACGGAGGTGCGCGATATCGCCGCGCGCGCGGGATTCGCGAGCGCGAACAAGCCCGAAAGCCAGGATATCTGCTTCGTTCCCGACGGCGACTACGCCGGTTTCATCGAGCGATTCGCGCCGGGCTCGGTCATCCCCGGCGACTTCGTCGATCTCGCGGGAAAGCCCGTCGGGCGGCACCGCGGCGTCGTCCGCTACACGATCGGCCAGCGGAGGGGAATCGCGGTCGCCTTCGGGAAGCCGACCTACGTAGTGGGAAAGGACGCCGCGTCCAACACGGTGACGCTCGGCTCCGACGCGGACCTCCGCGCGAAGACGGTACTCGCCCGCGAGGTCAACCTCGTGTCGGTCGAGCGGCTCGAAGGACCTGCGCGCGTGACGGCGAAGATCCGCTACAACCAGACAGACCAAGGCGCTGTAATCCGCCCGCTGGACGGCGGCGGTATCACCGCCGAATTCGACGAAGCCCAGCGCGCGGTGGCGCCGGGGCAGTCGATCGTATTCTATGACGGGGACGTCGTCGTGGGCGGGGGAATAATTACGGGCGCGGTTTAGGCCTGTTCCTCGTCGGTCTCGCGGACCGACAGCTGCGCGAACACGATATCCTGGTTCGTCGCCATCGACCGCAGTTCGTTCGCGGTCTGCGAGAGCTGGGTGCCCTGTATTCCGAGCTCGCCGACCGAAACCGTTATCTCGTCGAGCCGGCTAACGCTCGTGTTGCTCATCCGGTCAATCATGTCCATGTTCTGCTTCACGCCGACGCCGGCCTTCGCGATACCCTCCATCGAATCCTCGATGCGCGCGATCTGCCTGCCCGCTTCCCCGATAACAGAGGAAATCGTCTCGAACGAGCGCTTTGAGTCCTGCGCGTTCGCGAGCGTCCCGGACACGTGCTTCGAGCCCTTGCCGCTCTCCTCGAGGATATGCGCCATGTTCGAGGTGATCTCGGAGACCATCTCGCGGATGCCCTCAGCGGTATGACGCGAATTCTCGGCGAGCGTCCTGACCTCGCCGGCGACCACGGCGAATGCCTTTCCCGCCGTTCCGGCGCGGGCCGCCTGAATCGAAGCGTTGATCGCGAGCACGTTCGTGTTCTCGGCGAGCTGTTCGATGAGCGTCGCGAATTCCTGCACGCGCGAAAGCCGCTCGCTGAACGAGGCGAGCTCGGACTCGATGTTGTCTATCATCGTCTTGAGCGCGCGCGTTCCCTCGAACATTTGGTCGGCGAGTCGCGAGCCTTCCTGCGAGCTTCCGGTCATGCGCTCCACGAGGTCCGCGTAGCCGCCAATCGTGTCGCGAACCGACGAGATCATCGCGTTCAGGCCCTCGAGCTCGCGGTCGTTCGCGTCGACGCGGGACTTTTGCTCGTGTATGTCGTCCTTGATGCCGGCGATCGCGGTGCCGATCTGTCCGGTCGCGCGCGCGGATTCCTCCGCGGCGGCCGCAAGGTCCTGGCTGTTGGCTGCCACGCGCTCGACGTTTTCTATCATCGACAGCACGATCTCGCGGAAGCTCGACGGTTCCGTATTGAACGTGGTTACCGCGAGGCCCTTCCTGACGGCCCGGTTGACGCTATTCACGATAGCCGGATCGACCACGACGGTCGCGAAGCCGTCGTAACCCGAGGCGACGAAGCGGTCGATCACCGGGTTAAAGACGCTCGCGGAGCCGAAATTCTCCCACGAGTGGAACGCGTCGACGATCTCGATTTCCACGTTGTAGTCGGCGAGAAGCTTTCGCGCCGCCTCGCCGCCCCTCCCGAGTCCCTCGAAAAAGCCGGTCGACAGCGGCAGGATGAGACCGAACCGCCATTTTTTCCCGCTCCGGTTCCGCTCGGGGCTCGCGAGCTGGGCGCGTTCCGCGTCCATCATAATACGCTCGTTCTTGGCGGAATCCCAGTACGTCCCGAGGTTCGACTCGTCGATGGCAATCGGTTCCATAAAGAGCTTCGGGCTCAAGGGCTGCCAGCCCGTTTCTCGCGCGTTGTAGAGGTGTACGAGCGCGTTGAAAGCCTGCGCGAAGGAATTCTGCTCGATGAGGCAGGAAATCTTTCCCGCGCGAAGGAGCGCGACGTTCTCGGGCATCGCGTCGAAGGCGACGACGCGAACTTCGTTCCGGTCCTTTCGCGCGATCGTCTCAACGACGCTCGGCGGCGTGTGCCCGTCGGTGACGAAGAGCACGTCGAGCGACGGGTGCTGCGCGAGTATCTCGCCGACGCGCACGATCGACACGTCGCGGTTTCCCGCCCCCTCGTAGACGCCGACCGTCTTGATGCCGGGATACCGCTCGTTGAGCAGGTTGCAGCACCCCTTCATCCGAAGGACGTGGTTGATCTGGTTATAGTATGGGATGACGCACGCGACCGAACCGGAGCCGCCGAGCAGGGCCGCGATCTTCTCTCCGGCGAGCCGGCCTTCCTGATAGCTGTTCGCGCCGGTAAAGCAGACGCGGTGGGAAGGCACGTCGGTGGAAGAATTGAAGTCGCCGATTGCTCCCGACAAAAGCGAGGCGAGATGAGTGCCGTCGGCGCTGAGCGCGGTCGGAAAATCCGCCGCGATGCGCGCGCGCAAGTCCCCCGAGGCGAACCGTGATAGGGCAAGGGACGAGGCCATCTTCGGAAGCGGGCCCGAAATGTCTTTTAGCAGCGATCGCTGAGCCCTGAGCTTGAGGTAAAGGATGATCGACGTCGCGGCAAGCGCGACGGAAAGGGTCACGGAGGCGAAAAACGCGTAGGAACTAATTACTTAAATGTAAGACTCTTTTTACTTCCAGTTAATTTGATTATAGTAGGCGTCGTGAAACTACAACCCCGCATCATCGCCCTCGACCTCGACGACACCCTGCTCAGGCACGACCTGACCATCTCGGACCGCACCGTCGCCGCGCTTTCGGCCTGCGAGCGGCGCGGCATTCTCGTCACGCTCGCCTCGGGCCGCGCCCCGGAGGCGATGACGCCATACGCAGAACGGCTCGGCCTCACGCGCGCGAAAAGCTTCATCATCTGCAACAACGGCTCGCAGGCCCTCGAGTCGGACACGGGCCGCGCGGTATTCGAGTATCGCCTTCCGACGGACGTCGCCCTTGAAGCGTTTCGCCTTGTAGAAGCGGCCGGCCTTTCCTGCCACGTATATGAGGGAAGTATCATACACGTTTCGAAAGAAACCGAGTATTCCGACCGCGACTGGATGCTCTCCGGACTTAAGCCGATCGTCCCGAGCGACTACGAGGAACTCATCCGGCGGGGCGTCTTCAAGCTCGTCATCCCGGGCGACCCCGAGTTCATCGTCCCGGTCGAGGCGGAGTTCAAAGTACACTTCGAGGGCCGCGCGACGGTCTTCGTGAGCAAGCCCTACTTCCTCGAGATACTGCCCATCAACGTCGGCAAGGGAGAGGCGCTTCGCGAAATCGCCGAAGGAATGCTCGGCATACCCCGCGAGCGGGTCATGGCCTTCGGCGACAGCATGAACGACGAATCGATGATCCGCTACGCGGGCCTTTCCGTCGCGATGAAAAACTCCCGCCCCGAGATTCTTTCGCTCGCCTCGCACGTCACCGACCTCACGAACGACGAGGACGGGATAGCCGACTTTCTCGAAAAACACGTGTTGTAGGCGCGGGACCCTCGAGCAAGGACGCCGGATGCGCTATACTTAACGGCATGCTCGCAATCCCGATTAATCAAGACAATTCCCCCGAGGCCGTTCTTGAGGTTCTCTTCAGGCTCAAGGTTCGGGACGTCATGACCCACCCGATCCTGACGGCGCGCCCGTCGGATACCCTCAGGCATATCCAGCAGGTAATGAAGAAAAACAGGATCACGGGCGTGCCGGTCGCCGACGACGGGGGAGCCCTCCTCGGCATCGTCTCGATGGACGACATCGTCAGCGCCCTCGACAACGGCTGGATCGAGGACGCGGCGAGCCTCCACATGACGACGAACGTCATCGTCCTGCAGGAAACGATGTCCCTGTCGTTTTGCGTCTCCTACTTCAACCGCTACGCCTTCGGCCGCTT
>CAYSEA010000020.1:0-25828 GCA_964429975.1 uncultured Treponema sp.
TGCCGCCCTTTTCCATGCTCCCCGACGTTATCGAGGTCGAGGCGGTACGCACCGGAAACCGAAAGGAAGGCGCATACTACGGAATGTGGACCTTCGTCTCGAAGCTTGGAATCGCCCTCGCGCCCGCCCTCGTCGGAATGGTCTTGAGCTTTTCGGGCTTTACGCCGGACGAGGCTCAGTCGCCGTCCACACTTTTGGCCATCCGTATCCTTATCGGGCCGATACCCGTCGCCGTCCTCATCGCGGGGATCGTCATCATCGATCGATACCCCCTCGACGAAGACACCTATAAAAGAATTATTGCCGAAGAGAAACGCTAAACGCCGCCCAAACGCGCGTCTATCGTTTTCAGCATCGCGTACACGTAGCGAGCCGCGCGCGAAAGGGTCTCGCTCTCAATGTGCTCGAGATCGTCGCTCACGCGGTGCCAGTGCGGCAGGTAGCCTTCCCCGTCGTATCCGACGACGCAGAGGGCGTCATAGCCCCTGTACCTGAGCGGAGATACTTCCTCCAGGATCAGCATGTCCCTGCCGGTGACGCGGAGGTCGGGGTTTTCCTTCGCAGCGCGCTCGGCATGCGAAAGGATGCCCGCGCCGGGACGATACTCGGTCAGGTAGCTGATACCGTGCTTAGTGGCGTAGGCGATATTGCCCGTACCGACCATCTCGATATCGATCCAGAGCGTCCCGTCCTTCGGAGGCTCGTGCTTGTCGAGATAGGCGATCATGCCATGATTGCCGACTTCCTCGCAGCCGGTAAAGAGCAGCGTAACGTCGGCGTTATCGAGCGGAGAATCCTTGAGCGTTTCCCCGATGCCGAGAAGGACCGACGCGGCGGTCGCGTTGTCGTTCGCGCCTTCGATGGTCGGCTGGAATTCGTCGGCCGCCAAGAGGAGGGCGAAAGCGAGGAAGGACGCGCCGGCGGCCATCCACACCAAAGGCACGCTAAAGCCGAAGAGCGCCGAGGCCGATCCCGCCCGTGAGTTCCGGAGTCGGAAGCCTCGCGATTTCGGGGAGGGACAGAAAGCGCGCGGTCGTGGACTCGCCAATAAAATAGGCCACGGGAACGGAAGCGACGCCGCCGGAAACGAGGAGCAAGTTGGCGATCAGAAGGTCCGCGGGATTTTTGCCGTAAAGAAGGTAAAACGGCAAGATGATTACGGCATTCGGCACGAGTACCCAGTCGACGATCATTGCCGAGGCCAGGCGAACCGGATAGGCAAAGGCCGCGATCTTGAGTCCGGCGTCCGGCCGCGCCGTATCCTTGAGGTATCGCTTGATTTTATTGAGAGAGCCTCTCTGGAACAGCCGGTACACGGTCATGCTGATGACGGCCTGTAAAAGAACGCAACCGGCGAACAGGGGAATATTGACCCGGAACATTTCCATATAGCGGATTCCGAACAGAATTAAGGGAGGGACCGAAAGGACATACGCGATGGAATAAATTCTCGTCATATCGCCATTGAAGGCTTTCAAAACGGCCGCTTTCATGTCTTCCTCCGACTGGAAAACCATTGTTCCGATGCTACACAAAAAAGTACCGACTGAGCCGGCCACGTTTCCATAATCCAGCCGTTTTTTCGCGCTGTCAAACGTTTTTTCGTCTGACGACATAAAACCATTGTATACTATACGCAAGTCCCGCCCGTAGGGGCGGCTGTCGAAACGCCCGGCAACGCCCGGATTTACGAAACACGGAGAAACCTATGCGCACGTTTAGAAACATCCTGCTGGCCGTCCTTCTCGTCGCCCTGATTCTTCCCCTGCCACTCGCGGCGCAGTCAAAGAGAACGATACTCATCGCTTCGGAAAAAACCGGTTTCAAGGAAGCCCTCGTCGCCGAACTTGAGTCGCTCCTGACCGGCGCGGGCTACGCCGTCGTGAAGGTGAAGCATCCCAAAGGCGGACTCGACGCGTACAAGGCTTCGGACTACGCGGCCGTATTCATCACGAACTCGGGAGTCAACTCGAAGGTGCGTCCTTGGGTAACCGAGTGGATAGAAAAAAACCGCGTCTCAAACGCGTATATCCTCCTCCACACGACACAGATCCGCGACTGGAAGGTGGAAACGAGCGTGGACGCGGTAACGAGCGCGTCCGCCAAGAAAGAAGTTAAAAATCTCGCGCGGGAGTATTTCGCGCGGATAACGGGTAAACTTGAAAGGACCGGAACGGCACAATGAAAGCGGCCCGGAAGAACGCGCTCATCGTCACGGCGACGGTACTCTACCCGCTCGCGTCGGTCGCCCTGTTCTTTCAGGGCAACTGGTACAGCTTTTTCCATAGCTACTCGCTCGCGATGTTTTTCGGGCTTGTCAGTTATTGTTACTTCGCCGTGGCCCTCGTGCTTGGCTCACGCGTAAAGGCGCTCGACAGGGTATTCGGCCATGACCGGATACTGATATTTCACGGCATCATCGCCGGCCTCGCGCTCGCTTGCGCCATACCGCATGCCATACTCAAGAAAGCATACTTCACCGAGGATACCATGCAGTCGCGCATGGGTTCCATGGGCCTCGTGATCTTTCTGTTCGTGATCCTCATGACCGTCCTCTTGATGCTGGAAACCCCGCTCGATCGGATACCGTTTTTTTCGAGTATCACGCGATTCCTAAAAAAACACGCACGCGCCGACTATACCCTGCTCAAGCTCCTCCATAACTTCGCGGCGCCGGCATTCGCGATCATCGTACTCCACGTACTGCTCGCCTCCCCCGTGCGGGAAACCGGCGCGAAAACCGCATTTGCCGCTATCACCGGTTTACTCGCCGTGGCCTGCTACGCCTATCACAAGATCGTCCGGCCCCTCATTTCGTTACTTAACGCGCACAGCGTCACGAGCGTCAAAAAACTTTCCGACGGGATCATTGAAATCGAAATGACGCCGCGAAAGGGAAGGACGATGCGGCACAAGGCCGGGCAGTTTGCGTTCTTTCGCTTCTTCGACAAGACGTGCGGCGTCGGTGAGCATCCCTTCACTATCAGTAGCTCACCCTCCGCGAGCGCCCGGACCGTCACGGTCAAGGCGCTCGGGGATTTCACGGCGAAGCTTGGCGCATTGCGAGTAAACGCGACGTGTCTCGTCGACGGGCCCTACGGTCTTTTCTACCCAAAACACGACGACCGCGAGCTTTTATTTATCGCGGGGGGAATAGGAATAACGCCTTTTCTTTCCATTTTGCGGGATTTTTCGGAAAAGTCGCGCGTCGGAGCCATAACGCTTCTTTGGTCCGTACGCCGAAAAGACGAAGCCTTTGCCAGAGAGGAACTGGGAACGATCGCCTCTCGCCTTCCTGACTTTCGCTTCCGCGTCCTGGTTACCGGGGAGCCGTCGTTCGAAAAGCAAACCGCCGACGGGCGAATCGACGAGAGCATGATTCAAGACGCGCTCGCGCGCTTCGGTTCGCCGAAAAACGTAACGGCCTTTATCTGCGGCCCTGATTCATTTCGACGATCGGCTCAGACCCTCCTGAAGAAATCAGGTATCCAGGATAAGAATGTCGTATTTGAAGCATTCTCGTTTTAACGTTTGAGTATACAAGGAGCAAAGTATGAACGAAAGCAAAAAGACCGGCGTGTTCGGAATTGACTCGCTCAGCGAACCTGTCGTCTAATTCGCGCCTGATACCAATATCTATCGCCTCCGAACGCGCAACGGTAACGTAAATGATTCCCCGCAGTCGACAATCTCGACGCGGGGTCCCGTGCCTTCAGACGCGTCGCACGCAAGATCGTCCGAAGTATAGTTCACTTCGAGTACGCCGTCGACGTCGCTACCGCTGTCGACACTGTCGCCGTCGTCGTCAAGTTTTTGCTTGAGCGAGAGATGTATCTCCCCAAAGGAGCGTGACTGCCATAGATAGGCGTTACGCGCGATTTGTCCGTAAGTCAGCCACAAACCGCCTGCATCTTCTTCGCTGTCATCGACGCACTCGCGTTCGGTTCCATCGATTACATCCCAAAAACACTGAGCTTCAAGGAAAAAATCGACTAGGGAAAAAGCATATACTCTATCGCGATAAACCGCAGATACCGTTTGAGGATAGGTATCGAACGACGAAATTTTAATACTACAATGATCGACCGCGACAGAGCACCCTTTGAACGCGTCTTCCTTCAGAACGATTTCAGAATCGACCCTGATTGACAGAAGGGCGCTAAACTCCACCAAACAAGGAATGGCGCATGAGACCGTCAATTCGCGCTCGGCCGTCTCAAGATACACGGGAACCAACGCGGTTCTTGAATACTCGATGGCGATCGAAATAACGATAATTTCATTTTCAGCGGAGGCCTCGACAATGGCGTGCGAGGCACCGAACTCACGATTGAGTTTCTCAAGAATCGTTTGCTCGATTATCTCCGACAGTTGCTCGTAGTAGAGATCGCCCTCGCCGGACAAATACTTGCTCAATCGCGAATCACATGCGAGAAGGCCCGAAAAGTCGCTCAACACGAAATCGTCGACGTTGTATTCAATTGAGCCGATCCTGAAAATCCTCTCGGGCCGAGTCGCGATAAGCTTATCTACGGGAGCGGTAAGCCCAAGCACGGCGGCGTCATTCGCAAAAAGCGCGTACGAGAGGAAAAGCAAAGAAAACACGGTAAGTGCTCGTTTCACCCGCGATATCTTTCGGGCTGCCTTTTTCTTCGGTTCGCCGCGTCCTCTTTCGGTTATCTCGACCATACGCGAAGTATAGCACTGAAGAATTAAAAATCCGAGTGGATACGTTCACTTACCGAAAGACGCGTCCCGTCTTTCCTCCCAATTTTCTTGACATCGAGGGAAGGCAGCACTAAACTGTGCTGTCGCTTTCTTGGCACTTAATTTTCCAAAGTATATGCATTATATACAAAAAGTAAGGAGAAACCATGAACTTGAATACTTCACGTAATAGAGTCTCGTTTGCGCTTGTAACCTTTCTTATAACGCTAACACTTATCTCATGCGGGAGTAGTGGGGCAAATAATGGAGAAGAACCAGATATCACCCAAGGGACGCTCCTCATTACCGTTAGCGGTCTTTCCGGCGATCTCCGAGTAAAAGCGAATTCTAACGATGAATTACTCATTCAGTCAAACGGAACGTACGAATTACCCGGGGTGTATGCCGATAACGAGTCATATTCGATCTCCATACTCGCGACCCCACCCCATCAGCAGTGCGACGTATCCTCATCGACACCACTAACCGGTTCGTATCAAGCCGATGCCTCGACGATTCTTGTCACGCTGAATGACCGAATCAAGGCCGCGACCGAGATAACCGGAAAAAAAATATTCCTTTGCCCTACGACGAGTTCGACCCCTGTCGCAGGAGGAAACGCGACAGAGACATGCGCCAATTTGACGATGGATATCGCGGAAAAAATAAAGAGAATCCTTGAGACAAATGGTGCAACCGTACAAATCCTTGCAGGATCGCTGATCTCCGCAAATACGACGATCAAGGACACCGCGAACAGCTGGGGAGCGGATCGACTGCTCGGAATAAGTCTCAATGCAGGAAGAGGACATGGAACTGAGACGTATTACAATTCGTCTTACTCTACGTCAACTCAATTCTCATCGTATATTCAAACACAGCTAATAAATACCTATAGAGGGGTTTACGCTAGTTGGGTTAACAGAGGGACTACTGAAAACACCGGTTGGACGCTCTTACAGGCAAATATGCCATCTTGCTATACGTATCTTCTTTTCTCCGACTGCACAACATCAGGATGCAATGAATCAGAGCGAATACGCACTGATTCATTCAGAACCGATAGCGCCATAGCTATAGTAAAAGGACTCTACGATTCTTTCGGATCTACCGCCTTCCCACCCGAGAGACCAACCGCACTCAACGCCTCCTTAACCGGTTCGACGTATCAATTATCATGGACGCAAGGTTCCGACGCCGCAAGTACCGACGCAAGCAACAGGTATTTCCTTATCTATCTAAATAAAAACAGCGTACCGTTGAATACGAGTCCCATTTCTACGAAGATCGCCAGTTACACGTTGCCACCCATCGCATCGGGTAGTTACAGTTTCACTGTTTCAACTTATCATCCAACATACGGAGAGAGTCCTTTAAGTGAGATAGCATCATTTAACGTTCCGTAATACGTCAGGCGATAAAGCACATAATCGCTTGCATTTATACCATTATGTCACCATAAGGGAGTATACTTGAGTCATAGACCTCGCCAGGGGGATCTATGACAAAAAAAATAAACTCGGAAGATGACTCGCACCGTCACGTACTACCTGAAATCAATCAAGCACAATCAAACGACGCTCGATTGCGATTTTTTGAAATGCGTTATCGACGGCTCTTTGAATCGGCACGCGACGGCATCCTGATATTGAATGCAAAGACCGCCGAGATCGACGACGTTAACCCGTTTCTCATCGAGCTTCTCGGGTATTCGAGAGAGGATTTTCTGAACAAAAAAGTTTGGGAAATCAGTTCTTTCAGGGATACAAAGCTAAACAAGGAAGTTTTCATGGAACTCTAAGACACGCGATACATTACTACTCGCGGTCGCGGACGTCGTCGAGGCAATGGCATCGGATAGACCGTATCGGCCGGCGCTGGGAATCAATGCGGCTCTTACCGAAATAGAAACATATCGATCGACGCGTTATGAACCAGCGGTCGTTGACGCGTGCGTCTGCCTGTTTCGAGAAAAACATTTTCAAATCAGCGAGTAGTATCGTCAGCAGAGTGAAAAAAAAACTCCCTTGCACCGCAAGGGAGTCATTATTGAAAACCGCTCTTATGGCATTTAGTCCACTGTCGGCACGGTAGAGGCTTCGGGATTTTCCTTCTTGTAGCGCTTCACGCAATCGTCGCAGAGATCGGTGATTTTCTGGTTGGACTTCGCGTCGGCGACCGTTCCGGGGGACCCGGTCCCCGCTTGCCTGCCATCAATGTGAAAGCAATCCTCGAAGAGATGATAGCTTCCGCCCTTCGTCGTCCAATGCACGATATTCTGCCCCGTCAAGTCGGTGACTTGCTTCGTTTCCTCGGTGTATTTCTCGATGGAAGCCGGGTTGAAGTCGATGCCGATAATGGCGGCGCCGAGCAGGGCCACGATGGCGATCGCCCCGAGGATTCCCTTCTGCTTGCTATCAAGCTTTTTGCTCTTAAAAATCAGTATTACCACGGGAAGAAAGGCGATAACCGCGATGATCACCCCGAGCTGATTCTGGACAAAGAAACGAACCGATTCCTTTTCCGAAGCGGGATCGAGGCGGTTTGCCTTTTTCCAGAGGAGCGTACCCGCGACCACGAAGATCAGGTCAAGCACGATACAGACGATCAGCCACAACATGAGGTTCGCTGCCATAAACCCCGGCATGATCTCGCCTTTGACGAGAAGCAGGATCGCGAGCGTTTCAAACGCTATCGCGACGACCCATGATATAATCGCGATAAAGCGGAAGGTTCCCGCCTTCTTTTTAGCCTCGGGGGTCGCGGCCCATGTTCCCGCGCTTTCGGTCGCGCCCGACTTCTTTGTCTTCTTTTCAGCCATGAAAATCCTCCTGAATGCGCGATACACGAAAATGCGCGCAGTTCCGACTTTGTCGGAATTAGTATTATCATTTCAGCATCGTCGTTTGTCAACGATAATGCAAGGATTCCACCCTCTTCTTGACAATTTTGATTTCCCGCATGATCATTAAGTAATTAATTGTCAGGAGGAATCATGGGAATTCTTGAATCGCTCGCATCGGAATTATTAGGCGGGGGTGCGAAAAAGAGCACAAGAAAAAAAACAAAGACGACAGGTTCTGCCCAAGGGTCGCAGCTTGCGGAAGCCGTGTTCGATATTGTCCTTCGAATCGGCGTACCGAAGCTCCTCGAGATGTTCAAGGACGCCGGTCTCCAAAAGCAGATCGCGTCATGGATCGAACCCGGAAAAAACCTGCCGATCAGCGCCGCTCAA
Organism: uncultured Treponema sp.; assembly: GCA_964429975.1. Taxonomy (GTDB): domain Bacteria; phylum Spirochaetota; class Spirochaetia; order Treponematales; family Treponemataceae; genus Teretinema. The sequence continues at coordinate 7,943 of CAYSEA010000020.1, forward strand.
ATCAAGAAAGCGCTCGGTTCCCCCATCATAAGCGAGCTTGCCAAGAAAACCGGCATGACTTCTCCTTCGGTTGCCTCCGGTCTCGCGAAAAGCCTTCCCCTGCTGATCGACGCCCTGACTCCTGACGGGGACACCGACGACGCTCACGTCAAGAAGGCGTCTTCCGGCATCGATCTCGGCGAAATCGGAAACCTCCTCGGGGCATTCTTATAGTAAGCGGTTTATCGCACGGCGGGCCATTCAGGTCGCCGTGCGTGACCCCTCGCGTCAACGCTTCTTCGCCGCAATGCGTATAAACGAACTCGCTCGTATTTCCGTTTCCAACACGATTACAAACAATAACACTTGACAGATCATCTGTAATGGTACATGTTACAGTTATACCGATTTTGTGTTCAAATGAGGCAACGGCGAAATGACGGCGAATTCCCGCTTTTACCTGGCAGTGCATATTCTCACGCTTCTTGCGATGTTTCCGGAAGACTTACGGAAATCGGAGGATATCGGTATGAGCGCCGGTGTGAACCCCGTCGTTATTAGGCGCCTAATAACCACGTTACGAAAGGCGGGCATCGTCTCGGCAAAGCAAGGAACCGGCGGCGGCTCATACCTCCAAAAAGACCCCTTCTCCATAACGCTCGCGCGCGTGTATCGATTAGTCGAGGAAGAAAGCGTTTTAACGCCGCATGGCCGAAACACAAGCAAAATGTGTCCGGTCGGCAGGCATATCCACGAAGCCCTCGGTACGGTTGCCGCGTCGGTAGAAACGGCTATCGAGGACACATTGGGGCAGACAACCATCGGTGATATGGTGGACCGAATTACGGCGCTAAACAAGCGACGCGCGTGACGGGATCACGATCTATTTTTTTACTCTAATTGTAACACCTGATGTTACATATCAACAAAGGAGAGAATGACCATGAAAGCGATTCAGTACACACGGCACGGCGGCTATGAAGTGTTGCATTTGATCGATACGGCAGAACCGAAACGACGCGCGGGAGACGTTCTCGTGCGAGTGACGGCGGCGGCGGTAAACGTCGGGGACGCGATAATCCGTCAGGGAGGCTTCCCCGGTACTCCGGTACCGATGATTCCCGGCTTCGAAGGCGTCGGAATCATCGTCGATGGCGGCGAGTCGGAATTAAAAAACGGGCTGCGGGTGATGTTCACCGGTACCCTCGGCATCTATCGGGACGGAACCTGGCAAGAGTATGTCAGTATCCCGGCGACGATGTGCGTACCCGTCCCCGTTTCAATGAGCGACCATGAGGCGGCAGGGTTTCCGATAGCCTATCTTACCGCATACCTTTCCTTGGTAGCGGGAGGATTCAAGCCAGGAAAGACCGTGCTCGCCGCCGCAATCGGCGGCGCGGTCGGCAATGCCGCGTATCAAGTCGCGACGGCCCTGGGCGCGCGGCAGGTAATAACAACAGCGGGCTCGACGGCGAAAGCGCAACGCGCCCGCGAACTTGGCTATTCTCACGTCATCGATCTTTCGAAAGAAAGCCTCGGCGCGCGCGTAACAGAAATGACAGAAGGAGCGGGCGTCGACGTCGTTCTGGACGGGATAGGAGGTGACTTCACCGGAAGCGCCGTGCCCGCACTCTCGGTCGGCGGATCACATGTTTTATATGGAGGAATCTCAGGAGGCGCGGCTTCGATAAACGTCTTTGACTTGATTTTTAAAGGATCAAAAATCGTCGGCTTCGCGTCGCTTGTGGCACAGAGCGCAGCTGCTATCGCGGACGCGTATGGCGTCGTGCTCGAGCTTGCCGATAGACAAGCTATTCGACCCGTCGTGGCCATGGCCTTTCCGTTGGGCGAAGCTGCCGACGCGCAACGCTACCTTGCCGAAAGCCGTCCCTTCGGCAAGGTGGTTCTTGATATCGCGTGACCGGGGCACCGGTAGAATCGGCAAAGCGAGCAGGCGCCGGCTTTTAAAAAAAAACGGCGCCCAAAAAGCTAGTTCTGCATCTTCATGGTGACCTTGTAGTCGGTCGTAGTCCAATCGGGATCGATCGACATGACGAGATCAAGGTTGGCGACGCCCTTGGTGAAGACATACTTACGCTCGGTTTCCTTGCAAGTAAAGGAAATACTCGCTTCCGAAACGCCGACGTCCACCTTGAAGTTCGTGATCTTGTCCTTGAAATCGAACAAGACATTACCCGCGGTATCAAGCAGGCGAATGCTGTCGGCGCCGAATTCCCACACCGCGTTCCAATTCGAGTCAAGCCACTTTCCCTTGGGGAACTTTCCGAGATCGATGCTTTCGGCCGTCACGAAGGCCGAGGCTACCAGTAAAAACGCGAGAACGACGAGAAATTTTTTCATTACGATCCTCCTGAAAGATTATTACTGGTAAGTATATGGAATCGCCGAGCAAAATGCAAATGAGATCGCGCAAAGCCTGCTTGCGATACATCAAGTATTCGTACGTAACACACCATTTTCACACTCATTCGTAACGCGTTTCTCACCGATGGGGACTAGCCTTGCGCCATGATCACACGGCTCAGAAGGACGAGAATACTCGTAGACGGCGACGAAAGACTCGCGGATACCCTCGCGATCGAAATCGCGCGGGGGCACGAAGTCACCGTGCTCGAGGGCGCGAACGAGGGACTCGCGATGATCCGCATGCGCGAAAGCGCGAAAAACTCACGCTACAATCTCGGGGAGGCACTCGTCACCGAGGCGAACGTTAAGCCAGCTATGGTAAACGGCGTCGGAAAGCGTGCCGGAGGCCCCTGAGTTGACGACGAGCGGGAGCACTTTGGCGTTCTTCGCGTGGGCTTCGACGTATCCCTGCGGGCCGAAGAAACCGAGATCGGCCTTACCGTTCGCGATGGCCTCGATCGCGATCGTATAGTCGGTGGTGAGCTTATGGTCGACCGGCCGGCCGGTCGCCTCGGTAATGAGGGCCGCGAACGCGTCGCGGGCGCCCTTCATGTCCTCACCGGACTCGTTGGGATACCACACCATAACGAGCGGCTTCGCCTTCGCGTCGGCAACCCCTCCGGCAAACGCGCAGACGCAGGAAATAAGCAACGCGATCAAAAGAATGGTTCTTTTATTCATCGTAGTCGTCCTTTTCTCCGAGATAACCCGACGGCTGCCGGGATTCTACGACTATCGACCCCGTCGGTAAGGAAACCGTGAGGATACGATGAGAAAGAACGGCTTTATCGTGTGGATTTTGTAAGCGGAGGTAATGCATCGAGAAAAACGTTAAGTAAACAAACTAATGACGCGGAGTCCTCGACTGCTTCCCCAGGGAAGCAATGCGTTACAAATCGAGACTCAGTTACTTTGCACTTGAAACGCGCCTTATCAGCTTGATGGTCGTAAGGACGAATCCTCCGACGTAAATCAAGGTATACACGATAAGAACAAGGGGTAACCAATGGGTAAAAAAGCCAATCGCATAGAGAACCGGCAGATAACCCGTAATTCCAACTTCCTCACTGAATCGCTTTTCCTTGCCGGGAAGGCTCGTCATACCGGCGGAGAGTTCCGCGTTTTTCATGGTCTGATGAAAAAGCCTCATGAGCAAGTTAGAGCAAGCGGCAAAACCGCCGAGCAGCACCCATGTGGCGGAACCCCAAAAAAGCGTATAACCAAAAAACAAATCGCCAGCCAACAGATAGCATGATAAGCCGATGGAAAAAAGCTGCGTGGAATAAGCGAGATATCCGCCTATCGCGTCAACCAACCCACCGTAGACGCTTTTCTTCCCGATCGTCCTTGCCATATTACCGTCGGCACAGTCTAGTACCGCAAATATAAAGAAAAAAATTATCGCAACCCAATGAAAGGCCGCTACCGGGAAAAGAGCGAGAAAAAAAGCCGTTATGCAAAAAAACATGCTTAGATACGTCACCCCGTTCGGCGATATTCCGCTCCTTAGGAAAAACCAGCTTACGGGATAGGAAACGGGACGGAAAAGAAAAGCTGTCATGGATCCATCTGATTTTCGTTTCTCCGCTGTCAGTGAATCGTAAATGTCCCTCATTGAATATTTCACTTCGTTATCTCCTCGATAATAGACGAAAAACGACTCTGTAGCCCGTCTAGATCATTGTGATACTTTGCGGCCGCTTTCTTGACGATCGCAAGGCGCTTCTCTTCATTATTCAGATAGTATCGCGCTGTCTCGATAAGGTCCTCCGCATCCCACGAAAACGGTACATACGTTTCATTGGGAATAAAGACGTCAGGCCAAGTCTCTAGATGCGACATATCTGGCTTCATAAGAAGGGCACCGTTTCGAACGGTCTCAAAATCCCGTAAACAGAGCTCCCCCCAACCAAAAGGGCTAATGACTATTCTCGAGTTGGCTGTCTCACTGTTGAATCGTCTCTGTGAAACCATACCCGTTAAAAAATCCGCATTATCCCCTACTAATTTCAATATAAGTTTTCGTTGGTAGGTAATCGACGGCCGGCTGATTAAGCCGATTCTTGCATGTACCTTATGTAGACCCTTGTTTTCAGCGATAGCCTTTTCAGGATCGAAGCGGTCTTTGGTATACAGTAGCCTAGCGGCGATCGGAACCGTTATACGCGACAGCGCAACGCCCGCGCGCTGTAGATATTTCATCCGAGGATAAACGCCAACACCTATATTCCACGAAAGCCTCAGTTTTGAAAGTTCCTGAGGAGATTTTTCGACGGATCGCTCGCGATGGTCGTCATCGATAACGCCATATTTCCCATGATAGTAATCCGAATACAGCTCCTTCCCGTACAAAGGCCTGCCGTAAAGAGAGCGATCGCGAAAAAGAGCCTTAGTATAAAAAAGATCCACGAGGGGAAGCAATTCAAGACGCGGAATACCTCCGCCGGCATCATCGTGAAAAAAGGCTATACGCTCGTATTTTGCACGTAATCGCTTCATCAGTTCGAGATCGACAATATCCGGCTTAATAAATTGCCGCATCATGATAAGAATACGGTTTCTATCCCTCGACAGGCACCAATCATGATCAGACGTAAACGTAAAAGAAAACCGCTGATCGGAATTCGTGAAAAAGGGATATAGGGAATAAAAGCAAGCGATACGGTCAACAAGCGTCAACACGGTAATATTGATCATAGATGACCGCTATTATATACTCTTTTTCATGAGTGGTACAGGGAAATGTCTTCGCATTGCAGTCATGTCAAAGCAGCTGGATAATTGGACTTCCGGTTCGGGTCATCATCTCAATGAATTGATGAATCATGTACTTGACTTCAATGATCGCTCGATCGATTTTACTTTTGTTCATTACCAACAGAGCGATAATCCGATTTACTCTCGGGTAAAGGAGCTGCTTATCCCGAGAAACCCGATTGCCGCGGGCAGAATTCTCGAACACGAAAACTTCGACATAATCCATTATACGCCCCTTTCGGTTTACGCGCCAATATGGGGAATACGGGCGAAAAAAACGGCAACGGTCCACGGTATCGAGGAAGTCCTGTATCCTGAGGGTTATACGTTAATCCAGCGAATCCATGAAACCGTTCTACAACCGGCATATATGCGCAGGATGGACGGAATAGCGACCGTATCCGAAGCTAGCCGAAACTATTTCATCGAGCGATATCATGTCAAACCTGATCGTATCTTCATTACAACAAATGGAATCAGCTCTGCTTATCGTTACCTTTCAGAAAGCGAAAAAAACGCCAAAATCCTAGCGGTACCCGAGAAACCCTTTGTGCTTCACATCAGCCGATATTCCATGAGAAAAAATCCGGAAACAATAATCAATGGTTTCTCTCGTTTTATCGCACATACGGGTCTTGACTATAATCTGGTCTGCGCGGGCAAGGGTTGGGACTGCGAAGAGCCGCGAGCGATGGTTACAAAGGCCGGACTAGCAGACAGGTATATCGCCCCGGGCTTCATCTCAGAAGAAATCGCAGTTCATCTACTCAACCGTGCGTCTGTTTTCGTTTTTCCGTCGTTCGCGGAAGGATTTGGCATCCCAAATATCGAGGCTATGGCCTGCGGGTGCCCAGTTATTACGAGCAATATTTTCGCCATACCCGAAATAGTTGGCGATGCCGCGCACATAATCCAGAAAGTCGACGATTCCGATGAGCTGGGAACCGCGATAGCGCGCATCGTCACAGACCATGCGTACAGAAACCTTCTAATCGAGCGAAGCCTCGAGAGAGTAAAAAAATTTAACTGGAACGATAGCGCGCAATCAATCCTGGGATACTGGAAAAGCCTGTTCTAAAACGACGCGGCACATAATCGTTAGTAAACGCGGCGGAAGACTCCCGTAGCGCCCTTACCGCGCGCCCGTTTCCTTTCGGCGGAAAAGCATCACGATCACGAGGGACGAAAGCGCGAGCGAGGTAATGACGACGACGACCGAGAAGACTGTCTTCCCCGCGTTTGCGTCGGCCGAATCGGGGCGGAAGCCCGCAGTCTCCTCGACCGGAAGAAGGACGACGGGTCGAACAGGCGATTCGGCGATTTCGTCTCGGTAACGGCTCATGTCGTATTTTGGCGGCGCGACGACGCCGTTGCCGAACGCGAGGCGATACGGCGGCTTTCCGGTCGGGCGAAAAACGATTCGATCCACTGCGTACTCGGCGATTATGCGGGATACGGCGAGCGGGGCGTCGTCGCCGTCGTTTATGGCGATCTCGATCGCTTCGTCTCGAACGGCGGAGTCGAAATCGATCGAGGTTTGTCGCGCTTCGTCCGCGCCCTTCTTGATCCGGTATATCTCATCGCGCGCCATGAGCGTTTTGTCGGCCGTGACGCTGACGGTTCTCCTGAACGGAGAAGGCGCCTCGAAAGAGAGCGACGATACGGCAAGACGATCGGGATTTTCGACCTTGATCGTCGTTCGGCCTCCCTTCGATTGTATCTCGAACGAGAGGTCGGTCTTTTGTCGATACTCGCTCGTTTCCGACCGTTCGCGGTCAAGAACGGCCGTCAAGGTCGCCTCTCCGAAGGGGAACTCGGCGCCTTGAAACTCGATGCGCCAAAACGCATACGAGACGATCGAATCAAACTCGATCGAGGACTTCTCGACCCCGGAGATCCGGTACACCGTATCCGTCGCGACGGGCGCCCAGTTGGATTTCGCGTCTCTCGCGCGCGCATCAAGCCGCGCGGAGTATTCTCCCGAACCCACGTCAAGCGCGAGCGCGTTGACCTCAAGGGGGTCTTCAAAATCGACAAGCTGATACTCGCGCCAAGACACCGACTCGTCGCCCTCCCCGCTCACGCCGCGTCCGGTCTCAGCCGCGGCTACCCGCTTCGTTTCCCTGCTAACGCTCACCTCGCGCGAGTCGATGACGTACGGACACTGCGATCCGAAGGCGTCGAAAATCCTGATATCGCCCAGATCGGCCCGGCACGCGCGGTAGTGTTCCTTACCAAGCGAGAAGGATAAATATTCCGCGTCGGCGTCGCCCGCGCTCGCCTCACCCGCGTCGATTCCCTGCCCGAAGGCAAATCGCGAACCGTCAGACGTCGCCGCTTCGCCATCCGACCGATCGCTCGCCGAGAGGCCCGCCGCGGACCACAATGCCGACGCGATGAGGGCAAGCGTCAAGGCGCGCGTAAAGTTCATGCGCGCGGTCATGGGCGAACCTCGCCTTCAATCGCCTGTTTCAGCCGCTGATAGAGAAACGAGATCGCGATTAATATGAGGCCGTAGCCGAAAAACGAGGCGATCCGGTACTCGAGCTCGAGACCGTCGAGATCAAACACGAAAAACTTCGCGAGCGTTATCACCACGAGCGAAAGCCCCGAAACCCGAATGACGCGGTAGCGCCGTACGAAACCGTACACGACGGCTCCGAGCGAAAACACGAGCACCGCGGTGGTAAGCGCGATAGACTCGAACCCAAGGCCGAACTGCACGACCATGGTCGACACGATGGCGGAGAGAAGCCAGGCCGCGATCGCCGGGGGATAGATCTCGAGCGAGCGAAGGCCCGACTTGATCGCGGCGAGGACGATCGAGCGAAGCACGAAAACATACGCGACGTTATACGCGACGAGGACGGCGAACGCCGTCCAGTACACCGCGCCGGAAGACGCGCCGTCGGGCAAAACCCTCGCCGACGCGTTGCACGCGAGAAGGTAGAGACCTGCGAGAACGTTGAAGAACGTCGCCGCGTGCCGATACTTCCGCTCACGAAGGAAGGGCGCGAGCCTGACGAGAAGGGCGAGAAAAAGATGCGCGAGCGAAAGGGCGATGATTTGAAAGAAGGACTCGAGCCCCGCGAAACCGGCAGTCCCTTCGCCGCGGGCCGCGTCCAGCGCGCGCGTTACCCAGTGCGGCACCATGGTGAGCGCGTAGACCCACGCGATCACGAGGGTAATGGCGGTAACGACCGTAGTCGCCGCGGGCTGAAAGCAGCGGTCCTTGTCCCGAATAAACCACCCGTAATACGCGGAAAGGAGCGTGAACGAAACGAGTATGGCGGTAAACTTGAACGTGATGCCGACGCCCGAGCCGCCGTCGAGAAAGGGCGCGAGATCGACCGCGTAAAATACGATGATCGAAAGGGAGAGAACGACCCAGCCGGCGATCTCGGCGTATCGGGCGCGATAGCGGTTGCCGACGACGGAAAGAAACACGCCCTCGCAGGCCCATCCGAGCAAGGCCCACTCGAGACCGAACTGAAACGGGATCGCGAGCACGGAAAAGGTGAGGCCACAGCCGAACAAGAGGGCCGTCGAGACGCTTCGTTCGGAGAAAAAGCGATACATCGCGAAGCCTTGCGCGACGAAGATCGCGGAGAACGCGACCGCTATGGCGCCGTTATACTCGCTGAGTCCGGCATCCGCGAAAACCGCGTATACCGAAGTCGCGACGAAAAGGGAATTAAGGGAAAGAAGGACGATGTCCGACACTGACGGCTCGCGTCGGTGCCGCAAGGGCTTGAGGAGGACCGCGATCTGATACATCGCGTAGGAAAGGGCGAGATAGACGACCGACGCGGAAACCGACGGAATCTCGGTGACGAGGTAGACCACGCAGGGCACGTGCAGGGCAAAACTGACCCACGCGGCGATCTTCCAGGACTTTACGTACGAAAGCGCTATGAGCGTCGCGTTTAAAAGAAGAATGTACGCGAAGGCGACATGGGCCGTCGCGTCGGAAAAGTCAAAGTTGAACGAATACGAGAAGAACGGGATAAAGCCGCCGACGAGCGAGATGATGCCGATCGTTTCCGAGTCATAGCGAACGGTCAGCAAGACGGACGCGACCGCGATGAGGACCGAAAGCGCGATGGCGGGCGCGAAAGGGATTATCCCGAGCACGAAATGCGAGTAAAAGAGCGCCCCGTAGAGCGCGGCGATTCCGCCGCCGGTCAGGCCGGATGCGAACACGGATTGCTTCTTCCTGAACGCGATTTCCCCGCCGACCGAAAGCGCGAGGGCCACGAAAAAAGCGAAGGTTCCCTTGATCCAGTCGTTGAAGAAATTCGAGTAACCGTATTGCACGCTCGCGCCGACGCCGAGCAGTATCAGTATGACGCCGGCCTTGTTGACGAGGCTGAGGCCGACTTTCATCTCCATCTTGTTTTGGCGCGTCCGCCGCTCGATCGTCTTATCGTCGAGCGCGCGGTCTGAAAGCGATCGGTACTCGTCGTCGACCGAGGCGCGCATTCGCTCGCGTTCGGCTTCCTCGGCGCGCCTGATTTCGTCTATTTTGGCGCGCATCTTCGCGTTAAGCGCGTCGATCTCCGCGGTTATTTCGGCGTTTTCGCGCTCGAAGCGATCGGGCAGCGCGAGCCGATAGCGGGAAAGCTCATCGGTATGGCGCCGCTCCATGGCGGTAAGCGCGTTTTCGCCCGACGAGGCGGCGTTGTCGAACAGAGCGTCAAGACGCGCGCGAGAGAGTTTGAGAATTGACAAACGCTCGCTCGCTATTTGCTCCGCGAGAACGCCCTTTAAGTCGATGACGCGCGAACGCAAATCGCGTATTTCCCCGCGCGCGGCCTCGACCGCCGAGGACAACTCCCCGTTTTCGGACTTGAGCCGATCGTTTTCGCTGACGATATCCGTCCGCTCGATCTCGCTTACGAGGCCTTCGAGGGCAGAAAGCGACGACTTATGCTCGTGTAACCGTTCTCGCAACGCGCGTACTACATCCATACACAACCCCGGGTATTGTTTTTTGTGACATCACATTGTGGGGTCACGCTCAGAATTTGTCAACGAGAACGGCCTCGCGCGCCGGAAGCGCGCCGCCGAGCAGGCGTATCCGGTTGAATACGGCGGTAAGCCGCTCGGTATGGAGGGTGTACCGATGCCATCGGCCCGCGAGCGTCTCGGTCGCGAGCGACTCGGCGGATATATAGGGGCGCTGGTTCATCCCGTCGGTCCAGTACACGAGCGAGATACGATCGTCCACTATTTCCAGCGCGGTAACTCCATGACGGCCGGTCGCGCTTCCCGAGTTAAAAAGACACGGCACCAAGAACGGGCCGTCGTCGTAAAGGCTCTGCGTCTTTCTGGAGTCGGGACTGGTACTCGCGAGCACGGACATTTCGCCGCGCAGCATCTCTACCTTATGCTCGATTTCGCGCTTCCTCCGATCGTCTGCCCCGTTGTATTCGATTAGAAGCGCCTCCACGCGGAAGCGAATGTTGTCGTATTTTGACAGGGACTCGAACATCGGCCGGTGCGTGTGCGCGGTAACCCCCATGATCGAGGCGTTTCTCACGGCCCGATACACGCGGCGTTCCGTCTGAAACCTCCGTCGCGAATCTTTCGATACGCTCGAGTTTCTGATATGCAGGGGCTTGGCGAGAAAGCGGATCATGAGGCTGAACAGCCGCTCGTATTTAACGTACCGATCGGACGACTGATGTCCGTGAAAAAAGAATATTCGATCGTCTCCGCGATTCATGACGAGGCCCGGCAGCATCTCGAAGGGATAGTCCTTCTCGCCGATAAGGGCGAAATCATGGTTTCCGACTATTTTGCGGAGCGCGCCGCGATCCCGAAACGCCTCAAAGGTTTCGTATACACTCGGCCAAGCCTTCTTGACGGCATGGAGGGGAAACTTATTCAAGTCCTCGATGTCGCCGTTGAGAATGAGGGTGTGGCCCCGTTCGAGATACCATTGCGGCAGTATCGCCTCGATAAGCGCGCGATTTCCCGAAAGATCGTCGCGTGACCCGCCGTTTCCCATGTGCATATCGCTGAACACGACGAGCGGCACCTCGGGCTTGAACGGCTCTTCCGGACACTCATCGAGAAAACGATTGAAAAAAACCTGAAACTCTTCGCTCGTCATACGTACTAATAATGATCCGTACTACGGATTTTTACCACCCCTTACGGCGATCTCGGACAAAAAAATAGTAAAATTCTCTCTGCATACTGAGTGCTATTCCTTCATTTTGGATTTTCGTGTAAGAACCAAGAAAGGATATACACGCCCACAGAGAGGGATTTACTGAGAACTATCACGCTCTACATAAAGAAAAACCCCCGGCACGTGCCGCTTCAGTCATTCCATGCCGACTCGAAGCGAGCCGGGCCGGATCGAGCGAGCATTGAGCGCCGCGCAGCGCGAGCCTTCGGCGAGCGCGGCGGCGAGATCATGGCGGGAAACCCACGCGTGCAAAAAACCCGCTGAAAACGAATCTCCGCACGCGATGACGTTGACCGGGTCAACCGGTTCGACCGGACTTACGATCGCGACGCCTGAGTCGGCCGCGATAACGTCACGCTCCCCGCGGGTGACTATGATCACGGAGCCGAGACGAGCGCTAACCTCCTCGACGAGTCGCAGAAGGTCGCCCGAAGACTCAGTTCCGAAGGTACCGAGAAATTCATCCTCGTTAATCTTGATAATATCGGGACGGCCCGCGGCGATGGCCGCGACGAGGTCGTCGCCGTGAAAGTCGACCATGCAGGGAACTGCCCGCGCGCGCGCGATCGCGCACATTCGGGTATAGGTATCGGCGGGATACGACGCGGGCCTACTGCCGGCGATCACGAGCGCGTCGGCGCCGTCGAGCAAGCGATCGAGTTCTTCGAGAACACGATCCGCGGCATGCGCGAAGGCGTGGGAGTCCACCGCCTCGACCGACTCGGAAACGACGAGCTCCGTCGCGCGGTACCCCGCTTGCGCGGGATCGAGCAGGGTGTAGCAGCATCGCGTGAGGCCGGGAACCGGAACGACCCGAACATCGAGACCGTCCTTCCGCGCGAGCGACGTAAAGGCGTCGGCGTTATCCTCGCCCACGGGGCAAAGCGCGACTACGCAGCCTGGGCTAAGCTCGGAAAGCACGCGGGCGACGTTAACTGCCTTACCGGAAGCGTCCAAGCGATAACACGAGGAGCGATTCACCTCTCCGAGGGCGAGACGCGGAAACACGATCGTTTTTTGTATGGTGCTCGAGAGCGTGCAGGCGACTATTTTCGGCATTGCGCTTTCCTCCGCTTCGGAGTATGGTAAACGTCGCGAAGCTTGACAATAGGGGGACTCGACATGACGGATACGGAACGATGGCACGTAAAGACGCTCGCGAACGCGGCGTGCGCGGCTCTCAAAAAAAACGGATTCGAAACGCGCTACTTCGAGACGGCAAACGAGGCCGCCGACTGGATCGACTCGCTCGTATCTTCGGGAATGCGCGTGGGAACGGGCGGGTCGATGACCCTCGCCGCGCTCGGCCTTCATTCAAGGCTCGAGAATAAAGGCGCCGTCGTGCTCAACCATTCGCGCAAGGGCCTCTCGCCCGAGGAAAAGATGGACGTCATGCGCTCCCAGCTCACGAGCGACCTCTTCCTTTCCGGGACGAACGCGGTGACCCTCGAAGGCGAGCTCTATAACATCGACGGAAACGGAAACCGCGTCGCGGCCCTCACCTTCGGGCCGAAGAAAACGGTCGTCGTGGTCGGCTACAATAAAATCGTGCGCGACATGGCCGAGGCCGAAGCGCGGCTTGAACTTATCGCATCCCCGCTCAACAACAAACGGCTCGACACCGGAAACGCCTGCACGAAAACCGGCACCTGCGAAGACTGCAAGGCCGAGACGCGCATTTGCAAGGTCTACTCCGTGTTCAAGCGCCGTCCCGGAAAAAGCGACTTCACCGTCGTCATCGTCGGCGAGTCGCTCGGCTACTAGCGAAGGCCGACGGCGCGGAATCGCCCCTCAGTTTCCCTCCAGGGCCGTAACCATACGCGTGATATTCCCCATCCAATCGGGATCGAGGGGATTGAGGGGAACCACCTTCGCGCCGACGGAATCCGCGACCTGTTGTGCCGCGGCCACGGGGAACTGCTCCTGAACGAAGATCGCCTTGGCCTTTTCTTTTCGCGCCATCGCGATCAGGGTCGCAAGCGCCTTCGCGGTCGGCTCCTTGCCGCCCGTCTCGACGGCTTCCTGCCGCATGCCGAACTCGTCGAGAAAATACCCGAACGAAGGATGAAACACGAAGACAGTCTGACCCTTGAGGGGCGCGAGTCGCCGCGCGAGCGAATCGAAGGTCGCGTCGATCTCGGCGACGAGGGCTCGTTCGTTCCCGATATACGCGTCCTTCCCCGCGGGATCGACGGCGATCAAGGTATCGCGCACGTGAGCGGCGAATATCTTCGCGCTCTCCCGACCGAGCCAGGTATGGCGGTCTATATTTGATTCGTTGTGCTCGTCATCCTCATCGTGTCCGTGAGCGTCGTGATCCTCATCCTCATGCCCATGCGCCTCAAGCTTTCTGAATGCGACCCCCGCCGTGCCGTCAACGATACGAAGCCGGGGCATTTGCGCGCGAACCTTGGGCTCGAGGGATTCCTCAAAATCGGTGTTTGACCGAATCCACGCGCTCGAACGGGCAAGATCCGACATTTGGCGCGGCGTCGGTTCGTACGAGTGGGGACTTTGCCCAAGGCCGACAAGCACGCGAACGTCGACGCGGCCCGCCGAAATTCGCTCGACGAAGTATCGATGCGGAAGGATACTGACGGTGATGAGGGGCTTACCGGACGACTTCTCTCCCGAACCTCCGGCGAAAAGACCGATCGCGGTTACCGCCAACACCGCGAACACGGCTGAAATTACCTTTTTGCGCATACTAGCACTCCTTCCTGTTACGCTGTGGTAACACTATACCGCTTCGATTCTGTATTTGCAAGTCATTTGCAAATTCTGTTGATTGCTCTGACATAAGCCTTCTATGCTATACTCCGCAAGGGAGGGATAATGACGCTTCAACAACTCAAGTACGCGATTGCCGTGGCCAAGGCGGGCTCGTTCAACGAGGCGGCCGGAGTCGTGTTCATCTCCCAACCGAGCCTTTCCGCCGCCATCAAGGAACTCGAGGGAGAAATCGGCATCAAGATATTCTCCCGAACGAACCGGGGCGTCGAGGTCACGGCGGAGGGATCCGAGTTTCTCGCCTACGCCCGCCAGGTCACCGAACAGGCGGATCTGCTCGAGTCGCGCTGGGGATCGGCAGGGCCGAAACGCCCGCTCTTTTCGGTATCGACGCAGCACTATGCCTTCGCCGTAAACGCCTTCGTCGACACCGTGAAGGAACTCGCCGTCGACGAATACGAATGCACGCTCAGGGAAACGCGGACGCACGACATCATCGAGGACGTTCGCGCGATGAAAAGCGAGGTAGGCATCCTCTACACCAACTCCTTCAACGAGAAGGTTCTCGGCAAGCTCTTTCGCGACAACGATCTCGTCTTCACGCCCCTCTTTGACGCCGCGCCGCATATCTTCGTGAGCGCGCGCCATCCGCTCGCGAAACGCGAGCGCGTCGCCGTCGAGGACCTCGAACCCTGGCCGTGCCTCGCCTTCGATCAGGGAGAATTCAATTCCTTCCATTATTCCGAGGAGATTCTCAGCACGCTTTCCCACCGTAAAAGCATACGCGTAAGCGATCGCGCGACCCTCTTTAACCTTCTCATCGGCCTTGACGGCTACACGATCTCAACCGGAGTGCTGACGCGCGACCTCAATGGCAACGAGATCGTCGCCGTGCCGCTTGCAATCAACGAGACGATCACCGTCGGCCACATCATCCACCGACTCTCCTCCCGAACCCGAGCGGCGGCCCTGTTTCTGCAAAAACTTGAAATGTACGGACAGCGGGCGACGGCATCGCGATAGTATCATTTGATACTATAGTTATTTACTATAACAAGATATAGTAATAAAGTTTTGGACTATAACACGAATATGCGCTACGTTTACCTAGTCGGACGCACGACCGACAAGGAGTCGTACACATGAAAACGTCCATTCAGGGCTTTCCAAGGATCGGCAAACACCGCGAACTGAAATTCGCCACCGAACGGTACCTTTCGGGAAAAATCAACTCGGACGAGCTGGGGGAAACGGCCGGCCGCATCAGGCTCGATTCATGGCGGCTCATGCGGGATATCGGGATCGACCTGATTCCGTCCGGCGACTTCTCGCTCTATGACCGCGCGCTCGATATAGCCCGTCTCGTCGGCGCAATTCCCCTCCGCTTCCGCGAGGCGGGATTATCCGAGATCGATACCTACTTCGCCATGGCGCGGGGATATCAGGGAACGATCGACGGAAAAAACGTCGACCTCCACGCGCTCCCGATGAAAAAATGGTTCACCACGAATTACCACTATATCGCGCCCGAGATCGACGACGGCGCTCGAATCGCCCTTGCAGAAAGAGAGAGCGCGACGCCGACATCGCTCAAGGCGGCCTTTGACCCGGTCGCGGCCTTTCGCGAGGCCGCAGGCCACGGCATCGACACGAGACCGTCGCTTGTCGGGCCCTTTACCCTGCTCAAGCTGACGAGCTTCACCGGAAGGCGCGGACCGACAGACGTCGCCGACGACCTCGCGGACGCATATGGCGCGCTCATCGAGCGGCTTTCAAAGGCCGGCGCGCGCGCGGTGCTCCTCGACGAAAGCGCCCTCGCCCTCGACCTCGACGCCCGAGACGTCGCGCTCTTCGAGCGACTGTCGAAGCGCATGCTCGCCGCGCGAAAAACGGGTATCGAGGTACACGTCAGCGTCTCCTTCGGCGATCCGCGCGACGCGTACGACGCCTTGCTCGCCTTACCCTTCGACGCCATCGGCCTCGATTTTATCGAAGGGCGGAAAAGCGCGGAGCTCGTCGCGAGTCGGCCCTTCCCCAAGGACAAAACGCTCATCGCGGGCGTCGTTAACGGCAAAAATATTTGGAAGGCGGACGAAGCGCGCGTACGCGCCGTGCTCGGCGACCTTGCCTCCAAGGTCGGCCAAATCGCAATCGGGCCTTCGTGCTCGCTGCAGCACGTCCCGGTAAGCCTCGAAGGAGAGAGCTCTCTCGATGCCGCCCTGCTCGCCCGCCTCTCCTTCGCGACGGAAAAACTTCGCGAGATACGCGCGTTGGCGGACGTTCGCGCCGAAAGCGCGACGGTGCCGGAAACCGCGGGGGATACTTCGGAAGCGCACTGGTGGCCCGCAAGCGAGGAAACCCGGCGAACGCCCGAGCGCGCGGAACGACGCGCGATCCAGCGAACGGCGCTTCCCCTCCCGCCCCTTCCCACGACGACCATTGGCTCTTTTCCGCAAACGCCGGAAATCAGGGATTTGCGGTCGCGTCTCAAAAAAGGAGACCTCGACGAAACCCGCTACGACGCGGAAATTCGCCGCAAGGTAGCCGAATGCGTCACCTTCCAGGAAGAGATCGGCCTCGACGTGCTCGTCCACGGGGAGTTTGAGCGAAACGACATGGTGGAGTTTTTCGGCACGATCCTCGAGGGCTTCGCGTTTACCGCGCTCGGATGGGTGCAATCGTACGGCACCCGCTGCGTCAAGCCGCCGATCATCGCAGGCGACGTGTCGCGTAAGCGGCCGATGACGGTCGAGCTCGCGCGTTGGGCGCAGTCGCTCACGGCAAAGCCCGTCAAGGGAATGCTCACCGGCCCGGTAACGATCCTCAACTGGTCGTTCCCGCGCGAGGATATCCCGCCCGCCCGCGTCGTCTTTCAGATCGCGCGCGCCATCCGCGACGAGGTGCTCGATCTCGAACGGGCGGGCCTCCGCGTCATCCAGATCGACGAAGCCGCCCTGCGCGAGCGGCTCCCGCTTCGGCGGGAGGATTGGAAGCGAGACTACCTCGACTGGGCGATACCCGCGTTCCGCCTGACGCACGCGGGCGTCGCGCCCGAAACGCAGATACACACGCATATGTGCTACAGCGAATTCTCCGATATCATGGAAGACATCGACGCGATGGACGCCGACGTGATCTCCTTCGAGGCGTCACGCTCGAACCTCTCGATCCTCGGCGAGCTCGCGCGCGTGTCGTTCGGCTCGGCCGTCGGCCCGGGAGTCTACGATATTCACTCGCCGCGCGTCCCTTCCGTAGCGGAAATAGAAGAAGCGATTCAGCGCATGACCGAGTCAAACCTCGAGATATGGGTGAATCCCGACTGCGGCCTCAAGACGCGCGGCGAGGCGGAAACGAAAGAAAGCCTTGCGAACATGATGAAGGCGGCGGCGAATGCGCGAAAAACGATTCATCGCCGTTGAGCTCGACCCGCCCGAAAAAAACGCGGGCGGGAGAACCGGCGCGAACAGCGCTAACGACGTACGGGGAGCGGGGAACTTTCTCGTCGAAGGCGCGCGCCTTCTCGCCGGTGCGGGCGCCGACGCGATAACGATCGCCGACAACCCCGCCGGTCGCGTACGGGCCGACAGTGCCATCATGGCGTGCAAGGTCGCGCGTGAATCGGGCGTACTCGCGATTCCGCACCTCACCTGCCGCGACCGAAGTCAGGAGGCGATCAAGTCGACGCTACTCGGCCTCGACGCGGAAGGTATCCATACGGTTCTCGCGGTGACGGGCGACCGCGCGCGCGCGAATGGCTCAGGCATCGGCGGCTCAGGCATCGGCGGCTCAGGCAT
>CAYSEA010000020.1:25928-40220 GCA_964429975.1 uncultured Treponema sp.
GCGCGCGCGCGAATGGCTCAGGCATCGGCGGCTCAGGCATCGGCGGCTCAGGCATTGACGGCTCAGGCGTCGGCGGCTCAGGCATTGACGGCTCATCGGGCGGGTCGCAGCGGTTTATGAGCGGCTGGTCGTCGGAGCGACTTGCCGCCGCCATCGCGGAATGGGGAACGGACTCCTTCGCCGCTCCCTTTCGCGTGTGGGGCGCGCTCAACGTGAACGCGCGTAACTTCACGGCGGAAATGGATCGAGCGCGCCGAAAGATTCTCGCAGGGGTAAGCGCCTTTCTGACCCAACCGGCGTTCACCGACGCGGCGTTCGAAAACCTCGCGCGCGCGCACGCGGAGTTAGGCGTGCCGATTCTCGGCGGCGTACTGCCGATCGTAAGCGAGCGAAACGCCGACTTTCTCGCGCGCGGGGAGATTCCCGGCATCGCGATCGACGGCTCCGTCGCGCGAAGGTTCTCGGGCAGGTCGCGCGAGGAGGCAACGGAGCTATCGGTCGACCTTGCGTATTCGCTCTCTCAGCGCATGGAAGCGACCACCGACGGATGGTACGTCATCACGCCCTTCGCGCGTATCGACATCGTTTCGAGTCTGATTTCAGCGCTCGCGGGAGCATCGCGCGGGAGAAGAACCGACGCATTGGCGCTTTTAACGAAACAGAATATCCTGATCCGCCCTGAGTCGTTCGAACGAATCGGCGGGAAAAGAAAACAGGGGTGAAAAGAGCCTGTTTAAAAGCACGAGATGCTGGCGAAACTTGTATGCCGCGTGATGGGCCTCGCCGCGCAGTTCAGAACGTTCCCAACTGCGTATGTCCGAGATGCGCAGCTCGACCGGCACCGTGTGCTGCCTGACGCGGGTCGTTCCCGAAAAGCCGTGAGCGACGATCTTTCCGGTGAGCGCGTCATGCAGGACAGGCACGGAAAAATTGAGCTTGCATTGGAACTTTCGGTGTAGCCCCGAAGTGTGCGGGTTTCCCGCCGAGTTAGAGTTTAGCGCGCCGTAAAATCCCGTGGCGTTCTCGCGCACCGCGAGCGCGTCGGGCTCCTCGTCCCTGCCCTCGCGGAGCGCGAGCGCGTGCATGAGCGCGCGCACGGAATCTTCCATGTCGGCCGGGGAATCGAAGAGGGTCTGGGTCACGGAGGACGAGGCGATGTTTTCCTGCAAGATCACGCCCTGCTTTTGCAGCGCGTGAAAGAGAATAAGCGAATCCTCCCGCTTCTTCAACAGGAAGGTCACCGCGAGCACGTCGCGTATACCGAAGGCTTCCTCGGAAGCGTCTTTACCGATTTTCGCGATCATGCTTTCCGGGCTTTTCAGCCGCGCCTTGACGTCGACTATCTCGACGCTGACGCCGTCGCCGCTATTGAACACGAGCGAGCGCGAGGCCGCGTCGCGCGCGACCGAAAGCGAAAGCCGCCTAAAAAACGCGGCGAGCTTCATGTACGCGCATCGCGCGTGCTCGTCGGTCGGCTCGTTCTCGGGATCGTCCCACGCGAAGCCGAATAGTCCGGTAAGCGAGATTCCCCTCGAGCCGAAGAACATCCCGAGCTGGGCGAAGTCAAAGATATCCTGACTGTCTTCCTCGAGGGCCTTGGCGAGATGGCAGAGTTTCAAAAGCGAGCACGAAGCCGAGCGCCATTTCGGCGGGATGCGGTCGGGTCCGCCGCTTCGACCGCGAAAGACGTGCGGATACTTCGCCCCCGACGCGAGCAAAAAAAGATGACGGGGGTCCTCGTCGATAAGCGCCGAAAGATCCCCGCGAAAGAGGATATCCCCGATTTCCTGCACGGAAGCGAGAGAACGGGCATATTCGTCAGCCGAGGGAGACGCGAGCGAGATGAGACGCCGCAATTGGGACGCGACCGACGGAAGAAGAGAGCCTTTCAAATAACCGAGCGCCATGCGCACGTAGAGCGCGGCCCGGTCGAGCTCTCCCGAATCAAGCGAGCCGGCCGTCATGGAAAAGCCGCGATTGACGAGCATGAGACTCGCGCGCTCGAGGGCGTCGTCATATCCGGAGCAGTCGCGCAGGAGATAGGGAGTCAGTTCGGACCTATCGAGAACCGAACCGAAAATTTCGTGATAGAGTTCCTGACCTTGCCTCGAATCGACCATAAACGCGTCCTCCGGCTCGATGATACATCGCGCGAGAAAGAAGGGCAACCGTCGCGCCGCTATATCCCCCGCGCGCAAAGGCAAGTTCCGCGAACGACGTCGGACACGAAGCGAAAATCCCCTCCCTCGAACACGCGGACGACGCCCGCGGGCACGCTCGACGCGGGAAAGAGCGCGGGAAACGAATCGGTGAAACGCGACAAGGCTTCGGGGTTGAACCGCGCGGGTCTCGCGTTTTCCGGCACCGCCGCGTAAAAGATACCCGACTCGACGAGATCCTGAAAGAAATGACTTCCGAACGAGAGCTCCGGCCGGTACCCCGCGGTCGAACAGGCGACCTCGCAGAGTATTCCCATCGCGTCGATCTCGGCGAACGATACGGGAACGCCGAGTTCCGGCGAGGTGGTACCGATCCGCCCCGGCGCGAGCAAAAGGGCCTTCGTGCCGGAAAGCCGGTAGCGCGCGTTGAGCTCCCCGATAACGCGCGCGACGGAGGGCTTATCGCGGAACGGTAATTCATAGTACGAAACGGGATCGACGAAGACGATCGCGCCGACGTCGCAGTCGAGTTGCGGGCCCATCGTGTCGCGCACGAGCCAGAGAAGCACGTCGTTTTCGGGAAGGGACGCGACAAAGTCGCCGTCGAGACCGGGCCGCGCGCACGCGGCGATTGACGGCGTTTGCAAGGGCCTGCACTGAAGCAGGTTGACGAGATACTCGTCGGGCGATTTCCAGTTGACGGTAAACTCCACGTCGACCGGGTTCCCGTACTCTTTCTCGAGGGCCGCGAGTATCGAGCGAAGGTCATGCAAGAGCGCGCGGTTCGCCACCGCGCCCGAGCAGGTACCGATGCGGATTTGCCCGCCGTGCCCGGTTTCGGCGAGGCGCCGCTCGGTTTCGTAGTCGCGCTCGGAGACGATGTCGATGAGCCAGTCGGGAAGCGAGGAAAGGACTTCCTCGAGCGGTCGCGTATCGACGCGGGCGCGCGCCAAATCGATGACGTCGAGCGAGCGCTGGCAGTACAGGGAGCGGTCGCCGTCGCCGGAGGGCGGAAGCTCCGGCCGATCGAGGCTGGCAAGCCGGGGATAGTCGCTGTCGGTACGGTCGACCGCGCGCGTTCCGAGCCCCGCGACGAGGCGAACCATGCCGGCCGTCGGGTCGAGATCGGGATGCCATCGCCACGTATTGAACGAGTAGCCGACGCCCGCGACCGCCGGCATGAAAAAATCCCCGTAGAGCGAACCCGATACCCGCTGTACCAGAATCGCCATCTGCTCGTCCTGCCCGTGAAGCGCGCGCAAACGCCGATACTCGAGAGCCGACGGATCCATCGTGCTCGCGTATACCCGCCGCATGGCGTCCTCGAAGGCCTCAAGCCGATCCTCGCTCGCGCCGGCGTTCGCGCAGAATACCGACTCGTACTTTCCGGCGAATGCGTGCCCGAAGCTATCCTCGAGCAGACTACTCGAGCGCACGATGATCGGCGCCTGCCCGAAGTAGTCGAGCATTCGCGCGAACTGCTCGCGAACGCGCTCGGGAAACGAGCCTTCGAGTATCCCCGACCGAAGGGCGTTTGCCTCGGAAAAATACCCCGCTTCCGTGCGCTGGACGATCCGGGTCCGCCACAGGCGATTATGGACGAGATACGTATAGAAAACGTCCGAGCCGACGTAGAAGGAATCGTGCGGCTCCATGCGAGAGGCCGCATCGGGAAGGACGCGCTCCACGATCCTCCGGGCGAGAATCATGCCGACGGCCTTACCGCCGATCTTGCCCGAACCGATCATCCGGTCTTTCACGTCGAAGAGGTCACGCGCGGAGCAATTGTCGAGCACGAGTTTCATGAACCGCTCGTCGGAGCCGAAAAGGCGCTCGGCCAAGGGCCGTACGAGACGCTCGGCCGCGTCGGGCCGTTTTCCCGCTTCGTCCCTCGCCTCGAGAAAAAAGCGTTCCCAACTGTCGAGGTTTCGCGCGCCGCCGGGATCGCCCGGGTCGCCGGCAAGGCGGTAAAACGCGCTGACCGATACCCCGTCCGTCAGGGGAAAGAGCGCGTCGGGATCGATAAGCGAAAAGCGATGGGGAAAGAACATCGTCGGCGAGTAGCGCTTCCATACCTTGATCGGGTGTATGTACACCTCGTCGCCCTCGGAAAAAAGATCGATCAAAATCTGCGTCGTTTCGCGAACGCGGGCGATGGCGTCGTAACTATGCCGGTGCCTGAGAATGCAAAACCACGCGACCGTGTCGAGCTCGAAAAGATAAGGACAGGTGACGGAAAAAAAATTGCCCATCATGAGATCGGCGGACCAAGCCGTTTGAAGCTCCGAAAGGCAATCGAACACGTAAAAGGCTTCTTTACCCGCTTCTGCCGCGATGCGATGCACCTCGCCGGTGAAATACTCAAAACCAACCGAAGGATCAAGCGTGTGGATTCGAAGCTCGCCTGACTCTCCCTCGGCGCCACCGGCGCGCGCGAAATCCGCGGCCTCGGAATCGCCGAAGATGGCCTCGTGCGGGGCAAAACGGATATAGATGACGAGCCGGCCGTCGCGAAGCGCCTGCCGCGCGAAGGAACGCGCGAGCGTGCGATAATCCCCGACCGAACCGACTTGCCATACCACGTTATCCCCGAGCCTGATCGAATCGAGCGCCCGGTCGAGACCCTCGAGACCTGATTTGATTTTACCGAATGCTGCCATACGACCATCATTGACGGGCGCGCCGGGATTGTCAACGAAGAATCGAGTCGACCGGACCAATCGCCGTTGACACTCGTCTATCCATCCTTGTATTATGAACATATGCTCATTTCAGAACAACGACCGAAAAAAGAGGCAGACGACACATGCCGCGC
The DNA here is from genome assembly GCA_964429975.1 of uncultured Treponema sp. Classification (GTDB taxonomy): domain Bacteria; phylum Spirochaetota; class Spirochaetia; order Treponematales; family Treponemataceae; genus Teretinema. The sequence continues at coordinate 30,903 of CAYSEA010000020.1, forward strand.
CCGATAACCGGCCGGTGCCTCCGCGCGGAGATTCGCCCTCGCCTTCTGCGACCAGTCGGAATCCTCGTCGGCGACCTCGAAGAGACCCGTCTCGGGCTCGACGAAGCAGAGGCGCTCAGGCTCGCCGACCTTGAGGGCCTCTATCACGAGGCGGCCGCCCGAAAGATGGGCGTGTCGCGCGCAACGTTCGGCAGGATACTGGAATCCGCGCGCAAAAAAGTCGCGGACGCCATCGTAAACGGAAAAGCCCTCCGCTTAGCCGGAGGGGAGATAGTCATTTCGGGAAAAGGGGACTCACGCATGAAAATCGCATTACCCTCGCGCGACGGCGCGATCGACGACCACTTCGGTCACTGCAAGGCCTTCGCCGTGTTTTCGGTAACTGACGGGAAACTTATGGAACTTCCCTCCATTCCCTCGCTCGAGGGATGCGGCTGCAAGTCTGGCGTGGCGGCGACGCTCGCCCAGGAAGGAATCACCCACCTCGTTGCGGGAAACATGGGCGAAGGTGCCGTGCGCGTACTCGGCTCACACGGAATCTCCGTCATTCGGGGAGCGTCGGGAAGCGTCAAAACCGCCGCAGAGGCATTTGCCGCCGGCCGCCTCGCCGACTCGGGCATCCTCTGCTCGAGTCACGACGAACACGGCGAGCACGAATGTCACCACTGACGTAAGCGATCGTTCGGCTCTGGAAACGGAGCCGAACACTCCAGCCACTATCTTTCGCAAAAACTCCAAAACCTGCTATACTCATACGATAACGCGGCGTTCAGCGGCGTAGGTAAGGAAATCAACATGAGTAAAAACCGCTTAGCTTTCAAGGTTATCCTGTTTTCCATCGGAATGATCCTCGCGATCTACGTACTAATGCAGGTCATAGCCTATTTCCGCGACAATGCCATCCTCGGCATCTCGACGATCGCGGACCTTCCCGGATACGTGATGGGATTCATCGTCCTCTATGTCCTTCCGCCGATGGCGCTGTGCGGCGGGCTTCTCTATCTCTTCGCGCGACCGCTCGAAAAAACCCTCGATCGCCTTCGCGCGGGCGAACAAATCGACCCAAAAACCGCGGAGAAAACGCGCCTTCGGATGCTTGGCTTTTCCCGCATCCTCTTCGTCCTGAACGCCGTCGGCTTCGTTTTCGGATACGTAATTCTCGTTGTAATAGAAGACGGCCCATCAGGTCTCTTCACTCCCTTCAGGATTCTCATTCTCGTCTCGAATATCGCGGCGAGCCTCATGTACGCGTCAAGTCAGGCGGCTCTGTCGAACATCGCGTTCGGAGAGCTTCGCGACCGTCTGCAGCTCAGGGAGATCGGAAACCGCAGGCGCGAAATGTCACGAACGAAGCGACAGGTATTCGTCGGCATGACCGTCGTCATCTACGCGCTTTCGTTCATGGAATTCAATCTCGAGATGGCGGACAGGTACAACGCGCTTACCATCGACACGATGTGCGCGCAAATAACGGGAAAGATCGCCGAGGAAGACGTCGCAAGCGCGTTCCGCGAGCGCATTCCCACCGTCCTTCCGAGCGTACGCTCGCGGGCGCACTACAAAGCCGACGAAGTCCCGCTCCCCTGGACCGTCCCGGGCCACGCGGGCCGCATGCGATGGACGTCGTTTCTCCTGCACGCGTTCTTCATGATCGTCGTCGCATCGCTCATACACTCGACGACCGCGCTCGAGGTACGCGAGCAGATGAAGGCAATGCGCGCGCGACTCCGCGACGTTCTCGACGGAAAGGGAGATCTCAGAAAGCGCCTCGTGATCCGCTCCCTCGACGAGTACGGCGAGCAGGCGGAGCTCATCAACCGCCTCCTTTCGCGGTTTCACGATATGGCGGTGCGCATTACCTCGGCGGCGCTCGAGACGCGCGAAGTCGCGAAGGCGATCGACGCGACGCTCCGGGACGCGGAAGACGCTACCTCAAAGGCCGGCAAGAACGTCGTCGATCTCGCGGAATCCCTCATAACGGAGGCAAACTCCTCGCGCGAGCTGACGAAGGCCCTCGATTCGTTCCGGGACGCGGCCGAATCGGTCGGAAACGCCGTCGAGGAACAGCGCCGCTTCGCGGAAAGCACCGCCGCGGCGATGGAGGAGATGTCCGCCAATATTCGATCGGTCGAGACGATGACCTCTCGCTCGGGTGCCCTGACCGAAAACCTCGCCAAACGCGGCGAAGAAGGATCGAGCGCCGTCGTCGAGACGGGCGCCGCGATCAAGGAGATCGAGGCCTCCACGGAGGGCGTCCTTCGGGTGCTCAGATCCCTTTCGAAAATATCCGGGGATACGAACCTTCTCGCGATGAACGCCGCGATCGAGGCGGCCCACGCAGGCTCATCCGGCGCGGGTTTTGCCGTCGTCGCGGACGAAGTCCGAAAGCTCGCCGGAAACGCCACGCATGAAACGAAGGCGATCAAGGACCTCCTCGCGACGATGACCGACCGCGTCCGGCGCGGAGTCGAGACGTCAAAGACGTCGGGCGACTCGCTTACCGGGCTTGCGGACGGCATTTCGCAGGCCGCGTCGATATCGCGCGAGATCGCCGACGCGATGCGCGAGCAGGGAAAGGGAACCGAGGACGTCGAAAGATCGATCAAGGAACTTCTTCGCGCTGGCGAGACGATTCGCTCGCGCATGGACGAGCAGGACGGGCGAACGAAGGACATGGAACGGGCACTCTCGCTCGCGCTCGAGCGCCTCTCCGATCTCGCGGGAACCTCGCGCTCCCAAGCCGACGCGATGCGGGCCATGAGCGAATCCTTCGGCACGGTGCGGGCGGTGGCCGACCGGAACCTTGCCGCGGCAAAGGCCCTCGAAAACACCCTCGCGGGCCTTTCTCTATAAGTCCTCGCGGGAAAGCACGCGCGCTATCTCGCCCATCTGAGCGGCCGTTAGCGCCCCCTTTTCCATCGCGCGCGCGTTCTCGCTAGCTTGTCGCTCGTTTCGAAATCCGGGAATCGGGATCGCGTTGGGGCTTCTCGCCCAAATCCAGGCGAGAGAACCCTGCGCGAGCGTTCGACCCTCCGAGGTCAGAATGTCCCTCACGTCCGCGAGCGCGTCGATCCAAGCCTTGCGCGGCTTTCCGTTTTCGTACCCCGGATGCCAAGAAACCTTTTGCCTGAAATCATTGCTAGGGAACGAGGTATCTTGCGTGAACTTGCCGGTCAGCAAGCCCATCGCGAGCGGACCGCGATTCACGCTCGCGAGATGCTCACGCTCGCAATACGAAAGAAGGTCCGCGTTCCCGTCGAACACGCTCAATTGCTGCTCGACGACGGAGCAGTTGGGCGAGGACGAGAAAGCCGCGACGGCGTCAAGCCGGTCGGTGCTCCACCCGTACGTCCGGATCTTTCCCTCGGCGACGAGACCGTCAAGCTCATCGCGCACCGCAAGGGCGCGCTCGATTTCGAGCCCGCCGACATGCAAGAAACACACGTCAAGACAGTCGATTCCGAGCCGGCGAAGCGATTTCTCGACGTCTGAGCGCACGCGGGGCGCGACGTCCGACTCCTGCTCGTTCGGAGGATACGGCATCACGCTTTTCGCGTCCTCGTCGACCGCATAGCCGAATTTCGACGCGATCACGAGCCCGTCGCGCTTTCCGCGAATAGCCGAACCGAGAATGCGCTCGCTGTGCCCGCAGCCATAGTTAGCGGCGGTGTCGAAAAACGTAACGCCCATATCCATGGCGCGATGAATCGCGCGCACGGACTCCGCGTCGTCAACGGTTCCCCACCCCGCGCTTCCCCCGCAAAAATCCCACGGCCCGCCGATAGCCCAGCAGCCAAGCCCCATCGCGCTGACTTCAATCCCGCTTTTTCCCAGTATGCGCCTCATGGTCATTTCCTACCTCTCCGCGCCGGGCTTACCCGCGGCGCTCATAGAATTATCGTGAGGTAAGAATACCCGGAAGACAATCTTCCGGGAGAGCCACTTTCCGCGATCTTTAACGAACCACTTTCGCGGCAGCCTTCTCGTACATGCGCTCAATGTCCTTTTTCGGAACGATGGCCTTAAGCGCGAACGCGATCAGGACGATGCCGACGATATCGATAGCCAAACGAGAAAGCGCGAATCGATACCCGAGCGCGTTCATCTCGAAAAGGAGCATCGGTATTTTCGTCGTCGACCACGATCCGATGAAAATGAGAATATTCGTGAAGCTCGCTCCCTTCTTCATCAAAACCGAAGCGACCGGAAACGCCCCATACAACGGACCTGCCGCGGCGGACCCAAGGAGAAACGCGAGTACTGGCCCGAGCAGTCCCGATTCCGGGCCCATAAACTTCATCATCGCCTCGCGGGGAACCCACACGTCGAGAAGCCCGAGCAATAGAAAGATCGGCGGAATCACGAAAAGCATCGTCACCGCTTGGTCCAGAAGCGACCGACCCGCTTTCGGCGCGAGCTCGGGGAAACCGATCATGAAGGCGACAAGAAAAGCAAGCGCGACGAGCGCAGCCCGATAGCGTTTAAAAACCATAGCCGCTTTCATAAGGATACCGCCCACGTCACGAAGAGAGCCGCAACGACGGAAAACGCGAGAGCGACGACGTTACGCGCGATGGCTGCGCGCTTTCCGAAGTACGAAATTTCCATCGGTAGCGTGATGACGCCGACCATCATGAGCGACGACACGAAGGCCGCGATCTGCATCACGCCCGCCCCGTTCCGCAACAGTTCCCCCGCGAGGGGAAACGCGACAAAGCCCGGTATCAGCGTAATCGCGCCGAGCGCCGACGCAATGGCTACCCCGACGGCCCCGGTACCCGCTCCGATAAACCGGGTAATCGTTTCCGCGTTAAACGCGGCGAGCATGATCGCTATTAAAAATAATACCGCGATGAGCTGCGGGAGTATTCCCTCTACCGCCTTGAGCCCTTTTAACAGCGCGGCTTTCGTCTTGGCGCGGTCCTTGAAAAACGAAAGGCCGAATAGCACGACGACCACCGCGTACATAAACAACGTATCCATGCGCGTTCCTTTTTCTCAAAACCCATCAGCGACGTCGATTTCGAGAACTATCAAAGTCTTTGTTTCTATTATCGGAAACTTTGCAAACAAAGTCAAGCACATAATTACGTCGCTTATCCATTTTCATCACAATTCATCAAGCATAAGGCACAAAGAATCACGATCGGCGAACGAGCTCGCGCGGAGCCCCCGCGTATGAAGGATTTTACAGGGGCGGGAGGAGGTGGTTAAGAAAGTTTTTAAAGCATTCTAACTTTATTGTAGGTCAAAATAGAATTTCTGAATCTCATTATCATTGTATGACAATTTTAAAACTTTCCTAAGCATATATCACTCGAGAAGATATGGTTTCAAAGCCTGTGCAACAGCTTTGAAAAGAGGAACAACAACAGAGTTTCCAAATTGCTTGTAGGCGCGCGTATCAGAAACAGGAATCATATAACTATCGGGATAACCCATCAAGCGTGCACATTCACGTGGAGTTAGGCGCCGAGGATTCTTACGTATACCCTGATCAACCAGAATTTCTGATCCATCTTTGTAGTATCGAGCAGAAAGAGTTCGCGCAATATCATCGCCTTTTACTAAACCAAATCCAAAACCATTACCCAAAGATCTATGCTTTGCGGCATACGCTTGCAAATAAGCCCATAGCTTATCAGTCAGAGTAAATTTTGATTGTACACAATTGTTAGCAAAATCGAAATATTTGTCGCTATCATGCTCGAGGTATGGCTCTGAACCATCAGTCCTATGAAGAATATCCTTTATTCTTTTTTTCCCCATTGTTGGCAGTTTTATCGTATCAAGCGTGAATAAAGTTGGATCCCTGAAACCCACAATAACTATACGTTCGCGATGCTGAGGAACCCAATGCTGCCCGTCAATTACCTTGTAATCGATACAATAACCGAGATCCTTCTGTAGAGTACGAGTAATTACATCAAAGGTATGTCCCTTGTCATGTGATTTAAGATTTTTTACATTTTCAAGTACAAATACCTTTGGTTGTTTTTCCTTGATGATCCTAGCAACGTCAAAAAAAAGTGTTCCTTGCGTTTCGTCAGAAAACCCGGTAGCTCGGCCGAGCGATTTCTTTTTTGATACACCTGCTATTGAAAAAGGCTGACAGGGAAATCCAGCTAGAAGAACATCATGATCAGGAATATCAACCGCTTGTATCATAGTAATATCGCCGTGAATTCTTTCATTAGATGGATAGTTTGCGCTATAGGTTTTCTGAGCATAGGAATCCCATTCACTCGTAAATACGCAAGTTCCACCAGCTTGTTCAAAGCCTTTGCGTATTCCGCCGATTCCCGCAAATAGGTCTATAAAAGTAAAAGTTCTTTTTGAACGCTTGCTATCAGTCCTGTGTTTTTTTATTATCGCCAACAAGCTATCAGCAATATATGCCTTAGGAGCAGTTTCACCATTTAGCCAGCGATGAACCGTACTGGGTGCAACACTCAGCTCATCTGCTACGCTGGTTACTGAGGATAACCGTATGGTCTGTTCAAGCAAATCCCGAACCTCAGGGACAACTAATTCACAAGGGTCAGCCATTCCACGCTCCTCTATATGGGGAATAATAATTGCATTATGCAATATTTATTCCCCATAATCAAGCTTTATTTTGCATATTATGTTTTTTAATATTCTTTTTTATGCTCATGCCGATAATTTAATCAAACTAATTAATGGAGTGCAAAATGGCATTTAATGATTACTCATCATTAGCCAAATTCATGAGTTCGCTTGGGGCAGACCGTGCAGTCTATAAACGGTTGGCAGAAAATGATAATTCGAAACAGCAGATATATATGGGTGGCGACTTCAGTTTTCTGACAGACCTCCCAATTGGAGAAATCACTCGACACGCGGATGTGAAACGTCCTAATTTCAAGGCTGCTATTGATTTCTGGTGGATTAACGATGCTGGTGAGACTGCGCAGGCAACCGATGCGCAACTCATATTGTATCCCAAGTATCCAGAAGTTCGACTTTCGGGCTTTATGAAGGGATGTCCTACGGCACCGAAAGGACAAATGAATCCTGTGCCAGCTAATGAAAGAGCACACAGAAACGGTAAGGATGGAAGGGTTCTCATTCTTGGGATTACTCCAAAAGGATGCGTGTATGCCTATCTTGCAACAAAGGACTCAGCTGTTGCAAGAAGCATTCCCGTAGAAGGTTTTCCCTACGAACAAAAAGGGGGAACCTTACTCCGTTTCCCTCTACGGGACGAAATAGAGTCATCGCGAGAAAAATTGATTTCAAAGCTATCACAAATTGTTCATATGGGCTGGACAGCATCATGTCGATTGGATGCTAACGGAAGAATGATTGACTACTCCGCACAAAACGCAGGTGGCTATACACTTGAAGCCCTCTTCGGAATCACTCCCAATGGAAGGGCGGAGCCGGACTTTAATGAATGGGAGCTGAAAGCCATTACAAAAAGCAGAATTACCTTAATGACGCCTGAACCGGATGGAGGATTTTATAAACAGCATGGCGCCAAGGAATTTACTTTACGCTATGGACACGATGCTCCTAATGCATTCAAGTATTTTACCGGTACCCACACGGCAAGAACGCAAAACAAGACTTCTTTAATGACAATGGAAATACGAGGCTTCGATAACAATAGAAACATCATTACAGACGTGAATGGCGGTATCGTGTTGATTCCCCCAGATGGGTCAGATGCTGCTATCTGGTCATTCTCCCTAATGATGAATCACTGGCGTCGAAAACACGCCCACACATGCTTCATAAAATGTATCCATGAGAACCGAAACGATATGGATGGTTATATTTATCGAAGTCCCGTCTGGCTTGGAGAAGGAACTGATTTCATTCTTTTTCTGAAGGCTCTTGATACAGGCAAAATTGTTTGTGATCCCGGCACAAAAGTTGAATTACTGGAAAATGGAAAAATGAAGGTAAAAGCACGAAGTCAATTTAGAATAAATTTCAACGACCTTTGTGATCTTTATCATAGTTTCAAAGAGTATTTACTATAAGTACCCATCAACCTCTATTTTCTGGTTATACAATTGCACTTACTATTGTATGAACTTTAAGGGTATTTGTACCATGTTGTTTTCAAACTCAGTGAATACTATATAGAGCCGAGCTTTAGCTTGCTAAAGCCGGCAAAATAAAAATATTACTATTTACCCGGCGCTCTAAAAAGAAAAAGCCCACCTTACGGTGGGCTTTTTCTTTTAAGGCGCCGATCAGAATCGAACTGATACATAAAGGTTTTGCAGGACGATTTTGGGCGCTTTTTTACGTGTCTTACTAATTCATATTGTATTACAGGATAAGGAAATACGCAACAAAAAGGCACTACGGATTATTGAGAATCATCATGAAACCTCGATTTTGCTTACAATATCTGCTTACACTTTTGTTCAAAATTAGTGTAAGCAAGAATCTGAAAGTCCTCGCATCACGACCAAGGCCCGCCCGCTTTCCATTCACGCGAAAAGCTCTCCCCTTGAAAAACCGCATCGGCGACAGGCATCAAGAAAGCCGCAAGAACCGCGACAACCTCACCAAGTGAAACAGACTCTATCCCGTTTTTTCGCAAGAACGCTTGCCATTGCGTTTGCTTCTGACTGTCCTTCGCGAAGGTATCAGTGAGCCCGATCGGCGCAGCGTCTACAACCACCGTCCTTCGGCGCTCGAAAGTCGCCTTGACGGCACGGCCAAGGGTTGCCCCGTCAAAATCCATATAACGAGTCAGCGTGTACAGATCGAAATAATCCTTCATTCGGCTATTCGCCATACCCAATGAATAGACCGCGTCAAACTTTTCGGCAACGACAGTATACCGAGGATACGCACGCATCGTAGGCTGCGCAAAGTCTTTCAGAATGACCGGATATTGTACATCTTCTGCTTCTGGCGTAACCGCGTCGCCGAACCCGATATCGACCTGAACCAGACAACGCGCCTCATCCAGAAACCCGAGCAGAAGCACGCGTACGCCATCATACCGCGCTTCTTTCCTGATCTCGTCCACCTTCACCGATTCGGATCGAAAAATCATTCCATCCGGATACTCGATCCGGCACAGTTCCTAAAATATCGCTTCGATTCCCGAAAGTTCCGCGGACCCAAAGCCTAGCAGATCAGCGTCACGCGTCGCACGGTGCGGAATATCGAACCAGAGATCGAAAAGAAGCGCTCCCTTCAATATAAAAGAATCCGCATATGGGGACACGCCGATACGATACAGAAAGCGCTCGATAGCGTACCGCGTTAAAACCTGATTGAAGTCCTGCCTGGTTTCGCGAGAATAATTGAGAAGCCGGGCACGGA
>CAYSEA010000021.1:0-6550 GCA_964429975.1 uncultured Treponema sp.
TCGAGATCTCCGACTCCGAATACGTCGTCTGCAACATGGACATCATGACCCGCGTGGGCTCCAAGGTCCTCGACGTCCTCGGCACCTCGGGCGAGTTCGTTCCCTGCCTCCACTCGGTCGGTAAGCCCCTCGCCGCCGGCGAAAGCGACAACGGTCAGTGGCCCTGCGCTGATATCGAAAACAAGTACATCTCCCACTTCCCGGAAGAGCGCGCCATCTGGTCGTACGGCTCGGGTTACGGCGGAAACGCCCTCCTCGGAAAGAAGTGCTTCGCCCTCCGCATCGCGTCCGTCATCGCCCGCGACGAAGGCTGGCTCGCCGAGCACATGCTCATCCTCAAGCTCACCAACCCCGAAGGCAAGGTCAAGTACGTCACCGGCGCTTTCCCCTCGGCCTGCGGAAAGACCAACCTCGCCATGCTCATCCCGACCATCCCCGGATGGAAGGTTGAGACCGTCGGCGACGACATCGCCTGGATGAAGTTCGGCAAGGACGGACGGCTCTACGCGATCAACCCGGAAGCGGGCTTCTTCGGCGTAGCCCCCGGAACGAACGAGCAGTCCAACAAGAACGCGATGGACTCGATCAAGAAAGACACCATCTTCACGAACTGCGCCCTTACCGAAGACGGAGACATCTGGTGGGAGCAGATCGGCTACGACGCCCCCGGACCCCTCGTCGACTGGAAGGGTCAGAAGTGGGTACAGGACAAGGCCAATAAGGCCCAGGAGCCCGCGGCTCACCCGAACGCCCGCTTTACCGCGCATGCCGTCAACTGCCCGGCCGTCGCCAAGGAATGGGACGATCCCAAGGGAGTGCCGATAGACGCGATCCTCTTCGGAGGCCGCCGCCCCTCGACCATCCCCCTGGTGCACCAGGCGACCAACTGGAACCACGGCGTGTTCCTCGGCTCGATCGTCGGCTCGGAAATCACCGCCGCCGCGCTCGACCTCAAGGCCGGTACCGTTCGCCGCGACCCCTTCGCCATGCTCCCCTTCTGCGGCTACAACATGGGCGAATACTTCCAGCACTGGATCAACGTCGGCAAGAAGTCCACTGAGGACAAGCTTCCGAAGATCTTCTTCGTCAACTGGTTCCGCAAGAACGCCGAAGGCAAGTTCATGTGGCCCGGCTACGGTGAAAACAGCCGCGTTCTCGCCTGGGTCTTCGATCGCTGCGACGGCAAGGACGTCGCGATCAAAACCCAGATCGGATGGATGCCGAAGGACGGAGCGCTCAACATCGCCGGCCTCGACGTGAAGGCCGACGCCATGAAGGAGATCCTCTCCGTCGATGTCGAAGGATGGAAGAAGGAAATCGCGGACGTCCGCGCCAACCACTATCCCAAGTTCGGCGACAAGCTCCCCAAAGAGCTCATGGCCGAGATGGAAGCCCTGGAAAAGAGACTTAACGCCTAACGTTTTAAAGGAATGCCGCGAAACGCGGCGTTCCTGAAGTTCAACGAAAAAGCCCGCGACCGATTGGTCAGCGGGCTTTTTTTATTTGCATGCGACTATTTCAACGCTCAGCGCGCTTGTCGGCGTTCAGGCGGCGATTGGCGCTCAGGGCGCGGCCGCGAGATGAAGGATCGCGCCCTTACCGGGCGGCGGCTTTCAGCGCCTTTAAAAACTCCGACCCGCTTACCGGCGCGTCGGGAAAAAACTGACGGCCGTCGGGAAGGGACATGATCTCGCGCTCGACGCACCCAAGGGCGCCGTCGAACCACGGCGACGAAGGCGGGATGTCGGGAATCGGGCTCGGCATTGAGGGGTTCGCCGCCCAACGCGCGGAATAGCGATTCGCGACGGCGGGAGTTCCCGCGCGCTCAAGGCTCACGCGCCATAAGTACCACGCAAGCTCGCCCCTGCGAACCGTCGAACCGCGCGGAGCGGACGCGCCCGAAATCGTCGGAATAAGGGAATCTTTCGCAAGCGTTTCGAAGGCGCGGTCGGTTTTCCACGCTTTGCCCGCCGTCATGAAATCGAGAAAGCCCGTGCGCTCGAGGGATACGGCGACGACGTCGTCCCAGGTTACCGAGGGCGCGGAGGAAACGGCCCGGGTTCGCGCGCCGTCGGATTCGGCATGGTCACGGAGAGACCACGCGGAATCGCGTTCAGCCTGATAGGCCTCCCGGTACGCGGGCTGCAAAAGGGGAAAGCCCGCGTCGAAGGACGCGACCGCCTCGCGATAGCGCCCGAGCTCGAGAAAGGTCCGGCCTTCCTCGACGAGCAGCTCGCCTGAGTCGGGGAAAAGGATTCGCGTGCGCTCGAGAGACGCGAGACGCTTGACGGGGTCCCGCTCGAGCCGGGAGGAAAGGACGAGGGCTGAGATGTCGCCGGGCACGAGCGCGACTGCGCGAGCGTAGCGCCGACTCGCCTCCTGCCGGTTGCCTCCCGCGAGCGCGAGCCTTCCGGCCCATGACTCAAGTCGCGCGGAAAAGACCGTATCCTTCACGTCTATCTTCTCAAGCTCCGCGATTTTCTTCTCGATGTCCTTGAGAGTCGCGAGTCGCGCGGCTTGCGCGTCGGCGCGGGCCGACGACGTCGTTAGCTCAGGCCCCGTAGTCGGCGCGTCGAGAAGGACGATCGCGCGCTCGAGGTCAAAAAGGTCGCGGTCGCGCGCGGGAGAGCCGGTCGAGCCGAGGCGATCGTCCTGCAATGTCGAGCATGACGCGAACGATGCGACGAGCGAAAGAAGCACAAGCGCGGTAAGCGCGATCGACGCGGCACGAGCCGCGACGCGAAAAAACCTCATAGTAGTCTCCTATCTGAATTGCCAGCCATGAATGCGGTTATCGAGCCCGGTGCCGAGGCAGTCGATTCTTCCGTCGCCGTTACTGTCCGCGAAAACAGGCGAGCCCCACAGCGGAAGCGGAAAGCCCGCGAGCGGGACAAAATCGCGCGAATAGCCATGCAACGCGGAAGCGTCGCCCGTTATGAATATTTCCGCTTTATCGTTGCCGGTGACATCATGCAGGGTCACGAGCCCTTCCTCTGCGGTAAACTCCGGTATCTGATGCGAGAGGACCGCTCCGTCCAGAGAAACGCGAAAGAGCGTTCCCGCGGCGGAAACGAGCCAGAGCGAATCGCCGTCGAAGGCGGGCTGCGCGTAAAACACGCCCGATAGCGCGACGGGAAATCCCGGAAGCGGCTTTGCGTCCTGACCGAAGACGGCGAGTTCGCCCGCCTGCGTGACGAAGGCGACGAGGGTCTTGCCTTCATGGATAAACGGGAGCGGAGAGCCGTAGGCGATACCATTCGCGTACGCGGGCCAATCGGGCTCGGGCGCGCCCGCGGTATCGGTCAGCCAAATCGCGCCGAGAAAGCTCTTGGGATACGTCGCCATGAGCGTCTTCTTTCCCGAGCGCAAAAATACCGGCGGAGAGCGAACGGGCTCGGTAAACGGGAGGCTCGCGACGGTAACGGTGCCGTCGCGCCTGACGGCATGAAGCGTCGAGTCGCGATCGCAAAGATACACCGTCCCCTCGAACGAGATGGGTTCCGCCGTGGGGCGAATACCGGTCGCGATCGGGAAACCGGGAAGGCTTTCGAGGTCGGCCGTGACGAGATTCACCTCGCCTGAGGAACTCACGACCCACGCCGCGGCCTCGCGTTTCGCGCTCTCCGCGCCGACTTCGTCATCGCGCCGGGAGGCCGGCTTAAAAAAGGGATCCGCGCGTATCCAGACGGGATCGTTTGCCTCGAGCTTTCGAGAAAGGCCGGTTCGCGGATTATACGAAACGGCGACGCGGTCGTCCGCGACGAAAAGGAGGCGCGAGTCGGCCTTCGCCGACAGCTTGACCACGGAAAGTTCCTTCGAGAGGCGCCCTCCCGCGTCGATTGGAAAGCCCGGAATCAGGGCGATGCCCGAACCGGAACCCGGCGTCGCGGTGAGCGTCGCCTCGAGAAGCCCGTCGGTGACGGCGACGCGCAAGAGTCCCTGTCGGTAGAGCTGAAGCGCCCGATGAAACGGCGTCGTGCCCTTCAGGAAAAACGGGACGGTTCGATCGAGCGAGTAAAAAAGCGAAAGCTGGGCGCGGTCGTTACCGCTTTCCGCGAGCGACTTCCATGCGTCCGCCTTGACGAGCAGATTATTTTTTTTGATCGACGTAACCGTCACGAGCAGGTTCTCGGGAGACTCCGAGAGAAAAAGGATTCCGTCCTCGATGACGTAATACGGAGAAGGAACGACGACGCCCATGGCCCGCGCGAGAAAGTCGATGAACGACGGAAGGACGACGCGGGGCAGGCGCACGCCGTCGATGACAGTCGAGGAATCTTCGTCGATCAGTATCGACGAGAAGAGCGCGTCAAAGGCCTCACGGCGCTTCGCTTCATCGGCGATGCGCACGGCAAACACGGGTTTCGGCCGGCCCTCAAGGCCAAAGGCCACGAACTCGTCGGCGGTCCAGGAAAAGACGAGACTATCGAGGTCACGCCCGAGATACGACCGGGCCGCGTCATTCGCTTCCTCGTACGCATCCGCGACGGACTGACCCGAAACGGCAGTAGCCGCCGAAAGAAGGCTTCGCGCGTCTCCCGCCGAAACGATCGTGCAATACTGGGTATCCGCGGGCAGGCGGGATAGAACGCGCGGCAGACGCGGCTCGCGCGCGAGTAAGGCGGTCAGCTCGGGTTTTCGGGACGTAACGGGCGTGGTCAGCGAGATGACGACCCGGTTTTCCTGAAACGCGACCGTGACGTCCGCGAAGCCGGGAAAAGAAAGACCGTCAAGAAAGGCCGACACGGAGCGATTACCCTCGCCGAGCGCGGTGACGGCAAAATCGGAAGAAACGAGCAGGCCGATATCGTAGGAGCGCCCGTCAAGCCGATTCCTCGCCACGCCAAGCGAGGTGAGTTCGGAGCCGTCGGTAAAGGGCCCGGTTCCCGGGGGATTCGAGACCGTCGCCTCGAACGTCGCCTCGTTATTCGACGCCACGAGAAGGTTCTTCATGAAACCGAGATAGAGCGTCGTGCCGTCTTTCGATCGATACTCGAAGCGCGAACGGTTTCCCGCATTGACGTAATAGAGCCCTTTGATATCGAGCCGAGACACGATAAACGGCGTCGCCTTGAGCCAAGGCGAAAGAAACCCGGCGTCATAGGCGACAAGAACCGTCCCGTCGCGGTATAGAGCCGCGTCGGACGAGCCGTTCAATACGGTCCTGATCGGCCCGGGAAGACGCGCCGACAGCTCTCGAAGCGTCGCCGCCGTGGAGGCAAGCGTGGCGAACGAGGGGTCTGCCAAAATTTCGGAAAGCGGTTGATGGACGAGTACCCGCTCGACGGCGGTGACCGTATGGGGAACGCGCACGAAAGCCTCGGGGTCCCCGGGAAATATCAGATCGCCGTCAATAGTACCGATGAGAGACAGCGCCGATATGGCCAGGGGAATTGCGACGAACACCGTCAGAATAACGATGAGCAACACGACAAGAACGCGGGGAAATCGATGTGTACCCTTTTCCATATACTGATTTTCCCCCGAAATCAGTAAAAGGTCAATTGATTGTTACGCACAGCGGAAGATGATCCGAGTATCCCCGTCCCGAATACAGTTCATAGCGAGACGGAAGACCGTCATCCCCGACGAGCGGCACTTCGGCAATCGGAAAAAAATGTGTAACCTCCGGAGAGAGTCCGTCCTGAAGCGAAGGCGAATAAAACATATGGTCGATCGCCTCCCATTCTTCCCGATACCAATACGACCCCGCGGGAATACCGGTAGAGCCGGGCCACTCTCCCGAGCGCCACCGAGTCCATGCGTTCGGATATGAGGAAAGCGGGCCGAATTCCTCGGGGCGCTGGTTAAAGTCCCCGCAAGCGACAAAGAGAGCGTCGGGCCGCTCGCGCGACAAGCGCTCGATCCGGTCGACGAGCAGCGCTTCCTGCGCCTTACGAATACTCGCGCCTCCGTCCCCGCCCGATTTTGATTTCCAGTGACAGGCAAATACCACGAGTCCCGTTTCGCCGAAACCGAAATCGGCCTCGATCATCGGGCGTACGGTCGCGTCCGCGCAGGCAATCGTGTGCGCGGTAACCTCGCGCGGGGCGACGCGGGAGAGGATCCCCGTGCCGAAGGCGCTTCCCTCTCCCGGCGGCACGAATATCGCGTCCGTGTACCCGCCCGAGCGCGGAAGGCGGTTCCAAAGGTCGGCGAGCACCCGCTCGTTTTCGATTTCGCAGAGCACGACAATGTCGGGGAGCCGATCCCTGCCCGCGCCCGCGGCTTCCCCTATCAGCGAAAGCGACTGGGCGAGGCGCGAAAGGCGTTCCCTATAACGCTCCTCGTCCCATTTCGTCTTAGACCCCCGAAACTCGTCGAACTCGGTGCCGTCGTCGACAGCGTCGAAAAAAGTTTGCGTATTCCAACAGGCAATCCGCACGGTTTTCGGAAGTCGCGGGTATTCCCGCGCGCCGCTCCCGCCCATCCCTGCAGGGCCGGCGCACCCTGCGCACGAAGCGCACCACACAAGCGAAAAAAAAGCGCACAGCAATAAAAAACCCCGGTTCGGCATACGCGCCTCCGGGGTTTCTATGGTCGATTTCAA
>CAYSEA010000021.1:6650-20052 GCA_964429975.1 uncultured Treponema sp.
CGCGCACTCTACTTTTTCTGGTAGACCCGCACGTAGTCGACCTTCATGGTCGCCTCGGTCATCTTGGGGTCAATGCCCTTTTCCCCGCCCCACGCCCCGCCGATGGCGAGGTTAATGATCAAATGAAACGGTTTGTCGAACGGCCACTCTTCCCATCCTTTACCCGTGTTATCGAACCGATGAAAGGGAACGCCGTCAACGTACCACTGAAGATAGTTCGGGTCCCATTCGACGCCGTAGACGTGATAGCCCTTCGATACGCCACGCACTTCCTCATGCCGGTTCGGCTGGGTGCCGAGGCGATGATTAAAGGCCTTCGTGTGCGCCGTTGCGTGTATGACGTCCTGATCGAATCCGACGTGCTCCATGATGTCGATCTCGCCCGAGCGCGGCCACGTGCCGTACGCGGGAAAGGACGGCAGCATCCACACCGCGGGCCACGTCCCGACGCCTTTGGGGAGGCGCATGCGAACCTCGAAGTAGCCGTAGTGCCAGTCCGCCTTGTAGTGCGTCTTGAGCCGCGCGCTCGTCCATAAGCCATTCACGAGTTTCGCGGTAATGACGAGATTGCCCTTCGCGACGGCCGAGTTCTCGCGCTTGTCGGTATAGAACTGCGCCTCGCCGTTGCCCCAGCCGTTGCCGCCCGTGGAGTAATCCCACTTCGCGGGATCGGGCGCGCCGTCCGCGTCAAACTCGTCGGCCCACACGAGGGCCATGCCTGCGGGCACCGAGGAAACGGTCTTTCCCGAGCAAGCCGAAAGCGAAAGAACGGCCGCGCACAGTATCGCCGCGCACGCGACCGCAATCGCGAGAATCCTCGTGCCATGTCTTGCCGTGTTATCCATGCCGCGCTCCTTATACGTTGAACTTGAAAAACATCACGTCGCCGTCGGCGACGACGTACTCCTTGCCTTCCTGGCGGTACCGGCCCGCCTCGCGTATCTTTTGCTCGGTTCCGTACTTAACGAAATCGTCGAAGCTGTACACCTCGGCCTTAATAAAGCCCTTCTCGAAGTCGGTGTGGATGACGCCGGCCGCCTTCGGCGCGGTATCGCCCGCGTGGATCGTCCAGGCGCGGCACTCGTCTTCGCCCGCGGTAAAGAAGGTCCGCATCCCGAGGAGGTGATAGGCCGCATGCGCGAGGCTCGTGAGACCCGACTCCTTGAGGCCGATCTCCTCGAGAAACGCCAGCCGCTCCTCGTCGCTTTCGAGGTCGGCGAGCTCGGATTCGAACTTGCCGCAGATGAGCACGACGTCGGCGCCCTCCGCTCCCGCGATTTTCTTGACCGCCTCGATATGGGCGTTGCCGTTTTTCATGCCGTCCTCGTCGACGTTGCAGACGTACATCTGCGGCTTCATCGTGATGAGGTGGCAGTCGTACATCGCCGCCTTCTCGTCGTCGGTGAGCTCGGCGAGGCGCGCGGCCTTTCCTTCCTGCAGGAGCGGGCGAATCTTCGCGACGGCCGAAAGCACTATCTCGGCTTCCTTTTGCGCTTCCTTGCCCTGCACGCGGCCCGCGCGCGAGGCGCGATCCGCACGTTTGTCGACCGTGTCGAGGTCGGCGAGCGCGAGCTCGACGTTGATGATCTCGATGTCGCCCGCGGGATCGACCTTATTGTTCACGTGGATGATGTCGGGATTCTCGAAACAGCGCACGACCTGGGCGGTGACGCCGACTTCGCGGATGTGGCTTAAAAACTGGTTTCCGAGTCCCTCGCCTTTCGACGCGCCCTTCACGAGGCCGGCGATGTCGACGAATTCTACCGTGGCCGGAACGACCTTTTTCGGGCTAAAGGCGCTCGCAAGATGGTCGAGCCTCGGGTCGGGAACGTCGACGATTCCGACGTTCGGATTTATCGTGCAAAAGGGATAGTTCGCGGCCTCGGCGGGCGCGCTCGTCAGGGCGGAAAAAATGGTGGACTTGCCCACGTTCGGGAGCCCGACGATCCCGCAGTTAATTGCCATACAGACCTCTTCTCGCTCAGTTGAATACCGTATCTTACCGGCGATCGGGCGAAAGGGCAAGACGCGCGGAAAAAGGTCTTTACCATATTTGCGTAAGATTTTATACTGAACACCTGCGCGCCGGGCTTCCGGCCCGTCTCGGAGGAACAACCTATGGCTTTTAATCTCGCAATGTACCCGATATCCTACGTAGCCCAATACAATCCCGCAACCGGCGAGTGGGACGAGTCTTGGCATCAATCGGACGCCTACACCTTTGAGGAACTTTCCCGCATGGACGAGGGAGCGCGAAACGCCGTGTACGCGAAGCGCAATATCTTCGATCTTCCACTTGTGAACTACACGACGCAATACGCACTCGGGTGCTTTGAGGGCATGAAAGCCTATCCTAAAAAAGACGGCACCCTTTCGATATTCCGCCCGGACCGAAACGCAAAGCGTTTCCGCGACTCGATGGTCGGCCTCTATTCCCCGGGTTTCCCCGAAGAGCGTTTCATACAGGCCTCGATCGAATTTTTGAAGCGAAACCGCGAGCTCGGCTATATCCCCCAATACGACGCGGAATGGGAAAAGGATTCGTTCGCGGGTGCGAGCGCGGTCTATATGCGGCCCTTCATGTACTCGGAAGGGGCGATCGGCGTCGGCATCTCGAAGGCCCCGTACGTCATTATCTGCGCGACGACGGTATCGAGCTACTTCAAGGGAGCGAACACCAAGGCCGTGATCACGAATCGCATCAGGGCCACCCCGAACGGAACGGGCTGGATCAAGTGCGCGTCAAACTACGTTCCCTCGGCCCTCGCCAAAAAGGAAGCCGAGGACGCGGGCTTCATGGAAGTTATTTATCTCGACGCCGTCAAGCGAAAGTACATCGAGGAAGGCTCCTCGTGCAATATTTTCTTCCGCCTTAAATCGGGCGAGCTCGTGACGCCCGAACTCGGCGACACGATACTCCCCGGGATCACGCGCGCGTCGGTCATCGCCCTCGCCCGCGCCGAAGGCGTGCGGGTCAGCGAGCGGAAAATCGCGATCGGCGAGGTGGCGCGCTCGTGCGTTGAGTGTTTCGTCACCGGAACGGCCGCGGGCATTACCCCGATCGAAAGCATCACCTGGAAAAACAAAGAATACGTTTTCAGCAACCGAAAGCCCGGAACGCTCGGCACCCGCCTCCAAGAGCGCCTCAAAGGCACCCAGTACGGCACGGTAGCCGATATCAACGGCTGGAACGTCAAGGTATAAGGCGATGGCCGAGGGCGCGCGCTTGGTCGTCTCGGGCCGCGTCCAAGGCGTCGGCTTTCGCGCCTTCGCGCAAGCCAGGGCCCGCGCTTATAATATAACCGGCTACGCCCGAAACCTCCCCGACGGCACGGTAGAAATCCACGCCGAAGGAAACCTCCCTGACATCGAAGACTTCATCGCGTCCCTCACCGCCGGCAACGGCCTTTCCCGCATCGACCATATACAAAAAAACCGGGCCACCCCCGAAGGGCACACCCGGTTTTCCGTCTGTTGAACCTGATTACTTATTTTAAGGAGGCGTTTCTCCTTGTCAGTATGCGTCCGGGTTCGCGTCTCCCTTCGGAATATTCTGCGTATTCACCGTCGATTCCAAGAACTTCTGGTCAAGGATGTCTCCGAAGGCCTGAGCCTGCGACCGCGTCATGAACCAGCGGATAAACGGTGAGTTCTCGATGCGTGAGCCGCTATCATTTTTTTGATACTCCGAATTAATAGTCTCGGGATACGTCAGAGTATAATAAGGCGACTGGCGGACGAAGGTATAACCGATTTTCACCTTAGGCTCGGCGATGGCATTCTTGGTAAACAATCCCCAATTCATGTTCAGATTGACGACACCATAGTTCGAAACGGTATCTCCTTCACGTTCCAACCGTCGTGCCGAAAACTCCTCAAGATAGGTTTTAATCGAACCCAATACGAGGACCCGGTCTCTCGAATCGAGCGTAACCGAATACTTCGATCCCGCAAGGTTAAACCGTAATTCCACGTCGTTGGTGCGCGGAACGAAGAAAACCTGCATGGTCGTTTCGCTTTGGCCGAATCCGAAGGTATTAGTCATCGAGAAGGAAAGGACCCCGACTTCATAGGGATCGACATTGGCGATCGTACTCTTGAAGGTCACTACGCTAGGTAACGGCGTATCAGTGGAAAGCGAATCTTGATAGACGTCGTTTCCCGGAAGGTTTGGCACGTCACCCTTGGTAGAGGCGCAACCCGTAAACACGCAAAAAGCGCAAATCAACACTAATAAGTTTCGCATGAGGTATGCTACCATAAATACAAACCCTTCGCAATAAAAAAGGGCCCCCGGTAAACCGGGGGCCCATACTGCTTCAAATAGCTTCGCGCTTACGCGCTAATCTCAGAAGAAGTACTGGAGGCGGACGGGGATCGCCCAAGTGGTGTCGGTTCCGTCGTTCATGACCTCGACACCGGCGCCGATACCACCGTTGCTGAAGCCCTTGTTCACGCCACCGAATACGGTGAAGGTACCGTCAACACCGTCGGCGGTGGTTCCAGCATAGGAAACCTCGCCCGAGATACCGATTCCGCCATCAAGAGCGTAGTCGGCACCGGCTACGATCGTGTAAAAAACTTCGGTTTCACCAACAACGTCGACGATCGAGTCATAGTTGGCAAGGTGAAGGGTGAGCGCGTCCATGGTGTACTTACCATAGAGGTTGATGTTCTTGGCCTTGGTCGGATCAACCACGTCGTTGGTCTCCATCTTGAAGCTGGCGGACACGAAGAGGTTCTCCATACCGGTATAGTCGAACGCGATCTCAATCGTGTTTCCGACTTCAAGACCAGCGGTATAGCGGATGAGCTGAGCCTTGGCCTGACCGATACCGTCGATGGTGTAACCGGCGGCAATCTGCACGTCGTCGAAGAGGTTTTCGGAGAGATCCTCAGCACCAGGAGTACCAATACCGGAGAAGTACACAGCCGCAAAGAAGGCGTCAACCGGCTTCACGGAGATTTCGAAGTTGTCCGTGGCATTGGAACGCTTGGTGCCGAGGCGGGTGAAGATCGCGTCTTCACCGACGTTCGGCCCATAACCGCGAAGCCAGTCCCACGTACCGAAGGTGGCATTGCCGCGAAGGGTATCATCATAGATGTTACCAATGCGAACGGTCACCATTTCGATCGGCTTTACCCAGATCTGCTGGTTATCGCCGAGACCAGGGGTCGCTCCGCCATCGGAATTGATGTCGATGATGAAACCGACATTGTCCGACTTACCGGCAAAGGACATACCAAAACGGGGAGTAGCACCCCAAGAAGTTTCGGCACTGGTATAGGTTTCATTACCGTCACTAGAGACGACGAACATACCGCGACCGAACCCACCGATCGTAATTTCGGCGAACGCGGCGGTACCAACCAACGCGAGCACCATAAGAATTGCAAGAGCTTTCTTCATTTAAGAAATTCCTCCTTAAAGTTTTGGACTAGCCGAACCAACGGTTTTTTATGCTAGCCCTATCTTTTGAGTCAGTATACCCTCACTTATGAGCCGCGTCAAGTTTTTTTTAACAAGATTCGCTCCGGATACTGACAAAAAGCCAATAAAACGTCATGTTCACTGATCGATCAGATTACTATTACTTAACGATCTCGCCTAAGATAGAGGACAAATGCGGCAATAAAGCACAGGATCGACAAATTTTCGGAAAGAAGGGACCCAAGGGGATAGCCCGCCACAAGGAACTCGGGCCCTGAAAGAAGGCCAAAGAGCCTCAGGGTGTCGTAGAGCGTACCCGCGTAGTTCGCGAGCACCCCCGCAACCACGAGCATCCACGAAAGACTCGCGGCGCGCGTCCAGACGATAATGGCGAAAAACGAGGCAAGGGCGCCGAGCGCGATGCGGACGACGAGGGCGAAAACGGCGGGATCTCCCGCGAGGGTGTGGCTCATGCGACGGGATTCCGCTCGAGAGCGCGAAACTCCCCCGCGTCGGCGACCATCGGCACGATAGACGGCGTATAGTAGTCGGGGGAAATAAGCACCCCCCGCTCGAGGCAGGACGAGAAAAACTTCGCATACCGCGAGGGCCTCGTTTTCGGCACGAGATACGGCCCGCGGCGATCCCACAGGGGAGAGATAAAACGATCGTACTTGGCCCAGTCGGCCTCCGCGCGCGTGCACAGGGCCGCGGCAAGGTCGGACCAGGAACGAGCGAGGGCCGCGAGCAGGGCAGGGGAAATGGAGTCGGACGGCGGAATGGCGCCTGCGCGCGCGGGATCGGCCGTCACCCGATCGGAGAACACCGCGAGCGTACAGCCGCCCGCAAAGGGAAAGGGAGATACGAGAATCATGGCGTCGTTCGTGTCGTTGACGGCATGGAGAAAGGCCGAATCGACGCGATCTCCCATCGTATAGAAGGCTTCGTCGAGCCAGGGGCGCCAGACGGGAATGCCGTGAATCTTCTTTGCCGCAGAAAGGGGCGAATCCCCCCCGGGACCGATGTCGACCGAGGCCTCGGGATGAAGGATCGGCGACTCGATGAGCGGGATGTCGCTCCAGAGCCCGAGGGCTTCGGCGCAGGCGAGTCGGGCGCGATCGCGCGAGGCGTACCAGCGCACGTTCGGGTAGTCGGGAAGCACCTCGCGAACCGCCCCGGAAAGCTCGTCGTCGATTTCGGTCGGGAAGGAGCCGGTAATCCCCCGGTCGAGGGCTCCCTTGAGGGCGAGCTTCGCCTTGCCGGCCCGCCAGCCCAATATAGCCGACCCGCCCTCCTGCCAGAGGTCGAGCAGCCTGACGCCCTTGGCCGTGTAGAGGTGATAGTCGTAGGCCCGGCGCACCGTTCCATACCGCTTGTAGAGTTCCGCCTTCAGGTCGATCGAGACTTTCGCTTCCATGATTGACCCCTATTCTATCGCCTTATACCCGTTCCGCAAGCCTTTTTTGCACGAGTTCGGCCGCCATGGTCGGATTCGCCCGCCCCTTCGACTTTTTCATGACCTGCCCGGTCAGCCAGCCGACGACGTTCGTCTTTCCCTTGCGGAAATCGTCGATTGCCGCGGGGCTTTCGGCCAGTACCTCGTCGACGATGCGGGAAATCTCGCCTGAATCGCTCACCTGGCTCATGGCGCGCGCGGCAATGATGGCCTCGGCCGCCTCGCCCGTCTCGAGCATGGCTTGAAAGACTTCTTTCGCTTGCTTGCTCGTAATCGAACCCTTCGAAAGGGCATTCACGAGGCCGGCGACATGCTCGGGGCCGATCTTGAGCTCATTGAGGGCCGAACCCGTCTCGTTGACGACGGCGAGCACCTCGGCGAGCACCCAGTTCGCGACCTTTTTCGGGTCGCTCGACGCCTTGGCCGCGCGCTCGAACCATTCGGCGAGCTCGCGGTCGGTCGTGAGGGTGTTGACGTCGAAGTCGGAAAGGCCGTACTCGGCGCGGAAGCGGTCCCGCTTCTCGGCCGGAAGCTCCCCGACGCGGCTTCGCGCGACGGCGAGAAAGTCCTCGCCGAGGACGATCGGGCGGATGTCCGGCTCCACGACGAAGCGGTAATCGATAAACGAGTTTTTCGTGCGCTGGACTATCGTCTCGCCTTTCGCCTCGTCCCAGCCCATCGTCCGCTTAAAGCCGGCCGTGTAGTTTTGGCGGTCGGAGCGGAACTCGGCGAGCTGGCGGGTGATCTCGTAGGCACACGCTTCGCGAATCGCCTTGAAGGAGTTCATGTTCTTGATCTCCGAAATCGGCGTCCGCCATTCCTTCCCTTCCGCCTTGATGCGCAAGTTCAGGTTCGCGTCGCAGCGCATCGCGCCTTCCTCGAGGTTTCCGTCGGTCGCGCCGATGTACCGGAGGATTTCGCGCACCGTCTGCATGAACAGGGCCGCTTCCTCCGGGCTCGACATGTCGGGCCGCGAGACGATCTCGATGAGGGGAACGCCCGAGCGGTTGAAATCGATATAGCTGTGCGCGCCTTCTATATGAAGGCTCTTTCCCACGTCTTCCTCGAGGTGGATGCGCTCGATGCGCACCTTCTTGAGGCGCGGGGCCTCGTCGGCGGCCGCGAGGTTGATCATGGCGTGGCCGTCGTGGCAGAGGGGAATGTCGTACTGCGTGATCTGGTAGCCCTTCACGAGGTCGGGATAGAAGTAGTGCTTGCGGTCGAACTTGGTATAGGCGTTGATCCCGCAGCCGAGGGCATAGCCCGCGACGGCGCCGAGTTCGACGTATTCGCGGCTCGGTATCGGCATCGCGCCGGGAAGGCCGAGGCACACCGGGCACACGCGGGTATTCGGCATGCCGCCGTAGCGGTTCTCGCAGGAGCAAAAAGCCTTGGTGGCCGTCTTGAGCTCGCAGTGGATCTCGCAGCCGATAATCACTTCGTACGATAGGTCCCCATCCACGTGGACCGGGCGTTCGGCAACGGTCGTTTCGTCTCGCGTAATCATTTCGATGCCTCCCAGGCCTTGGCGACGGAGAGGAGCTTTCCCTCTCCGAAGTGCGGACCGCAGAGCTGAATGCCGACCGGAAGCCCGGCGGACGTTTCGCCCATCGGCACCGAAAGGGAGGGCACGCGGGCAAGGTTCACGAAGGTCGTATAGAGGTCGGAAAGGTACATCGCGAGGGGATCGTCGACCTTGGCGCCGAGCGGAAAGGCGACCGTCGGGCTCGTCGGGCACAGGAGGAGGTCGTACGTCTTGAAAACCTCGCCGAGGTCGCGCTGGATGCGCGAGCGCACGCTCATCGCCTTCTTGTAGGTGTCTCCCGAGAAGTGCGTCGAAAGCACGTAGTTCCCGATGACGATCCGCCGCTTGACCTCGGCGCCGAAGCCGTCCGAGCGCGTCGCGACGTAGAGCTCGTCGAAGCCCTCGCCCGGGTCCTTGCGAAGGCCGTAACGGATGCCGTCGAAACGCGAGAGGTTGCTCGCCGCCTCGGAAAGCGCGATGACGTAGTAACAGCCGATCGCGGCCTCGAGGACGGGGATGGAGACGGTCTCGACGACGGCCCCGCGCGAGCGGAACCACTCGCAGGCGGTCTCGAAGACGCGCGCGATTTCGGGGTCGAGCCCCTTCTCGCGCATGAACTCCTCGGGGAGGGCGATGCGCATCCCTGAGACGTCGGCGCCTTCGAGGCGCGCGAGCGCGGAGAAATCGACGTCGGCGCTCGTGTCGTCGAGACGGTCCTTGCCGGCCATTACCGAAAGAAGAAGGCCGAGGTCGTCTGCCTTGCGCGCGAGCACGCCCACCTGGTCGAGGGAGGAGCCGAAGGCGACGACGCCTGAGCGGCTTAAGGTCCCGTAGGTCGTCTTGAGCCCGTAGACGCCGCAGTACGACGCGGGAAGGCGGACCGATCCGCCCGTCTCGGTGCCGAGCGCGACCGGGGCCTGGAGGCCCGCGACGACGGCGGCCGAGCCGCCCGAGCTTCCGCCCGGGGTAAGGTCGCGGTTCACCGGGTTTCGCGAGGGCCCGTAGGCCGAGTACTCGGTCGAAGAGCCCATGGCGAACTCGTCCATGTTCGTCCGCCCGAGC
Organism: uncultured Treponema sp.; assembly: GCA_964429975.1. Lineage (GTDB taxonomy): Bacteria > Spirochaetota > Spirochaetia > Treponematales > Treponemataceae > Teretinema. The sequence continues at coordinate 16,125 of CAYSEA010000021.1, forward strand.
ACGACGGCTCCCGCGGCGAGGAGGCGGTCGGTAACGGTGGCGTTATAGGGGGCGACGTAGCCGGCGAGTATCTTGCTCCCGCACGTACAGCCCTTGCCCCTGATCGAGATATTGTCTTTCGCGGCGAAAGGAAGGCCCAAGAGCGGGCGGGTATCACCAGCGGCGCGGGCTTCGTCGGCCGCACGCGCGTCGTCTTCGGCCGTCGCGTAAAATTCTATGTAGCCCTTCAGCGGCTTTTCGCCCGCGTTGTCGGCCTCGTAGGCGGTCCGGTACGCGCGGACTATCTCAAGGCTCGTGAGCGAGCCCGCTTCGAGGGCGCCTTTCAGCTCGACGAGTCCCATCGAGCGGATCTGCGATTCGTTCATCGGTTACGCCCCCCCGCCGAGTACCTTGGGTACGCGGAAATAGCCGTCCATATACTCGCCCGTGATGCGCTTGAGGTCGGTACTCTCGAGGGACTTGATCGCGTCGCCCGAGCGCAGGGCCTCGACCGTCGTGGTCGGATAGGCGTCGTAGGGGTTTTCGTCCCCCGCGAACTTCGATAGAACGTCGAAATAGTCGACGATTTGGCGCACTTGGCCGGCGAGCGTCTCAAGATTCGTGCTCTCAGGGGAGAGGCGCGAAAGATAGAGAAGATTGTCGAGCGTCGTGTCGTCAATGGCGTGTTTGTTCGTATCCATGGACTGTCCGTTTCCTTTACGCGTTCCGGCGAACCTACGGAGGTTGACCTACTCGTCTTGCACCAGAAGGAGGTTTTTCGCTTGATATCGGGGCATGAAGCGGCGATCGGCTCCGGAGTCGAAGCGCACCATGATCACCAGCTCGTCGCCCGAATAGAACGATTTCGTAATACTACCATAACCGTACTCGTCATGGAAGAGTTTTCGCCCCGGCTTCCAGCGCTCGGCGAGCTCGTCGAAGGGAAGCGTCGCGGCGGGGGCCGCGCGACGCGGGGCGACGCGGGGCGCTTCCGGCGACTCGGGCCATTCGTCTGAGTCCGCGTCTTCGCGCGATTCCGCCGATTCGCGCGCGCTCCCCGCATCGCGGGATGCGACACGCGCTCGGGCAATAAAGGAGCGCGGAGCGCGCCCGAGCACCTCGAGGGCGGTCACGTCCATCTCCGAAAGAAAAAGACTCGGTTCCGTAAAGTCGGTTCGGCCGTAGAGTCTCCGGACCGCGCAGCTCGTGAGGTACAGTTCGTCCATCGCGCGCGTGCAGGCGACGTACATGAGTCGGCGCTCTTCTTCGAGATCTTCGCCCCGCTTGTCGTCGCGGGGAAAGATGCCCGACTCGAGGCCGGTGACGACGACGCGGCGAAACTCGAGGCCCTTCGTGTTGTGCACGGTAATGAGCGTGACCGAATCGGGGTTATCTTCCTCGGCCGCCATCGAGCGGTCAAGCTCGATGTGCTCGAGAAACTCGAGAAGGCCCGCGCGACTCAGGGGATAGAGGCTCGCCGCGTTCACGAGTTCCTGCAAGTTCGCGACCCGCTGGGTTCCGGCGATCTCGTCTTGACCCTGATGGAACGAAAGAAGCCCGGAAGATTCCACGAGCCGCTCGACGAAGGACGCGAGCCCGACCGCGCCCTTTTTTCGCCGACCCTTCGGCGTGGCGCCGGCGGGCGTACTTGCTTGCGTCGTGCCAACAGGCGGCGCGTCTGCTATCGGCGTGGCGCCGGCTTGCGATGAGTCGCCAGGCGGCAGGCTGTCAGCAGGCGGCGCGGCCGGCGGCGCGGCTCCGTCGATCTCCGTGCGCAGGCTCTCGACGACGTGCAAAAACTCGGCGAGCCCCGAGCGGGCCTTTTTAGAAAGCCCTTCCATCACGCGCCGGGCGGCGGTCAGGAGGTCGGCGCGATCGTCGAACGAAAGCTCGGAATCGATACCGGCGGGGCCGTCTTCGAAAAGCGAGCGGCGCGCGTCGGAGATGATCTTGTCCTGCGACACGTCTCCGATGCCGCGAGCGGGCTTATTGACGACGCGGCGAAAGGCCACCTCGTCGCGTCCGTTCGCCACGAGGGCGAGAAACGAGAGCGCGTCCTTGATCTCCTCGCGCTCGTAGAATTTGAGCGATCCGACGACTTTATAGGGAATCTTTTTATGGAGGAATTCAGTCTCGAAGCCGAGCGACTGGGCGTTCGTCCGGTAAAGGATCGCCCAATCGGCGTAAGGACAGCCTTTCTTGTGGGCGCCGGAGACGAGCTCGGCGCAAAAGGCGGCTTCCTCGTCCTGGTTCGCGAGAAAGGTCAGTACCGGCCGCTTGCCCCCGCCCCGCTCGGCGATGAGGGTTTTTCCGAGCCTGCCTTCGTTCTTCGAGACGACTTCCGAAGCGATCGACAGAATCGGCGCGACCGAGCGGTAATTGCGCTCGAGGCGGATGATCTTCGTGCCGGGAAAAGAATCGGCGAAGGTAAGGATGTTCCTGACCTCGGCGCCGCGAAAGCGATAGATGGACTGGTCGTCGTCCCCGACGACGCAGAGGTACGTCGAGGGCCCGGTGATGGCCTTGAGAAACTCGAATTGCGCGACGTTCGAATCCTGATACTCGTCGACCATGATGACCGAAAAGCGGGACGCGAGCCGGTCCTTGACCTCGGGATGCGCGGCGAGAAGCCGCACCGGAAGGAGGATGAGGTCGCCGAAGTCGAGGTTACCCGTCTCGCGCAGGCGCTTCTCGTATATCCCATAGACCTCGGCGAACTCGGGGTCGGGGTCGATCTCGGCGAGAAGGGGGCTATCGGGCCCGAGGCAATAATCTTTGGCCCGCGCTATCTTGTGGACCGCGGCCGAGGCTTGCTGACGCGTGAGGCCCGGGATCGCCTTGGAAAGCAGGGTTACCGCGTCGTCGTCGTCATATATGGTGAAGTTCGAGTCGAGTCCCGCGAGGGCGGCGTTGCGCCTTAAAAGCCACGCGCCGAAAGAATGGAAGGTGCGGAGGACAGATCGTTCGGCTCTCGGCTCGAGCCGGGTCGCCCGATCGGCCATCTCGCGGGCGGCCTTGTTCGTAAAGGTAACCGCAAGGATTGACTCAGGATCGACCCCGCGCTCGGATATGAGCCAGGCGATCTTCGTGGTGATCACCCGCGTCTTTCCGGAACCTGCCCCCGCGAGAATGAGCAAGGGGGAGCCCGAATGGGTGACCGCCTCGAGTTGCTCAGGGTTCAGGGCCGCAAGGTATCCGTCCCGACTCACCGCGCGACCGCTTCCACGTCGATGCCGTTCACGTTCATGATAAACGCCTCAACGACGGACCCGGGACCGATCGGGTTTCCGTCGAGATCGCGTTGGTTTTCTTCAAATTGTAGGACGACGGAGCCGTCTACCTCGGGAGCCTGAAACCAGGCCCGTCCTAAGGCAAGCCGGGATGCCGGAATGGCCGATGCGGCTGCGGACCCGCCTGCTGAGTCGCCGGAAGCGTTTCCCGCAAGCGCGTCGGCGCTGACTGCCGCGTCGTCGTCGCCGGGAATGACTTCCTCGACGAGTACCTCGACGGTCTTTCCCATGAAAAAGGTAAGCTTTTCGGGCGTTATCCGGTTTTGCGCCTCGCGGATGGCGTCGACCCGCGCCTGAGCGACCTTCTTCGCGACGCGGCCTTTCATGTCGCACGCGGCCGTGCCGTCCTCTCGTGACCAGGCAAAGGCGCCCGACCAGAGGCTTTCGAGCTTCGCGCAAAACACGACCGTCTCGGCGAAGTCCGCGTCGCTCTCGCCGGGAAACCCGACGAGAAAGGTCGTTCGCAGGGCAACCGTCCCGTAGGGGCTCTGAGAGGCGGCAAAGGCGGCGCGGATATCCGACACAAGCTCGAGATAGGCCTCGGGGTTCCCGCGGCGGTTCATGCGGGGAAGCACCGAGCGCGCGCCCGACTGAAAGGGTATGTCGAAGTACGGATAAAACCTCGCGTCGGCCGTCATGACCGGCAGGATGTCGCGCGG
>CAYSEA010000021.1:20152-28788 GCA_964429975.1 uncultured Treponema sp.
TCGAGTTCGCCGCGGCCATACGACGCGAGGTCCTGCCCGATGAGATTGAGCTCGTACACCCCGCGGGCGACGAGTTCGGCGCATTCGGAAGCAATCTCCTCGATCGAGCGGCTTCGAAGCGTGCCCCGGATTATCGGGATGGCGCAAAAGGAACAGCGATTATCGCAGCCCTCGGTGATTTTTACGTAGGCCGATCGCGGAAACGAGAACAACTCGGGGCGATCCCCCGCGCACACGCCGTTCTGCGGCGGCCGCAGAATGGGGGTTTCGGCGCTCGGCGAACTAGCGGTAGCCGATTGTGCGGCAGCCGGTTTTTCGCTTGCGGGAAAAAGCCGCTCCACGATTTCAGGCAGGCGCGAAAGGTCCCCGTTGCCGAAAAACGCGTCGGCCTCCACGAGGCTTCCCGCGAGATCGTCGGCATAGCGTTCGGCGAGACAGCCGGCGAGAATAATTTTCGCTTTCTCATGCGCCTGCCGCGCCGCGAGCACGGCGTCGATCGATTCTTTTTTCGCGCTCTCGATAAAGCCGCAGGAGTTGATGAGTATAAGGTCCGCGGCGTCCGGGTCTTGCGTCTTCGACCATCCGATGGCGCCCAGTATCCCGACTATGAGTTCGGCGTCGACCTGATTTTTGGCGCAGCCGTGCTGATCAATGAAAAAAAGTCGCTCAGTCAATATCGAAAACCACGAACTTGAAGCGACCGGTATCCTCGTCCTTGATCCACTTAAGGTCGCGAACGATTACCTCGCCGGGGCGGCTGATTTCCAGGTCAACGGTCTTTCCGCCGGCGATGATCTGGATCTTGACGGCGTTACCGTTCGAGGCCCAAATGCGTATGCCGTTATTGGCCTGAACGGTCAGCAACTCCGATTTCTGATAGTAACGTTCCTCGCGGTTCGACCGATCCGACTCGTGGCGAAAGAGACAATAGCCGCGGAAGGTCGCGTTCATCGTCACGGGATACGCGGAGCCGCCCTCGAAGAGCACGAGCTGCTTCGCGTTGGGCGACGCCTGCGGGGACGCGACGGTAACGTCGGCCTCGACGCCCTCGGTTCCGGGCGCGGCGTTTCCCGCGAGGGTCGCGGTCAAGGTCGCCGTCAGCGCGGCGCCCGACACGAGCTGAATCTCGGCGCCCTTGGACGGATCGTTCCGAAAGATATCCGCCACGAATACCTTGACGTCGGGCTCGTTGTCGCCCGAAAGGTCAATGAGCAAGTCCTGACCAAGATCGACGATGCGGCTTCCCGACGGGGTTCCGAGCTTCAGCGAAGAGGCGGTCGACTCGACGGACATGGTGTACCGCCCGGTCGCGGTCGCCACGATGAGCGTGTCGCCCTCGAAGACGCGCGCGCGGAAATCCTCGCCCGTCGTTTCATGCTCGACGGGGACGCGGGCGCCCTCCGAGGAGGCGACCTCCTCGCTCGACGAAAAGAGTCGGGAGCCGAGGCTGATCGCGCCCCACAGGAACAGGCCGACGAGAATGACGGCCGCCGCCGCAAGGCCGACGCGAACGAGCACGATGTTATCGACGAAGCGGTCGGTAATGGGCCGCTTCGGCATAAGATCCTTGAGCGGAATCGGGGACTCCTGAATCCGCAGGTTTTTATAGGCCGTCACGATCTCGCTTGCGTTAAGGCCAAGGTAGTCGCAGTAATTTCTGAGAAATCCGAGCAAGTACGGCTCCCCGGGGAATACCGTAAAATCCTCATCCTCGAGGGCCTCGAGGTAGCGCCTCGTTATATTCGTCTCGCGGGATACCTGGTCCAGGTCGAGATTCCGCGCGTTTCTCGCTTCTCTTAGTTTCTTGCCGAATGCTTCCATACGAAAACCTGCCCCACCTTTTTATTACTCCGAAAACAGAAAATTGTTAAACATGTTCGCGGACGCCGGAGAATCGTACAAAAACCGATTATCGAGGATGCCCTGATTGAGCGCGTACCCGGAAAAATCGAAGATGACGCGGTCGCCCGAGATCGTCTGCGCGTCGATGCGCCTGATAAGCTTTGTTTCCGGGTTCACCATGAGGCGGATCGTGCGGAACATCTCGGTCGTCGTGCGGCGCGAAAGCGAAAGCACCACGACCCGCTCCGTCGAACCTTCCTCGATCGGCACGGGATCCGGGCCCTTCTCGTAAGCGATGGAATAATACCGCTTCATGAGCGAAAGACCCTGCGGGGTCGCGAGCGAGGCCCCGGAAGCGCCCGAGTTTTTTTCGACCGACTGGCTCAAGACCACGTTATACGCGGGAAGGTAGATCGTCAGGAGCTCGCCGTTGAAGACGATCGTTTGCTCGTCGGGATTCGAGAAATCGATTCGAAGGAGGTTCGGCCGCTTAAAGGCGGCCCGACCCGTCATGACGTCGGCCCGTTGGCCCGATCCGGCGGTTATGGAAATATTCGCGGAATAATCGGCGATCGCGGCGTACGTATCGGAAACGGCCGTGAAAAAGGCATCCGCGGTGGTGATGGCCTGAGCCCCGACGACGGAGCTCAGCGCGACCATACAACACGCCGCGAGGGCGAAACGGCACTGGGAAGCTTTCATCCTTCCAGTAAAACAGAAAGGCACTGTTCCGTCAATTCTTTTCCGGAGCCGTAAGGCTTCCCTCCGCGGCGACGATCTCGGCGAATTCGGCACCTTCCATGATTTCCTTCTCGAGCAGGCGGTTCGCTATGTATTCCATAAGCGGCTTCTTTCCCGCAAGGAGGGCCAACACGACCGCATACCGCGCCTCGATCACGCGGGCGATTTCCTCGTCGATGTACTGTTGGGTCGACTCGGCGTAATCGCGCACGAGCTTGGGATCCCCGGCGCCGTAGCCCGCGCCGTGCACGCTCAAGGCCACGTTCCGGAAGCGATCGCTCATGCCGTAATCGGTAATCATGCGCCTGACGATGTCGGTGGCGCGCGAAAGGTCGTTCGCCGCCCCGGTCGAAATCATGCCGAGCGCCACCTGTTCCGCGGCGCGTCCGCCCAGAAGGACGTCAACGCGGGCGAGCAGTTCCTTCTCGGTGCTGAGATAGCGGTCTTCTTCCGGCATGTGCATCGTATATCCGAGCGTCCCGATTCCGCGGGGAATGATCGATACCTTGTGGACCTTGTCGGCGCCCTCGGTGAAGGCGGACGACAGGGCGTGGCCGGTTTCGTGGAAGGCGACGATCCGCCGCTCTTCTTCCTTGATGACGCGGCTCTTTTTCTGGAGTCCCGCTATGGCCTTTTCCACGGCTTCGTTGAGATCTTCCATATAGACCTCTTTCCTGCCGGCGCGTACCGCGAGCAAGGCCGCCTCGTTGATGATATTGGCGAGATCGGCGCCCGAGGACCCGCTCGTCGTCCGGGCGACCGCGCCGAGGTCGACTTCGCGCGAAAGTTTCACGTTCTTCGCGTGGATGCGAAGTATCTGCTCGCGTCCCTTCACGTCGGGTCGGTCGACCGACACCTGCCGGTCGAAACGGCCGGGCCTGAGGAGCGCGGGGTCGAGCACGTCGGGGCGATTCGTCGCCGCGAGCAGGATAAGGCCCGAGGAACCGTCGAAACCGTCCATTTCGACGAGCAGCTGGTTGAGCGTCTGCTCGCGTTCGTCGTTCGAGGACATCGAGTTGATGCGGCTCTTGCCGATCGCGTCGAGCTCGTCAATGAAAACGATACAGGGGGCTTTCTCGCGGGCTTGCTTGAAGAGATCGCGCACGCGGCTCGCGCCGACGCCGACGAACATCTCGACGAAGTCCGAGCCCGAAATGCGGAAGAACGGCACGTTCGCCTCGCCGGCAACGGCGCGGGCAAGCAAGGTCTTTCCGGTTCCGGGCGGACCGACGAGGAGGACTCCGCGGGGAATCTTTCCGCCGATGTCTGTGTACTTTTTCGGGAACTTGAGGAAATCGACGACCTCGACGAGCTCTTCCTTCGCCTCGTCCACGCCGGCGACGTCGCTAAAGCGGGTCGAGACCTTTCCCTCTTCGACCGCGGCCGACCGGGCTTGCCCGGCGGAGAAGATGCTTCCCCCGAGGCCGCCCATTCCGCCGCCACCGCCCATGCGCTTCATCAAGAAACGCCACATGAAAAAGAAGACGGCAAAGGGAAGTATCCACTGGAAGATAAAGTCGAGGAAGAAGTTTCGTTCCTCGGCCAAAACCGCGTAGGTAACGCCCTTCGAGTCGAGCAGGCGAATAAAATCCTCGGTATGGAGGCCGACGGTTCGATAGGACTTGGTCCGCGGAGCGGGGGGCTGAAACAGCCCAAACGACGGCGTACTCGTGGTTTCCGCGGGGTCGGGGCTCGCAAAGCCGGTAAAATAAGTCGAGCTGATCTGAACGCGCTGTATCTCGCCTGACTCGATTCGTTGCCGGAATTCCGAAAACGGTATCAGCGAGTCGGTTCGCGAGAGCATGATATAGTTAAAAATGACCATTCCGGCGAATATCGCCAAGAGAATCGCCCACAAGGGGATACGAGGGAACGGAGGGCGCGTACCCTTTCCGCCATTTCCGGAGTTAGGGCTCATCTTGAAAAAATTAAAGGGATCGTCCTGGTTGCCCCGGCCGTTCTTTTTGTCATCATCGGAACTGCTCATAGGTGATGGTACCGCCTTATGACAATAATACGAAAAATGCACGGATGAGTCGAGCGTTAAAAACCATTCTCTCCCCGGTTTTTGGCTGGCAATTTGATCAAATCTGCTCTAAAGTATCTTGTATGTCTGCCGATAGGGTTAGCGGGGATGTCTTATTTGGGCATTCCATTGATTGAGGGAGGGCACAGTGGGTTACAATCAAGCGTTAAGCGCGTATCGGGAGACTCGAGTCAGGACGGCAAGCCAGGGAACGCTCGTGATTATGCTCTATGACGGGGCAATCAGGCATCTCGGCGAGGCAATAAGCCTTTTTGAGGGCGATCCCAAGAAATTTTCCGACAGAATCGAAAAAATCAGCAACCATATACTAAAAAGCCAGGAGATTATCACCGAACTCATGGCATCCCTCGACCTTGCCGGAGGGGGAGATATCGCGAAAAACCTTCTTTCGCTCTACGCGTGGTTTAACGAACAGCTCATTAAGGCCAATATGGAGAAAAATCCCGATATGATCATCCCGGTCAGGGCGATGTTGGAAGACCTCAGGCTCGCCTGGGTCGAGGTTATAAACAGCACCGCCGTCCCGGCTGAAGTGCAGTCGGCTCCGGTCGGCATTAACATCGCCGGTTGAGCCCCGCCATGGCCGTTCGGGAACTTACGAGGGACGAAGTCGATGAGCGGGTCGCCATACTCAAGCGATTCCGCCAGCTCCTTGAGGAGCAACGGACGAAATTCCGCGAATACCTCGGCATTCTCGAGCGGCAGGAAGCCGTCATAGGCTCAGGCGACGTCGATTCCATCGTTCGACACACCGAAGTCGAGCAGTCGATCGTCTCCGAGATCCACACGATTCAGAAAGTCATCAACCCGCTCGAGGATATGTACCGGGAGATCAACCCCTCGGCCGACGACTCCGAGATACCGAGGATTCAGACGGACCTCGCGCGCCTCAAAGAGGACGTGCTCGCGCAAAACGAGAAAAACCGCGAGCTCCTCAAGTCGCACATGACCCTCTTGCGGAAGAAAGTCGTTTCCCTCAGAAATCCCTACGCGAACCGCGAAAGCGTCTACGCCTCGGACGCGCACACCGCCACGCGGATCGACATCAACCAGTAAAGTACCGTCGGCAAACGGCGGCGCCTATCGGCTGCCGCCTATCGGCCCGCTCCCATCCGCCCGTCGGCCCTCGCCCCCGTTTTGTGCTATACTCTCCCCCATGAAAACCCCCGTCTACGTTCTCGACGCCTATGGTCTCATCTATCGATCCTACTTCGCCTTTATATCGAAACCCCTCACCAACCGAGAGGGGAAAAACGTCTCGGCCGTGTTCGGCTTTTTCAGGAATCTTCACTCGCTCTTCCAAAAATACGAGCCGAAGGTCTTCGTCGCGGCGTTCGATTCGCGCACGCCGACCTTCCGCCACGAACTCTATGCCGAATACAAGGCGACGCGGCAGAAAACCCCGGAAGACCTCCACGCGCAAGTTCCGATTATCGAGGAAATCCTGACCGCGCTCGGCGTGTCCATCGTCAGGCAGGACGGATTCGAGGCGGACGACATCATCGCCTCGGTGGCCGCGCGCGCGCGCGCCGAGGGCCGCGAGTGCCGCATCATCTCGGGCGACAAGGACCTCATGCAGTTGGTCGGCGGGCCCGTCTCCGTGCTCAAGCCCGGCAAAACGGGCGGCTGGGACGAGATCGACTCCGCGGGCGTCGCCGCCGAATGGGGCGTGGGCCCCGAGCTGATGCTCGACTACCTCTCGCTCACCGGGGACGCCTCCGACAACGTGCCGGGCGTCAAAGGTATCGGCGACAAAACGGCCCTGAAGCTCCTTTCCGCCTGGGGCACGCTCGACGGAATATTCGAGCACGCGAGCGAGATACCGGGAGCGGTCGGCGCCAAGATCGCGGACGGCAAGGATATGGCGTACTTTTCCCGAAAACTCATCGCGCTTAACGAAGACGTTCCGCTCGAGCGGGACATCGACGCCTATGCCTGCGAGAGCCTCGATGCCGTCGCCTGCGCGCGTCTTCTCCTTCGCGAGGGCCTTCCGAGCGTGGCGCGCCTCTTCGCGGCGGCCGACCCCGCCGACGGGGAGTCATCCGCCGAGCGCTCGGGAAGCGCTCGTGCGCCAGCGTCGCGCGGTTCCAACCGCGCGACGTCGGGCCCCTCGGACGACGCGGGAACCTACTTCAGCCCGCCCCTTTCCGAGCGGCTTCCCGACACGGACATCGCGAAAAACGAGGGAGACTACCGCGTCATCGTCTCGGAAGGCGAGCTCGACGCGTTCGTTTCCGACGCGATTCGCTCAGGGCTCGTCGCCTTCGACTGCGAGACCACGGGCCTCGACGCCCGCGCCGCGCGCCTCGTCGGATTTTCCCTGTCCGTCAAGGCGGGAAGCGGCGTCTACGTGCCGATCGCGGGGCCGACGCCCGAGCTCGGCGAGCGCGCTCATCCCCTCATGGACAAAGACCGTGCCCTCGCGGCGATCACGCGGCTTTTTTCGGAGCGGAAGGTTCTCGTCGTCATGCATAACGGCAAGTTCGACTACTCCATACTTAAAACCCACGGCGCCTTCGATTCCCTTCCGGGCAAGCGACACGCGTGCCGCATCTCGGACACGATGATCGCGGCCTGGCTCCTCGACCCGGACTGGTCGTCGTATTCCCTCGAGTCGCTTGCCGCAAGCCAACTCGCGCTCAACGGCGTTTCTTACGACGACGTCGTACCGAAGGGATCGACCTTCGCCGACGTCCCGATCCCCCTCGCCGTTTCGTATGCCGCCGAGGACGCCGACCTCACGCTCAGGCTTCACGAGCTCTTCGCCCCGCGCCTTGCCGAATCGGGCCTCGAACGCTTGTGTACAGACCTCGAGCTTCCCCTCGTGCCGATTCTCGCGGACATGGAACTCGCCGGCATCCGCCTCGAGAAGGATTCTCTCTCCGCCTTCTCCGAGGAGCTCACCGGGGAAATCGCGACCGTCGAGCGGGAGATTCACGAACTCGCCGGAAAGGAATTCAACGTCGCTTCCCCGAAGCAGCTGCAGGAAATACTCTTCGTCGACCGGAAGCTCACCCCGGGAAAGAAAACGAAAACCGGCTACTCGACCGACAACTCCGTGCTCGAGAACCTCGCCTCGGAAGACGTCCTGCCCGGCAAGATTCTCGACTATCGCGCGCTCGCCAAACTCAAGAGCACCTACGTCGACGCCTTGCCCGCGCTCGCCGATTCGGACGGCCGCGTGCACACGAGCTTTATCCAGACGGGAACGGCGACCGGGCGCCTTTCGAGCCGGGACCCGAACCTCCAGAACATTCCCGTCAGGGACGACAACGGACGGCGCATCCGTTCCGCGTTTCGCGCGAAGAAGGGCTTCGAGCTCGTATCCGCCGACTACGCGCAAATCGAGCTCGTGATCCTGGCCCACCTCTCGGGAGACGAAAACCTCGTCGCCGCGTTCAACTCAGGGGTCGACGTCCACAAGCGCACCGCCTCGCTTATCTTCGGGGTCGAGACCGAAGACGTGAGCGCCGACATGCGGCGCATCGCCAAGACGATCAACTTCGGCGTCATGTACGGCATGAGCGCCTTCCGCCTCGCGAACGAACTTCGCATACCGCGCGGACAGGCGGCGTCGTTCATCAACTCCTACTTCGAAACCTATTCGGGCGTCGCCCGCTTCATTGAAGACACGAAAGAGACCGCGCGCAAAAACGGATACGTGGAGACGATCATGGGCCGACGGCGCTACATCCGCGCGATCGGAAGCTCGAACAAACTCGAGCGGGCCGGAGCCGAACGGGTCGCGGTCAACACCCCGATACAGGGCTCCGCGGCGGACATCGTCAAGACGGCGATGCTCCGCGTGGACGGCGCGCTCGCCCGCGAGGGTCTCGCGTCTCGCCTGCTCCTGCAGGTACACGACGAGCTCATTCTCGAGTCTCCCCTCTCGGAGGTCGCTGCCGTGCGCGAGCTCGCAAAGCGCGAGATGGAGGCGGTCATATCGCTTGCCGTCCCGCTCCGCGTGAGCGTCGAGTCGGGCGAAAGCTGGGGAGACTTCCATTGA
>CAYSEA010000021.1:28888-36514 GCA_964429975.1 uncultured Treponema sp.
GCGCGGGACTACTGGCGAGCGTGGGCCGGTCATCGGGCTCACCGGTCCGATGTGCGCGGGCAAAAACCGCGCGGGCGATATTCTGGCCCGGCGGGGGTTTTTCGTCGTCGATTCCGATCCCGTCGCGCACCAGGCGCTCGAGGACGTGAAAGAGCGCGTCTTTTCCGCCTTTAGTCAGATGGCAACCGATCGCGGCGTCGACATCAGAAACCCCGACGGGTCGGTAAACCGTCGCGCCCTCGGCTCAATCCTCTTTCAGGATAGCGCCGCCCTCGCGCTCCACGAATCGATCGTCTATCCCCGCATAAACGAGCTTCTCGGCGCGCTCATCGACGCCCATCCCGAGGGTATCGTCATCAACGCACCTCTCCTCCATAAATCGCCGATCGTTACCCGCTGCGACTTCGTCATTTACGTCACCGCCTGGCTTCCGATCCGTCTCATCCGCGCGATTCTGCGCGATTCCCTGCCAATTTCGCAAATTCTTGCCAGATTTTACGCTCAAGGCGATCTCTACGCTCAATACATTGGAAAAGATGTCGATATTCTGAGGGTACGGAACCATGGAAGCATCGGAGCCCTCGAACGTCGGCTCGAACGTCTACTCCTTTCCAAGGGATATTGAGGCTGGTATGGAACAGAAAAAAATACTATGGATCGTCGTCGCCGTCGGCGTCTTCGTGCTTGTCATATTCGGAACGGCGCTGATCCTCTATTCCCCGTCCCGAAGTTCGGGGCCAACGCTCATGCAGACAACGGCCGTAACACAGGAACGCCTTGAGGGTACGTCTCCCGTCCGCAGGATAGATCCTGACGACTGGGTGAGAAACCCCGATACCACGCCGAATCTCGACTCGACCGTTCCGCCTCCCCGGGGAGACGTCAACGTGACGATCGTCAACGGGGATAACGCGTCGGCTCAGTACGGCGTTCTCGACGTGACGGGACTCACGCAACGCCCCGCGCGATCGGCCGTTCCCGCGGGTACGGAAGTTCCCGCAGATATTCCCGGCATGACAAAAACCGATGCAGGAGCCGTCTCAGGCGCCGAACGGCCCGTAACCGACGGAAAAGCGACGGACGGACCAAAAGAGACGCAAACCGCGACCGCCGCCAAGTCGACGGGTTCGAAGAGTTCGACGACTAAGCCCGCGGCGCAAAAAGCCCGCGCGACCGCCGACAAAACGACGACGAAAAAGCCCGCGCCCAAAAAGGCCGTGACAGTAACGGAATACTGGATTCAGACGGGCTCGTTCACCGGAAAACTCAATGCGGAGAAGGCGCGCGCAAAGCTCGCCGAACGCTACATCAACGCGGAAATTTTCACGAAGTCGGTCAAGGACACCACGAGCTATAGAGTTCGCGTCGGACCCTACAAAACGAAAAAAGAAGCGGACTACTGGCTTGGCACGATTAAGACCTTGCCCGAGTTCGCCTCGAGCTATGTTTCCGAAGTAAAAACGAAAAAATAGGCTGCAGCCGGTTTTTTGGGCACGGAGTCAAATCCCGCGCAAAAAACCGGCATGTCCCTTCACGCGGCCCCTCATCCACTCTATTGCTTCCTTCTAGCGCTGTTCCCGCTCCTACCCCTGACAAGCGAACCGACCACCGCACAGAAAGCCGCGAATAAACCATCTGCCGCTCCGGCGATTCGCTTTTCAGTGACGTCATCGTATCCGACGGGCGAAACCGACGTCGGATTCGGACTATCGCATTCGTGGATAACGGGAAGCGCCCTCATGCGGGATGGCGACGGAATCGGTAGCGAGCCGTTTGATATTCGAACATGGTCACTAAAGATACGGCCAAGAGAAAGCGTTTCCCTGTATGCAGGCTCGATTTCGGCGTCTGGCCTTCCTTCGCGCGCGAAAAACCCCGTATCGCCTATATCTTCGCCGTCATTCGCGGTACCGTCCGCGTCGGCACAGAGCCTCCTTCGCTCGGGAACGACCCTCGACACCCAAGCGCTTGGTCTCGAAGCCGGAGGAAAGTCGTTTCGGATCGCGGCCGTCGGTCATATGTTTGATCGCTATGCGTCTCCAAGTTGGCTGTCGACCACCGTCCATCTCCCTCCGATCGGACCCGACGCGACCCGCCTGTCGTTCGCGCTCTTTTCTGGCTTCCGCGCGCTTCCCGAGTCGTCCGAGGATACCTGGTTCGTTCCCGACCCCGCGCTTCCGGAAACCTGGCTCTTTTTGCCCGCGGCAGAGCTCTTGCTGAATGGACGCCGCCTTCAAGCAAGCTGTTCCGCGTACGCCTCACTCAAATCCCTTTCGGAAAGCGCGGGAACTTTGCGCGCTGACGTCCTGCTTCGAGGCTCACATCTGGCGCTTGGCGCGCGATGGCTTCGTTCCGCTCAAGGTTTCAGGGATTTCAACGGCTCGGAGGACCCCATTCGCGAGCAAATCGCGCTCGCTCCGGCGATATACGTCTCGCTTACGCGCGAAACCGGACTTAGTATGAAGCTTTCAGCACTTGTAGCCCGCGAGACGCTCTCGGGAGACTCCTTCAACGAGCCAAACCAAACACGTCTCTATTACGGAGGCATAATCGAAGCACAACACGCGCACTTCTCAACCGCAATCACGATTGAACGCGATGAAAGCGAGGATGCATACTCCGCCGAGACGACGATATACCGGTTTCCCGTTCGCGACGCTAAAATTGAGGCCCGAATTACTGCCATTGCCTCGGCTTCCGAGGGTACGGTCAGGGAGGTTTCTTCTGTTTCGGGGGATACTACCCTCACCTCACGCCTTCGCCCCGGAATACGCGCCCGCGGATCGGCGGGATTCACGAGTATCCTCAAAGAAGGACGCGTTGACCCGCGATGGAGCGTCGCCGTCTCCGTGGCGCCGGTCTCCTCCCGAAAAGCAACGCCGACAATCACCATCGCACTACGCCGGGAATCATTGCATTTGCCACTCTCCGGAAGCCTTGGAATACGCGTACAAGTCCGGTAAACCGGGCTCAGCGGCCGTTTATCCGGTATTGCAACTCATATCTTTTTTCGATATACTGCAAAAGATTACATGTTTTTGAAATCCTTTGCGTTTTTCGCAAAATAAGCAATGAGTGAGGTACAGGATTATGGCCTATGATATTTCCAAAATGAGGAATATCGGTATCAGCGCCCACATCGACTCGGGGAAAACCACCCTATCCGAACGCATCCTTTTTTACTGCAACAAGATCCATGCGATCCATGAAGTCCGCGGTAAAGACGGCGTGGGTGCCGTTATGGATAATATGGAACTCGAGCGCGAGCGCGGAATTACCATCCAATCGGCTTCGACCCAAGTTCAGTGGAAAGACCACACGATTAACGTTATCGATACCCCCGGACACGTCGATTTCACCATCGAAGTCGAGCGCTCGCTTCGCGTTCTCGACGGGGCGATCCTCGTCCTCTGTTCCGTCGGCGGCGTCCAGTCCCAGTCAATAACCGTTGACCGCCAGCTCAAGCGCTATCACGTCCCGCGCATCGCCTTTATCAACAAGTGCGACCGCACCGGCGCGAACCCCCTGAAGGTCCGCATGCAACTCCGCGAGAAGCTCGGTCTCAACGCGTACATGATGCAGCTCCCGATCGGCCTTGAGGACAAACTCGAGGGCGTCGTTGATCTCGTTACCATGAAAGCGCTTTACTACGAAGGCGAAAGCGGAACCGAAATCCGCGTGGCGGAAATTCCAGCGCACCTCAAGGCAGACGCCCAGAAGTACCGCGAGGAACTCGTGGACGCCGCTTCCATGTTCTCGGACGAACTCGCCGAAGCCTTCCTTGAAGGCGCCGAGACCGAAGACATGATCCACGCCGCGATCCGCAAGGGAACTCTTGCCGAACAGCTCGTACCCGTTTTTCTCGGCTCTGCCCATAAAAACAAGGGTATCCAGTCCATGCTCGACGGCGTTATCCGCTACCTTCCGGACCCCACCCAGGTAAAGAACATCGCCCTCGATCTCGACAAGAACGAGGAACCCGTAACTCTTTCCTGCGACGAGAAATCGCCCACGGTCGCCCTCGGCTTCAAGCTCGAAGACGGCAAATACGGCCAGTTGACCTACGTTCGTATCTACCAGGGCATGATCAAGAAAGGTGACGAGCTCTATAACACGCGCGCCCGCAAGCGGTTCAAGGTCGGACGACTCGTTCGCATGAGTTCCGCCCAGATGGAAGACATCAACGAAGGCGTTCCCGGCGACATCGTCGCGCTCTTCGGCATCGAATGCGCCTCGGGAGACACCTTCTGCGGCGGCGGTCTCAATTACGCCATGAGCTCAATGTTCGTTCCGAACCCGGTTATCGACCTCTCCATCACCCCGAAGGACAAAAAATCCTCGGATCAGATGGCGAAGGCCCTCAACCGCTTCACCAAGGAAGACCCGACCTTCCATTGCTTCGTCGATCCCGAATCGAATCAGACGATCATTCAGGGAATGGGCGAGCTCCACCTCGAAGTGTACGTCGAGCGCATGAAGCGCGAGTACAACTGCGAAGTCGAAACGGGCAAGCCCCAGGTCGCCTATCGCGAAGCCATTACCCAGCGCGCCGAGTTTAACTACACGCACAAAAAGCAGACGGGCGGTTCCGGACAGTACGGACGCGTTGCCGGCTTTATCGAGCCGATGGAAGACAAGGACTACGAGTTCGTCGACGCCATTAAGGGCGGATCCATCCCGAACGAGTATATCCCCTCATGCGATAAAGGTTTCAAGGAATCCCTCAAGAAGGGAGCCCTCATCGGCTTCCCAATCGTCGGGCTCCGCGCGACCATCAACGACGGTGCGTCCCACCCGGTCGACTCGTCGGATATCGCCTTCCAGCTTGCGTCAATCGGCGGTTTCCGCGAGGCATACCTCAAGGCAAAGCCCGCGATCCTCGAACCTATCATGAAGGTGTCCATCGAGGGCCCGCAGGAATTCCAGGGAAATATTTTTGGTCTCATCAACCAGCGCCGTGGTATAATCCTCTCGTCCACCGAGGATGAGGCGTTTACCCGCGTCGATTCCGAAGTTCCCCTGAGCGAGATGTTCGGCTTCTCGACCATCCTTCGCTCTTCAACGCAGGGAAAGGCCGAGTATTCGATGGAGTTTGCCAAGTACGGTAAGGTTCCGCAGAGCGTCGCGGACACCCTTATCAAGGAATACGAAGCAAAGCGCCGGGCAGAGCAGAAGTAAGGAGATAATAATGGTAAAGCAGGATCTTATAGAGCGAAGCCCCGTCAGGAATTTTGAGAAATCCCTCGGGGGCGGAGTACGGCCCGGGGAGATCGGAGTCATCGTATCGAAAAAGGGCCTCGGTAAGACGTCCATTCTCGTGCAGTTGGGAATCGACAAGCTCCTTCAGGGCGTTCCCGTCGTGCATGTTTCCTTTAATCAACAGGCAACGCACGTCATGACGTGGTACGAGGATATTTTTACCGAGTTCGCCAAAAAAAAGAATCTCGATAAGGCGGGAGAAGTCCAGACGGATCTTATCACCAAACGTATCGTTCTCAACTTCAACCAAGATTCGGTCAAGACGACGCAAGTCATCAAGACGATCAAAGCCCTTGCCGATGGGGGAGCGAAGCCTGAGGCTATAATCATAGACGGCTTTGATTTTTCCCGTGCGGATCCGGATAGCATGAAGCAAATGCGCGATTTCGCCAAAGACTTCGGTTGCACCGTATGGTATAGCGCCAACGCCGAAACCGCCGAGAAAGGCCTTCCTTCGGTTCTTGTTCCCCATAAGAACGATATCGACGTCGTGCTGTACCTCGAGCCGAAACCCGATTGCATCCAGATCAAGGCGCTTAAGGAACATGATCGCAGCGACTATGTAACCGATCTTAAGCTCGACGTAAAAACCCTGCTTATCGCGGAAAAATAAACCGTAATAAGAAAAAAAAGCCGCCGTCAAGGCGGTTTTTTTTATGTTTCGCTTGTATGAAAGTATAAACTACCGTATAGTTAGGTAAACCGGTTTACTAATCAGATTGGAGGAAATATGCAATTGCGACGATCGAGCGGGATACTATTACACCCCACTTCTTTGCCGGGATCTCCGGGAATTGGAACGCTTGGCGCCGCGGCATACCGATTCGTCGATTGGCTCGCCGAAGCACGGCAAACGCTCTGGCAAATTCTTCCCCTCGGTCCCACGGGATACGGCGACTCGCCGTATGCGTCGTTCTCCACGTTCGCAGGAAATCCGCTTCTCATAGATCTCGAAACCCTCGTGTCCGAAGGTTTACTGTCGCTTGACGAATGCATTCCACCCTCCTCATTGCTAGAATCGATATCCGTCGATTTTGGCGCGGTCGTTCATTGGAAAAATCCCCTGCTTCGCGTCGCCGCGAGGCAATTCGCGCGTTCGGGCCTTTCTCCCGAATATCGCGCGTTCGTTAAGGAACACGAGTTTTGGCTCGAGGATTACGCCCTGTTTCGCGACATCAAGCGCTTCTATGACGATAAAGCCGCTCAGGAAGGACTTCAGGGGAAGCTTTGGAACAATTACTGGCCCAAGGACCTCGCTTCTCGCGATCAAAAAGCTTTACGCGAATGGAAGGCCGCTCATACAGAAGGAATCGAGGAAGAACGAATTATTCAGTTCTTTTTCTTTCGCCAATGGCGGTCGCTCAAGACGTACGCGAACTCGAAAAACATATCGATAATCGGGGACATCCCGATATTCGTAGCGGCTGATTCAGCGGACGTCTGGGCAAATCAATCGCTCTTTCAACTACATTCCGACGGAACGCCCCGGCGCGTCGCCGGGGTTCCTCCGGACTACTTCAGCGAAACGGGGCAACTCTGGGGAAACCCGCTCTACGATTGGAAGGCGATGAAAAGGGATGACTATGCCTGGTGGAAACGAAGGATTGTCTCGACTCTTTCGCTTGTCGATTATGTTCGCATCGACCACTTCAGGGGTTTCGAGAGCTATTGGTCGGTGCCGTCTGCCGACAAGACCGCGATTAACGGCGAGTGGATAAAAGGGCCGGATCACGATTTTTTCAAGGCGATTCGAAAGTCGCTCGGAGACGTACCGATCATCGCCGAAGACCTCGGCGTGATAACCGATGAGGTCCGCGCGCTGAGGGACGACTTTGGGCTCCCCGGCATGAGGGTGCTCCAATTCGCCTTTGACGCCAATGAAGCGGGAAAAAACGGCTTCGTGAATTCCTTTCTGCCTCACATGTACGAATCGCACACGATCGTATACACCGGGACTCACGATAACGACACGATGCAAGGATGGCTCGACGGCGCTGCGGCGCCGGAAAAGGAAATGATACGAAGCTACTTGGGGGGGAAGACTCCCGATTCCGCGATGGTCGCGGAGCTACTCAGACTTGCCATGATGTCGGTGGCGGTATTCGCCGTCTTTCCGCTTCAGGATATCTACGCTATCGGAAGCGAGGGACGAATGAATGCGCCGTCTACCCTCGGGGCAAATTGGGCGTGGCGCATGTCAGAGAGCCACTTTGACCGCGACAAGGCGTCCTGGCTCGCGTCGCTTTCGCGCCTGTACGCAAGAAACCTGTTAGTTTGACGCCATTTCGCGCGGGTCACGCATTTCGCGCGAGCCGCGCACGTAATCGCGTGACCGATTCGCGAAAGTTCAATCAAGCCACGACGCGC
>CAYSEA010000021.1:36614-38553 GCA_964429975.1 uncultured Treponema sp.
AGATTCTCCGAAATGGGCATAAAGTTAAAAAGCAAGGAGGACACAAGCATCGGGGTAACGTGCATTGCCGCTTCGCGATCGGGAAAAATCACGCTCGTCGCGCCAACCATCGAAAGAACCTCTCCGTGCTCATCGGTCTGCGCTTTAACGACGATGTTTTTAATTCCAAGCTTCTTCAAATAATTGGTCGTCATTATGGATACCTCGATCTTGCCTCCAAGATCGACGATAACGGCGTCGATGTCCTTCGGAATAATCTTGGAAAGGGCGCTCTCGTTAATCGCATCGGTGATATACGCGGCCTTAGCCGAATCCTTGTATTTCTCGATTATCTCCCGGTCTTTATCGATAATGATAATCTCGTTCGTAACCGAAAGTAGCTGTTCAAGCATGCGAATACCAAATGCGCCAAGCCCGATGATTGCGAATTGCTTCATGCGTCCCCCTATCCGATCATAACGCGCGCGGAAGGATACTCCACGAAACGTTCTTTCTCGGTTTTCGCGAAACCGAGTGCCATTGCGAACATGCCCGTTCGCCCAATAAACATAGCTAAAATGATCAATATTTTTCCAGTAGTAGTCAACGATGGGGTTACATCCAGCGATAAACCCACGGTAGAAAACGCGGATACTGTCTCGAATACCAAGTCAAATATCTGAATTGTGCCAGATTCAAGCGCAAGTCGCTCTGAAACAAGTAACGCAGCGATAATTACAATCACGACCATCAGGCTTTTTGCGACGATGCTAAACGCTCGCTCAATGAGCGTCGTATCAAGATTTCGTTGTCCAACGTTTAGCCCGCGCAAATCAGGGTTCCCCCGTATTGCATACAGTATTACCAGGAAAAACGTCGTTGTTTTAACACCACCGGCGATCGACCCCGGAGAGCCGCCAATAAACATGAGAATCACAGTAAAAAGACGGATAAAGGGAGAGAAAACACCTTGCGATAACACGGTAAAGCCTGCGGTTCGGGGGGTTGCTGCCTGGAAGACCGCGAGGAAAGCCCCGCGTCCCAAACTCACGTCCGAAAACGCCCTATTGCGCTCTATTATTAGATATACCAAGCCCCCGACAAACAGCAATGTAACGGTGAGCGATAGCACGAGGCGCGAATGAAAGCTCAACTTGGTCCTCTTCCCACTGACTTTGCGTATTACGTCCGTTAGTACGATAAAACCAATACCACCGATAATAAAAAGCAGAAAGATCGGAACGAGAACAAAATCGTTCGTGATAAACGTAGCAAGGCTATCATCATAGGTTGAGAACCCCGCGTTACAAAACGCGGAGACCGCATGAAAAACAGCGTCTAGTAAGGGGGACTCGGATCCCGAGAAGCGAAAACCCAGATACAGCGGTATCGCGCAGATGATCTCAATCACCAGGGTGAAAACGATAATTGAGTAAACTATTTTTCTAGGTTCGGTTTCTACCTCGTCAATAAAAAAATCTTTTATAACCGCCCTATTAACGAGCGAAACCTTTCTTTGCGGAACCGCGATATATAGGGAAAAAAAGGTAACGATTCCAAGACCACCAAATTCGATAAGTATCATTATTGTGATAAAACCTGCAGGCGAGTAAACATTCATCGGAAGAGTAGATAGCCCGGTCACGCACACGGCCGATACAGAGGTAAATAACGCATCGATGAATTGAGCAGAATGCCCATTTTCGTACATACCGGAAAGGCTCAGTGCAAACGCACCAATCAAGGAGAGGCCGATGAAATAGGCAAAGAGCTGCAGTTTGTCCATTGAAAGCCGAGAACGCATAACTCATTATACCTTTTAGTTATACCCAATGTACATCAGTAATTTTACAGTAGCCCGGTTATCGAGAAAAGTTAGCGGTGGTGTGCCAACCATAGAAAAGCCTCGCCCTCATGTAAATGAAAACGGCCCACCTTACGGTGAGCCGTTTTCATAAAA
>CAYSEA010000022.1:0-36655 GCA_964429975.1 uncultured Treponema sp.
GAATCACACATCCAGTGAGGGTTTTCCGGTTTTATCCGGCTGTTTTTTGCTGTGCCCTACCGGTGGTTACCAGAAGAAAAGATTACACGACGAGGAAGCGATGAAAATCGCAGTTAAGTGCTTCGGCGAGTTTTTTCGCGGTCTTCAAACCGATCGACCGTTTGTTGTTTTCCATTTCGGACAGATGCGATTTCGCGATACCGGATTTCTCTGCGAGTTCATCGAGCGTGATCCCCGCGTTATCGCGGTAGCACCACAGAACCTCGCCGGAAGTACGACTCTTGCGGAGTTCCTTAAACCAAGGATCAGAGTTGAGCGGAATGGTTTCATCCTCGGTCGAGACCTTCACTCCCTTGATCGACTTCTTGAGCATGTCGACGAGAATATCAGCGCCGGTACCGGTTATCTGAACGTCAATATGGGGCGTCTTCGCGCGAACCTGCATAGTATACCTCTATAACGATCGAATCATTCTCATGTCGCCAACAGGCGACCCAATGGTAATCCAGATGACAGTGATGGGTAACCTTTCCCAGCATTGAATAATTAGGCCAGGATTTCTGCACCGGCACAGATGCTTCAAGATCCTCGACCAGAAGATCGAACTACCGTTGAACTTTGGCCGGGGCTTTCTTGATATCCTTCAAAGCCTTTTTTTTTTTAAATGGCTACCGAATACTTCACACTATAAAAGTTACCATATTTGGGAACAGAAAGCAAGGGGAATTATCAGTACTTTAATTGCTTGTCATTTGCTCATTTCAGAGTCTTTTTTTTCAAGCTGGTTTTTACGAACCATTTTGTTCAGGATACGGTAGAGATCGTTTCGATCTTCCGGGGGGAGGGAAAGAATGTCTTTGAGTTTCTTTATGCTACGAGTATCAATACCCGTAAGATCAAGGTCGGTTTTCACGCTTTCGCCATTGTCATCTATCTTGACATAAAGCGGAAGTGTGCCGATGGAACGTTAACGATATCACGCATCCGGTGAGGGTTTTCCGGTTTTATCCGGCGGGTTTTTGTTGTGCCCTACCGATGTCGAACGTTGTTCGACCGTGACCGGACGATTTCATCGCCCGGTTTTTGGGAAGTATATTGCATTCTAATGAATATATTGTTATACTTGTAATACAAGGAGGTTCATATATGCTAGCAGTACGACTTGATAGCTCAATGGAATCGCAGCTTGAGAATTTGGCGCGCGAAACTGGACGGAGCAAGAGTTATTATGTCAAACAAGCGATTGAAAATTTCCTCGAAGACCGTGAAGACTATCTTCTTGCATTGGCTGTATTGGAACGCAATGAACCTACGAAAACTATAGATGAAGTGAGAAAGAGTCTTGGCCTGGAACGTTGAGTTTACGAGAACAGCTGAAAAGCAACTCAAAAAGCTCGATAAAAAATGGCAACGCGGTATTCTTGATTATCTTGAAAACGAAATTGCGATGCTTCCTGATCCAAAGAAGCGCGGGAAAGAGCTCGTCGGGGATAAAGCGGGTTTTTGGCGGTATCGTATCGGTGATTACCGTGTTATTTGTGATGTACGTGAAAACCAGTTTGTAATACTTGCAGTTACTATAGGTCATCGCAAGGAAGTCTATGACTAATCGGTATCATTGACCCCTGCGCCTTTACGTACATTGTCGGTGGTCTTAATTACCGCCTTCTGGTCAATAGTTGGAAGGCGTTCGATTTTTTGAAGGCGTTTCATTAATCGGCGGGATTCTGCTCTGCCCTACCGAGGTTGACATTTGGGATATCCCACCGAAGGAGGTGCGCTATGCCCGCTGTCGTCAAAGAAATGGAAGCCCTGCGTTTTTTCAGTCGATTCACAATAATCCCAAGAAATCTCATCGTTTTGAGTATATGGTTTTGTTTGTAAGCAATTACTCGACCATAGTTAAGGAGACACCATGATTCCAACCAAGGTAAAGAAGGCAGATAAGGAATTACTTCAAATAGCGCCATCTATCAGGGACATTACGGAAGGTATTACCAAATTGATCGCCAACGCGCTCGGGCAGGAGTATTTCCTGAATCATAAGATCAATCTCTCACTCGCCGATAAACCACAGTACGCGAATAATCATCGTAGCAAAAAAATGTATATTCAGGTGAAGGGCATTAATCCGGAAACTGCCGTTTCCGACACATCCAAAAGCATGTATATTTCAGGTATTCTCCATGAGATCGGTCATTCGTATTTACGGGTTGAAAACTCATTACGACGGGCAAAAGAAAGCATACTGTCCGAAGGTCTTGCCTATACCTTCGCGTTACTGTTTTTGGATGACGCCGGCAAACAACTGAACGCCAACTCTTTTTTGGGCAAGAATAAGTATTATGAATACGAAAAGAAATGGTACTCTGACGTCTTGTCGCAAACGAAGCAACTATTCCTGCCGCTGGAAACGGCAAAGTTTTTCATGAATGCGAAAATGACAAAAGAGAACATGTTTCAGATTATCAAAGAATTCAATCTCAAGCATAAAACGCCAAAGCAAATCGAAGAGATTATCGAAAAAGTCATGGGCACCACCATTCGCGATCGCTTAGTTGAACTTTTTGAGAAATTTGACCTTACCGAGTATGCGAAGAATCACAACAGAAAGATCGGATAAAATAATCGTTTTCCGAGAATTCGACAAATCCCTCATCCCGGTGTACTATATCCCTGCATACAAGGGGGTGTCGCAGCATGAGAATCAGGTCTCAATTACTCGGAATCATCGGTCTCGTTTCGGCCGTATTCTTGCTCGCAGGAGGGATTCTCGCGTTGTCCGGCTTTCAGAAGGGCAGGATCGAGTCCGAACGGAAACTGCTCGCCGACCTGCGTTCCAGCCTCAACGACGAAGCCCTTTTCACGAACGACTTCTGGTACAAACCGTCGGATTCCGTCCTCACGGACTACAGGGAGGCCGTTGACCGTACCGAGGCGGCGTTCACGGCGGTAGAAGAAATCACCCTGCTCGCGCGTTTGAGCCCGACGATCGCGGAGGCGCTCGAAAAAATCGAGGCGATGCGGGAAATGACGCGAAATCGTCGGAACGAACTCTATGCCAGAATCGAAAACTTCATCGTCCAGGGCGAAGAGGTCGGCGGCTTCAGGCAGAGCCTCAAGCTCGTCAATTTCGATACCCTGAAATATTACAGCACGAAACCCGGTTACGACCGGTTTCTCGAGTCTTCGGCCGCCTACGCGTCGAGCCTCATCGTCATGAAAGCAACCTGCTCGAGCTCAGTCGCGATCATCGACGAGCAAAACGAGGTCATAGCGGACGAGCTGGCAAGGGTAACGGCGATATCGCTCGCCGTCGCGATTGCCGCCGTCCTCCTTTTCGGCGGGGCGGGAATCGCCCTTGCCTTCGCGATGTCGAGAAGGATCTCTCGCCGGGTAGGCGACATGGAGAAGGTTATCAGGACAATCGGCGAAGGCGACCTCCGGCAAAGCGCGCTCGTTCGGGGAAACGACGAGATCGCCGAGCTCGGAAAGCTCATGGACGAGATGCGCCGGAACCTCGGCGATTCGATCCTCAGACTACAAAAAGTTTCGGCGCAGGCGACGGAAAGCAAGAGGGAACTCGCCGAATCCGTTCGCGTATCCGCTGAATCAATCGCGCGGCTCTCGGCAGAAACGGATCGGGTACGAACGTCGTCCGAAACGCTCGACGGGACGGTCAACGTCTCGCGCGCCGCGATTGCCCGCATCACCGAGGACGTGACCAGAACGTCGGAGATGATTCTCTCGCAATCCGCGATGGTCGAAGAATCGACAGCGGCGGTCACGCAAATGGCCTCGTCCCTTTCTTCCTTGAGCGGGATCATGGAGCGCAACAAGGACGGCTCCGCCCGCCTCGTGAGCGTCGCGGGAATCGGCGAGTCACAGCTCCGCGAGACGAACGAGATTATCACGCGCATAAACCAGAACATCACGACGGTTCAGGATATGGCAAACCTCATCAGCAGCATCGCCTCTCAGACGAACCTCCTCGCGATGAACGCCGCGATCGAAGCCGCCCACGCGGGCGAGTACGGCCTCGGTTTCTCGGTAGTCGCCGACGAGATCCGCAAACTCGCCGAGGCCTCCGCCAGGAACTCGAAGACGATAAAGTCAAACCTCGGCGAAGTCATCGGGAACATCGGCTCGGCCTCCGAGTCAAGCGCCCGTTCGTCCGAGTCGTTCGGGACGATCCAGAAGGAGATTACCCTCGTCAGCGGAAGCTTCGACGAGATACTGAACGCCATCCGCGAGTTGAAGGAAGGCGGCACGCAGGTCATGGACGCGATGGTGGAGCTCAACAATTACACCGCCGAGGTGACGGAAAACACGTCGACTATCAAGGAACAGACGGCGGTCGTTTCGCAGAGCATCGAGGCGGTACGCGCTTCCGCCGAAAGCGTCGCGGCCGCGAACGCCGCCATCCAAACCGAGACGTCATCCCTCGAGCGCAACATCGCGACGGTCGACGAACATGCCGAGTCCGTCGGCGCAATCAGCGAAAAGCTCGACGTCGAGACGTCCCGATACGCGGTTACGGGGTGAGGCTAGGGCCTCACCCGCCCTACGACTCCAGGAAAAACGCGGTAATCATCTCGGTGGCCGTAGAGGGCCAACTATGGCCGCCGCGGAACCGCGTTACCAATACGCAATCGGCGCGCTCTCCCCGCCAGAGCCGTCCGTCGAATCCCGTTCCGCAGGGAAAGTCGGAATACTCGTCCGTGCAACCATTGACGCCTCTCCAGAATTCCAGAGTGTGCTTGATCGAGTAGATATTGCCGATCATCTTCCCCTCATAGGGAATAACCTCGTCGTCCAACGAATGGATAACGAGCACTCGGGTGGGAATCGCTTCTGTACCTCGATGCTGAGGGCCGAGAGAAACCGTCAACTGGACAGTATCGGCGGACATGGGACTCGACACCGGGGCGATCGCGCGGAGCGCGCCTCCGAGCGCGATCGCGCTTTCGTAGCACTGAATCGCGCCGAGCGAATGCCCGGTCATGAAGACCTTGCGCTCGTCAATATCGTATTTTCGTTTCATTCCTTCGATTATGTAACCGAAAAAAGCGTTGTCGTCGTGCGAGCTCCATCCGCCGTTAAGACCGTCGGGATACGCGACGATAAACCCGTGCTTGATCGCGTACGCGTCGAAGCCCCGTGAACGGAAGGCCTCGCCGCTCGAACCCATGCCGTGCAGGGCGATGACGAGCGCCGCGCCCGATTTCGGCAACGTCTTCGGAACGAACAGCGCGCCTCCCCTCGTCTGTAAAGACAGGTCGATCGCGAAGCGCCGTTTGTCGTCCGTGATGTTCATATCACCGTGCTTTCGCGCGGAGCCGCCGTTTTTATCGCACGCGACCGCGACGAGAACCACGAGCGCGAGCGCGATTTTTTTTACTTCCATACGATGCCTCCGAAAAGGGAACGTTCGCCTCTTTTGACAGTATCGGAAAAAAGCTCTACAATCCAGCTGATGGAGGACTACAAACCGCTTTTTCAAAACGAGATTCTCAAGGGCGAGAAGGTCGCATGGCTTTTCCGGTGGATTCTCTATGGCCTTATGGCGTTGCTGGCCGCTTATGTCTACTTTGCCGAGAAAAGCGTCGCCGGGCTCTACGGAATGGGCATGTCGGCGGTGGCCTTGTTCTATAACGGCGTCTTGACCCTCTTGATAGTCCGAAAGCGGCTCGTGCCGCAGGTCCGGTTCTTTTCCGTTTCCCTCGACGTAATCTTCTTGACCCTCTACAACGGCATTGACGCTTGGGCGAATTCCCCGTTGGTCCCGATAACCACGGCTACGCTGATCCTCTATCCCGTGCTTCTTTTTTTGGCCGCTCTGCGCCTTGACCGCCCCCTCATCGTCTATGCCACCATACTCAGCATCGTTTCCATGAACGTGTTATTTTTTCTTTTCTGGCCGCACATGGATCCCGCACTGACGTCCCGCCTCGTGAGCGCCAACATTCCCGGACAGGTATACCGATCCATGTATGTCCTCCTCTGCGGACTTCTCATGCTCTTCATTCCGACCATGGTCACGCGTCTCCTCAGAAACCAACAGTTGCTGTTCGAAGAGAGCCTGTCGCACTACGAGCTCGCGCGAAACGACCGGCTCACCGGGCTCCCGAACCGGTTGCGACTCGAGGAGTATCTCCCCGTCGAAATACTCCGGGCCGGAAGGGAAAACCGGAGCATCCTCATCGTCTTTTTGGATCTCGACGGCTTCAAGCCGGTCAACGATACCTTCGGACACGATGCGGGAGACCGGGTGCTCGCCGAGACCGGCCGCAGGCTCTCGCGAATGATTCGCGCAACCGATCTCGCGGCGCGCGTGGGAGGCGACGAGTTCGTCCTCGTCCTCCCGCAGGCAGAAGTCCCGGTCGAACTCAGCGAGGCCGAAAAAAGAATACGCTCGGCGCTCAGGGAACCGATCGCCTGGAACGGACACGCCGTTCGGGTCGAAGCGACGGTCGGCTTCGCCCGTTTCCCCGAAGACGGCGAAGACCCTGAAACCCTCATCGGAATCGCCGACCGCGCCATGCTTGAGAAAAAAGCGAAATCGCGGTAAAGCTCCGGCTCGGCAAACAACCTGACCCTCGAGTCAGTCGCCTTTCTCATCGAACCGGGGAGAGAGAGACTTGCGCGGTTGGGATACCTTTCTGAGGTATTCCTTGATTTTCCTTCCGGCGGTGAAATCCGCATACGGGACCGTGGTCCACACGCCGTCCGCGTACGTACTTTCCGAAATAAACGAGCCGTCCCGATATTCTTCCCTCTTTACGGGAACGCCCTCTTTGTCATAGTCGGTCCAAATACCCGTCCGATACCCGGACGCATAATAGTACTCGGACGAAATCGTTTGTTCCTCTTCCGTAGAGGACTTGTAACCGACGCCTTTCCCGTTATAGAGACCGTTGGAATCAATCGGTATCTCGGAAGTAAGTTCATCGGACATATAAATCTGGCATACGGTAACGGACTCGTCTCCGACGACTTTCGCGGTATCGACTTCCTTATAATCGAGGAAGATAAAGAAAACGAGAAAAAGGAGCGCAGAAAGAAACACGATTACGTAAAATACAAATAATAGAAATTTGAAAATCGCCCGCAAGGATTTAAAGCTTACGATACCGAGAATCGTCTCGAAGCAATCGTACACGACGTTGATTTCAAGCTTGGGAAAAAAGGCCTTCGGCTTTATCGAATAGAGGGAATTGGCGATATCGCTCATGCTATCCGGATCTTTTGATAAGTCCTGGATCGAGACGGCACGAACTCCTTTCTTTTTCAGGGCTACTCCCAGCCGCCAGACTTTTCCGTTACCGATGAAGGCCCATAAAGAAAGCGCGGCAATGACGAGAAACAAAAAGTCTTCAAGAAGGAAGGCTATGAGCGCAAGAAATAAAACGCTGAAGATCGCGTATATCGACCGCGCGATGACGTTATCTATGAAGAGCGTTTCGAGAAATTTCCCCCCGTCAAACGGAATAATCGGAAGAAGGTTGAACAGGTTCAAGAAGAGCATTATCTCGGACGTTTTCAAAAAAACGTATCGATGGGTGAAACCGAACAGGACGAGAAACGCGACGCTGAGCAGTATCCCCGGAAACGGGCCCATGAGGGAAACGAGGCAGCTTTTCAGCGTCGAGTTGTTTTTCGGCTTTCCCGATACGGCGGCGCCGAAGAAGGGAATGAAGAACATCTTCACGTCGTTGTACTTGAGCGCCTTCATCATGAGAAAATGCCCGAATTCGTGAGCGAACAAGACGGCGACGAGTATGGCGACATGAAGAACGTCGGCGGACACTATTCTGGCAGAGAAAAAAAGTATAACCGTCACGATTAAGACGAGTAGAGAGTTTGACTTCTTCTGCGCCGTCTGTCCGTAATATACAAGCGAGGGAACGAGCGTTTCCTGAATGTCCACGATGTCAGAAAGGGATTCGGGCGCGATGCTTGCCGTTTTCACTAGTTTCCTCCAGTTACTGTTTACCCCATAGTAATACGTTTTTCCGCCACCACGCAATCGAAAAGCGTAAAAGCCCACGCGTCAAAACCTCTTGAAAACGGACGCGTACTCGCATAGTATGGCATCATGAACAGCACGCTCATCGCAGGATTCATCTCGTTCTCGCTCGTATCGGGCTTCACCCCGGGACCGAACAATCTCATAGCCCTCGCGACGGGCGCCAACTTCGGCTACCGCCGCACCCTACCCCACGTATTGGGAGTCGTGCTAGGATTCAACATTCTCTTCTTCGCGATCGGCGCGGGACTCGGAAGCCTCTTTCGGGCCTTCCCCCTCGCGCACGACATCCTCCGCTGGGGCTCGCTCGCGTATCTCCTCTATCTCGCCTGGAAGATCGCCACGTCCACCGGAATCGGCCCTTCCGCGAAAGCGGGAGAAGAGGCGAAACCGATCACCTTCATGGGCTCGGTCGCCTTCCAGTGGATAAACGTGAAGGCCTGGGTCGCGGCTATAACCCTGGTTACCGCGTTCACCGACCCCGACGCCTACTGGACGAGCCTCGCCGCGGGCGGCGTCATAAATCTTTTTATCGCCTTCTCGTCGGTCTCCACCTGGGCCGTCTTCGGCACCCTCCTCAAAAACTTCCTCGAGCACCCCGTGCGCCTCCGCGCCTTCAACCTGGCCATGGCCGCCCTCCTCGTCATCTCGGTGGTCCCGTCGGTTCTGAGGGGATGACGGGGACACGGGCAATCTACGCAACCTTTCTCCGCGTTAACGAGCACACGCACTGTATCGACGCGTTACAAATCTTGCGTTCGCGACAAACCCATGGTATAGTATTACCGTATGACTTCATTCATACCGATCACATCCAATAATAACATCCTGATA
The DNA here is from genome assembly GCA_964429975.1 of uncultured Treponema sp. Taxonomy (GTDB): domain Bacteria; phylum Spirochaetota; class Spirochaetia; order Treponematales; family Treponemataceae; genus Teretinema. The sequence goes on from CAYSEA010000022.1 coordinate 8,864, forward strand.
AAAAGTATTAGCAATATGCATCGTCTTTATGGAGGCTAGTATGTCCACAAAGGTGAAATTAATACTTTTAGTACTCTTTACCTCTCTTGCGGGGTCGTCTTCCCTCTATATCAATAACTTGATGATGGGGCCCGTACAGAATATGGAAAGCGAGAAAAAAATACTTGATGAGTTAAGCATTGACTTCATCAATTACATAGCTCAAGTAAACCGGCTTGACACGGAACCCTTCGACGATCAAGTGGCGCTCGTGCTTGCGCGTCAGTCCGAGCTGAACAAGGAAATCAACCGGATACAATCGTTGACCTTTCTGCCGGCGATTAACGATTCGGTGGCGGAGTCTATAAAAAACATCATTACGCTTACCGATCGGCTTAAAATGAGCCAAAGCACGCTGGAGTCGCGAATCGACAGGGTTAAGAGCACGGCGCAGACGGTCCTCGGAAAGGACGCGAAGTATTCCCTGTATACGATCATCGAAAAGGCAAACGCGAACGACGAAGCGACCATACAATTACGGCAAGAAGTGGCCTTTCTCGTTTCCACCATCACGACGCTCAACGAGAACATGAATATCACCCTCACGCAGGTAGACGAGCAATACGAAATCATCATGGCGGAATCGAACAAGTACCAGGCGAAGGCGCGTGGCTTCATCGGGATTGTCCTTCTTGTGGTCTTTGTGGTTCCCCTCATATTCGCGCTGTTCACGGCGAGCGTGCTCGCGAGAAGAATCAGAAAAATCGATATCGGCATTTCATCCATGAAAGGAGGAAACCTTTCAAACAGGATTAACGTGTCGAGCAACGATGAAATGGGTCGCCTCAGCAAGAATGTAAACGAGTTTACCGACAAGCTGAGCCAGTCGCTGCAGAAGATCAAGGAAACAAGCAAGACGAATCTTGACCTGAAAGAAACGCTGCTGGCAAGCGTCCAAAAAGTGTCCGATACGACGTCCGACATGAACGAATCGGTTCGTTCCATTTCCGGCAAGATGGAGGAGTTGAACGGAACGGTCAAGACGACCAGCAATGCCGTGAACACGGTCGAAGAACATCTTGCGCTCCTCGACTCGACGCAAAGCGGGCAGATATCGATGATAGACGAAATCAGCACGGCCATCACGGAAATGATCGCCTCCGTCTCAAATGTCAAGGAAATCACGCAACGGAAAAAAACAGCTCTCGCCGGCTTGGTGCAAGTCTCGCGCGAGGGCGGCGCCAAGTTCAATGAAACCAACAAGAATATCACGAAAATGCACGACAATCTCTCCGAAATACAAAAGACCGCGACGATCATCCAGGATATTGCGGATCGAACGAATCTCCTCGCGATGAACGCTGCGATAGAGGCGGCGCACGCGGGATCCGGAGGAAAGGGGTTCGCCGTAGTCGCGACTGAGATAAAAAAACTCGCGGAGGCAACCTCGCGGAATTCGAGCCTCATCAACAAAATCATGAGCGGAATCAGCATAAGCATTCAGGATGCGGTTAACGCGGGCGCGAGCACGCAAGAGGCGTTCAAACGCATCGACAAGGAAGTGGTCGAAACCACCGATTCATTCGATGAGATAGCGGGTAACATGGCCGAACTCCATACGGGCGGCACGCAAATTCACGAAGCGCTGTCGCGGCTGAATGAAATATCGAATCGGGTGAAATTCGCCACGTCTTCCATGCGCGATGCCGCGGGCGAGAACAAGGTATCAACCGAAAACGTGGAGCGTATAGCCGGGACGACCGCGCAAATCGTACGGGACATTTCGCGTTCGCTTTCCGAGATGATGCAAGAAATGGAGTCCGTGACGGAGGTAACGCATCAATCCGACAACATCTCCCGGATACTGGAAGACGAAACGTCGATATTCCTGATATCGTCAACGACCGCAGGCTAGCGCGAAAGAACCCCGCGCGGTTACGAGCGCCCCGTTTTCTCCAAGTAGTACTTGTAGTCGCCCTCGTATACGTTGAGTTTGCCATGGTCTATTTCGAAAACGCGCGTCGCGAGGTGTCTGAGAAAGTAGCGGTCGTGGCTCACGATGATGATCGTTCCCTCGAAGGCGGCGAGCGATTCCAGGAGAACCTCGCGGCTCTGGATGTCGAGGTGATTGGTCGGCTCGTCGAGCACGAGAAAGTTTACCGGCACGGCGAGCATGCACGCGAGCATGACCCGGCTTTTTTCGCCGCCCGAAAGGACGTGGATTTTCTTTTCGTCGTCGTCGCCCGAAAACTGGAAGGCGCCGAGAATGCCCTTGATCGTGCCGACGGGCGCGAGGGGGATTCTCTCCGACACCTCCTCGAAGATCGTACGATTGGGATTGAGTGTATCCGAGGAGTACTGGCTGAAATAGCCGAGCTTGACGCTCGCGCCGACGGTCACCGAACCGCCCGTCGCGTCCGTTTCGCCGGTAATCACTTTCAGAAGCGTCGACTTTCCCGCGCCGTTCACGCCGGTGAGCGCGATCCGATCGCCGCGCGAGATGATCCCGGAAAGACCCGAGAATACCGGATGTCCCGCCGCTACGGCCGCGCCCGCCGGGTGCCGCGCGCTTCCGGCGGAGACATGCGCGGGCCACTCCTTCGAAAGATTGCTCATCACGACGACCTGGTCGCCGGAGCGGGGACAGGGCGCGAACTTCACGCTCATGGTTTTAGGATCGGACGGAAGGACGACGCGCTCGATTTTCTCGAGCGCCTTGATGCGCGATTGGACGAGAGACGCGTGAGAGGCCCGCGCGGAAAACTTCGCGATAAACTCCTCGTCCTTCGCGAACTGGGCTTGCTGTCGATTGTACGTCGCGACGAGCTGCTCGCGCCTGATCTCCCGCTCGCGGAGGTAAAAATCGTAGTTGCCCGAGTACTGCGTGACCTTTCCGTTCGCGACCTCGACCGTGCGCGAGCACAAGCGCGTCATGAAGTCCCGGTCATGGCTCGTCATCACGAGGTCGCCCTTGAAATCGTTCAGCCATTGCTCGAGCCACACGATGGACTCGACGTCAAGATGGTTCGTCGGCTCGTCCATCAAAAGGACGTCCGGCTCAAGTACCAGAATCCGCGCGAGCGCGATGCGCATCTTCCATCCGCCGGAAAAGTGCTCGACGCTCTCGCCGAAGCGCGCGGGAGCGATACCGAGGCCGGTAAGCACCGTTTCCGCCCTCGACTCGAGGTTATATCCGTCGCGATGCAAAAAATCCGACTGGAGTTCGCCGTACGCGTTCATCTCCGCGTCGCTTAAGGGTTTCGCCGAGGGATCTCCCATACGGCCCTCGAGATCGGCGAGTTTTTGGCCTATCTCCCAAACGGCTCCCGCTCCGGCGAGTACCTCTTCGAGCGCGCTTCTTCCGGACATCTCGCCGACGCTTTGCGAAAAATACCCGATGACGGTTCCGGGGTCGACGGAGGCCTCTCCCCGATCAGGACGCTCTTCGCCTGAGATCACGCGGAGAAGCGTCGTCTTCCCCGCCCCATTGGGCCCGACGAGCCCGATGCGGTCGCCGCCCCTAATAAGGAAATCCTCGTTGTCAAGAATGACGCGATCGCCGTATGCGACGCGAATGCCGGAAAGCTTTATCATGAAGGGACGCTCCTCGTAATTTCGCAAGAGCGGCAAGTATACCGAAAAAAAACGCTTTTGTCCGATAGGACGAGGCTTTCTCGCGCATCGATCGAATTGACGAATTCGCGTCGAGGCTCCATACTTGCAGTACAGGAGAAGCCCCATGCAAATCCGCCATTCCGCTACCTTACTGGTTGTCATTATCGCCCTTGTATCCGGATGCGCGCGCAAAGGCGACAGCGAGGCCCCGATCAGCGCAGTTCGGAATACCTCCGTTATGTGCGTTCTCGCGTATGCCGAAGGAACCGTTACCATGAACGGGCGGCCGATCTCCGTCGGGGACGCAATCGCGCCGGACGCCGTTCTCGAGACAGGGAAGGACAGCCTCGCCGAGATCGTCTTTAACGACAAAAACGCGATCCGCATGAGCCAGTTGACACTGCTGACGCTCGACATCGCGACCCTTTCGCGGGCGCTGACGGTGGAACGGGGAACCCTCACCGCGGTGCTCCGCAAGATCGACGCGGTCAGCGGGGGAAACCTCAAGGTACGCACCCCATCCCTCGTCGCGGGCGTCCGCGGGACGAGCTTATGCGTCTGGGTCGCGAAGGATGGCGCGCAAACGTATCTCTGCTGCTGCAACGGCGCGATCGAGGTTGCCCCGACCGACGGAGCGCCGGCGAAAGAAACGCAAGCCACCCATCACTCCGCGGTTCTCTATGCCGGAGTCGGCGCCGAAAGCAGGGAAGTGCCCGTGCCGGCCGATTTCGACCCGCGCCACGATGACGAAGATCTCGAAAGCCTCGCGTCCCGCATCGGCGAGACGATGGACTGGACGACACTCGAATCGCACGACTGAGGATGAACCCGATGCGCAACACTTTTTGTCTCACGCTGCTGCTTTCCCTGTGCCTTGCGGTCTCCCCTCTTTACGCCGATGACGGAAGCGAAAGCTGGACGGCCTCGAACATCCCCAACCCGACGGAGGTCGGTACAGGCTATGTTACTTCGATCGGCGGGTATCTGACCGACGGGGAAATAGCGACCATCAACGAGCTAATCGTGCGCATCGAGCAAGACACCTCGGTCGAAATCGCCGTGGTCGTCGTACCCTCCCTCGCGGAGGATATTTTTACCGAATCCCAGAGCCTGTTCGACGCCTGGAAGATCGGCAAGGCCGACAAGGACAACGGACTTTTGATCGTCGCCGCAATAGAGGACCGGAATTTCAGGACTCATACCGGCTACGGTATGGAAGAAATCTTTACCGACGCCGCGATTTCGATCTTGCAGGAATCCATCGTGATCCCCGCGTTTCGGGAAGGCCGGTACGGAGAGGGAATCGTCAACTATGTGACGGAGATCGACCGGATACTCCGCGACCCCGCCGCGGCCGAGGACCTTTTATCGCAGGACGCGCTTCTGTCTCAGGACGCGTTCCAAGCTGCTGAGACGAACGGAACTCCGACGATGAGCGAACGGTTTTCGAACTTCGGCGAGAACGCCCTGCCCTTTCTTCTCTTCGGCGGAATCGGCTTTCTCGTTCTCGCGGGAGCGGCCGTCTCGTTCGTGAACGAGATCCGCGCCGTTCTCGCGAGCGGGCGCAAGAAATACCGAACCTACTCGAGCATACTTTCCGTCGAGGGCAAGGGAATCGGCAAGCAGGGTTTTAGCCTGCCCGCGTTCTTCTTTCCTTTCGGCGCCGTTTTTTTCTCCGTCGGCCTCGCCATCGGCGGCTTCCTTGAACCGAAAGAAATCGCGCTCTTCGGTCTCGCGCCGCCCGCCTTCGGGTTGATCAGCTCGCTTATCGGCATGCGCTGGAGCGGCGTCGTGCGCTCTCGCATAATCCGTCGATGGCGCGAGGCCCCGAGGGAATGCCCCGAGTGCGGCGGCGAGATGAAACGCCTTTCGGAAACGGAAGACGACGCGTATCTCGCGCCGACAAAAATCAAGGAAGAGGAACTGAAGTCCGAAGACTACGACGTACACGTGTGCTCGGCGTGCGGCGCGTCTACGGTGGAAAAATTCCGGGGAAACCGCTACGCCCTCTATACGGCCTGTCCTGCTTGCCGCGCCATGGCAAGCCGACAAAAAAAACGCGAGGTGACCCGCCGGCCGACATATACGACGACCGGCGAGGCCGTGCTCTCTTTCGAGTGCCTGGCCTGCGCGCATTCCTATACCAAATCGACGACGATACCCCGGCTGACCCGCTCGAGCGGATCCTCGGGCGGATCGCACGGAGGCTCATCCGGCGGGAGCTCGTCATTCGGCGGCGGCAGTTCCGGCGGCGGCGGCTCGTCGAGCAGCTGGTGAACACGAGGGCCCCCGCCCCGGATTCGCTTTCTTGCCGGGGGCTCCGGCCTTCCCGTCCTCGCCTATCACGGCCCGTTCTGCCTCTGAAGAAAATCTTACTAAAACAACTTGACAAACCATTTCCGTCACATTACTATGCCGAACATAGTAGTATGAAAGACATATTAATCGAGCGAGACATTATCCGCAACCACATCGACACGATTATCCTGCACCTGCTCTCGGAGCAGGACCGGTACGGGTATGAGGTGTACAAGGAAGTGCCCGAGCGGACGGGCGGGTCGTATGAGGTGAAGGAGCCGTCTCTGTACTCGGCGTTCAGGCGGCTGGAACGGGACAAGCTCATCTCCTCGTATTGGGGAGACGAGAGCCAAGGCGGCAGGCGGAAGTATTACACGATTACCAAGACGGGTCGGTCGCAGTACACGCAGGCCATAGCCCAATGGAAACAGGTCCAGAAAATTATGGGTCTGATTCTCGGGACGGAAGGGAAGAAACGGACATGAAATCAATCGAATACTATCTTAAGGGCCTTTTCAGGAATATCGAGCGAACCGACGAGGTGCGCGAGCAGATCGAAGAGTTGTCGTCGCACATACGCGACCGCGTCGCGGATCTCTGCGCCTCGGGCATGGAGGAGATGGCGGCGCTGGAAAAAACCGTCGCGGACCTCGGCGATCTCGACGAGTTGATCGATACGATATTCCGGAGGAAGGTCCGAGTCCGGAAAGTCAGAATTGATTTTCTCACGATGGCCGCGGGCGCGGCGTACGGCGCGGTATATCTGGCGTGTGCGACGCTGTGCGTCGCCTCTTGGTATTTCGGCTCCGGCGCGCTTTACTTGACGGTTCCCGCGTTCGCGGGATACATGGTTCCGCTCGTTTTCGCGGCAGCGCGCTTTGCGCGGTCGCCTGAAAAAACCGAATTGATTCCGTATCCCGACGGCGCCTCGTTCCGTGCGAGCCTTGCCGGCTGGGCGCTCATAAGCGGCATCTCGGTAGCCGCGAACCTCCTCATGATAGTTACCCGGGCGCCCTGTCGTTTCTGGTCCTGGATGCCGGTCGCCGGGATCTTTACCTGGCCGCTGATGACGGGGATAACCTGGCTCCTGTCGGTACGCGAAATACGGAAATCAGACGTTGATGCGTAAGTTCTTGGCCATTACCGCTCTCATCGCGCTATGCGCGGGACGCACGTTCAGTCAGGAGCCGGCGCTTCCGGCCGCGCCGACGGGAGAGATACGCGTCGCGAGAATCCGTCTCGTGACGCCGCGCTATGAGTACGTATGGGACGACTCCGGAGGCACGCTCGAAAGCGGGCGCGAAGCAGGGCTCAGTCCCTCCGCCCTGCTTACCTGGACCGGGCTGCGTCCGGGAAACACGATGACGCAAGATGATTTTGAGCGCGAGGTGCTCAGAACGGAGCGACGTCTTTCGGATAGCGGGCTTTTCTACTCGGTTTCCGTGCGCGTGGCGCCGCCGCTTCGCAAGCCTTCGGAGCGGACGGTAGTCATCACAGTGTCGGACGGATTCTCGCATCGGTTCTCCGGCGGCAACGCGTACGTCATGTACGGACGAAAGGCCCTCGGGGGAAATCGCGCGGCGGCCTTCGCGTACGCGGGCTGGAATCTTCTCGGGTTCGAGTATGTCCACGAGAACCTGGGAAACCGCGGATACACGCTTGAGGCGTCGGTTTTTTCCCGCGACTATCTCCCGTCGCGGTGCGGGGTCGATGACGCGGAACCGCGTAATGATCTCTCCGTCCGCGCCGGGAAGTTCCTTTCTCCGGACGTAACGATCGCGTTCGGTCCCGGGCTCGTGGCCGTCGCTACGACCTATGACAGCGAGTGGTCTTTCCACCCCTTTGGAGAGGCCGTTCTTCGCGCTGAAAGACTCGGCTTCGCTCCAGCCTGGACGAAATGGACGCTCGATTCTCGCGCGGCATGGTTTCCTCTCGACGAGGCGTGGAAAACGCGTTCAACCGGTACCTTCACCGCCGTGTTGGCGGGAGACGCGCGCAAGGCGGAGGGGAATAAACGAAGTCTTGAGTTATTTCTTTCGGCATCCGCCGGCTGGATGTCGGAGGACGCTCCCGCCGCGATCGCATTCCGTCTCTATGACGAGGAGGCGCTCTCCGTCCGGTCCGGGTACGCGAATGAGGAGCTCACGCTCCAATCGTACGCGCTCGCGTCGACGGAACTTCGTCTCGATCTCGGTACCTTCGGGTTTTGGTCGGGATTTTCCGTCGTTCCCCAGGTTTTTTTGTTCGGGGACGCGGCTGTGCCCTCTCCCGGGCCTGCGTGGGATGGAACCGTTTTCGAAGCGTTTGGCGCCGGCGTACGGCTGAAGTTTCCCGCTCCCGTGTTTACCGATTTTTGCTTTTCGTGGGGAACAAACCACGAGGGGAATTGGCGCGGCTCTTTTTTCGTACGCGCCGGCAATTGACCATACTGACCATCAAGGAGACGAAGAATGAAAAAGCTAGTCGTACTGTGTTTGACGTTTTTGACGTCTTTCGGCGCGTTTACCCAGTCCATGAGCGACGAGATCGAACGCGGCATCGCGCTTCATAACAGCGCGTTAACGCAAGGGGAAGCCACGACCGCGGAGTGCCTGAACGCCCTTCGACCGTTCATCGAGAAGAGTATGGTCGCCCGCGCCTATTACGGAAGCGCGATTACCATTCAGGCATCGTTTTTCGCCGCGGATAACCCGATCAAATCGCTCTCACTGCTCGAAGAAGGGGCCCGGTACATGGACAGCGCGGTGGCCAAGGAGAGCGAAAACGGCGAGCTACGGCTTATCCGCCTCTCGAACGGCGTCGAGGTGAGCAGAAGCTCTCCGCTCAAGCGATACGACGTGATCGCGGATGACGTACGCTGGTTTGAGGAACATGAACCGAAGCCCTCCCCGGAGGAACGCGCGGCCATCCACTATACCATCGGTTTGTTCTATCAGGATGCCGGCTCCATAGAGGACGCGCTCGATGCGTTCGAGGCGTCCGTCGCCACCGGCGTTGACTCAGAGGCGACACGGGACGCCCGAAAGATACTGCGGAGGTACGAGGAATGACGCTCGTCTCAGGAATGTTCGAATCCTTGTTGCTGGGACTGTCCACGGGCGTTTTCTGCGCCATGTATTGCGTTCCTCCGCTCGTTCCCCTGCTCTGCGGGCGGGACGAGGTATCGGTGCGGGCGACGGGAAAGCGAACGCTGTGGTTTCTTGCCGGGAGGTTTACCACTTACGCGATAATGGGAGCGCTCTTCGCGCGCGCGGGACTGATCACCTCCTCGTTTTTCGACCCGGTACTCGCGCGCAGGCTCTCCGTATTCGGCTATCTCGCCTGCGGCCTCGCGCTTCTTGTCGATTACCGTCTGTTCATACAGAATCGAAGAAAGTTTCGTTGTGGGCGCTGCGCGGGTACGGTTCCCCCGTCCGCCGGGGATTCCGTTTCTCCCTTTGCGGCCGGTCTTACCGTCGGTCTCCATATCTGTCCGGCATTCTGGTCGATGCTCTTCCTCTGCGCGCGCTCGGGTTCGGTCATATCGTCGACGGCTTTTTTCGCGGCGTTCCTCGTCGGGACCCTGCCGTTTTTCCTTCCAATGCTCGGTCTGCCCTTCATCGTGAAACGCGTCGCGCTCATGCGCAGGGTCGCTCAATTCGCGCAACTGCTTATCGCCGGGTACTTCATCGTATTCGCAGGGCTTATTCCGCTCTTTTTTCATTGAGGATTACCGGAGGTTATATGGCGCTCAAATCATTGCTAACCGCGCTCATGGCGCTGATTGTTTATTTCTTTACCATCAGCCTCGGCGACGGATCGGCGTACTCCTGGATATACGGGGGATTCCTGACCTGTATCTTCGCGGCCATCATGTTCACCGGAAAGGTAAACAAGTACCGGAGAATCTTTCAGTTCGTGTTCGCGATCCTTTTTACCGTGGCCTTTATCGGGAACCTCTACGACGAACGGGGCAGCATGGTCATGACGGCCAACACCTTCACCGAAAGCGAGGTTCCGTTTTGCCATCTGGTAATACCTCTCGTGTTCATACCGTACGTACTCACTCAGACGGTGGTTTTCCCCGCGCGAATTTTAGGACACTACGCCTCGATCGCCAGTTTGCTCGTGATCTGGTTTATCGCTACCGTAACGATCGGCCGGGGCTGGTGCTCCTGGGCCTGTTTCTACGGGGGCCTTGAGGACGGCTTCTCCGGTATCGGTAAAAAGGCGACAGTAAAAACCGTGGGGAAAAATCGGGAAATCCGCGCGTTTCATTTCGCGGTCCTGGTCTTTCTGGCGCTCATGACGCTCGCGTTCATGTCGTCGATTTATTGCCAATGGTTCTGCCCGTTCAAATTGATCACCGAGTTTCCGCAGTTGATTGATATCCCCTCTCTCATCGGAACCTTCGTGTTCATGTCCTTATTCCTGATATTGGTGGTCATACTGCCCATACTGACGAAAAAGCGTACCCAATGCGGCATGCTCTGTCCATTCGGCGCGATGCAGTCCCTGTTGGACAAGGCGAGCGTGTACCGGGTTGTCATCGATACGGATCTCTGTACCGGCTGTATGCGGTGCGCGGAGGTTTGTCCCTTCTTCGCGATTGACCGCGAAACCATACTTGAAAAGAAAGGTCATCCGGAAATAACCTGCGCCAAGTGCGGCGCGTGCGTCGATGTCTGTCCGCAACGCGCGATACGGTTCGACTACTCCTTTGCGAGGCATTTCAAGGAAAGGAATCCCGGCAAGGCGTTCCTTGACGGTCCGGGACGCGTGAAACAGCTGCTGCGAGGAATCCTTGAACCGAAGCACTTCTTCGTTTTCAGCGCCTTCACCTTCGGAGTCGTTATCTCCAGCGGTCTTGCGGTGAACGGTCTGGAGCGCATCGCGCGCGCGCTTGCGGCCGCCTTCAGCCTGGGAGGGTTGTGATGACAATCGGAAAAAAAAGAATCATCTACGTGGCGTTGGCGCTTTTTACTTTTACAAGCTGTACCGCGACCATCTTCTTCTCGTTTTACTTTTCCGACGCGTTGCAACGCATGGTTAACTCGATCTTAAAACTGGAAATTTACCCTCCGTTGGTCGGAGGTCCGGTCGCCCGCACCATCTATGACCCGATGAAGGACGACACCGGATACGGAAACCTCGCCTATCCCGCCAATCGTCAATTCGCGGAGGGAAATCTCGATCTGGTTTCCTACACGGTCCGTGAACCGGTGTTCCACGCGCCCTGGCAGGATGTTCCCGAATTCTGGCAACTTGAACTCGAATTCAGGACCGGGTTTGGCGAACAGTCAGGCGCCACGCGCAACCGGACGATATACATCTACCTTCATGTTCCCGGATTCGCCGGAGGCTCGCTTGAAACCCTGCGCGAACGGAGCGAGCTCGTCGCGTTATCACCTGAATACCCATGGCATTACGTGCTCGCCGTTACCGGCGGTTCCGGCTCTATACATGACCAGAACGGGGATACGGTCGCCATGCTCGACGTGTTGTATTCAAACAGCGGCAAGAAAGTATTCATAAAGGTCCCGCTCGTGAAAAAAGAACTGCAGCGACTCTACACGATCGATTCAATCCGGCACTATGTCCTCGTCGCCGCCCATTCCCCCCTCGATATCGGCGGCGTACTGCAGGTTTCAAGAAGGAAAACAAGAACTGCCGGAGGAGGCGCGACCTCTCCGCTTACGCCGCGGATATACGACATCCTGTCAGAGACGGGACAGGGCGACATGCTCTCTTCCTGGAACGACGCTACATTCGAGCTTGCCCGCGTTGAGCCGGTTGAAATCCCGATGCGGCGGCGGACCGATGTCACGCGCGCAATCAACCAAGAAAGGATATTGAATCTTGAGTCGGAGCGGAAAGCGATTGGCGACAAACTGCATGCCCAGAAACTGGTCCGGCTTAGCGAGCTCCGTCAGTCAGGATCCGAGACAGTCGGCGAAAGGGAAGAACTCGCGATTCTCTCGTTTGACGTCGGAGAGACGGAGATCGCGGAACGGTTGTTTGACGAATTGCTGCGGGAGAATTCCGGTAATCCCCGCTGGCTCGCGTACAAGGGTTCGCTCGAAAGCATGAAGGGCGACGGGGCGCCGGTTGTCGCGGCCGTCAAGGCCGTGGAAACGGGATACCAGTATCTGGACGAAGCGATCGCGCGAAGCGACGGTACGCTCGAGAAAGCCAGAAACGCCACCGCCGACCGGTCCGCGGTTGATAGCCGTGTCGACGCGCTCCTGAACCGGGGAGGAACGTCAAAAGCCGTTCCGAACGAGGTATTTCTCAAGGCGCTGCAGGGCGCTCGCGACTTTCTGGAAGCCTCAGAGCTCTTCCTTCTTTCGGATAACGAGTTGTCCTACGCGAACTGCTGTCTCTCCGCCGCCGAGTGCTTCGCGCTGGACGGCAAGCACGGAGAGGCGGCGATCTGGAAACGGGAAGCCGCGAGGATCGTTCGCGAACGCGTTGCCTCGGACGGCAAACCGCTGAGCGATCCGGATCGGCTGATCCTGCTCGATCTAGAAATCGCCCTCCTGAAAGACGGTCTATTGTAGAATCGCCTTGGATCAACTCCCATGAGCCGCTGATCGATGCCGCTCCACGCGTACGGCCCCGCGTAAAACCGGGGAATACGCTTATTGCGACCGTACCCGTTTCGCGTCATACTACAGGCATCGATTCCCTCAAGGAGTGACTATGACCGCATCGAAAATATCATTGATTTCCGTACTCGCTTTCCTGGCCGGGCTTGGCGTATCCTGCTCGTCAAAGGAAGCGCAAAAGCAGATGAACGCGCCCCTCGTTACGCACATATACACGGCCGACCCGTCCGTCCACGTATTCGAGAACAAACTTTTCATCTATCCATCGCACGACATCGAGAAAAACAAAGCGTATTCCGGCAACGGCGACCAATACGATATGGAAGACTACCACGTGCTTTCCCTGGAAGCGCCCGGAAAGGAAGTCGTCGATCACGGCGAAGCGCTTCACCTCGCAAACGTCCCGTGGGCCGGTTCCCAAATGTGGGCGCCCGACGCGGCCTATATTGACGGTACGTACGTTCTCTACTTTCCCGCGAAGGACAAGAACGGCGTATTTCGCATCGGAACGGCGACATCAAAAAATCCCGCCGGTCCCTTCGTGGCGCAAGCGGAGCCGATCGCCGGAAGCTTCAGCATGGACCCCGCCGTCTTCGCCGACGCTGACGGTTCCCGCTACATGCTGTTCGGTGGTCTCTGGGGCGGCCAGCTTGAAAAATGGCAAACGGGAGAATACGCGAGCGACGCATCGGCGCCCCGCGGACTCGCGCCCGCCCTTGGACCGCGTATGGCCAAACTGACCGCCGACGCTCTCGCCTTTGCGGAGACTCCGCGCGAAATCAGTATCGTCGACGAACAGGGAAAGCCCTTGGCCGCCCGCGACAACGCTCGCCGCTTTTTCGAGGGCGCGTGGCTTCATGCGCACAAGGGCCTCTATTACCTTTCGTACTCGACCGGCGACACGCATCTTCTCGTATACGCGACAAGCCCTTCGATATACGGACCCTATACCTACCGCGGAAAGATCCTCGATCCGGTGCGCGGATGGACGACGCATCACTCCATCGTCAAGTTCAAAGGCAAATGGTATCTCTTCTATCATGACAGCTCGCGCTCCGGCAAGGATCACCTGCGGGACGTGATGTACGCGGAACTCAAGTACGACGGAAAGGGAAACATACTTCCGGTTGAGAGATAACGTCGGCACGTAAAAGGCCAGGACACGATCGAGGAGAAGCGTGATATACTACTATAACGACACCATGTAAAAGGGAGTGCGTCATGAGCCTGAAAAAAATATCATTCTTTTCCTTACCGTGTTTATTATCGATCCTCGTTTCATGCGCGAGCCTCGGACCGATAGCGGGCATAAAGGACGTGACGGACGTCGACTGGCAACTGCGGACGAGCGCCGATTACGAAGACACGAAGGCGGTGCGTCCCGATTCACTCCAGTTAGGCCATTCATACCATATAGCCGTTCGGTATAAAAAAGCCGACTCTCAGCGAGAAAGCGTCTGGAAGAACCTCTGGGATTATGAGGGTATTTCCGCGACGCTTGACCATCCCCTGTATCAGCTGAATTTCCCTACGTTGACCGTTCGTCAAGATCCCTTCCTTGTCTTGCAGCCTGATACGGCACAGCTCACCCTACACTTTCCCGACTCAGTCGGGAGAAGCGTGTCGAAGACGCTTGTCGTTCCGATTCCTTCGTCATTGCCGTCATTCCGGGGATGGTCGGGACAAAACGGCGCTTCAGGCGCTTACGGCACCGACGGTCGTGACGGAGAGAGCCTCGATTTGCGAATCTCGCGGTATTACGCGGCAGATATTCCATCAGCGAATTCTGAGCACCTGATTTTGGCGTTCGACGCCCTATCGGGCAACGCATGGATTTTCAATCTCACTGACGGAACGATTACCGTTGACGCATCGGGCGGAGACGGAGGGAACGGCGGCGACGGCGAAAACCGCGAACTCGATAAAGACGACTATCGCGACAGTGTGTTGGGTCAAGATGGCGGCGCGGGCGGTCGGGGCGGTCGGGGCGGCGACATCGTCGTTACGGTAGCGGCCGGAAGCGATTTGGCCGACATGATTAAAACTAACATAGCAGGCGGCAAAGGCGGCAAAGGCGGAAAGGGCGGCGAAGGAGAATACTCCGACAATCCGAGTATCATCGGCGGAATTCTCTCCATCCTCGAAGGAATCACCGGCAAGAACGGGAAAAACGGAACGAATGGATTAGCAGGTCGCGTATCAATCAAAAAAGGCCGACTCGATCAGATGTTCGTCGGCCTTGATAATCCGCATTTCGATCCATTACGATTGCGTCCGTAGGGTTAACAAGTAATTCAAGAAGCTCGACTAGTATACGACGCTGATCTCATCCGAATCGATACTCTCACCATATGCATTTCTTGCAGAGACCGTGATAATAAACGTTCCTGCGCGATCCATTGGTATTTGAGCTGAAAGTGAACCGGCAGGAACCTGTTGAGAACCGAGATAGGTGCGATCCTCTGAAAATACCTTGATAACATAGGAAGTCGGTGCCGATGAAGACTCGTCGTACGGATCGTCGCCAGTGATCCAAGAGACATTGAGGTATCCGTCAACTGGAAAAACTGAAACGTCAGAAGGTCGTACTGGCGGATACAAACCACTGTTAGCCGTAATTGAGTCGATAATACTAACGGTAAGAGCCCGTGCCATTGTTGCCATCATCGCGGGCGTTTTCAGCTGTTCTGCGTCGAGTGTGTTATCGGCAAATCCAAGCTCAACAAGGACTCCGGGAATATGGGCCGTCCCTGCTTCGTGTTGTTCCTTGAGTACGCGGAGAGTAGCGAAATTCCCACTCAGTATGCCGCGCCTTCTCCAAGTAGGATCAACTACGGCCGCGGCATCGCATAGGCGCGAATAGATAGTATTCGTTAGCTCGGCACTATTAGGCGGTAAATGAGAAAAATCGGTAACCGTAGTATGATCAGTTTGATTGGTCCATACATACAGTGTAGTCCCCCGAGCTGAAATGGGTGGCGGTACAACGCCCGAATTATTGAGCGAAATATAGAGATAACAATCCGCGCCCATGTTAATCGCATGCCATGGTCGAATAGCCGGATCGCTAATCGAAGCGATTGAGGCCGCAGCAGCACCGATATGAGTAAGGTACAATAAGGCCGATTCCTTCCATGCCTCGTATCCGGAGATCCCGATGCGCGTGCGATTGCGATCCCTCAGGGCAATGACCGAACCGCCGCAACGCTCCAGAGACGGGTAAAGATACCGGAAACAAAATTCTTGCGTATAGAGATCCGCGCGAATATCGTTTACAACGGATCGCTGGAATTGATAATTATTTGCAGAGCTGTAATAATTAACTCCGTAAGCAGGCGAAACCGCGATCTTCATGGCGGCTAGGCTTCCGCTATCTTGATCCGGAATGCTCTTCAGTGACGGAATGCTATCTGTTGGGTCTTCCGAAGAATCCGAACCTGAGCAACCAAAGAGCGCGACCGCAAGCGCAAGCAAAACTCCATAAGCACCAACTTTTTTCATTTACATTATCCTTTATCCGTAAATTTCTTTTCCGATAATAAACCCGCATCTTCAGATCGTCAATCAATATTGGTAAATGCCATCACATAAACTCAACATTCGCACCTTGCTTTTTAAGGAAAACGGAAATTGAATGGTTCTTCTCGAAATGAAAAATGGACGGCTATTTATTAAAACCGAATAATCAAATCATTTCCGCTGATACCGCCTGACGACCGCGTCCCATTCGCCGGTAACCTTCAATCGCCTGATCGTCGCGCGCAGGTCATCGACGACTGCGCCGTCGAGGCGACTCGAGCAAACGAGCCAGAGGGGCTCCTCGGCGAACGCGGACGGATGCACACGGAGACGGCCTTCATAGCGACCGCTTCGGATTTCGTGCTCGACAGCCATGTCCTGATACACCATAAACCGTCCGCGGTTCGCCAGAAGTTTGTTAAAATTTTGCGTAACCGTTCCGGCGCCGTCGTCGCACGAAATGCCGTGGCCAACCAAGAAATCGAGGATAGTGGAACCCGCAAGCGTCAGTACGGGACTCTCCCCCACAAGGGCCTTCAACTGCGCCATGGAAAAAATATCCGCTTCATCGGCGCGCGAGACGATAACGTACCGCACGGAATACAGGGGTTCGACGAAGACGCAGGCGCGCTCCCGTTCGGAGTTCTTCAACAAGGCGAAATAGACGTCTGTTTCGTTCGTGCGAAGGGCGTCTACGATTCTCCGCAAGGGCATGAAGGACTCGGGTCGCTTGAATCGGTACGTTGTGCGCGATTCCAATAAATCGATCAAGTCGACGCAAATACCGCCAAAGCTTCCGTCATGGTTTTGTATAACCTTGGAGGCGGTGTCTTGGTATTCGGTGCGAAGCGTGACGGACTGAGAAACGCCGACGGAAGCGCAGAAGATCAATATCGCCGCGAACATACATGCTTTCATCGTTCACTCCCACCAGGAAGTATAGGGATTTTCCGTCCGCTGTCAAAAACGAGAGCGTATCTTCGATACACGTGCCGCACGATTACGTACGGGCGACGAGAACCATCGTGCGGGCCTTCTCGTTATAGGGCGAAAAGTCGAAGTCGCCGTACACCTCGACAGAGGAGAAGCCCGACGCCATCATGAGGCGCTTGAGCTCAACGGCCGAATAGAGCCGCTGGACGAAGACGTGATCGATCTTGCGGCCAGTCTCATCGATGAGCATCCAGCGGGAACGCAAGCCCTCCCAGGCGCCTTCGACCGAAAATTCCGTAAGCACGGTAAAGCCGCCGCGCTCGAACCACTCGCCTTCGGTGAAGTCGCGCACGGCGATCTCCCGACCGGTCATCTCCAAAATAAACCACCCGCCTTTTTTCAGCGAGACGGCAATATTCTTGAGAATCTGCATGTCTTCCTCGATCGTGTCGCAATACCCGAAACTCGTGTACAGGCTCACGGCGGCGTCGAACGCGCCCGGCCGCACATAGCTTCGCAAGTCCGCCTGTTCGAGATCGAGCTCGACGCCCTCGTCCTGCGCGGACTCGAGAGCCGCGTTCAGAAAGGGCCTGATGAGATCGACGCCGGTCACGCGCGCGCCCCTGAGCGCGAGTTCGACGGCGATGCGCCCCGGACCGCAGCCGGCGTCAAGAATCGCGGGCGCTTCGGCGTGAGAAGACGCTGAGGACGCGGAGGCGGGAGACTTGCCCTCCTGCACGGGCGCTCCGATAATGCGAAGCACGCCCTCCGCGACGGCAGGTGCTTCCGCCCACCGTTGGGCGTCGAAAAGCACGGGAGAATACTGTGCCCAAAAGGATTCATTCTCAAACCAGTCTTTCTTTTTTTCCATGACAATATTCTCCCTCGTGTCATTCATCTTGCGCTATCGCAGTATTTTACTACAGATGCCCGGCAAAGGCCAGCTTGAAAGTATGGATAAATCGGAGTACACTTGAGCCCAACGCGAAACAGTTATCCGTTCACGTACCTCAGCTCAGGAGATTCACCTATGGTTATTCTTACTCTCAATTGCGGGAGCTCATCCGCCAAATATCAAGTATTCGACTGGGACGATAAAAACGTCATCGCATCGGGCGTCGTGGAACGCGTCACGCAAGAAGGCGGCTCGATCACCCACAACGCGACGGGAAAGAGCGAATACAAGATGAGCCATGAATGCCCGAACCACACGATCGCGGTCGAGCTCATCATCCGAACCCTCACCGATCCCGAAGTCGGGGTCATACGGGACATGAGCGTCATCAAGGCCGTCGGACACCGCGTGCTTCACGGCGGAGATAAATTCACGAAATCGGTCATCGTGACCCCTGAGGTCCTCGACACCTTCCGCGAGGTGCAGGATCTCGGCCCCCTCCATAACCCCGCCAACATCATGGGAATCGAAGCCGCGCAGAAAGTCCTGCCGAACGTGCCCCACTGCGCCGTTATGGATACGGCCTGGCATCAAACAATGCCCGACACGAGTTTTATGTACGCCGTTCCCTACGAGTGGTACGAGCAATACGCGGTGCGCCGCTATGGCTTCCACGGCACGAGCTTCCTCTATACCGCCAAGCGCGCCGCCGTTATCCTCGGAAAGAAGCCGGCCGACACGAACGTGATCATCGCCCATATCGGAAACGGCGCGTCGATGTGCTGCGTCAAAAACGGCGTCTGCTTCGACACCTCGATGGGTATTACCCCGCTCGAGGGCCTCGTGATGGGCACGCGATCGGGAGACTGCGATCCCGCGCTCGCGTTCTACATGATGCGCAAGGCCAACATGACGGTTCAGGACATCGATACCGCGCTCAATAAGAAGTCAGGCCTTCTCGGCATAACGGGAAAATACGCGGACCGCAGAGACGTTTCAAAGGCGATGGAAGCGGGAGACAAACGCGCGGAGCTTGCCTTTAAGCTGGAAACGTATCGACTCAGAAAATACATCGGCTCCTACATCGCGGCGATGGGCCGCGTCCCCGACGCCCTCATTTTCACGGCGGGAGTCGGAGAGTTCCACGCGGGAGTGCGTGCCGGCGTCTGCGCGGGCCTCGAACACCTCGGCATCAAGCTCGATCCCGCAAAGAACGCCCTCGCGAGAACGCGCAACGCCGAAACGTGCATCAGCACGGACGATTCGCCGATTAAGATTTTCGTCATCCCCACCGACGAGGAACTCGTGATGACCGAGGATGCCTACGCCCTCATGAAGGGCACGTATGACGTCCACACGAAATTCGCCTATTCTTTTCAGTCGCCCACGTACGTCAATAAAGCTCGCGCGGAAGGAATCAAGCGGGACCTTGAAAAAACGCCAGAGCTTGCTACTATACTAGTGAAGATACCGGGAGCGACGTCGTAAGATATACCGCGTTCCCGACCCGAAGGAGTGCCCATCGTATGGATATTTTGGGAATCGGGAACGCGATACTCGACATTTTCAGTTTCTCCGAGGAAGAACACGCCCTGTCTCTCGGGCTCCACCCAAATAGCTCCGCCCACGTCGAGCCACAGCGAATCGACGAATTGCTGCTCATGATTAAAAACCCGATTGTCGTCTCGGGCGGATCCGCGTCGAACGCGCTCAAAGCCGCCTCCGCGATGGGCCTTTCCTGCTCGTTTATCGGCTGCACCGGCACCGAAGACCGGGAAGAGGACCGCTGGTCGCGGCTATTCACCGCAGAGCTTTCGTCATTTAAAGTCGAGACGTTTCTTGAAGGACGAACCGCGCCGAGCGGCAGGTGCCTTATCCTGCACATGCCCGGAGGGCTTCGCTCGATTGCCTGCGCGCCGGGAGCCGCCCCCACCTTCAAACCCGAGCAGATTCAGGCCGATATCGTGTCGCGGGCCTCGCTCGTACTCCTTGACGGACAGGTACTCAGAAACGCGGCAGTAACCGATCGCATCTCAAACCTGTGCCATGGCTTCAACATTCCCCTCGCGATTGACGTCGCCTCGCCTGAGATCGCCAGGACGCGAGCGAGCGCGATAGCGGAATTGCTCGAGCGAAACGAGTGCATCCTGTTCATGGACCAAGCGGAAGCGTTCGCCCTCTCGCTCGCGTTCCAGGATAGGGGATCGGAAACAATAAACCCGGACCCGGAGCGACGAGCGCAGGAAACCTTCGCGCGTCTCACCGCTCACAAGCGGCCGTTTCCCTATATCATACGCAAAGAAGGGCCGATGGGCGCGAGCGCATGGCATTCGGGTTCCGTCGTTCACCGGGACGGATCAGCCATAGACCATCCCCTCGACGATACCGGCGCGGGGGACGTGTTCGCGGGGGCCTTTCTCGCGGCCTTCCTCCGCAAGAAAACGCTCATCGAGGCGCTCGATATCGGAAACGCGGCGGCGCGCGCGAGCCTTTCGGTCCCAGGCTCGCGCATAGACTGGGATTGGTTCGTCTCGCTCGGGGAAGAGCTTTCGCCCGCGCATACGGCGGCACCCGAGGATACGGGTATCGAAGAATAGCCGACGCGAGTTTTTTTAATCATTAAAACGCTTTCAAGAAACGCCGCTCACGGGTATAATAGTAGGATATGAAACAGGTATTACTAATAGACGACTCAAGCGTCTTTCGCGACTATATACGCAACAAGCTCGATTCCAAGCGAGTCTCGACGGAAATAGGCGTCGGCATGCTCGACAGCCTTTCGAAGATGCGATCGCTCATGCCGGATCTCGTGATCATCGACTATAACACGAGCAAGGACTTCCTCTTCGACTTGCTCGACGGAAAGAAGAAAGACCCCAACGCGCGGGACATCCCCGTCGTCATGCTTGAGCAAAAAATTGAACCGAACGACGTCGCCCGGCTTTCGCCGTACGGAATCAAGAAGATTCTCCCGAAGCCGCTGAAAATCGACCAGCTCTTTCAGGTAATAACCTCGATAATCCGCGTCGACTTCGACATCGACATGACACCCTGCATTCTCGAGGCGCGCGTCAACGATAACATCATCTTCGTCGAAATAGCGCAGGGCCTCAATCGCGAGAAAATCGACCTTTTGAAATACCGCATGCGCGAGCTCATCGGGCTCTACAACCTGAGCTATCCGAAAATACTCGTCATGATGACCGATCTTTCACTTTCGTTTATCGACGGACCGAACCTCGAACTGCTCATGGGAAGCCTCCTCGCGGACGGATCCATCCGAAACAAGAACGTGAAGCTTCTCACGCTCGACTCATTCGCACGAGATTTCATCGCGGGGAACTCCGAGTACGCGGACATACAGGTGGTGAACGACCTATCAAAGGCGATTGACTCGCTCCTCAAGGACGTCAGCACGGTCGACGACGCCTCTACCGTCATCAGTGAGCGCATTCTGTCCGCGGGTTCCTCCGCGAATACGTCCGGCGGAAGCCTCGAAATGCGTTTCAAGTCGGAAATCGAGTCGCTTCGCTCCGTCGCCCGCGAGATCCGCATTGCGGTGATCGACGACGACGTCGTGATCCGTAATATACTTCACAAGACATTCCAGACGATCAACGCGCACGTCGACCAGTACGATCGCGGAGAAGCGTTTTTCCCAAAGGGCCTTTCGGTATCGTACGACCTTATCTTTCTCGACCTTATCATGCCTGGAATGAACGGGTTCGACGTCCTCAAGAAAATAAAGGAAACCGAAATCGCGACGCCGATCATCGTGCTCTCGGCGATCAGCCAGCGCGAAGCGGTTCTCAAAGTCCTTTCGTCGGGAGTGAAAAGCTACATGATCAAACCCCTTAAACCTGAGCAGATCCTCAAAAAATCGATTGAAGTCCTGCAGGCTTCGCTGTAATGCCATGACCGACAACCGCGCGATCGGCGACTACGTCATGGAATCGTCCGTTCCCTCCCTCGTACTCGACACGGACGGAAACGTCCTTCGGTGGAACGAGGCCGCAGCGACCCTATTCCCGCGCCTCGTCGGGGAGCGGACCGGCTCGATCGGGGATCTCGTGCTCGAGCTCTCAGGCGAGGAGGAGCGGACCCGCTTCGCGTATCTCCTCTCAAGCACGACGCCGCACTTCTCGTTCGACTTTGCCACGCCGGGCAGGCCTGCCGGCGAATCCTGGTCGCGGCTCAACATGACGCGACAGCGCGACGGCAAGTACCTCGCGTTCATAGAGGACATCACCCCGCAGCGACTCAAGGAAACGCATCTCGTGCAGGCGAAGGAAAACGCGGAAAAAGCGAGCGTCACGCGAAGCCAATTCCTCGCGAATATCAGCCACGAGATCAGAACGCCGATCCAGACGATAATCGGGATGATGGAACTCCTGTCGGACACGAAGCTCGACGAAGAACAGACGGAATACGCGCGACAGGTCCGTTTCAGCGCCGACGTCCTTCTCACGCTCATCAACGACATTCTCGACTTTTCCAAAGGCGAGGCCGGACAGCTCAAGATCGAACGCATCGAATACGACTGCGCGTTCGTCATCGAGCGCTCGATCGATCTCGTCTCGATGGAAGCCCATAAAAAAGGCCTCGAGCTCATCGTGGACATTGACCCCGAATTGCCGTCGCTTATCATCGGAGATCCCGGGCGTCTCCAGCAGATAATCCTCAACCTCGTCAAGAACGCGGTGAAGTTCACCAATGTCGGCCAGATCGTGATTCGCGCCGTACCGATCGTCAAGGAAAACGAGCGTTCGTTCGCGCTCTCGTCCAACCGGTTCATCCATTTCGAAATCGAGGACACGGGGATCGGCATCGACCCGAAGGCCCAAAAAGGACTCTTCAAGGAGTTTTTCCAGGCCGACACCTCGACGACGAGAAAATACGGCGGCTCCGGCCTCGGCCTCGCGATTTGCCGCAATATCGTCGAGCTCATGAACGGGGAAATCGGCGTCAAAAGCAATTCACCGCGCGGCGCGATCTTCTGGTTCGATCTTCCCCTCGTGCCCGCGGCGCGCAAAAACGAGCCACCGGCCGTTGAGCTGCCCGTGACCACGCGCTTTCTCCTCGTCGACGATAACGCGCGCGCTCTCACGGTTCTCGAGCGAAGCCTCTCGATTCTCGGCTATCACAACGTGCGCAGAAGCGAGTCGGGACCCGAGGCGCTCAATACGCTGCACGAGGCGCGCGCGGCGGGCGAAACGATCGACATCGTGTTCATCGACATGGTCATGCCCGAGATGGACGGATGGCGGCTCGCGGCCGAGATCAACAAGGACCGGGAGATCAACCAAGCACAGCTCTACCTCATGGTTCCCGAGGGAAGCTTCGGCGCCGATGCGAAAATGAAACTGCTCGAATGGTTTAACGGCTATCTCTATAAGCCCATAAAGCGGCGCCTCTTGGCCGACCTTCTCAGGGACCATTATCAGGCGTCGATAGACCTCGAAGTCGTCGAGGAACTCGTCCCGATCGAGGAAGACGATTCGGGCGACGCGGGGCAGTCGCAGATACGAGTCGTCGAGACCGACCGGTCGGTCGAGATTATCGAGGCGACCGACGAGCGGCCGGAGCCCGTCGAGCAGAGTTTGCCCGGCAAGGGAAAGACGGTGCTCATCGCGGAGGACCATCCGGTTAACCGCAAGCTCCTCACGATAATCCTCGAGAAGGCGGGAGCGAAGGTGCTCGCCGCGAGCGACGGTCAGGAAGCCATAGAGCTCGCCGGCCGGCACGCCCTCGACATGGTTTTCATGGACATCCAGATGCCGCGCAAAAACGGCTACGAAGCCGCGCACTGGATGCGCGAAAACGGAATCTCCTGCCCCATCATCGCGTGCACGGCGAGCGCGCAGGAAAACGAGCGCGAGCAATGCCTCTCGGCGGGAATGACGGAAATTCTCCCGAAGCCGTACAAAAAGACGGACGTGATCGCGGCACTGACGGCTTGGGTCGGCGCCGCGGAGGAGAATCGCGCGAGCGAAACGGCCGCGATCTTCGCCTGGGAAAGCCTTCTTGACATCATGGGCGGAGACGCCGACGCCATAAAGTCGCTCATTCGCGAATACCTCGATCAAACGACCGCGCACGTCGCCATACTCGAAGAGGACATCGGAAGGAACGACTTCGTCTCTGCGGGAAGAACGGCACACCTCATCAAGGGAAGTTCCCTGAACGTAAGCGCGAAAAAGCTCGCGGAGGCCGCGCAACACGTCGAAGTTTCCGCGAACGGACAAGACGCCGCGGGACTGCTCTCCTCGCTTGAAGGCCTCAAGCGAGAGTATGCCCGACTCACCGACACGCTCACGCGCGAAGGCTATGCCACATAAGGAAAGGATCATGAAAAGCAAGGCGAGCTATCACGTACACACCGCGTTCTGCGACGGAAAAAACAGCCCCGATGAAATGGTTCGCGCCGCGCTAGACGCGGAAATGACGGCGATCGCGCTGACCGCGCACGCGGCCTGGCCCTTCGCGACGGAATGGCATCTCGCGCCCGCAAAATACGAGGAATACCTCGCCGAAGCTCGGCGAGTCAAGGCCGCATACGAAGGACGCATTGAGGTTTGGTGCGGCTTCGAGGCGGACTATCTCGCCGGCCTTACCGCGCCCGACCCATCCACCTACGCGCGGTTTTCCCCCGAGTTCATCGTCGGCTCGGTACACTACGTTACCGAGGGCTCGCGCGACGTCGCGGCCCCCCCCTGGTCGATCGACGCGCCGACGGCCGAAGTCGCCGATGGCATACGCCGCTGTTACGGCGGAAACGCGAAGCGCGCGGTCGGCGCGTACTGGTCTACCGTGCGCGAGATGGCGACGACCTGCTCCTTCGACGTCCTCGGACACCTCGACGTGCTTCGCAAGCGAAACGGCGAACTCAAGTTTTTCGACGAGGACGCGGGATGGTATAAAGGCGAGCTTCGCGAAACGGTTAAGGCGATCGCGAAAGCGGGCGTCGTCGTGGAAATCAACACGGGAGGCATCGCGCGGAAGGCGCTCGATGACGTGTATCCGTCTGCCTATCTCCTCGGTCTCCTCGCGCGCGCAGGAGTGCCGATAACCGTTTCGTCGGACGCGCATGCCACAGCCGACATCGCGTGCGCGTACGACCGCGCGTACAAGGCCGCGCGCGAAGCGGGATACGGGAGTTTATCGTTTTTTACCGGAAGTGGGTGGAGACAGGAGCGGTTCTAGCGCCCGATAAAACGGACGCTAAAACGCTCGGTCACGGGACGCTATCTATTTCGCCGCTCGTCGGCGCTTTGACATTCGATACACATAAGGGCGTACGGAATCGCCTGAAGGCGTTCCTTGGGAATCTTCTTTCCGCACTTCATGCACATGCCGTATTTTCCCTGCTCGATGCGGGTAAGGGCGGAGTCTATCAAGCGCATCCGCTTCATGTCCTTTGACCCGATAGTCTCGAGCATTTTCCTGTCCATGTCATCCGAAGCTATATCAGCAAAATCCTTAGGATCGAGTCCTTCGACGATCGCGCGAAAGTCTTCGTTGTTGGCTATCAGGGTGTCAATGATCTCCTTTTTGAGATCGTATAACGATCGTTTCATCCGCTCGGCGAAATCTTTTTCCATACAAACGCTCCAGTTGACAAATATGTTGATAGACCCTAGAATTATACGAACGAAATACGCAAAAATCAAACGATTTTTACGGGTTTCGCATCATTTTTGGAGGAATTGTGGCGAAAGAAGAGGCTATTGAGGTAGAAGGCATCGTGAAGGAATCCCTTCCCAACACGATGTTTCGGGTTGAGTTACAGAACGGACACGTCATTCTCGCGCACCTTTCCGGAAAGATGCGAAAACATTATATCAGGATTGTTCCCGGCGACAAAGTCAAAGCCGCCCTTTCACCGTACGATCTCAACCGCGGACGAATCATCTACCGAGAAAAATAAGCCCCTACTTGCGTAGCCTGAAAAGCAGCGATATAGCCTTAAGCGAGTTTAAAAAACCCCTCGCTATAGCGGTTACGCACAGAAGAATACCGAATATCCCGAACACATACGATACCCTGAAAAGAAAGAGACCGGCGATAAACAAGAGAACGTTTTTCAAAAGCGATTCCGCCGCCTCTTTTCTGGTCATGGGCTCGTCCCCGCGCGAGGAACCCTTCCCGCTTCCCGATCCCCCAAACGTCCCGTAATACGTCCACGTCGCGCGCCCGAACGGGCTATCCTCCCCGAAAGGAGACTGGCCGCCAAACGGCGATTGGTTTCCAAAGGGAGAGGACCCATACGACGTATCGCCGCCAAGGTCGTATCGCGACTTCTTGTCGGAGTCCCCCAGCACCGCATACGCTTCGCTGATCTTCTTAAACCGTTCCTCGGCCGAGGCATCCCCTGAGTTTCTGTCAGGATGATACTTGAAGGCGAGATCTCGATAGGATTTTTTTATTTCTTCCTGAGTCGCGGTGCGCGGCACCCCGAGCGTCTCATAGTAGTCGTGCATCTGGCGATATACTCCCTCGGTAGCAAGTCACTTAAAAGTACTGAAATACCGCCTCCGTTACAAGAAGCGGAAGGAAATTCCCCGCTATTTCAGGATAACCCAGGTAGACCCATGCCCACCCGATTCCCTGTCGGAAAAGCCCGATTCGCCCGCGCGCGGGTGGCGCTCGAGAAAAGTCCGAACCGTTCGCGCAAGAACGGGCTCGTCCGCCGAATGGCTCCCCTTGCCGTGTATAATCAGGACCTTGCGAAGCGACCGCGAAACGGCGTCGGCGAAAAACGCCTCAAGGCGAGTCCACGCTTCGTCGCGCGTCATTCCGTGCAGGTCGAGTATCGCCTCGCTTTTAAGCGATCGCAGAGAGCGCCGCCGTTCCGCGGGAGAGACTTCTCCGCCGTCGCGCTCGGCCTCCGCGTCCTTATCGACGACGCCGGTTCTCCTGAGCCAGACGTCCATGGGATTCGCGCGCGGCGCGTCCCGGGTCGGGCGCGCGGGTACTTCTCCTTGCCCCTCTGCGGAGCGCGCGGTTTTCTCCCGTCGCTCATCCTCGCGCACCTTCTTTTTTCCATACGGCTTCGCGGTGTCGCGATCCCATTGATCGAGTATGTCGCCAAAGTTCACGGCCTTCCTCCGCCCGAGTAGAAATCGACTTGATCCGAGCGGAGCCACCCCTCGATCGCCTCGCCGTTTCTGACGAAGAGCCAGCCTTCCGAGCGACCGTACACGCGAACGGTATCCCCGGGCGAAAGGACGCCGACGACGCTCGATTCTTCCTCAGGCACGCGCTTCAGCTCGCCTGATACCACGCAGGCCGCCGGGCGAAAATCGCTTGCGTACGCATAGACGGCAAACGAGGCGAACGCCGTTGACGCGAGAATCGCGCCGGCGAAAAAAAAGCGAATCGATCGCTCGCGGACCGGACGCGCGAGGGCGACGAGGCGCATCGCGAACGCGCCGCATGCGAGAAGGACGGCGCAGAGGACGGAAACGTGCTTCCAGGCGGCGGGCGGAACGGGAAGCGCCGCTTCCAGTCCGAGCGCGCTTTCCGCCGCGCGACGAATCGCCGAATACCCGAAGGGAAGTAAGGCTCGATATTCCGCACGGCGTATCGCCGCGAGAGCCCGTCCCGTCTCGCGCGCGTCCCAAAGAGAGGCGGCCTCGCGAAGCGTCGGGTCATCGGAGGGGCTATCGAGGAGCGGCGGGAGCGCGGCAAGCTCGTCTGTGCGCGAGGAAGCGGGCGCGCGGAACGCGGACGCCATATCGGCGGAAACGGACGCGGCATCCTCGGGTTTCGCCGCGCGCGCGCGCGGGGAAGCGGACACTTTCACGGACCGCTCCAAGGCGAAGAGCCGGGCGAGAGAGCCGTCGCGCGCGCGAAACTCGACCGACGCGGCGGGAAGTCGC
Source organism: uncultured Treponema sp. (assembly GCA_964429975.1). Taxonomy (GTDB): domain Bacteria; phylum Spirochaetota; class Spirochaetia; order Treponematales; family Treponemataceae; genus Teretinema. The sequence goes on from CAYSEA010000022.1 coordinate 36,571, forward strand.
GCGGTGCCGGCGACAAGCGGCGTCCAATCAAACTCGGCGACCGTCACGTACGCGTGAGCCGGCGCGTCGCCAGCGTCACCTGAGT
>CAYSEA010000023.1:0-36317 GCA_964429975.1 uncultured Treponema sp.
AAGGCGGGGGACCGGAAACGCAAACCGAAGGGGTGACGATGGTCACCCCTTTTCATTTACCGCGCCGTATGATACGTATGAGCGTATGCGTAAACAATTGACGCAGGCCCAGCTCGTGCGGGCCATGCGCGTCAGCGTCTTTTCGGGCGCGGCCTCCGTGGTGTGGCAGCTCGTCTGCTCGATCCAGCCCCTCTTCAACGTCTTCTTCCAGAATTACCTCGGCGCGAGCGCGGGGCAGCTCGGGCTTCTCGTGTCGATCATACAGGCGGCGGCCGTCTTCCAGATCGCGGGGATCGTCCTCTTCGGCCTCATCGGACGGCAAAAGCCGATCTTCATCGTCGGGCATATCTTTCACCGCTCGCTTACCGCGGTCATCGCCTTCGTCGCTTTTTACGTGGCGCGCGGCGGCTCCCACGAACGCGGGATCGTCATCGTCATCCTGGCGATGGGACTTTCCTGGGTCTTCGCGAACGCCTCGAGCGCGTGCTGGTGGGGATGGATCGCCGACATCTTCCCGGAGTCGATGCGCGGCGGCTTTTTCATGCGCCGGTCCGCCATCATCCAAGTCGTGAACATCGCCTGGTTTTTTTTGGCGAGCACGCTCCTCGACGCGTTCCCGAAAGAATCGGCCCTCACGGTCTTCGGCGTCCTCCTCTCGGTCGGCGCGGTCGCGGGTCTTCTCGACATCGTGAGCCAAATCGTGACCCCCGAACCCTTGCCCGAGCGCAAGGCGGTCTTCGACAAGGCGACGGTCCTCGAGCCGCTCGCGAACCGCGACTTCGTGCGCTACGCCGTCGCTATCGGGCTCGCCGTCTTCTCGATGAACATGATCAGCCCCTTTCAGGCGCCCTACGTCGTCAACCCCGCGAAGATCGGCGCGCCGAACACGTGGCTCGGCATCATGTCGATGCTCTCGCAGTTCATCTGGGTGCTCATCGCGCCGTTCTGGGGGACGATCATGGACCGCTGGGGACGAAAGCCCGTCGTGACGGCGGGAACCCTCCTCGTGCTCGGCTGGATCGGCTATCTCGTCCTCACCCCGGGCAACTACGTGATCGTCCTTCCGATCATCGCGGTGGCGACGGGGTTTCTCTCGCCCGCGTTCTGGGAAGGCTCGAACCAAATGATGCTCTCGCTCGCGCCCGAGAAAAACCGCGTGTCCTACGTCGCATGGTATCTCGCGATCGTCGGCCTCGTGTCCGCGCCCGGCTCGCTCGCGGGCGGGCTCCTCACCGACGCCCTCGCGGGCTTTTCCTTCCGCGCAGGACCCTTCGCGTTCGCGAACTTCCACGTCGTCCAGCTCGTCTCGATCGTACTCTGCTGCGCCTGCGCCTTCCTCGTGAGCCGCGTGCGCGAGGGATCCGAAAAACCCTTCGGCTACGTGATCGGGCAGATCGCGAACCCGCTCATACTGCGCACCTTCCAGCACCTCGACTCGCTCGGCAAGTCGCAGTCGCCGGGCGCGAACGCGGACATCCTGCGCGGCATCGGCGGCAAGGGAGCCGCGCTCGCGATACGCGACGTGATGGAAAAACTCGACGACCCCGACACGAACGTGCAGGAAGAGGCGGCGCGCACGCTCGGCCGCATCGCCCCGAGGCGCGTCACTTCTCCCGCGGTCGACGCGCTCATCCTCCGGCTGCTCGACTCGTCTTCCGACATCCGCGTTCCCGCGGCGCGCGCCCTCGGCAAGATCGGCGACCGCAAGGCGGTGGGAGCCCTCGTCGGCTGCCTCCACGAGCCGGGAGAGGAATTGCAACGAGCCTGCCTCGAAGCGCTCGCCGACATCGGCGACGAGGCCGCGATCGAGCAGGTTATGCTTTTTTTGCGCCAGACGCGCACCGACAGGATGCGGCAGGCGGGAACGCAGGCCGCCGCCCGACTCGGCGTCTTCGAGGCCGCCTGGGAAATCTATCCCGCGCTCTTGCGCACGAAATCGAAGACCGCGCGCAAGCAGTACGCGATCGCCATGGCGAACATACTCGTTCACGGCGACGGCTTTTACGAATACGTGTCGGGATCCGCGACCGTCGTCGAGGGCCGCCAAAAGCGGCTCGTCGCGCGATTCGCGTCGAACATGCGAAACTTGAACGAGCGTTTGCAGCGAGGCGACCGCAATGCTTCGCGCGAACACGTCGCTTCGCGCGAGCGAGACTCGACCGAGACTATCCGCGCGGCCCTCGAAGAAGACCGGAACGAAGCGGCCCTCGCGGCCACCGTTACGTTTGTCAACGGCCTCTTTGACTCGATATTCGGGCCCGACATCGGCCGCGACGCCCTGTACCGCGTCGATCAGCGGCTCGGCATCCTTTCTTGGATGATGGAAGAGGCCGAGGCCTATCTCGAGTCGCCGCCCGAGGGGATAACGAGCGAGGACACGCATGACACGACGCGCCTCGTCACCCTTCTCGTCACCTTTTTTCTCGCCTCATACTGACCGCTCGAACCGAGGGAATCCCCGCGCGAAGCCTCGTCCCGCAAGGCCGCGCGTTTTTTTTATCGTTGACGGCAGGGCGATTTGGGCTGATACTGTGACAATGGTAAACATCGAGGCGATTAAGGACAAACCAAACCTTCAGGACGAATTCAGTTATCGCCAGGTCGGTTCCGCCACCTGGCAGGTAGATCCCGTCGACGCCGGCTCGTCGCTCGAGTTCGTGATGGACATCTTCAACGCCACCCCGGACCTCCCCGCCATACCCGTCGAGCGTGACGGCGCGCTGATCGGCATCCTCGAGCGGACGCTCGTCGAAAAGATGACCGAGTCGGCTTGGTCGCGCTTCTGGCAGAAGGACCTCGACACCTACATCACCGCCCCGCTTCTCTCGCTTCGGGCCGACGCCTATATAGAGAAGCACATCTCTCGCGGGATGCAGCTCAACAACGAGCAAGGCATACGCTATTTCGCCGTGTACTACCGGAAGTACTTTTTCGGGATAGCCGGGCTCCATCGCATGCTCGAGCGAATGACGGAGCTGCGCGACAAGGACCTCGAGAAGGCGCACATGGTCCAGCGCCACCTTATCGAGACGAACTGCGCGCCGGAAGACCCGCGGTACTCCACGCTGACCTGGAACCGGATGGCGAACGAGGTCGGAGGGGATTTCTACAAGGACTTCTGCCTTCCGGGAGGGGATCGGCGCCTGATAGGATGCTTCGACGTTTCCGGAAAGAACGTGGCCGCGTCCCTCTCGACGATGGCGATCGGATCGTTCTTCACCGCCCTATCGCTCTTCGATTCGGCGACGAAATCCTTCGGGGAGATAACCTCCCTTATGGACGCGTACGTGCAGAACCTCACGCCGAGCGAGATTTTCATAACTGCGGCGCTCTGTTACGTCGATTTCGCGAAGTCGTCCATCTTCATACAGAATTGCGGGCATACCCCGATATACCTCTTCATGCCCGGGGAGAGCCGGAAGGTGATCGGCAAGACGCTGACCGCGAACCTTCCCCCGCTCGGCATGGGCATCGTCGAGGGCGAAGAGGCGACCGGCTATCGCGTGCCCATCGTCCCGGGCCTTCGCGTCGTGATGTACACCGACGGCATCACCGACATGATTACCCCGGACGGCGAGCGCCACGAGGATGAGCGGACGCGACAGCTCTTCGCCTCCACCTACGGAAAATCCCGCGAGGAAACGAGCGCCGCCTACGAGAAGGCGATAAACATGTGGATAAACGAAGCCATGCTTCCGGACGACATCACGATCATGGACATACGATTCAATTGATCGATCCTGCCCGGGAGGCGGTCGCTGTTCATCCCGTCGGGGCTTATGCTATAATTCCCCAACATGTCGAGCGTAGATCAACGGGCGATCCGGGCCGCCGGTAAGCTTTTCAAAAAAACGGTATTCTCCCCCAAAACCCCGGTCAAGGCGGTGCGTGCCCAGTACGAAGCCCTGCTCGGGACGTCCATGCTGCCGAACAACATCGATCGTCAAGAAGTCGACACGGGAACCGTTCCGGCCGATCTTCTCGTACCCGAGCTCGCCATCGGGGAGCGAACCATACTATACGCCCACGGCGGCGGTTTCATCGCGGGCTCGCGTCGAGCGAGCGCGAATCTCTGCGCCTCGCTCGCGCACGAATCGGCCTCGCGCCTCCTCTTGCCCGAATACCGGCTCGCGCCGGAATACCCGTATCCCACCGCGCTCGAGGACCTGTATCGCGCGTATTCGTGGCTCCTCCGAAAGGGAACGTCGCCCGAGGACATCGTCTTCGCGGGCGACGGGGCGGGCGCGAATCTCGTTCTTTCGCTTGCGCATTATCTCCGGACGAAATCGGTTCCGAAGCCCGCGGCCATCGTCGCCATATCCCCCTGGGTCGACCTTTCATGCTCGAGCCAGGCTTTCCTCGCGCGGAAAAATCCCGATCCCATCCACACGCGCGAGTCGCTCGCCGCGCAGGCCTTGCAGTATACCTGGCAGGATAATTTCGCGAACCCGCACGTCTCCCCGATACTCGGAAACTTCGCGGGCTTTCCTCCCCTTTTTATCCAATGCGGTTCCGAGGAGATACTGATCGACGACGCGCGCGCGCTCGCCGACCGCGCCGCGCGCGCGGGGTCTCCCGTGACGCTCGACGTCTGCGAGGGAATGTGGCATCTCTTTCAGGCCATCGACTCGCTCACGGCAGAAGCCCATTCGGCCGTTCGCCGGATCGGCCAGTGGATCCGCGCGGGCTACCGCTAAAGGAAACGCGCGCATGACGAAACGACGGATGGAACTCGTCTCACCCGCGGGCAATCTTGAAAAACTCACCTATGCCTGGGAATACGGCGCCGACGCCGCGTACATCGGGCTGAAGGATTTTTCCCTTCGCGTTAAGGCCGATAACTTCCACGGAGATGAGCACCGCGACATACGCGCCCTCAAGGATTCCTACGCGCGCGCGGGTAAGCCGAAGCGGCTTTTTTGCGCGGTCAACGTCGCCTGCGGCGACGACGACCTCGATCGCTTCGCGCGCGAAATCGACTACTTCGGCGCCTACCCCTTCGACGCGTTTATCGTACAGGACCTCGGGCTCGCGCGAATGATCCGCGAGCGCCTGCCCGGCGCGACGCTTCACCTGAGCACGCAGGCGAACTGCCTTAATTCCGAGGCGGTCAAGACGTATCGCGACCTCGGGTTTCGCCGCGTCGTACTCGCGCGCGAAGCGAGGCTCGACGACGTACGCAGAATCAAGGATTCGGTTCCGGAAATGGAAATCGAGTGTTTCGCGCACGGCGCCATGTGCATCGCCTACTCCGGGCGCTGCCTCATGAGCGCGTACATGACGGGAAGGAGCGCGAACAAAGGCAGCTGCACGCATTCGTGCCGCTGGGACTGGCGCGTGCTCGAGGAGCGCGAGCGGCCCGGGGAATACTATCCCGTCGTCGAGGGTGACGATTACACCGCCCTTTTCTCCTCGCGCGATCTTTGCATGATAGACCATCTCGCGGAAATGCGGGATGCGGGCGTCGACTCGTTAAAGATCGAGGGGCGCATGAAAAGTCTCTATTACGTCGCCGTCGTTTCGCGCGCTTACCGAAAGGCGCTCGACGCGCTCGACGGTATCATCGAAGCCGAAAGCGCCCAGCCCTTCATCGACGAACTCGACAACGTGCCGCACCGCGCATACGGCACCGGTTTTTATTTTGGCGACGGGTCCGAAAACCTCACGACGCCGGGCAAGAGTTCCTCGCCTCGGCTCATGGCGGGCACGATCGGCGCGCGACTGACGTCGATACCGCGACCGTCGACAGAGTCGCGACAGTCGACAGGGTCGCGACAGCCATCAGAAACGCGCCCGTCTTCCGTCACGAGCGACTGGGAACTCTTGGCGACGAATAAAATAATCTCAGGCGAGCCGCTCGAAATCGTCAGCCCAACGGAAGCCTTTTATCCCGTCGAATCTTACGAACTCGTCGACCCCGACACGGGAAAGGCTCTCGAATGGACGAGCCACCATCACCGCTGCGCGATCAGAACGGCAACTCCCCTCTCCGAGCGATGTATCGTGAGGTGCGCTTCTCGCACCGAATAGCCATCACGCTCGCGATCGCACGCGCAGCCGGCAAAAAAAACGGGAGCCAAACGGCTCCCGCATTGCGCACTACGCTACTATCGTCACTCTTTCGAGCAATCCTCGGTATAGTGCCCAAACTTCCTGATCTTCAAATTACGGTACCGAACGAGTACGGCGGGATTTCTCGGCATGAGGTCCTTGAGGTCGCGCACGATCGTTTCCTTGATGCTCTTGCTTGACGCGTCGGGATCGAGGTGCGCGCCGCCTGCGGGCTCGCCGATGATACCGTTGCAAACCTTGAGTGAAAGCACGTCTTCGGCGGTGATCTTCATCATCGCGGCGGCGTTCTTCGCCTGAGAGGCGTCGCGAAGCAAGATGGACGCGTACCCCTCGGGGGAAATTACCGAATACACGGCGTTCTCGAGCATGTAGATCTTGTCGCCGACGCAGATGCCGAGCGCGCCGCCCGAGCCGCCCTCGCCGATGATCACGCAGATGATCGGGGTCTTGAGCTGACTGAACTCGCGCAGGTTCACCGCGATCGCCTCGCCGATACCCCGCTCCTCGGCGCCGAGGCCGGGAAACGCGCCTTGCGTGTCGATGAACGTTATGATCGGGCGATGGAACTTCTCCGCCTGCCGCGCGAGCCTCAGCGCCTTTCGGTAACCCTCGGGGTTGGCCATGCCGCCGTTTCGCGCCATGGTCTCCTTGAGGTTGCGTCCCTTCTGGTTAGCGATGATCGTTACGGGAATACCGTCGATCGTACCGATACCGCCGACGAGGGCGGGATCGTCGCCGTAATATCGGTCGCCGTGCATCTCGATGAAGTCGTCGCAAATTCGGGCGATGACGTCGAGCGCGCGCGGGCGATCCGGATTTCTCGCGAGCTCGACGCGCTGCCACGCCTTGGCCGACGCGGAGGACTCGGTCACTTTCTCGCTGATGCGCTGGAGTTCGTCCCCGATATCGATACCCGCCTCATGGGCGAGCTTTTTAAGTTCGTCTATCCTGCTTTGGACTTTCTTGGTACCGCTCATGACTTGCCTCCCTTGCCGCCCGCGACCGTAAACCCGTGCATTGAAAGCAGACGGATGAAAAGATCGCGTTGTTCGGCGCGCGGGGAAATCACGTCGACAAATCCCTTGTCGAGCTGGAATTCGGCGCGCTGGAAGCCGGGGGGCAGGGTCTGCTTGATCGTTCCCTCGATGACGCGGGGACCGGCGAAGCCGATGAGGGCCCCGGGTTCCGCGATGGTGACGTCGCCGAGCATCGCGAAGCTCGCGGTGACGCCGCCGGTCGTCGGGTCGCACAGGACAAGAAAAAGCGGGAGTCCCGCGCGATCGAGCTCGGCGGCCGCGCTCGCGGTCTTCGCCATCTGCATGAGGGAGAAAATGCCCTCCTGCATGCGCGCTCCGCCCGAGGTCGCGTAGATTATGACCGGCTTCTTTTCGGCGACGCCGGTCATGATGGCGCGCGTGATTTTCTCTCCGACGACCGAGCCCATCGAGCCTCCCATAAAGCTGAAGGACATGAGGCCGAGCACGACGGGCACTTCGCCGATCGAGCATCGTCCGGTCACGACCGCTTCGGAAATGGTGCTTTTTTTCTCCGCCTCGGAAAGCTTTTCCTCGTATCCGTCCATCGAAATAGGGTTAAGGCTTTTCATGTTGCGGCAGAACTCGACGAAGCTTCCCGGGTCCGCGAGATACGCGATGCGGTCCTTCGGCTCCATCCTGAAATGGTGATTGCACGAGGGGCACACCATGAGATTGACGCGAAGCGATTGCGCGTCCACCGTCGACCTGCACGTCGGGCAGGTTACCGCTGTCTTGTCCGTTGATTCGCTCACAGGCTCGCCTCCAGTTGGGCATACAGTCCGGTTCCAAACTGACCGGATCGGAATATGGCGTTTGATAGGATTTTTTTCTGCGACGCGATGTTCACGGGAACGCCTTCGATCTTGAGCTCGTCGAGAGCCCGAAGAAGCCGCGCGATCGCGCGATGGCGATCCGAGTCGTGCACGATGAGCTTTCCGACCATCGAGTCGTAATGTGGCGAGACGGTCGCGCCCGCGTAGAGGAAACTGTCGAACCTGACGCCGGGTCCGCCGGGAACCTCTAGGCGGGTCACCTTGCCGGGAGAAAGGGCGTTTATCCGCGCCTCGATCGACCACCCGGTGAGAGTAACGGCGTCGGGTTTAATCGTCATGGGCTCTCCGACGCACACGAGAATCTGCTCGCGAATGAGGTCGGTGCCGGTGACGAACTCGCTGACCGGATGCTCGACCTGAATGCGCGCGTTGACTTCCATGAAAAAGAACTCTTCGCCGACCACGAGGAACTCGATCGTTCCCGCGCCGCAATATTTAAGGCTTGAGAAGAGGTTTCGGGCCCCTGCGGACATTCTCCCGCGCATTTCCGGCGTCACGCCGGGAGAGGGACTTTCCTCGATGAGCTTCTGGTGGTTCTTCTGCACGGAGCAGTCGCGCTCGCCGAGTATGGCGACGCCGCCCTTACCGTCGGCGATAACCTGTAGCTCGACGTGCCGCGGGTTTTGCATGTATTTCTCGATAAATACCGTGCCGTCGGCGAAGTTCGCCTCCGCCTCGCGCGAGGCGATGCTGAGGTTCTCTTCAAGCTCCTCGTCTTTCCAGACGATGCGCATTCCCTTTCCGCCGCCGCCCGAGGCCGCCTTAATTATGATGGGATAGCCGCAGGCACGTGCGATGGGGATCGCCTCTTCCTTCGTCGCGATCGGGCCAGGAGACCCGGGAGTGACCGGAAGCCCGTGCTTGAGGGCGGTATCGCGCGCGGTGACCTTGTCGCCGAGAAGGTCGATGACCTCGGGGTCGGGTCCGATCCAGATGAGTCCGGCCTTCATGACCGCGCGCGCGAAGTCCGCGTTCTCGGAAAGAAACCCGACGCCGGGATGCACGGCCTCGCAGCCGGTGCGCACCGCGGTGGTGATGAGCGCGCTTACCGACAGGTAGCTTAGGGCCGACTTCGCGGGTCCAATGCACACCGACGTATCAGCGAGCCTGACGTGCAGGGCGTCTCGATCGGCCGTCGAGTACACGGCGACCGTCTCGATCCCGAGCTCCCGGCATGTTCGGATGATACGCACGGCGATCTCGCCGCGGTTCGCAATCATCAGTCGCTTGATCATACGGGGCGAACCTCGAAAAGGGGCTGATCGAACTCGACCATGTCGCCGTTGTTCACGAGAATCTTCACGATCTCGCAGTCCAGCTCCGCCTCGAGAGCGTTCATCATTTTCATCGCCTCGATGATGCAGAGCTTCTGCCCCTTGGCGATCTTCTTGCCGATGTCGGCGAAGGCCGGAGTGTCGGGGCTCGCTGCGCGATAGAACGTCCCGACGATCGGGCTCTTGATGTACTCGTTCCCGGCGCTTGCCCCGGACTCGGCGGGCGTCGCCGCATGGGGCGCGGGAGAGGCCACGTGAGCCGGCGCGTGATGCGCGCTTGGAGCCTGCGCCGCGGGAGCGGCGGGCTGGCTAAAGGCCATGGGTTGGCCGAAGGCGCCGGCGGAGCCGATTGCCCCGGCGACGAAGGCTTCCTTGCGCCTGAGCTCGAAGGCATATCCGTTTCCCGAGTACTTCAGCTCGGCGGCCGACGATTTTTCGAACTTGTCGAAAAGCGCGAGAAGGGTCTTGTCATCCATAATTATTCTCCTATCGAATCCATGCGGGCAACGTCGGCGTCGTAATCGACGCCCGCGACGTCAAAGCCGCTCGCAGCGAGAAAGTCGTGTCGGTATCCGTCGAGGTCCCCGAGCTCGGAAAGATTTTCCTCGGTCAACGCGGCAAGCCGACGATTGACCTCAGACTGAACTTCGTCGGACATCTCGAGCTCGTCGATGCGCACGAGCCCGTCCGAGTCGACGGGAACGGGTTTCCCCGCGTAAAAGCGCTCGGCGTACATGCGCTCGATTTGCTCAATGCATCCCTCGTGCGTTCCCGCGGCCTTCATGACCTTGAAGAGAACCGCGAGATACAGCGGGATAATCGGGATGACGGCGCTTGAGCGCGTCACGAGTCCCTTATTGACCGAGACGAAGGCCGAGCCGCCGATCGAGGATGCCATGCTTTTACTCATGGAACGGGCGGTCGCCTCGAGGTGCTTCTTCGCGCCCCCGATGGTTCCGTCGCGGTAAATCGCGTGAGAGAGCGCGGGTCCGATATACGAGTACGCAACGGTCGCGCATCCGCGCGCGAGAACGCCGGCCTCGGAGAGCTGCTTGATCCATCGCTCCCAGTCCTCGCCGCCCATGACCTTAACGGTGTTCGCGGCTTCTTCTTCGCTCGCGGGTTCCGCGCTCATCGAGCTGAGCTTGCCGGTCATCGGGTCGACGGTGTTGCCCGTGTAGGGCTTGCCAAAGGGCTTCAGTACGGATTTGTAGAGGATTCCGGTATCGGGGTCGGTCCTGACGGGACTCGCGAGGCTATAGACGACGAAATCGAACGAAAGGTTCATTCGCTTCGCCGCGTCTATTACCTGGCGCCTGACGTCGTCGGAAAAGGCGTCGCCGTTTATCGTAAACGAGGGAATGCCCTCCCGCGCGGAGGCGCGGTCGAAGGCGAGGTTATTGTACCAGCCGGGAGTGCCGCTTTTCGTCTCGCTCGCTTCCTTCTCGAAGGAAACGCCGACGGTCGCCGCCCCGTAGCCGAAGGCAGCGGTTATCCGGCTCGCGAGCCCGTATCCGGTCGAGCAGCCGAGCACGAGAACCGCCTTGACGGGCGCCTTTTCGCCGCCCGCGTGCGTGCCGCCCGAAACGGGGGAACCCGGTTTCCGCGAACGCCGCGCGTTCATCGACCGCACGAACTCGATCTGGCGCTCGACTTCTTTCGCGCATCCGACCGGGTGCGCGTTAATGCAAATATTGCTTCGAATCATCGGTTTTACGATCATCGTCAGAGATCTCCCTTATTACCTACCAGACACATCCATTCGGCCTCGGTTGCGAGCTCGCCTGAGACATAGGCCTTGCCTGACTGCTTTATCATCCTCGGCGACACGCGGAGGTTCTCGATGACGAGGGTCACTTCGTCGTTCGGGCGAACCTGCTTGCGAAACTTGACCTTATCGACGGTCGCGAGAAAGAACAGGGCCCCTTCGGCGAAGACGCCGCGCTTCGCAAGTCCCGCGCCGCCCGCCTGAGCCATCGTCTCGACGAGAATGACGCCGGGCACAACCGGGTATTCGGGAAAGTGTCCCTTGAAGAAAAACTCATCGGCGCCGAACACGTGCCGCGCGACTATCCTCGCATCCGCGTTCTCGTCGATCGTGTCGACGAAGAGAAAGGGATCGCGATGGGGAAGGAGACTTTCGATCCCGGCGCGCTCGGCGGAGCGAACGCCTGACTCCGAGAGGTCAACGCCGCGCGGGAACGCCGCGCCGGCTTCGGTATTCTGCTCGCTCATTTCTTGAACTTCCTCATGACGATGACTCCGTTATGCCCGCCGAAGCCGAGGGAACCCGAGGCGGCGCAGTCTATCTCGCCTTTTACCCCGACGTTCGGCACGTAGTCGAGATCGCAGCCGTGCTCGACGTCCGGGTTTTCGAGGTTGATCGTCGGCGGATAGAATCCGTCCTGAATGGCCTTTATGCAGACGATCGCCTCGATCGAGCCCGCCGCTCCCACGCAGTGACCGGTCATGCTCTTGGTGCTCGATACTTTCATCTTTCGCGCGTGGTCGCCGAACGCGTTCTTGATCATCAGCGTCTCGGCCGGATCGTTCACCGGCGTCGAGGTTCCGTGCGCGTTATAGTACTGCACGTCCTCGGGCTTCACGCCCGCGTCCTCGAGGGCCCGCGTGATCGCGAGCGCGCCGCCCGAGCCGTCGGGATTCGGGCTCGTGATGTGATAAGCGTCGCTCGAGCCGCCATAACCGGCGAACTCGGCGTATATCTTGGCGCCGCGCGCGAGCGCGTGCTCAAGTTCCTCAAGGATCAGGATGCCGGCGCCCTCGCCCATGATGAACCCCTCGCGGTCGCGGTCGAACGGGCGGCTCGCCTTCTGGGGATTGTCGTTAAACGAGGACGCGAGAGTCTGAAGCACGGTAAAGCTTCCGATGCCGAAACCGGTAACGGACGCTTCGGAGCCGCCGGCGACGCAAACGTCGAGCCGTCCCGAGCGAACGAGATCGAGCGCGAGGCCGAGGGAGTCCGTGCTCGAGGCGCACGCGGTGGCGAGCGTCCAAGAGACGCCCTTGATTCCGAAGATCATGCTGATGTTTCCCGCGCCCTCGTTGGAGATGAGCATCGGTATGGAAAGCGGCGGAATGCGGTCGCTGCCCGCCTCGAAGTACTTTTTCATGGCGGACTCGATGACCTCGAAGCCGCCGATGCCGTTGCCGATGATGACGCCGGACTTCTCGGCGGAAATCGATTCCTTGTCGTAGCCCGAGTCGGCGATGGCCTGCGCCGCCGCGACCGAGACGAACTGGCAAAAGCGCGCCATCTTGCGCGATTCTTTCCGGTCGATCCACTGCGACGGGTCGAAGTTTTTCACTTCGGCGGCTATTTTGACCTTGAAGTCGCTCGCGTCGAAAAGGGTGATCGGCCCGACGCCGCTCTTGCCCTCGCGGATCGCCGCCCATGTTTCGTCAACCGTGTTTCCGAGGGGCGTAACGGCCCCGAGTCCCGTGACTACAACGCGTCGTTTCATGCTCCCATTCCTCCGTCAACCCCAAGCACCTGGGCGGTAATATACGTCGATAGATCCGACGCGAGAAAAACCGCGCAGTCGGCCACTTCCGCGACCGAGCCCGCGCGCTTCATCGGTATCGAACCAAGCCAAGCGTTCCGTGCCTCTTCCGGGATCGCCCCGGTCATTTCCGTCTCTATGTATCCTGGGGCGATCGCGTTTACGCGAACCCCGCGTCCGGCCGTTTCCTTGGCGAGGGCCTTGGTGTAGCCGATAAGGCCCGCCTTGCTCGCCGCGTAATTTACCTGACCGCCCTGTCCGTGAAGGCCCACGATGCTCGAAAGGTTCACGATCGAGCCCGAGCGCTTGCGGATCATGTCGGACGACACGATCTGGGTGACGAGGAAGGTTCCGGTAAGGTTGATTCTCAGCACGTCTTCCCAATCCGAAAGCTTCATGCGAAACGAAAGGCCGTCGCGCGTGATGCCGGCGTTGTTTACGAGAATCGAAAAGCCGCCCGACTCCGCGAGGGCCGCGGTCACGACGGGCGCTACCGCCTCGGGGTTTCCGATGTCGGCGATAAGCTCGTGATACGCCGTGCCCGCTTTCGCGGCGAGCTCGGAAAGTTCCTTCGCGCCCTCCGACGGCTTGGTGGAAAGGCCCCATACGACGGCGCCCTCTTCTATGAAACGTCGGGCTATTTCCTTCCCGATACCGCGGCTCGCGCCGGTTATCAGCGCGGTTTTACCTTTCAGCAACATGACTAGCTCCCCTTTCGGTTATGACGCGACGCGTGCGGCGCGCCGTTCAGTTCAGGTAATCGGCGTACGGTTTGCACGTACCCGGAAGTTTCGAGTCGGCCCAGAGTCCGGACAGCACCTTGCCCGGCCCGACCTCGACGCAGGAGACGGCCTCTCCCCTGAGGGCGGAGATCGCGGCTTCCTCGTCGGTCCAGCGGACGGGATTCGAGATATGGGCGACGGCGAGACGTTTTGCCTCGACGCCGTCAGTGACGCGCTTTCCGGTCACGTTGGAATAAAGCGGGATGGAAGGATCGGCGAAGGAAACGGTATCGAGAACGGCGGCGAAGGCCTTCCCCGCGTCCGCCATCAAGGGCGAATGAAAGGGCCCCGCTACCTTGAGCCGCACGATCCGTCGCGCGCCGGCTTCCTTCAAAGCGGGTTCGGCGGCGTCGATCGCCTCGGAGGTTCCCGAGATGACGGTCTGAAGCGGGCTATTGTAGTTCGCGGCGTAGAGGTTCGGGATGCCAAGCGTCGAAAGCACCCGGTCGATCGCTTCGGGGGAAAGCCCGAGGACGGCGGCCATGCCGGCAGCCATGCCGGAGCCGGTCAGGGCGGAGCAGGCATCTTGCATGATGCGCCCGCGCTCCTTGGTCAAGAATATCGCGTCTCGCATTGAAATAACGCCCGAAATCGCGAGCGCGGGGTATTCGCCGAGGCTGAAGCCGGCGCAGGCGGTCGGGGTAATCCCTTTCGCCTTCAAGGCAAGGCTTGCCGCGAGCGAGGCGACGGTAATGGCGACTTGGCTCACGTCGGTTCGTTTAAGGGTTTCGTCGTCGGTTTTCAATACGTCGGCAACGGGAGACTCGAGAATCGAACTCGCTTCGTCAAAGAGGGAACGGATACCGAAGGCATTCGAGGAGTCAGCTTCGTAAAGATCCATCCCCATACCGGAAAACTGGGCTCCCTGGCCCGGAAACAGAAAAACCGGCATTACATACCTCCAATCCGACATTAGGCGTTAAAACGTCATTTTACGCCCTATACGGCATTGTACGGTTTTTATGACAAAAGTCAACCCTTATGTCGAAATAGAAAGCCCGGCGATGGCGAGGGAAATCGCCTGTTTAACGTCCTCGCTCGAGTCGCGATCCAGAATCGCGATGCGGAAAATCGCCGATTCGACCATGCCGTAAAAGAGCTCGTTCGCGTCCTTGACGTTGCAATCGCGAAAGGCGCCCGCGCTTTTTCCGGCGATGATAATCTGCGACAATAGATGCCGGAGGCGGATCGTCCGGCGCTTGACGCGGGAATCGGGATCCTTTCCCGTTTTCTGCACTTGCAAGAGATAGGTCAGCACGACGTTAAAAAGCTTCCGGTTTTCGGTACAGCGGTCAATTATCGTAAACATGACGCGCTCAAGGCGCTCTGCGTAGGTGAGGTCGACGTTCGCCATCACCTCGCGCAGGTACTTCTCCACGCCGTCGGTCAATTGCTTGATGCTCCAGACGAAAATTTCCCGCTTGTTCTTGAAATAGAGATAGAGCGTCGTGCGCGTAATGCCGCAGCGATCGGCTATTTTCTGGAAGGTGGCGTCTTCGTAGCCTTCTTCGACGAAGATATCGAGCGCCCGCTCAAGGATTTCATACCGGCGTTTTTCGTGCTCAACGACTATTGCCATGCGCTACTCCCTTTCCATAATGATAGAAACGAGTTTCCAGATTGCCGCTTTTCAGGTCTTTCTTGCGCGAGGCAAACGAGCCAAAGGCCTGCTCGAAGCCCTCGTGATTCGTGATAAAGCCCATGTCCCAACCGGGGAAGGCCGTGCCGAGGCTCGCCATCGAGCGATAGAGCTCGCTCGCGGTATCGGCGTCGCCGAGCCGCTCTCCGTACGGAGGGTTCGCCAGGATCAGTCCCTCGGGATACGGGGCCTCAAGGGTGTCGAACGAAGCTTCGAGGAAGTCGGGACGGGCGATCGACTCGGTGCGCCCGACGAGCGAGAGCGCCTTACCCGCGATGGTACAGGCCCGCTCCGCGTTTCCGCGCGCCGACACGAGAATCGCGGGGTCGATGTCGCTTCCCGTCACGCGAACGAGGCAATCGGTGCGTATCTCGCCGGCCGCGCTCGCCCGCTCCGCGTCGATGACGCGCCGGCCTGCGTCCCCGAGATAGGGAGAGAGGCTTTCGAGCGCGAAGGTACGCCCGAGGCCGGGCGCGATATTATGGGCAAAGAGCGTCGCCTCGATGGGGATGGTCCCCGATCCGCAAAAGGGGTCATGCAGGGGCGTTTTCCGTTTCCAGAGGCAGAGCTGCAGGAGAACGGCCGCGAGGGTTTCGCGTATCGGGGCCTCGCCGCCCGCGGTTCGGTATCCCCGCCGATGGAGGGGCATGCCCGAAAGGTCGAGCATCACCGACAGGACGTCTTTTTCGAGATAGACGCGAACGGTCGCCGTTTCGCCGGTTTGCGGGAGGTTTTCCATATGCCAGGCGGAACCGAGCGACGCGTAAATCGCCTTGTGGACGACGCCCTGCACCGCGCGCTCCGACGACAGCCGGCTCTTGTGCGTCCGAACCTTGTCGACGACGACGCGCACGTCCTTTTTAAACCAATCCTTCCAATTAAAGGAGCGAACCGCCTCGAACAGGGCGTCGAAATCCGCGCAGACGCCGGAAACGACCCGGAGGTAGACGCGGTCGGCGGTGCGCAAGCGAAGGTTTGCGCGATAGGCGGCGGCAAGGTCAGCCGCGCGCCCCAAAGAAGGATCGACGTTCTCGACCCCGGCGGTATAGACGACGCGGCCCGTGGCCCGTTCAGTTGGCGTAAACCCGAGCAGGGAAAGCTCGTTAGCAAGGACCGGTTCGGCGCCGACCGCACAGGGAGACACAAGCGTTATCATAGTCTTCGATTATAACACTAAAACATAGTTTGTAAAGTTGACGGGTCACACCTTCTTGAGCTCATAGGTGCGCGTTCCGATCCCGAGGCGCGCGGCGTGGTCGAGGCCCGCGGACCAATCGGTGTCCGGGTGAATATGCCCGAATTTCTCGCCCGAACCAGAATACTCCCGGTCGGTAAGCGCGGTCCCGCCGATGGGAGGGGCGGCGTTCACCGCGTCCACGCACGCCTGATCGAGCGCGACCGGATCGGCCGAGGCGAAAATACCGATATCCGCGACGACCGGCGCGTCGTTATTGGCCCAACAGTCGCAGTTTGGCGACACGTTCATGACGAAGTTCACGTGGAAGTGGGGCTTTCCGTGGAGGATGGCCTCGACGTATTCGGATATCCGCTCGCTGCAGACGCGGCTCGCGTTTCCCTCGCTCGCGCGGGCGGCACTGTACTGACACACGGCCACGCACTGACAGCACCCGACGCAGAGGTCGTGGTCGATGACCGCCTTTCCTTCGGAATCGAGGACGATGGCCTTCGAGGCGCAGTTATCGACGCACGCGGAGCAACCGACGCAGGCGTCGCGGTGAATGACGGGGTGCGACACCTCGTGGAGAAATTTCTTGCCCGATCTGCTCGCCGCCCCCATGCCGAGGTTCTTGAGCGCGCCCCCGAAACCGGTGAGCTCGTGGCCCTTGAAATGGTTGAGGGAAATCACCGCGTCCGCCTCGGCGACGGCGCAACCGATCCGCGCGACGGCGCAGTGAACGCCGCCCGTCACGGGCATCTCGACGAAGTCGTTTCCCTTGATGCCGTCGGCGATGATGATGTCGCATCCGGTCGCGTCGTACGAATAACCGTTCGAGTAACCCGCGCGCAAGTGGTCGTACGCGTTGTGGCGGCGGCCCGAATAGAGGGTATTCGCGTCGGTGAGAAAGGGCTTTCCGCCGAGCTCGCGCACCAACGCCGATACCACGGCCACGTAGGGCGAGCGGATAGTCGCCATATTTCCCGGCTCTCCGAGATGAATCTTCATCGCGGCGAATTTATCGTTGAGATCGAGGAGGCTCATGCCCGCTTCCCTGAGGAGTCTGTCGAGTTTTTGCAAAATCGTCAGAGAGGGAGAAGTGCGAAGGTCAGACCAAAAAACGGTGGATTTCTTCATTGCGCGTTGCCTCCGAAAGTTAATGTACCATATTAGCGTCAGTCTTTCAAAGACGTCGAACAGGGAGTATACTGAAGTTACCATGAAAAGAAACCTGCGAATCCTCGCTCTCGTGATTGTCGTCCTCGTCGCCGCCGTTACCACCGTCTCGGTCGTGATCGACAGAAAATTCCAGGCCGAGTACTCCAAGTTTCGTCTCGTCAAAACGTCGGTCATCAATAACGAAATCCTCGCCGTCTGGAACAAGATCGTCAATGTTTATCTCGTAAAAACTTCTTCCGGGTGGATAGCCTTCGACGCGGGAACCGACTCAGGCCACCTACGCCGCGAGTTTAAGGCGATCGGCCTCGACCCCTCGGAAGTTCGCGCGGTATTCCTGACCCATTCGGATTCGGATCACGTAGCCGGCGTAAAACTCTTTCCGAAAGCGACCTTTTACATGGGAGCGAACGAGCGACCGCTCGCGACCGGAGAAATCCGTCGCGCGGGTCCGTTCAAAAACTCGCTCGACGTAACGCCCGAATGGCTGGCTGACGGGGATTCGGTCGCCATTGACGGCAGGACCGTGCGGGTTATCGAGACGCCGGGACACACGCCCGGTGCGGTGTCCTACCTGCTTGACGGCGTCTATCTTTTTACGGGCGACGCCTTCGCACTCAAGGACGACAAGATCGAGGTTTTCAACAAGATGTTCATAATGGACGAAGTTAAGGCCCGCGAGTCGATTCTCAGACTCACCTCGCGCAGGGGTATCAAGATGATCCTCACCGCACATTACGGCATCACCGAGCGGGTCGACGAGGCCTTCGCGGAGTTCGCGTCCCGTCAGTGAAAAACCGCGATACCCCGCAGGTCGGCGAGTCGGCGATATCCCTTTCTCGCCATGAAGGCCACGAGCCCTTCGATGATTTTCGACATGGCGCGCGGATCCGCGAAAGTTGACGTTCCTACCTGTACGGCGCTCGCTCCCGTCATGATGAATTCGACCGCGTCGCGCCAGGTCGCGATGCCTCCGAGCCCGATAAGGGGAATAAACGAGCCCTGACCGCCCCGAGCGGGGTCGCGCGAAGGATCGCATTCCGGAACGCCGAGCGCGACGTCGCGAAGGAGCCTCAGGGCTAGCGGTCTGATCGCCGGACCCGCGAGCCCCGCGGTGACGTTCTCGAAAACGGGGACGCCGCGCTCCACGTCGACGGAAAAAGCCTGAAACGTATTGACAAGACTGAGCGCGTCCGCGCCCGAGAAGACGGCGGCCTTTGCCACCTCGACGACGTTCGGGGCGTTGGGCGAGAGCTTTACGATAAGGGGCTTTTTCGTCCGGGCGCGAACCGCGGACGTGACCGTCGCGGCTGCCCGGGGGTCGAGTCCCCAAGCCATCCCTCCCGCCTTGACGTTCGGGCACGAAATATTAAGTTCGATCATCGGCACGTCCGTTGCGTCGAGAAGGGCCGCGCCCTCCGCGTAGCTTTCCGCTGTTGAGCCCGAAAGGTTCGCGATGACGGTGGGCCCGAGCGAAAGCATGGCCTTGAGTTCATGCTCGATAAAATGCGGTATGCCGGGATTCTCGAGGCCGATGGAGTTCATGAGGCCCGACGGCGTCTCGACAAGGCGCGTGCCCGCGTTGCCCGCGCGCGGCTCGAGGGTCAAGCCCTTCGAGCAGATGCCCCCGAGAAGGGCCACGTCGATGACGCGGGAATACTCGGTACCGTAGCCGAACGTACCCGAAGCCGCGATGACGGGATTCGCGAAACGCACGCCTGCGATCGACGTTGAAATATCGGGAAGGCCCGTGGTGTCGTTTGTCATAGCAGGACCTCCTTCGCGTCGAAGACGGGACCGTCCACGCAGCAACGCCGGTTTCCGTGCGTCGTGCGCACGGTGCACCCGAGGCAGGCTCCCGCGCCGCAGGCCATGTGCTGCTCGAGGCTGAGAAAGGAATACGGCACGGTCGCCGTCGCTTCCTTCACGTACTTGAGCATCGGCGTCGGGCCGCACGCGTAGACGACGTCGTACTTCGAGGCGTCGAACACGGCCGGAAGCATTCCCTTCGTGCCGGCAGATCCGTCCTCGGTCGTGACGACAAGGCGATTCGCGCGTTCCGCGATTCCCTCAAGGCCGTAGGGCGTCGAGCGAAACGAGGCATAGAAATCGAATGAGCGCGGATCGAGGGAAAGGGCGAAGCCCGCGACCGGCGCGACGCCGATTCCGCCGCCAAGGCAGGCGACGCGAAGCGACGCGGTATTTTGCTCGTCGCGATGAACAAGATCGCCGCGGACAAGCTCGCGCGGGGTCAGGAAGCGGTTCCCGATCGGCCCGAGAAGGTCGACGAGCGTTCCCGGAAGGGCGGAACACAGTTCCCTCGAGCCCTCGCCGCGCTCCAGAATCAAAAACGAGATTGACGTTTCGTCGAACGTGTATACACTGATGGGCCGACCGAGAAGGACGGCTGACGGCCGCGCGCGCAGAAGGTAAAACTGACCGGGAGCGGGCGCGTCGAGCGAGGAGAGTGAATCCGAGGCGCCGCGCGACAGCACGAGCCTATGGACGCCCTCGGCGACCGACTCGCGCGACAGCACGGCGAAGGAGCCGACGGAGGACGGGCGGGCGTCGTGTTCGCACATCTCGTCACTCATCGCGCGAGGCGTCCTTCGAAAGCAGGCGCTTCGCGCCGAGAAGATCGGCCTTCGCGGCGAAGGCTGCGCGCTCTGCGGCGGAAACGATGTCAGCGAGGGTCAGCTCGCCTGAGCGCATGCGCAGATCGAGAAGGGGATCTTTTTTCCACGCGGTCAGAATCGCGCGCGAGGAGTTAACCGTTCCGCCGGCGCGATCGAGAAGCGTCGCCGCGATGCGGGCCGCCCCGCCCTGCGCGCCGTAACCGGGAATCAGAAAGAAAAGCCCGGGGTAGCGATCGCGAATCGCGCGCGCGTCGGTTTCCTCGGTACAGCCGACGACGACGCCGAAAGGCGCGCACGAGTCATCCCCCGCGGGACCGAAGCGCTCCATCAGGGAGACGATTCCGTCGCCGACGCGGTCGAGCACGCGCGACGGCGCGTCACCCGGCTTGCCGCCGCGCTGATTACCGTCGGCCAGTTCCAACCACTCGATGTCCTTCATGCCGGGATTCGAGGTTCTCAGGAGTACGAAGGCGCCCTTCCCCGCCGACTCGACGTATTCAAGAAAGGGCTCAAGGGTATCGAAGCCCATGTAAGGGTTTAAGGTGACGATATCGGCCTCGAAGTCGCCCGTGAAATGCGCGCGCGCGTAGGCCTTTGCGGTGTCCGCGATATCCCCGCGCTTGACGTCCGCGATAACCGGCACGCCGGCGGCCCGCACGGCGGCGAGGGTTTCCGCGTAAGCCGCGAGCCCGGCGCGACCCATCGCCTCGTAGTACGCGATCTGAACCTTGAAGCACGCGGCGTGCGCGGACGTCGCCTCGATTAGCGCGCGGTTATACGCAAGAACGGCCTCGGCGGGCGAGTCATGCATCCTGAGAACTTCCGGCGGGAGATACGAGGGATCCGTGTCGAGACCTACGCAGAGCGGGCCTTTCTCGACGCATGCGGCGCGAAGCCGCTCCATGGCAGGGGGTTTGGCATTCATGGGCCCGATAATACCATAAAGCGCCGGCCCTGTTCCAGAGACGCCAATAGCTGATGTTACTAGAACCGCAGCGTCGCCTTTCCCGAGAGGCTTCCCCTCATGCCGACATTCGCGCTCCCGAGCTCGCCGGGCCATCGACCGGCAAGGTCCCGCGCGTCGAGATAGGCTCGTCCCTCGGCGGAAAGCGTGACGCCCCGCGTCAGGTCATGCTCGAAGTCGATCATCGGGGCGAAGGAGCCGTCCTCGAGCGAGACGAGGGCGCTTACGCCGACGCGGGTGTAGTCCGAAGACTTCCAGAGAGCGCGCGTGTAAAGATACTGCCTGCGATAATAGTCCGAGAATCCGCCCGCGGGAACGCGCGAGGCGGGCGGGAGGTCGGCCCAAACGTCCGTTCCGTAGAGATCCGAAAGAGAATCGCTCGAGGAAAGGACGCCCGCTCCATTATAGAAATATTGCGCGAGCACGTAGAGCGAGCCGTCGAAAAAGGAATAATCCGCGCCGATCGCGGCCTTAAGCCAAGAGCGCGCGCCGTGCGCTGCGGGAAACCCGGAGCCGTCGGTGAAAAAGAGCGCGTCCGCGACGATGCCGACGAGCGCCTCTATCTTGAGCGATACCCCCGCTCGGAGCTCAGGCGAGCTCGCAGAAGAGTCGGGCGCGCGCGCGGCGAGCAGGGCTTGCGCGCTATACCGGGGGGAGTGCGTCTCGAACATGAGACCGCCGAGCGGTCGGCTTCCCGGGTCGGCAAGCGGATCGGTGATATCGAAAGAATCGAACGCGTCTGCGGCGACGCGATCCGAGGCGAAGGCGGCGATCCGCGTTTCCTCGCCGAGATACCACGAGACGATTCCCCCGAGCACTCCCGAAAGGCGCGCGTTCGGATAGAGGGGGTTTGCCGCATTGAGGATATCGGTTGGACGAAAGGCCTGCCCGTACCCGAAGGGAATGCGCATGAGCCCCGCGTCAACGTCGAATCGCTCGGTCTTGAAGGCAACGTAGAGCCGCTCAAGCTCCGCGTCCGTCGTTAGCGCGCGCTCCGTTCCGGCGACCGCGAAAAGATTCGCGGCGGCATTGAAGGTGCCCGCGTCTCCCACGGGAGAAGTGAATCTCAGGTTCGCGAACTGTTCGACGTCGGCCGAAGGCGACAGGTCCGCCGAAAGATCCGCGCGAACGGTCGTTTCGGCGAGCCCGGAGAACTTGGGACCGCTTGATCCAAGCGCGGCATCGGCGAGGGCGGGACAGGGCGTCATGGCTATCAAGCAAGCGAGCGCGAGCGCGAGTGGCGAAGTCGACACTGCGCGATGGAAGCGCTGGCGTTGGAGCTGGCGCTGACGACAGCGATAGCGATAGCGATGGCGTAAATCCGGAGGGACTGTCATCGGAGGTTTCTCGTCGTAAATACGGAATCGGAAATCGGCTCGTCGATCTTGACGTCAGTCATCCGAAACACGGTTCGGCTTCCCTTGCGCAAAAGGTCGCGCATCTCGCTTTCGACGGGAAAGCGCCGCGAGCCGATTAGCCTCGACGCTATAAGCGTATATTCCTTGAGTCGCGCGCCTGAGAGGGCGAAGTATTCGACGTGCACGAGGTCTCCCGTCTCGCGGTCGATCCTGAGCCGTTGACGCGGGTAGCTTTCCGTCTTTTTTTTCGCCTCAAGATCGAGCACCCACACTTCTTTTCCGCCGAAGGTCTCGGTGCCCGCGAGCGTCGGAACGTATCGATTCGACAGGCGATCGTTCTCGATCGTGTCCTCATAGCTCAAATCGGAGCCCATCATCGACTCCTTGAGCATGTGCCCGGAGATCAGCATGACCTGCTCGGTGTCGGGCGAGTACACGTAGAGCCGACCGTCTTTCTTGAGATACTTCGTTCCCCCGTCCTCGGCGTTCGTAAACTCGATGAAGCTGTCGCGGTTTTCACGCCCTTTCACTTCCATCGTCTTGACGAACCGCTTTCCCTTATACTCGATAATCATTTCGCCGCGATACGAGATCGTATCAAAGGTCTCGTTGTCGTCGACCGCTTTGAGGAGGGCTACCGGATCGGCTTCCGCGCACGCGAGCGGGAACGGGGAAAGGCCCCACAGAAAAAATACCGCCGTTACGGCGACCAGTCGCGTCATCATTTTCATTGCGCGCTCCTTATCGTACGTCATCTTCTGAGAGCTTCCACGGGCTCGATAAACGCGCTCTTTAGCGAGGGCAGTATCGTGCAAAGCGACGACACGGCGACGCCGAACGCGAAGCCAAAGGCGACCTTCGCGGGAGAAAACGAGAGAAAGATCGTTCCGGAGACGGGAAGGTCCTTCATGCCGCCGCCGGTAAACGTATTCATGTCGATCGGAAATAGAGAGCCGACGAAGCTCGCCGCCCCTCCGACTAGCGCGCCGAGGGCCGATCCGAGAAGACTCAAGAAGAGAGCCTCGAGGAAAAACGTCTCGACGATCTCGCGCCTCGACATGCCGAGAGAGCCCATCATCCCGATTTCCTTAATCCGCTCGTGAATGACCATGAGCATGGTGTTGATGATAAGAAAGCTCGCGACCACGATAAACACCCCGTAGACGACGAGCATCATCCCCGTCATCGAGCGCATCATCGCGACCCAGTAGTTGTCGGTCCATTCGCGCACGGTCGTACCGTCGCCGAGACGGCCTTTTAGCTCGTTTCGTATCGCGGTCGAGTCACGCTCGTCGTGCGCGAAAACGACGAGCTGCTGCGTCGAGTTGCCGAGGCCGAGCACGCGCTGCAGCCGGTCGATGGGAACGATGATGGTGTCCTCGTCGAACGGGCGATAGTCAAACTCGAAGATTCCGGTAATCTCGGGGTTCCAGTACTTGTCCGAAAACTGCGCCGAAACCGTCTTGAGCGGTATGGAGTCTCCGATCGAGAGCCCGCCTTTTTTCGCCATCGCGTATCCGATCGCGCATTCGTTTTTTCCCGGCTCGGGATAGCGGCCGGAGCGGAGTCCGTCGGTTCGCTTCGTCAGGTTTAGCCTATTGCTGGCGCGCTCGCGGTCGATGTCGACGCCCCACAGCCGCGCGTGCTTGAGAACGCTGTCAAAGAGCGTTGCGTAGGCGGAGACTCTCGGGACGGCGGCGCGCACGCCGTCAATGGACTCGACGAGGGCGACGAGCTCGGATGAGTCGCGGCCGTCGGCGAGGGGATACTGCGCGGGAAGGTATTCCCGCTCGTCCTCGAACCTTTCCGACGTCGCGAGCGCGTGCCCGGTTTCGTAAATCCTGACGACTTCCTCGATGCCGTCGTACATTCCGTCCATCCACGACTGCATGAATACGTTGAAGAATACGGCGATGGCGATGGCGACGACGCAGAGAGCCGTTCGCCGCTTGTTTCTCCAGACGTTCCGCCAGGCGACCGTCACGAGGGCCGAATGACTCCCGATTGACGCGCGCGTTTTCCGTCCGTCTCTTTCGCCGATCATAGGGGCCTCCTCATTCGAACCTCAGGCTTTCCGTAACCGGCATCCTGAGCGCGCGCCTTGCCGGGGGAATAGCCACGCACCCGGAAAGAACGGTCGCGGCGACAAAGGTTCCGACGATCGCGGGAACGTTCCATGCCGACTTGAAGCTCACGGCGATGCGATAGCCGATATCGCCCCCCATCGCGTTCGTCATCGCCGAATAGTCGATGCCGTAACGAACCATCGGCACGTTTATGGCGCACCCGATCGCGACCCCCGCGAGGCCGCCGATAAAGCCGACGAGCGAAGCCTCAAGGGCGTATGAAAGAAGGATTCGCGAATCGTCCATGCCAAGGGCGCGCAGCATGCCGATTTCGCGCGTGCGCTCGAGAATGGCCATGAGCATCGTGTTCGCGATCCCCAAAAAGGAAAGGACAAAGAGAAAGACGATCATCACGCGCGAGCTCACTCGGTCTCCCGCGGAAGCCGCAAAGTAGTCTTGCGAGTACGCCTCCCAGCCGCGAACGCTCACTCCTTCGGGAAACGCGCCGGAACCCGCGGCAGCGCCGATCGCCTCGGGTGTCTCGCGAGGCCCGGGAAGGGTCGAGTCGTCGGCCCCCGCGGACCGCACGAGAAGCTCGGTAACCTGACCGCCGAGCATCATCCCCGCCTCGCCTGAAAGCGCGACGCGGCTCATCGTGGCGACGTTGCCGTTGTTCTTCGGGTTCGGCGAGTTGATAACCCCGACGACGACCGCGTCAATGAGCTGGTTCACGTGCCTGACGGCGGGCGCATAGTCGAGCGAGAGCAAGGCCGCGAGGGCGACGTCCGCGTCCCGGCCGAAAGCTGCGTCATCGGCGCGCGCGGAGTCGAGCTCATAGTCGGTTCCCGCGTCGCCGAGCCGATAGAGCGCGCTGAACGCCGCGCGGGCGTCGTCGCTCAAGGCCGGAAGCAATTCCTCGTCCGCCTTCGCCGCGCTGACGCGGGTCGGAAGGGCCTTCACGTCGATCGTCGTGGATATGCGCACGCCCGTACGGCCCGAAGCGGAAAGAATATCCCACAGCCGATTAAGCTCGTCTTTCGAGGCGGACGCCTTCAAGTTCAGACGATCCTCGGCATAGTCGGCCGTGACGCGGGACTCGAAAGGACGCTTCTTCGCGGATTCCGGTCGATAGGGTTCATAGAGCGACTCGATAAAAGCCGCCTCGGCGGGATCGCGCGCGGCGAAAAGAAGTTCGCTCTTAAACTCCTCGAGCGAGGGACGCTGCGGGATACCGACATGAAGCCGCTCGGCGAGCATCGCTCCGACGGCCATCTCCATCGTACCTTCCGCCGGGAACCGGCCGACCTCGACATACTCGGGATATCGCAGCAAGGATCGCTCCGCGTCGGGATCGACGGCGTTGACGACGACGGGAGCCGAGCCCGTGCCGGAATGAACGGTCCCGACGAACGTGAATCTCGGCGCGACGGAGTAACCGGCGGCCTTTAGCCGCTCGGCGCCCGCTTCCCAATCGGAAAACGCCTCGTACGTCGGAAGATCGTCCTTCTTCGCGTAATACGCGTCGGACTGAACCTTCGCCGCGCCCATCTCGTAGGCGACGATGTTTCGCCTCGAATCGAGGTTCATGCCGTATATCCAGCCGTCTACGAAGATATACATCGAGACGCTGATCGCGACGGCAATGATGGTCACCGCGGTCTTCGCGCGATGCCGCGACAGATTCCTCCGGGACATCGCGAGGATACCGATCGCCTCCGAGCGGGTCATCGCTTTTCCTCGCTTTCCACGAGCCCGTCGCGAAGGGTCACGAGGCGGCGGGCGAATTCCATGACGAGCCGGTCGTGGGTCGAGAACACGAAGGTCGTCCCTTCCCGCGCGTTGAGCTCGACCATCAGCTCCAATATCTCGCGCGCGGTTTTCGAGTCGAGGTTCGCCGTCGGCTCGTCGGCCAGAATTATCGACGGATGCTTCACGAGCGCGCGCGCGATGGCGACGCGCTGCTGCTGTCCGCCGGACATCTCCTTGGGCCGTCGGTCGTCCATGCCTGAAAGGCCGACGGACTCGAGCATCGCGCGGGACTTCTCGCGGGCCGAGCGCGCGTCATGCCCGAGAAGCACAAGAGGAAACGACACGTTCTCGATGGCGGTCAGTACCGGAATGAGGTTATACGCCTGGAAGATAAAGCCGATCGTTTCCCGGCGGAGCGCGGCGAGCTCGCGCTTTTTCAACGCGCCGGTATCCCGTCCTTCGACGATGACGGTGCCCGAAGTCGGCACGTCGAGACAGCCGACGAGATGAAGGAGCGTCGACTTCCCGCTTCCCGAAGGGCCCGCCACGGCGGTAAACTCCCCGTGCGCTACCGAGAGGCTCACGCCGCGAAGCGCCTCGACGGTGATGCCGTTAAGCGCGTAGGTTTTGACGAGCGAGTCGGTCGAGATGACGGGCGCGTTCATTTCGAGGCCTCCTCTGTATTCGCGGGATCGACCTTCGCATCGCGCGCGGTTCGCCCGTCGCGCGCGGTTCGCCCGTCGCGCTCGTCGCGGGCCATCTTTCCGAGGGCCTGGAGGCCGAAGAGATCGCTTCCCTCGAGCCGTTCGGTGATCGAGTTCGGCACGATCATCATCGAGTTGCCGGCGTCGAGACCTTCGTTGAGGATCGAAAGACGCTTGAGATTAAGCGCCGTTCCGCTCGCGTCGTAAATCTTCGCGGCTTCCTCGAATTTCCTGGCAATGTCGATCTCGGCCTCGGCGAGAAGGATTCTTCCCTTTTTCTCGCGTTCGGCCTGCGCGAGCCGGCTGAGCGGGGACTGCAGGGACGCCGGAATCTGTATGTCGGTAATCTCGATGTGCTGAACGGTGATGCCCCAATCGGTCGTCTTTCGGTCAACCTCGGCGCGGATGCATTCCTCGATTTTTTCGCCGTTCTCGAGGAAGGCCGTCAGGTCGTGCGAGCTCACCGCGCTTCTGAGCGCCGTTTTCGCCGAGAGGATAACCGCGGCCTCGTAATCCTGCACCTCGCAAATGGCCTTCTCCGCGTCCCACACGAGCCAAAAGCAGAGC
Organism: uncultured Treponema sp.; assembly: GCA_964429975.1. GTDB lineage: Bacteria > Spirochaetota > Spirochaetia > Treponematales > Treponemataceae > Teretinema. The sequence continues at coordinate 27,556 of CAYSEA010000023.1, forward strand.
GCGTCGACGGTCACGGTAACCGAGTCGCGCGTCAGGGTCGTCTCGGCGGTGAAGTCGCTCACGCGCACGCGGAGATCCACGATCGCCGCGATCCGGTCCGCTATCGGAGCCATCGCGAACAGCCCCGGCCCGCGAACCCGATAAAACCGCCCGAGCCTCAGCACGATCGCGCGCTCCCACTCCTCCATCTTTCTGACGGAAAGGACGAGAAGTACGCCCGCAAGCGCGGGCACAATGACGAACAAAAGGCCATCCGCGCCCGAGGTAATCGCCTCAAGGAGGAGGGGATCGGAATAGCCGGCGAGATACCGGGCGACCGCGCCCGCGAACGCGAACGCGAGCACGATGAGACAGCGAATCGCGAAACGCTCCGGGCCGGAGCGTCGGACTCCTTCATTCTTCACGAGAGCATACTCGTCGATCGCGCGGTTTTGCTTATCAAACATTCTCAATCCTCCTTATAGTTCGCGAACAGTGCGGGAACGTCGGCGTGTGCTACGCCGAGCGCCGCCAAATCCTTGAGCGCGCAGGCGACGACGCGCTCGATCGCGTCTGTCCGTTCGCCTTCATCGATGCGTGGGCGGTTTATCGACACGTACGTGCCGCTTCCCACCTGTGTCTCGACGACGCCGGTGAGCTCAAGTTCGGCGTAGGCCTTGGCTATCGTATTCGGGTTGATTTTAAGTTCGATGGCGAGGGAGCGGATCGTCGGAAGCCGTTCCCCGCTCGCTATCCGGTTCGTCGCTATCGCGCGCTCTATTCCCCTGATGATCTGTCTATAGAAGGGAACGCCGCTTGCGGTCTCGAGGGTGATATCAAGTTGTGTTGCGCTACTTGTACTACTCATCTAGTACAAGTGTAATTGTACTAGTACATTTCTGTCAACAGAGATCCGTGAAAAAGGTGCCTTTTTTCACGGACGACGATACACCACCGCGCCGGATCGGAACGTCGCAAGGATGATGCCGAAAAGGCGCGTGTGCAAAAAGGGCGAATTGCTCCCCTTCGAAAACCAGGGATTAGCCATTTCGCTGCCGTACCGCACTTCTCCGTCAGGGTCGATGAGCGTAAGATCGGCGTCCATCCCGGGCCGGAGGAGCCCGCGGTTCAAGTCAAGGATCAAGGCGGGATTAGCCGACATGAGCTCGGAAAGGCGCGACAAGCCGATATGTCCCGCATGGACGAGTGCGGTGTTCACCACGGAAAACGCGGACTGAATGCCGGAAAAACCGGGCGCCCCGGAGGCTTTGTCCTCGGCCGTGTGGGGCGCGTGATCGGTCGCGATGGCGTCGACGGTGCCGTCCCGTATCCCGTCGATGAGCGCGCGGCGGTCAGCCTCGCTCCGGAGGGGCGGATTCACGATGGCGGGAAGCTCGTCGGTCAGGGCAAGGTGGTGCGGGGTCACTTCGCAACTCACCGGGCAGGGGCCCGCTGTCCCGCGCCGGTCCCGTTTCGCCGCGCGCACGAACTCGAGAGAGCGGGCCGTGCTCACGTGCGCGACGTGAACGCGGCACCGCGCGCGGGCGGCGATCTCCAGGTTCCGGGAGGTCATCGCGTCCTCCGCGAGAGAAAGGAGCTCGTTCGCCTCGGCGAGAAGGTCCCGCGCGGCCTCTCCGCGGAGATTCAGCGAAAGCGCCTTCTGCCTCAGGGCGCGGGCGCGAACGGCAAGCTCGGGGTCCTCGCAATGGCAGGAAACGACGACTCCCGCGGAAGCGGCCGCGCGCATCGCCTCGAGCATGACGGCGGCGGACGCGACTTCGCGCCCATCCTCGGAAACGACCGGAACGGCGCGGGGATCGAGCGCGGCAAAGTCGACGAGCGTGTCTCCCGCGAGATCGCGCGTGAGGCTCACCGTCTGGTACGCGTCGACGAGCCCGATCGCGACCGCGCGCGCTCGTACGTCGGCCGCGGCGGCGGCGTCGGAGCACGCGGGGCTCGTATTCGCCATGAGCACGACGGTGGCATAGCCGCCCGCCACGGCGGCGCGCGAACCGGACTCGAGGTCTTCCTTATGCGTATGCCCCGGATCGCGGAAATGAGCGTGAAGGTCCACGAAGGCGGGCATGAGAACGGCGCCCGAGGCGTCAAGCACCTCGGGGCGTCCGTCAAAATCGGAATCGCCGAGGGCGGAAAGGCCGTCTTCCCCGAGCGAAACGGCCGCTATCTTGCCGTCGCGCACGAGCACGGAGCCGATACAGTCGATGTCTCGGTCGACGAGCCGCGCGTTATGGATGAGAAGGCTCGTCTTTTCGCGCGCGCTCACAAAAACTCCCCGATCCCGGCGCGATAGAGCTCGTCGCAGTACACGCACGCGTATTCCGCGCGCTTACGGTCGACGAGGTGGAACACGTGCGGGATTCCCGCTTCGGCGCTCGTGATGCAGCGCGGGTTCTTGCACTTGATCACGTTCTCGACGCGCTCGGGCAGAGTCAGCGTGATCTTGCGCCCCACATGCTCTTCTTCGACGACGTTCACGGTAATGTTCGGGTCGATAAAGCCGAGCACGGAATAGTCGATATCGATGAGATTATCGATTTTTATGATGTCCTTCGTGCCCATGTGGTTGGACGCGACGTTCATGATGAGGGCGACGCTGAAGGGAACGCGGTCAAGCTTGAGCCAGTTGAAAATCCTCAGGCCCGTGCCCGCGCGGATATGATCGATGACCAGCCCGTTTTTTATCTTCTGAATGTTCATTTCCCGCCTCCTTTTTTCGCGTTCCCGCCGCGCCCGAGCAATTGGGCGATAAGGGCCATGCGCACGTACATCCCGAACTTGACCTGCTTGAAATAGGCGGCCCGCGGGTCGGTATCCACTTCCGTGGCGATCTCGTTGACGCGCGGAAGGGGATGGAGGACGGTAAGGTCTTCGCGCGCGAGGCGCATTTTCGCCGCGTCGAGGATGTAGCTGTCCTTGAGCCTGACGTAGTCCTGCTCATTGAAGAATCGCTCTTTTTGAACGCGCGTCATATAGAGGATATCGAGATCGCCGATCGCGTCCTCGAGCTTTCGCACCTGGGTGAACTGCGATCCCGCCGGCTTGAAGACGCGGCTGATGATGTAGTCGGGAATCTCGAGTTCGGGCGGGCTTATGAGGATGAAGCGATTGCGCGGATAGCGGGCCATGGCCTTCGCGAGGCTGTGCACGGTGCGGCCGAACTTGAGGTCCCCGCAAAGGCCGATCGTGAGCCCGCCCGTCTTTCCCTTGATCGACCTGATCGTCATGAGGTCGGTGAGCGTCTGCGTGGGGTGGTGGTGTCCGCCGTCGCCCGCGTTGATGACGGGCACGTCGCTCACCTGCGAGGCGAGCAAGGCCGCGCCCTCCTTGGGGTTGCGCATCGCGATGACGTCGGCGTACGCCGAAACGGTCCTGATCGTGTCGGCGAGACTCTCGCCCTTGGAGGCGGAACTCGCGTTCGGCTCGGCGAACCCGAGGGTCGAGCCCCCGAGCCGCTGCATGGCTGCCTCGAAGGAAAGCCGCGTTCTCGTGCTCGGCTCAAAAAAAAGCGTGGCGAGGATTTTCCCCCGACACGCGTCCAAATAGTCATCAGGCCTCTGTATGATGGACTCCGCGAGATCGAAGAGCAGATCAAGCTCCTCGACGCTCAGGCTTCCCGGTTCGATTACGTGTCGTCCCAGCAGCATTGAAACTCCTTCTTTACCCGTCAAATCACAAGGCCGGCGACGCCGCGGCGCCGGGCAGGCCGATATCGCGGCGATAAAACATCCCGTCGAACGAACAGGCGCCCAAGGCGCGATACGCCCGCTCACGCGCCTCGTCGAGCGAATCTCCCTGAGCCGAGGCCGCAAGCACGCGCCCGCCGGCCGTCACCAAACCGGTGCTACTCGTACCGTTTCTCGGCGCGCGGCGGTCGACCTTCGCTCCGGCGACGAACACTTTCGCGCCCGCCTCCCTGACGCGGTCCTGATCGATCGAAAGCGGGATGCCCTTTCGATACTCGCCGGGATACCCGCCCGAAACGGCGACCGGGGCGCAGGAAAACCCGCCTTTCCAGGCGAAGGGAAAATCCGCGAGCGAGCCGTCCATGATCGCCTCGCACATTCCCGCGAAATCGAAGTCCATGAGCGGAAGCACGACTTGCGTCTCGGGGTCGCCGAGCCGCACGTTATATTCCAGAAGCTTCGGGCCGGAAGCCGTCAGCATGAGGCCGAAGAAAATAAAGCCGCGATAGTCGTACCCTTCCTCGACGAGTCCCCGAAGGGTCGGCTCGAGTATGTCGGAGCGAAAGCGCGAAAGCGTCGCCTCGTCCACGCCGGGAACGGGGGCAATCGCGCCCATACCGCCGGTATTCGGGCCCGTCGCGCCGTCGCGCAGGCGCTTATGGTCGCGCGCGGGCATGAAGGGAACGATCGTGGCGCGGCCCGCCGAGGCGATCTCGGGCGTCACGCTCACCGCGGCGAGAATGGAAATCTCGTCGCCCTCGAGATACTCCTCGAGCACGACCTGATGGCCCGCACCGCCGAGGGTTCCCTCGATCATAAAATCGCGGACGGCCGCCTCCGCCGCCTCCCGGTTGGCCGCCACGACGACGCCCTTTCCGGCCGCAAGCCCGTCGGCCTTGACCACGATGGGCCCAGAGCCGCCCCTCAGCGCGGCGATCGCGTCGTTCGCGCTCGAAAAGGTCTCGCTTTTCGCGCATGCGACGCCGTGCTTCGCCATGAATCGCTTTGCCGCGTCCTTACTCGCCTCGAGCGCGGCGGGTTTTTTCCTCGGACCGACGACGCGAAGGGCCGCCGCCGCGAGACTGTCGGAGAGTCCGGCCGCGAGCGGGTCCTCGGGGCCGATGACGACGAAGCTTTCTCCATCATGCGAAAGCTCGGCGCGGCACGCGTTCACGATCGCGATGGAATCGGAGACGGGTATGTCGATATTGCGGCATTTAGGCTCGACGGCGGTGCCGCCGTTGCCGGGAATGCAGATAACTTCGGATATGAGGGAAGATTTCGCAAGAGCCCACGCGATGGCGTGCTCGCGACCGCCCGAACCGACGACGACTGTTTTCATGACGACATAATACGCCGAAGGCGGGCTTTACTGCAAGGGCGGGCACGTTTCGCGCAACAACGCGAGCACGCGCTCGATCCTGATTGAATCGTTCGAAAAAAAACGCCGCTGCGCGCGGTCATGAAGGGTTATCAATATGGTGGACGCGTCTTCGGCGACCGCGGAATCGACGTCGGCAAAGGCGATCGCCGAGCCATTCCAGATAATTCCTTTATCGTATATGCCCGAAACCCTTCCGAAGGCCATCTCGCGGCACGCGATGAAAAAACCGAGCACGCCGACGCCCGAAATCGCGAACACCGTCAGGGGATCGAAATCGCGTATGAGATTAAGCGCGATGAGGACTGGCGCGGCCACGAGTATGCCGATGAATTGGAGGGATGGCCGTATTGGAAACGGCTCGACAAGCGTTCCCATCGAGGAGCGGGCGCGACGGGCCTGCGCGCAAACGACGATGAGCGAAAGGGGCAGAAGCGAAAGGGCGACGATAGGCATTAGCGTTGCGATATCAGGCATAATCCAATACTATTACGACCAAGGCGGGCAAGGCAAGTGCGCGCGCGTCGGTTACTTAAGGAGGGGAAACCATGGGAAAGATTCAATCGGCTTTGATCGCGGGCGCGGGAGGAATCGGCTCAAGCGTCGCATGGACGATACACAACGCGCTTCCGGGCGCCGTTTCCCTGCTCGCCGGTGGCGAGCGATTAAGTCGCTATCGGGCGGATGGCTTCGTCATCAACGGATCGAGAGTCGACTTCCCCCTCATGGACGCTTCGTCGGACGAAAAGGCCGACCTCGTCATCGTCGCATGCAAGGGACACCACCTTTCGGCCGTGATCGATGACTTACGGACGCATATCGGGGCCGAAACGCTCATTCTTTCCCTGCTTAACGGCATCTCGAGCGAGGACGAGCTCGGCGCGGCCTTCGGCTCATGGCGAACGCCGTACGCGATGATCGTCGGAACCGACGCCTGGCATTCGGGGAACGTCACCGAATTTTCGAAAACCGGCACGATATTCTTCGGCGACGCCGAAAATGGCGCTAATCGCTCGGACAGGGTACGGGATATCGCCGAGTTTTTCGACAGGGCGGGCGTCGCGTACACCGTGCCCGACAACATGCTCAACCGGCTCTGGTACAAGTTCATGATGAACGTCGGGATCAACCAGGTTACCGCCATTCTCAGACAGCCCTATCGGATACTCAAGACGGGAACGAGGGACGAGGGGGCCGCGGCGGTCGTCGACGCGGCGATGCGCGAAGTCGCGGAGATCGCGCTGAAAGAAGGCATCGTTCTCACCGAGGATGACCGGGCGAACGTCTACCGCACCCTCGACACGCTCGGCGACGGGGGCAAAACCTCGATGTGTCAGGACGTAGAGGCCTGTCGCAAGACCGAGCTTGAGCTTTTCGCCGGGAAGGTCCGCGAACTCGGCGCGAGGCACGGCATCCCCGTGCCGGTAAACGAGACGCTCTTCGGACTTATCTCGGCTATCGAGCGAAACTACGGACGCTGATACCGGGGTCGGAAATACGCGATAAGACGGTCGTCAGAGTTTTTCGAGCGAGACGGAGACGACGCGGAAGGCGGTCCCCTTCCCTCCCTCGATTTCGACGATGGCATAGCGGCCCTCGGCGACGGAGCCGGGATTCACGACGGTCGTCGGGCCGATCGAGTCGACGCCGTAGGCCTCGTGAATGTGTCCCGAAACGAGCAGCAGGGGCTTATGCGCCTCCGCGAAGGCGCGAATGAGCGGGGACCCGACATGAAGACCTGCGGTAATGAGGTCTCCCTTCGTATCCTTGGGCGGATTGTGCGCGATGACGATGAGATTATCCCACGTCTCGCCGGTACCGGGACTCGCGGCCGCCGCCAATTGCAGGTCGGCGACGAGAGCGTCGTCCTCTCGCTCATTCGGGGTATCGCGCATATATACGGAAGAGCCACCCGATCCCGCGATCATGAAGCCGTCGGCGCACGTCAGGGACCCTTCGACGCAGACGTCATACTCCTCGAGCGTCTCGCGAAATTCCGGCTCGTCCGCGTTGCCGATGACGGCGAAAAGCCGCTCATAATGAAACATCAGCCGCTCGAGCACGGGCATCCCCGTCTCAGGTCGCCCGAGCGCGGCGAAATCGCCGCCGAAAAGCGTAAAATCGGGCGATGGAACCTTCTCCGCGACTCGATCAATCATCTCTGATGCGCCGTGCGCGTCGGAAATAACGAGAATTTTCATTTCGTGACGTCTCCTTTCATGACCGCGAGCAACGCGTCCATCTGTTCCGCGGTCCCGATTGATATCCGGACGAAATCCCGAATGCCGTCCTTGTCGAAATGACGGACGAGAATCCCCCGGCTCTTTATCAGTTCGTACACCTCGCGTCCCGAGCGGCCCGGGAAGCGCGCGAACACGAAATTCGCGCGCGAGGGAAGCACCTGCCAACCGGATTCGGCGAGAGCGCGGGCGAATCGGTCGCGCGTGCGGACGATTTCCCCGTTTATGCCCCTATAATAATCCGGGTCACGGCAGGAGGCAATCCCGATTTTTTGCGTCAACGCGTCGACGGGAAAGTGATTAAACGAATTTTTCGTCGTGAACAGGGCCTTGATCACCGGCGGATTCGCGATGACGTAGCCGAGTCGGGCTCCCGCAAAACAAAAACTCTTCGAAAACGTGCGCACGATGACGAGATTGGGAAATTCGCGGAGCAACGGTATCGCCGATTCGCCGCCAAAATCGATATAAGCCTCGTCGACCACCACCGCGCGATCGGACGGATAACGCGAAAGGAGCGAGCGAACGCTCGAAGGCTCCTCGTAGACGCCCGTCGGCGCGTTCGGATTCGGAAAGATGATCCCACAGCTTTCGCCCTCGAGATACGGCTCGAAGTCTATCGAATAATCGGAGGCGAGCGGTACCTTGCGTACCGGAATGCCGTAATACCCGGCATATACCGGGTAAAAACTATATGTGTGCTCGGGAAAAAGGAGCGGGCGAGACGAATCGAAAAGCGCGAAGAACACGAAAGAGAGGATCTCGTCCGATCCATTGCCGACGAAGAGCATGTCGCGCGTCACGCCGCCTCCGAGCATACAGGCGATAGCGTCGCGCAGTCCGTTCGCGTCGGGGTCGGGATAGAGCCGGAGCTCGTCGGCGTCGAACGACGCTATCGCCGCGCGCACATTGGGCGACGGCGGATACGGATTTTCGTTCGCGTTGAGTTTGACGTAGGGTCGATCCTTCGGTTGCTCGCCAGGGACGTAGGGATCGAGCGAAAAAAAACGCTTTGCAAACATCGTGCACGCTCCGTCTTGAGTGATTCAATCGCGCGAAGCGTACAACTTTTTTTTACAGTTGACCAGTATCGCGAGCGGGCTTATACTACGCGTAGTATCATCCACCATAGGAGATGACAGATGAAAACAGTATCCAGCACTTCCGCAACGAAGTCTCCCTCTAAAAAGGCCCCGGCTAAAAAGCCCGCCGCAAAGAAGGACGTCGCAAAAAAAGCGGCCGCGAAAAAAACGGTAGCGAAGAAACCTGCCGCGAAGAAAGCGGTAGCGAAGAAGCCGGCAGCGAAGAAAGCCGTCGCGAAAAAGCCTGCCGCTAAGAAGGCCGTCGCGAAGAAGCCAGCCGCTAAGAAGGCTGTCGCGAAGAAGCCAGCCGCCAAGAAGGCCGTCGCGAAGAAGCCAGCCGCCAAGAAGGCTGTCGCGAAGAAGCCAGCCGCCAAGA
>CAYSEA010000024.1:0-34298 GCA_964429975.1 uncultured Treponema sp.
ATCGACTTCTCGGATGATCGGTCGACGAGGTTGAGAATCTCGACGATGCTCTCGACGCCGCCCGCGGCCGTATAGTCCTCGCTCGAAAGCGTGGAAAGCTTCTTTTCAAGAACCCGTTCGACCTCACGAAGGACATCAGGCGAGGTTCTGTCCATCGTGGCTATTCGTCGCGCTACTTCGCTTTGTATCTCGTCAGGTAAATTCTGCAGGATGATTGAGGCCTTCGCCGGCTCCAAATACGCCAAAATAAGCGCGATCGTCTGAGGATGCTCCTGCTGAATGAAGTTCAAAAGGTGCGCGGGATCGGTACGTCGGATAAAGTCGAAGGGCCGAACCTGAAGCGAGCTCGTCAAACGATTGATAATATCGATCGCCTTTTGGCTACCGACTGATTTTTCCAGAAGCTCTCGCGCGTAGTCTATACCACCCGTCGTGATGAAATTCTGGGCCATCATGAGGTCCTGGAATTCCTGAAGAATCGCATCCTTAAACTCGGGTTCGACGGTTTCCAGACGCGCGATCTCGAATGTCAATGTCTCGATCTCGTCCTCGCGGAGATGCTTAAAAATCTCGGCGGATATCTCTGACCCGAGAGAGACGAGAAAGATGGCGGCCTTTTGGCGACCGGTCAGAGACTTTATATCCTTTGCCTTCTTTGAAGAAGACGAGGAAGCTTTATCCTTCGGCGAGCTTGCTGCGGGTGACATCGGTTACTCCTCCATCAGCCAGGTACGGATCAATAGGGCGACATCCTCGGGATGTTCTTTGGCCATATTGATGGCGTTTTCCTGTAATTCGAGACGCTTTCGCTCCTCGACCGACATGGAAACCTCCATGCCTGCCTGCTCCGCTTCCCAGAGGGTTTTTTCGCGTTCCATCTGGTGCTTTCTGAGAAGCTCTTCTTCCTTGAGGCGTCTGCGGCGCTCGAGCTCTCGGGTAATCATTCGATAGATGATGAAAGCGACCAAAATAACCGCAAGCGCTATGAGCGAATACAATATCGTCTGCTGGGTTTGCATTTTCTGCAAATAGGCCGCATCTTCTTTTTCGAATTGGGTCGTTCGGTCGAATTTAATGTTAAGTACGCTTACCGAGTCCCCGCGCCCGCGGTTATACCCTACCGCGTCTTGGACCGCCTTAGCGGCGGATTGCAGTTCCTCGCTCGCTATTGGCAGGTATTCACGCTCGATCGCGCCGTTCTTGATTATGAAGTTTCCGTTCTCGTCGCGTTTCTTCGTCCAGATGCCGTCGATATTCACCGAAACCGTGCGTCGCCCTATAGACGGGCTAACCGTTTCGGAGACGTCCCGCTGGCCGACGAGCTCGTTTTTCTTTACGATTGACTGCTCCGAAAGGCCATAGAGGTTCGACATATCCTTATAGGCGGGCGCAGTTTGTCCTTCGACGCCCGCGGGCCCCTCGGGATTAAAGCCCGAACCCTGCCATCTTGTCGTTGAAGTCTCGGAAGAAAGGGTCACTGACGGTACGATGACCGAGTCGTCGTACGGAGTTTCTGGATTGTCGGCGCGGATGACCGTCGGAAGATAATCCCTGGTCTGCACCGATTTATCGGACATATCCATGTCGATTTTCAAGTTAAGGTCGCGAACGCGATCGATGCCGTAAATCTGCTGGAGCGCGTTGAGGATCTTGGCGCGATACTGCGCCTCAAGTTGCGCGATGAGTTTTTGTTCTTTCTCGATTCGCGTCAGCCGATCCCATTCGCGCATGCCCTCGAAATCGTTCAGCACGTTTCCGGAGCTGTCGGCAATCGTGATATTCGCGTCTTTGAGTCCCTCAACGGCGAATTTGAGAAGCTTCTGAATTCCTTCTACTTTTTTTCTGTCGTTGATTATATCGCTTCCCGGTTTGGGATAGAGAACGACGCTCGCGGTGACCTCGTTTTGGTCTTCCGTAAAGAGCGTTTGCTCGGGCATCGTCACGACGACGCTCGCGTCGTCGATATCGTCTAGGGCTTTGATATGCTGCCGGACTTCCTCGATGATGGCTCGCCGCTTGTTGACGTTTCGCTCAAAGTCGGTAATGGTCCAGCGCTCAACGTCGAAAATCGCCCAAGGATCCACCCCTTGCGGAATAAGATCCTCGCGAATAAGAACTGCGCGCATGCGTCTCGCGGTAGCCTCATCGGCGACGGAAATAATCCCCGTGGCGCTCACGGACGTTCGGACATTTTCCTCGTTCAACCTGATAATGATTTTATCTCTGGTGGCTTCATCGACTATCGGGGAATCAATGAGCGGGACCATCGAAGGGGCGGCAGACACCGAAAAGAGAATGGCAATTGCCGCGATAACGGCGACAACAACGCCGGCCAGAATAAGCTTCTGAACCAGGGTCCACTTACCCCATAATGAACTGACTTGAGCTATAAGCTTTTTCAGCCATTCGTTCATGCTCCCCTCCCGTTACAGAACGAACCTGTCTTGTTTTAATTGCTTATAATACCATATTATAGCACGGTATTATAGCACAAAATCAACGATTTGTGGTTATTTCGTTCCAGCCTTTGATAACCCGATCGATGACGGACTGAGCGAGCTTGAGCGAGAGATTCGCCTCGGCCATCGCGATAGTTACGTCATGCACGTCCACGGAATCCGGGTCAACGATCATTTGTTGCGCGAGGTCAGTGGTTTTTTGCTGCTTATCGTTCATCTTATCGAAGGCCGCAAGAAGCGTTTGCTCAAAGCTCGCCGTTTCGGGCCGTGCCGCCTGATCGACGAGGTTCTTCCCCGAAACCATATTCGACCTGAAATTGTCTATCTGAACCGGCGTAATGCTCATGGTTTATCTCCCTATCTCGAGGGCTCTCATAAACATTTCTTTCGAGCCTTGAATGACGGATGAATTCGCCTCATAGGAGCGCGAGGCGGATATGAGGTCGACCATTTCAGTGACGATATTAACGTTCGGATACTCCACGTAGCCCTCTTTCGGGCCGCTTTTTATCGCGTCCGGATGGGTCGGATCATACACGAGCCTCATGTCCGAAGTATCCTTTTCAACGCCCATCACCTTTACGCCCTTACCGGGTCCCCGATCGAGATGATCCGGCAGGAAGGGATTCCTCCAGTCAATGCCGTTCTCCTTCTGGGAGAGAACCACCCTGCTTCTTCGAAAGGCACCGCCATCCTGCGTGCGCGTGGTCGAAGCATTCGCTATATTATCGGATATTACGTCCGTTCTGAGCCGCTCAGCGGTCATTCCGCTCGCGGCGATATTAATGCTGGTAAAAAGTCCCATACGTTATTCCTCCCGGCCTATTTCAGGACCGAATTGACCTGTGAAAACTGAAAGCTCTGAACCTGAGTCATAAGTTGATAATTAAGTTGAATCCGAAGCAATTCCATCGCCTCTTGTTCCGGGTCGACGTTATTGCCATTGGCCTTGGCGGTTGAGGTGTAATCGAGCACGCGGCGCGGCTCTATGGAGCGATAGTCGATAATCCCGTCGGAGGAAATGTGACGATCGGAAGCGGTCGCAAGTTGAAACTGACCGTTTGCGGCGCTTTCGGAATCAAGCGCGCGCTTCAATTCGGATTCGAAATTGACGCTCGTCCGCTTGAAATTCGGAACCTCGGAATTGGACAGGTTATTGGCCGAAACGCCGTACCGAAGCGAGCTGACGTCCATTGCGCGGTGAAGCAAATCGGTCGTTTTTGCAAAACTATTCATTTCGCGTATCCCCCCACCTTATTTTCGGTCGATCCTCAGCGCGAATTAACCCTTTTCTCAAGTATTACAGGATGTATCGGGAAAGATCCTGATCCTGCACGATATCCTTCAGGCGCTCGTCAACGTATTCGGTCGTGATCGCGATCGACTGGCCGGAACGCTCGTTCGCATTGAAAGAAATATCTTCAAGTAGGGTTTCCATGATCGTATGAAGGCGTCGCGCGCCGATATTTTCCATCCGTGAGTTTACCTCCGCGGCAAGAAGGCTCATTCGGTCTATGGCAGCGTCCTCAAAGGTGATGGTAACTCCTTCAGTTGAAAGGAGTTCGGCATACTGCCGCGTAAGCGCGTTCTTTGGCTCTAGGAGTATTCGCTTAAAGTCCTCGGCATGGAGGGATTCAAGTTCGACGCGAAGCGGAAAGCGCCCCTGAAGCTCGGGAATGAGATCGCTCGGCTTGGAGATTGTAAACGCTCCCGCCGCTATGAATAGGATATGCGTCGTGTCGACGATCCCGAATTTCGTGTTGATGTTTGAGCCTTCCACGATCGGTAGGATGTCTCGCTGAACGCCCTCGCGGGAAACGTCCTGTCCTCCCGAGCGATCGCTTCTGTTTGCGATTTTATCGATCTCGTCGATGAAAACAATGCCCATTTCCTGCACGCGACGGCGCGCTTCCTCGGTTATCTTTTCCTGATCCACGAGCTTATCGAGCTGTTCCGCGACGAGGATCTCGCGCGCCTCGCGCACGGTGACGGATTTCCGCTTGTTTCGCCCGCCGGTTATCATGTTGGTAATATTCGCGACGCTCATCTCGAGGTCCTCGATATTCGTGGAACCGGCAAACACCTCAAACGGCTGCATACCGGACCGCTGAACCGTAACCTCGACGATCCGTTCTTCAAGCTTACCCTCGCGGAGCATAAGCCGGAATTTTTCTCGGGTATCTCCTTCCAAAGGTTCCGATACGCGCACCTCAACGAAGCGTTCGTCAGAAGATGAAGATTCCGGCTGAAGCGACTCGGGTTTCAGAAAATCGCGAGCCGTCGCTTCGGTTGCGGCTCCCGCCTTTTTTTTCGTGCCGGGAAGCAGGAGATCAAGCAACCCGTCCTCGGCCCGCCGCTCCGCTTCTTCCCGAAGAACGCCCTGCATCTCGGTTTTGACCAAGGAGACGCCGACGGCCATGAGATCCCGAATCATTGACTCCACGTCGCGGCCAACGTATCCGACTTCCGTATACTTCGTTGCCTCGACCTTAATAAAGGGCGCGCCGCTGAGTTTCGCGAGTCTGCGGGCAATTTCAGTCTTTCCGACGCCGGTCGGCCCTATCATCAAAATATTTTTTGGCGCTATCTCGTCTCGGACCTCGGATGAAAGCTTCAGCCTTCTCGTCCGGTTCCGTAATGCGATTGCCACGGCCCGTTTTGCCTTATGCTGTCCGATGATGTACTTATCCAGTTCCGCGACGATTGCCTTGGGAGTCAGGGACTCAAGTCCTTCGATGGGGTTCATGCTGCGATCAAAGCTCCTCTACCATGATGCTGTCGTTCGTATATATGCAAATTTTTCCCGCGATCTCAAGGCTTTTCTTTGCTATTTCCGCGGCAGACTGCCCCGTCGAATCGAGGAGAGCCAGAGCCGCGGCATACGCGTAATTACCGCCGGAACCGATCGCAAGCGCGTCGTCGGCGGGCTCGATAACGTCGCCCGTTCCTGATATCAACAGGGTCTTTTCCGAATCAGCCACCAACAACAGAGCCTGCAAGTTTCTCAGGGCCTTATCGGTCCGCCACTCTTTCGCGAGTTCCACCGCGGCGCGGGTTATGTCCCCGGCGAACTCCTTGACGCGCATTTCGAACTTTTCAAGGAGGGTAAAGGCGTCCGCCGTAGCTCCGGCAAATCCCGTCAGGATTTTACCGTCGTATATTTTTCGAACCTTACGAGCGTTCGGCTTCATGACCGTCTCGCCCATGGTAACCTGCCCGTCGCCTGCCATGGCGACCTTTCCGTTTCGCCTCACGGCAATGACGGTCGTACTCCGTATTTTCGCGAATTTCTTTTTCATGTAACGCTCCTTAATGCCACAAGTCGCCTCATCGAGTCTCACGGTTGATTTCTATCCGTGAGGATGCGACTGATGATACAGTCGCGTAAGCCGTTCCGTCGTAACGTGCGTATATCGTTGCGTCGTCGATATGCTTGAGTGCCCGAGCATCTCCTGAACGACCCGTATATCCGCTCCGCGAGAAACGAGGGTCGTCGCGAACGAATGCCTGAGGGAATGCGGGGAAAGGTGTCCCGGCGTTCCCGCCTCGCCTGAATACCTCGAGAGGATAAACTGTATTCCGCGAACCGAAAGCGCGTTTCCGCGCCGCGAGATAAAAAGTCGCCCGCCGGAGCGGTCGCGCTCAGATTTTCCGGCGAGGCACCGAGAACGCGCGGAAATCCACGCGGAAAGGGCCGCTTTGGCGGCCTTCGAGAAAAACACGCGCCGCTCCTTGTCGCCCTTACCGAGCACGGTAGCCGAAGAACCTTCCTCGTCGATGTCGCGCATTTTCAAGGAAGCTATCTCCGACACGCGGCATCCCGTAGAATATAGCGTGAGTAGCAATGCCGTATCGCGTTCAGGCCACAGGGGAGCCTGACTTTGCGGCATGCCGGCGGAAATGCGCCCACCGAGGGCCGATGAATCAGAAACGCCGGCCGAAGACGCGCACGCGTCGCATGCGCGGGATGGGGCGGAGCATAACCGTTCGGCATCTTCGGGAAAGAGGAACGTCGGCAGTTTTCGCGCTTGTTTCAAGTTGCGGACAGAAGAGGCTGGATTATCGCGCGCGACGCCGAATCGAATCGCGTAGCGGAAAAATCCGCGGATTGCAGCCAGTATCCGGTTTGCGCTCGAGGGATCGTAGCCTTTCGTTATGAGATCCGCGACGAAAAGACGTATATCCGTCGTCGTTGCCTCGAGGGGAGACGACGACGCATGTCGGCAGAAAAGTTCGAGGTCGCGACGGTAACTCGAGACGGTTCTCGGGGAAAGTCCCCGCACTCCGGAAAGATACTCGAGATACTCCTCGCATACCCGGTTCATTCTTCCCCTTCAGCATCACCTTCCGCGGCGACGGCCACTTGGTCTTCTTGCGTATGAAGGTAATCGCACTCGGGATTGATGCATGACTTAAACGAGCCGTTTTTCTTGTCGTATTTTTCCACGAGAAACTGACCGCATTTCGGGCACGTTGCGTTAATCGGCTTAAAGTGAGAGATAAAATCGCACTCGGGGTAGTTGGTGCATCCGTAAAATTCCTTTCCCCTGCCCTTCGTCCGTCTTGAGACGATCTCTCCGTCGCAACCGGGCCGCGGGCATTTCGCGAGGGGAATCGAGCGGGTATTCCTGCACTCGGGAAAGCCCGAGCACGCGAGAAAGAACCCGAAACGCCCTAACTTCTTGAGCATCGGCTTGCCGCACAGTTCGCACACATGGTCCGTCGTCTCATCGAGGCGGCCTTTCATGCTATCAAGGGTTTCCATGACCTCGTCGACGCGCGCTTTGAAGGGCGTATAAAACGTGCCGATCATACTCGGCCATTCCATCGAACCCTCTTCGACGCGATCGAGTCCGCTTTCGACGTTAGCGGTGAAATTCACGTCAACTACCGCGGGAAAAGAGGCTACGAGTATGTCGTTTATGATCCGGCCCAACTGAGTCGGGACAAGCTGCTTATTCGACCGGGTGATATAGTAACGGTCCAACAGCACGGAAATAATGGGCGCGTAGGTTGAGGGCCGCCCAATTCCCTTTTCCTCAAGCATCTTCACGATTGAAGCGTCCGTAAAACGGGCAGGACCTTGCGTAAAGTGCTGTTCGGGATGGAACTCCCGCACTTCGATTTTTTCGCCGATTTTCAACTCGGGCAATGGCCGCTCTTTTTCTTCCTTGGAAGCGAGGGTCTTGATGACCTTATAAAAGCCCTTTTCGAATACGCGTGTGCTCGATACGCGAAACAGCGCTTCGCCCGCGCGAATGTCCACGCTGTATGTCCTGCTCCGCGCGTTCGTCATTTGACTCGAGACGAACCGTTCCCAAATGATGCTATAGAGCCTGAGCTGATCTCTCGTAAGATGCTCTTTTAGGTACTCGGGCGTGTAGCTGATGTACGTCGGCCGTATAGCCTCATGCGCGTCCTGCGCTTTTTTCTCGACGGAATACTCATTCGGCTCGGGAGGAAGCTCAGCGGGAAATTTCTCGGTAATCCACTTGCGAACCTCGTCAAGCGCGACCGTCGATATGCGCACCGAGTCGGTACGCATATAGGTAATTAAGCCGATGCGGGTCGAGCCGACGGCGACGCCTTCATAGAGCTGCTGCGCGATCTGCATGGTTTTTTTCGAGGTAAAGCCAAGGCGATTCGCGGCCATTTGCTGAAGTTTTGAAGTCGTAAACGGTGCTTTTGGGCGTATCGTTTTCTCGGTAGTCTTGATATCCGCGATCTCGCAAACGGACGAGGAAATCGCGTCTATTATCTTTCTAACGCTTGTTTCATCGTGAAGCGTCGGCTTATCGTCTCGATACTGCACGAGTTGCGCGGTAAACTCCGCCTTGCCGCGCCTAAAATCGGCCTCGAGCGTCCAGTACTCTTCGGGAATGAACGACTCGACTTCGGCTTCCCGCTCGCAGACAAGCCGAAGGGCAACCGACTGAACGCGGCCCGCCGATAGGCCGTTTTTCACTTTTTTCCACAGCAACGGCGAAAGATTATATCCGACGAGCCTATCGAGTACACGGCGAGCCTTTTGCGCATTTACCTTGGAATCGTCGATTTCGATCGGGTGCTGAACCGCGTCCTTGATGGCTTGGGGCGTAATTTCGTTGAACACGATTCGGTGAATGGGAACGTCGCATTTGGAATTTATCGAATTTCGGAGATGCCAAGCTATTGCCTCTCCCTCGCGGTCATTATCACTCGCAAGCAGGACTTCGCGGGATTTCTTCGCGTCTGACTGAAGTTCCTTGAGAAGCTTAGCGCGCCCGCGCACCGTGATGTATTCCGGGGTGAAGTTGTCCTCGACATTGATCGCCATTCGCGATTTTGGAAGGTCGATGAGATGACCCATTGACGCCTTTACGATGAAACCCTTGCCTAGGTATTTCTCGATAGTCTTCGCTTTCGCGGGAGACTCGACGATTACGAGCGTTTGCTTAGTCGCCTTTTTTTTCGCGGCAGCGGTCTTGGTAGCCATTCTGAGTACTCCTCAACGTACCCGACGAATCCGTCGGATCAAGTCGTCTATTCCCGGTAAAAACCTAATTCCGCTTGCATATCCGCCATCGCGGCCACGCGTGATGTAGGCATGCCCCATTCTGAAACGACATCATCAGCGCCTCGTATCGCGAGGGCACCGTCCTCTCTGAGGCGGTCAGTCCCCTCACCGCGAATCGACCCGCTCGTCGCTTCCACGACGAATAAATCGCGGCCTTGCTCAAGGGCAAAATCGGCCGTGATAAGAGCGCCGGATCGAGCAGGAGCCTCGACTACTACGACGGAACGCGACAGCCCCGAAATTATCCTATTGCGCTGCGGAAACCGAAACGCAAGCGGCTCATCCCCAGGCGGATACTCGCCTAACACGCAACCGCCCGCTTCGATGAGCCGGCCGGCCAACACGCAATTGGATCTCGGGTACAACCGCTCAAGGCCGCACGCGAGTACCGCGACAGATCGAGCGCCCGCGTCGACGTTTCCTCGATGCGCAAAAGCGTCGATTCCCCGCGCAAGACCGGAAACAACGGGTATTCCCCGCTCGCCGAACTCACGTCCGATTCGCTCCGCCGCAATGGCTCCGTTTCCCGAAGGCGAGCGCGTGCCCACCATTGCGACCATCGGCCGTTCGGGATCCGGAAGCTCACCGCGCCAAAACACGGCAAACGGCGGATCATGCAATTCCCGCAACAGCGGCGGATAGTCGGCAGAAAACACGGACACCATGCCGATTCGATATCGCTCCATAATCTCCAGCTGATTATCGATTCTTGCCCGCACGGTTGCCGGTTGCCACAGCCTCGTTTTCAGAACCCTTCGGACGCAAAGTGAAATGTCTTCTATAGAAAGTACCGTAAGCGCTTCAAGGTTGTCAAGTTTTTCAAAAAGCACCCCCCGTTCGTATCCCGTAAGGAACGCCATATTCGAGAGTGCGAGCAAGAGTTCATTCGTTGCCATACGCGTTTTCTAGCACAAACGCCTTGTTTTCACGGGCAGATTGCAGCTTTTTCTCGTCTTTTGTAATACCAAGGATAGCATCATACAGCGATACCGCATCTTCAGCGTTACCCGTCATAAAATATGCACGAGCGAGAATAAACATCGCGTCGACATTCTTTTTCTCGATTTCAAGGACCACGCTCAAGTGACGTATGGCCTCATCCGGTTTTTCCAACTCAAAGACATAGAGAACCGATACCCCATACAAGGCACGAACATACCGTGGTTCAAGCTCTATCGCGCGGAGATACGCGGATTCTGCCAACGCATAGTAACGCGACTGCTCGGCACGGCTACCGGTGGCCTCGAAATCAAGCGATGCTTTCGCGAGATATCCCGCGCACACGCCGACATAATAATACAGGTTTTGGTTCGTCGGGTAAAACTCGATTGCCATCCTAAAATTTTCAAGAGCTTTCTCGTACATTGCGTTATCAAGGTAGCGGATGGCGAGAATCTTGTACCACATACCCGTCCTGATGTCGGCGTTAAGAACGTCTTCAACCCGTTTTTGATATTTACTGATCGCTTCTTCAAGCTCCTGCACGGTCGTGGGATTATCGACGCCTTCCTCGAGCGCTTGCATCCGTCGAATATAGTTTGTATTTGGACCGCATGAGACTAACAAAGCCGCGGTAAACGATATCAATAGGCAAATTAAAATAACGTGTTTATGCATGATACGTATTCCCCCCTGTAGCACCTATGGACTAAATCTCGTCCCCTGCCCCGAAGTTATCGAAACAATCTGCATGATAGAGCTGAAGCGCGGACGTCTCCACGTGCGTATACACTTGCGTCGTAGAGACATCGGAATGTCCGAGTAATTCCTGAACGGACCGAAGGTCGGCACCGCCGGATAACAGATGCGTCGCGAACGAATGCCTAAGGGTATGTACCTTCGCTTCAATCCCCGAGGCCATGACGAGCTCATTGAAGCGTTTCCACATCCCTTTTCGGGAGAGCCGTCCGCCGCGACAATTTAGAAATACGGCTTTCGAGGTCTTTGCGCCGAGGAGCATGGGCCGAGCCTCCTCAAGATATTTTCGGAGCCAGGAAAGAGCCGCATCCCCAAAAGGAACGAGCCTCTCCTTGTTTCCCTTTCCGTGAACCTTCACCATGCGCTCATGGGCGTGGATATCATCAAGGGACAGAGCGACGGCCTCGCTTATCCGTAAACCGCACGAATACACAAGCTCAAACAAGGCTCGATCGCGCAACCCTCCAGGGGTGTCGAGCGAGATAGCGGCGAGAAGGCGATCGATTTGGGATAGCGAGAGAACGCGCGGCAGCGTTCGCTCGCGCTTAGGGCTTTCGAGGGAATCGGCGGGGTTATCCGTTCGTACGCGCTCAAAAATGAGAAACCGAAAAAAGGATCGAAGCGCGGCGGATTCCCGCGCAAGCGTTTTTCCCGATATTCCGACGTCAAACCGTCCGAGTACGTAGTCAACGCAGTCGTCCGAATCCGCATTTTCGGGCGTCAGGCCGCGGCCATCAAGCCATGCGACGAACGAAGCGACCGTCCGTGCGTAGGTTTCCGCCGTTAACCGCGCGCGCACTTCCGCGGTTACGAGATAGGCGTAGAAGGCCTTCCCGTATTCCACGTTCAGTTTTGGGCCTTTTGCTGCTGTAAACGGACTACGGTCGGCGTATCAAGATCGTCGCGCGCTGACGGTACCTGTACTGAGACAGGCGACATGGCCGGAGAGCCGCCGCGGGTACCAAGCCCTCCGGGGGCCTTTGGTGCGTGATCGTTCAATTGCTTCCATTCGGACCCAGTCATGAAATCGCCGTTATCGCCGACGCGCTGCCGATCCGCGGAAAACGGGTTGATAGTTGAGCGGTCCATGGTGATCTGGGAGTTACTCGACACGAATCCCGTCGCGATAACCGTAACGCTGATGCGATCGCCCATTGAGGTATCCGTCGCGGTACCGTAGATAATGAGCGCGTCGGGATCCGCGTTAGCCGTGACGATCTTCACGATCTCTTCGATCTCGATGAGCGTTAAATCGTCGCTCCCCGTGACGTTAATGAGTATGTGATTCGCGCCTTCGATGTGGGAATCCTCGAGAAGGGGGTTATTGATGGCGTTCGTGGCGGCGTCGACGGCACGGTTGTCGCCTTCGCCGGTACCGATTCCCATGATGGCATCGCCTTGGCCTTCCATCGTCGTTTTAACGTCCGCAAAATCAATATTGATTATGCCGGGTATGGTAATTAAGTCGGATATGCCTTGCACGGCCTGACGCAACACGTCATCGGCCATGATAAACGCCTGTTTTATCGGCGTGCGACGGTCAACGAGTTTTAATAGGTGTTGATTCGGGATGACGATAAGGGTATCGACGGACTTGCGGAGCTTTTCGATTCCTTCCTCGGCAAGGCGCAGCTTTACCTTTCCCTCGAAATCAAAGGGCTTCGTCACGACTCCGACGGTAAGCGCGCCTTGTTCGCGGGCAATCTGAGCGATTACGGGAACTGCTCCCGTACCGGTGCCGCCTCCCATACCCGCCGTCACGAAAACCATGTCGGCCCCGCGAATCGCGTTTGCGATTGCTTCGGTATCTTCAATAGCGGCTTTCTCGCCAATCTCGGGTTTGCCGCCCGCGCCAAGACCGCCCGTCAGCTTGGAGCCAATTGCGAGCTTAATCGGGGCGTTAGAGTAATTGAGCGCCTGCTGATCGGTATTCGCCACGATAAAATCGACATTTTGAAGGCCACAGGCCATCATTCGATTTACCGCATTAGACCCGCCGCCGCCCGTGCCGACAACCTTAATCACCGTAGGACATATTTCTTTTTGATGCATTACTTCAAAGTTCATCAGTTTTCCCCTCCCAGAAAAAACGTACCGCCGTTGTATATGGTATCGCGCCTATCAGAAAAATTCCTTTAACCACCCGCGTATGCGCCCGATCACCGGACGCGAGAGCGAGTCGGACGAACCTGGTTCGGGCAGTACCGCGCTGCGATGCTCCCAAGCCGACAGGACAAGACCCAAGACGGTCGCGTAATCGGGACTCCTATACTCGCCGGTTAATCCGCCGAAGTTGCCAGGAATACCGATTCTTACCGCCTGCGTGTTGAAAACTTCCGACGCAAGCTCGACGACGCCGGGAAGCAAAGCCCCGCCGCCGGTAATCACGACGTTGCCTGAAAGCTGTCGCGTTTTTCTGACTGATTGTACCCGCTCATTGGCCATCGAGAAAATCTCGGCCATGCGGGGCTGAATGATCTCTGAAATTTCAGAGCGGGGAATGACGACCGGAGGGCGGCCGCCCACGCCCGGGAGGATTACTTCCTCGTTTTCCTCGATAAGCGGCAACCAGCAGCAACCGGTATCGATCTTAATCCGTTCGGCCGTCTCTACCGAGATACCCTTAACGATTGAAATGTCGTTCGTTACCTGTATGCCGCCGACGGGCAATACCGCGGTCAAGAGCGGCGCTCCGTCGGCCATCACGATGACGTCAGTCGTGCCGCCGCCAAGGTCGATGAGAATCGAGCCGAGATCGCGTTCTTCCTCGGTCATGACCGACTTTACCGACGCGAGGGAATGAAGCATATATTCGTCGACGGTTAACGCGGATCGATTAACGCATTTGATCATGTTTTGAACCGAGGTGACGGAACCGGTGATTATGTGTACCTCGGACTCGAGGCGAACCCCGATCATGTTGCGGGGATCCTTGACGCCCCGTTGTTCGTCGACGATGTACGACTGGGGAATTACGTGAAGTACCTGGCGATCCATGGGAATAACGACGGCTTTTGCGGCGTCAATGACGCGATGGATGTCGTCCTGTCCAATTTCCCGATTATCGCGGCCCTTTCCGGTCACGGCGACGACGCCGCGCGAGTTAAGGCCGTCTATGTGCGTCCCGCCGATTCCTATCATGCATCGGGAGACCTCGATGCCAGACATCATTTCCGCGGCCTCTACGGCCTGCGAGATGGCACGGACGGTGTTTTCTATGTTGACGACGACTCCCTTACGGAGGCCATTTGAGGGGCTTGTTCCCACGCCGGTGATCTGCAGCACGCCGTTCTCGGAAATCTCCCCGATTACGGCTCTAATCCTGCTGGTGCCTATATCGAGACCAACGACGGCATCACTCAAAGCACATCCCCCCTTACCCGATACGCGACGGTTCCCGCGCGGATGTCTATTTCCTCGACATCCAGCGCAAGGTCGTCAACAACATCCAATACCAGCATCATATACTGTAATGCGTCTTCGTTCAACGCCTTATCGGTCCTGACGCGAACGGGAGTGTGAACGGGAAAGACCACAAGATCGAACCCGCCGTAGTTTTTTTGCTCGATCTTAATCTCGGAAACAGACGAAAGCAGGGGGGAGTTCCGCGCTTCCATGTCGGCAAGCTCGGCAAGTAAGGGCTTGAGCTTCGCATGAAGCTTCATACCAGGAACGATATTCTCGAACTGAATGCCGGTAATAAGCGGAAGGCTCGATCCGTGGGGAATTTCGCCAACCCTGAAGGCAACGCCGTTCTTGTCTATCTGAACCGGGACCGTGCGGTTACCGACGGTTCCGAGGGCAACCGCGACAGGCGTTCTCTCGACGACTGAGATGACGACGCGATCGGGAAATTTCTTCTCGATCATCACTGATTCGAAGAGAGGATTCATGGCGAGCCGACCCGCGGTTCCGGCAGTATCGAATGAGAACCATTTCTCATGCCCAGTGACTCCGGCCATCGCGCAAAGCTCGTCGTACCCGACGGAGGGGGCGCCCGTCACGGTCACGCGCACGAACGAGGTCGCGGGAACCACAAGTAGATAAAAGGCGAATTCCGCGAGAAGAAAAAGCGAAAGCGCGACGACGAGAACTTTTAACAGCAAGGGCTTCCATTCACTGACCTCGGATGCCGGAACCTCATCGATATAATACATTTCAGACATTTTCAATCTCCCCCGTCTCTCCCCACCGAGAAACATTCACGACAAATCCGCAAAGGCATAAGGTAATCAGGATGGAAGACCCTCCCGAAGAAAAAAACGGTAACGGAATTCCCGTTGCGGGAAACACGCGCGCCACGACGCCGACATTCATGATCGACTGGAGCACTATTGCCGACACACATCCAAAGGCAACGTAGCTCCGAAAACGGTCGCGGCAGCGCAATGCGATGAGATACCCGCGAACGGAGAGGATAACTAATAGGGCAAAATAAACGAGTACGCCGAAATAACCCATCTCCTCTCCCCATACGGCGAAGATAAAGTCCGACTGTACCTCGGGAATGCTCGAGACTTTTCGAATGCCATTGCCTAAACCACGTCCCCAAAACTCGCCTTCCGAGAGCGCCGCAAGCGCAGCGTTTACCTGGTAACTGGAATCGAAGGGATCAAGTTCGGGAAAAAGAAATGAGAGCACGCGCTTCAAGCGGTACTCGACGGTCAATATCATAAGCAAAACAAACGGAACCGTTAGGGCGCAAAACTTAATAAACCAGAGGATTCCCACTCCTGCGACGAAGAACAGCATAAGCGAGATCATGATAACGAGAAGGGCCGTGGAAAAATCGTCCTGCAGCGCGATAACGACGATCATGACACAGGTCATGAAGGCCGCGGGATATATCGAAACTTCTGGCTCGTCGAGGCGATCGTGCTTTTTGTCGAAGATATTCGCAAGGAAAAGAATGATTGTCAGCTTAATTAACTCGGATGGCTGAAAGGTCGCGGAGCCGAGCGCGATCCACCGTGACGCTCCGTTTTTTGTGACTCCAATCCCTGGGACAAACGGCAAAAGGGAAACAATCAGCGTCAATAGAACGAGCTTCGGAAGCTGAGAGCGTACGAATTCAAAGCGTATGAAGGCGCATACGATTAGCGCGACGAGGCCGATTCCCAAATTTATCGCCTGTCTCCTCACGAAATACAGAGGATCGTTGAATGCCCGCGCGGCATACGCCATGGAACCGGTATAGAGCGCGACAAAACCAAGCCCGCACATAACTACGACGAGAATAAGAAATGGCAGATCGATGCGTTCCCGACGGTCGTTGCGCTCTACCGTGAATCCGCCGAATGCGTTCATACCGTGGTCTCCCCGATTGAGCCTTGCGTCAAAGCCGCGCAAACGCGCTCAAGGGCCATGCCACGCGAACCTTTCAAGAATACGAGGTCTCCGTTGCGCGCATCTGAAGCGACCTTTACCGTTAGGTCTTCCATCGATTCAGAATACGAGACTCGAGAATCGTCGCCAAACACTAACCGGCCGGCGCGCAGCATTTCGTCGCCGAAGAGATACATCCGACTCGCCTTAGACTTGGCGAGTCGTCGGCACACGGTTTCATGGGCCTTATCCGATTCGGCTCCGAGCTCAAGCATAGAGCCGATGACGTATAACTTCTTTCCCGACCAAGGAACCTCGTCGCAAAAATCTATCGCTTTATCCATTGAGTCCGGGTTTGCGTTATAGCAATCGCGTATTACGGTAATGTCCCCGCGCAGTATTTCCGTCCTTCCAAAAAGGGCGCGTACCGCCTCGATGCCCGCCTTAATCTCCCGTGCGGGAAGACCCGCAACTTGCGCGACGGCGATTGCGGCTATCGCGTTTGCGCGATTATAGGAACCGGGAAGATGAAACGCGATTTCTTCGCCGCAATACCGCAGAGTGCTTCCGTCGAGTCCCAAGTCCTCGAAGCCCTCAAAACCCTCGATCGTTTCGATACCATAGCGCCGTATTGTGCCACGCCCGACGTCTGAGAGAAAGTCGGCCCATTCATCCGCTTCGGGAACGAGTCCGACGCATTCGTCGGTAAACCGGGAAAATATTTGCTTTTTTTCCTCAGCGATAGCGGCCTTGCTGCCGAGAATACCGATGTGGGCAGTCCCGATGTTCGTGATAAGCGCGATCGAAGGAAGAAGGACTCGCGCGATTTCGGAAATTTCGCCCGTTCGATTCATTCCCAACTCGAAAATGCCCACTTCATGATGCGAACGAATCGAGAAAACCGACAGAGGTAACCCCGTCTCGGAATTGAGATTACCCTCGTTCATTACGACCGAATGACCGACGGAAAAAATGCTCGCGACGAGTTCTTTCGTCGTCGTCTTGCCGGATGATCCCGTGATGCCGATTCTCAATAAATTCGGAAAGCGCGCGACATAGGCCCGTGCCGCGTCCTGCAAGGCTCGAAGCGTATTTTCTACCATCACGAAAGCGGCCCTATACTGGCGCGCGAGGCTCATAAACACGACGCTTGAGCCTTCGGCATGCGCGGCGTCGACAAAAACCATCGTGGCGCCCGATTCGAGCGCCTTTGCGATATACGCGTGCCCATCCTGGAAAGCGCCGATAAGGGGAACAAACAAAGAACCTTCAACGACCTTTCTTGAATCGGTCGCGACGGAAGAAAACCCGGGGGTTCGAGAGAAATCTGCGATGCAGCTTCCGTTGACGGCTTCGAGCGTCTGCTCGAGCGTCATGAGGAGATCACTCTCAGCCACCGAGGTCCCCCTTCGCCAACTCAATTCTCAGTATCTCTTCAGCGCGCGCCTTTCTCATAGAAAGGTCGTTTGTCGCCACGCGCTCGATCCGTTCGGGCGTCGAAAGTACCGTGATTCCCGCGATAAGTCGGACGTTAGCTTCGATCATTTCGTATTGGGCGTGTTCCATCCGGGAAATTTCCCCGTCAATGCTTGAGTAACGGCTCGTTTGCCAAACCGTAGCGAGTAACATCAAGGGAATACCCATTGCAAGCAACACCGTCGCGACACTTTTTATCATAAGCACTCGTCTCCATACGCGATTTTGCGCACTACCCTCAGGCGCGCGCTGCGCGAAGGGGAATTACGATGAATTTCTTCTTCGGTGGGGGAAACCGCTTTTTTCGTCAGTACTTCCACTAACGGCCGACCCCTGCATTTACATATCGGCACTTCAGGCGGGCAAATACAGGACTTGCTCGCATCCCTGAAAAAATTCTTTACAATACGGTCTTCAAGCGAATGAAAGGTAATTACGCCGAATTTCCCCTCGGGCGCGAGCGTTGTTAGGGCAAGATCCAACAGTTCAGGAAGTCGATCGAGCTCATGGTTAACCGCGATGCGCAACGCCTGAAATGTACGGGTCGCCGGATGAATTCGCCCATGACGATAGTCCGCGGGCACCGCGTGATAAATCGCCTCCGCGAGCGCCTTCGACGTCGTGAAACGGGAAGTACGCCGAGCCTCGACGATCGCCTTCGCGATCCTGCGGGAATACCGTTCTTCCCCGAGCTGAAATATCAAGTCCGCGAGATCATTTTCGCCGAGAGAATTGACGATATCCGCCGCGCTCCGCTCCGTCTGGGGGTCAAGGCGCATATCAAGAGGTTCATCGGAACGGAAGCTGAAACCCCGTCCGGATTTTTCGTAATGAAAGAGGGATATTCCCAAATCGATGAGGATGCGGTCAGGGCGTTTTTCGTCGGTGGGATATTCACGAAAGAAATCGTCGGACCAGCCGGGATAAAAGCAAATCCGGTCGCCAAACGGAGCAAGCCGCTCGCGGGCTCGCGCCTGTATTCGAACATCGGCGTCAATTCCGATGATGCGAAGCTCGGAAAAAGCGGTTAAAAACGCCTCGGTATGCCCCCCTTCGCCAAGGGTCCCGTCTATCATGAGGGAATCAGGCCGATCTGGCGCGAGAAAAGAGAGACATTCTTGCAGTAATACGGACGTATGAACGATTTCCATATTGCGCTAGAGGCAAATACTTCCGAGACCTTCCGTAGCCTCCCGAAAATCCGCCTCGCTCTCCCCCAAATATTTTTCGTACTCGCTCGAGTCCCACAACTCGAAATACTTGTTAATTCCCAAAAACACGCAGTCCCTACCGAGGCCCGCAAACTCACGGAGGCTCTGCGGTATCGATATCCGCCCGGCCTTGTCGATTTCCACCTCTTGGGCGGGCGCGACAAGGCGGCGCAGTACCGAACGTGATTGCGACTGAAACAGCGAAGCGGATTCCATAACCTTGTCGGAAAGGACCTTCCACTGCTCGGGAGAAAACAGCCACAGACAGCGGTCTATTCCGCGCGTCAGGACAAGCGTTGAGCCCGTCAACTCGGAACGCAACCGGACCGGGAACATGATTCGTCCCTTTTCGTCCAATGTGTTGCGATACTCTCCGGTCATCAGGTGATCATCCACTTTTTACTACTTTCTCCCACTATTTACCACGTAGATCCTATTTTACCACCAAAATTCCGCTTGTCAACAGTTTTCGGGAAAATACCGAAAAAAACGTATCACTCTGTTTACACGCCCGATTTTACGCAGGTATAGTAGCTTCATGACGCTATGGGAATTTCATATCGTGTTTCCTGAGGGTGAAAGCCAGGAAATCCAGCACCGCCTCGCGATCGGCGACATCGTAGACTGTAACGGCTGGCCCCTCCCCCTTCCGCTTCCCACCAATCGCATGCTCGCGTATCGCGTATCGCGCGTACGCTCGCTCGAGGAGCGCGGTCTTTCTCAAGTACTGCATTACCTCGATCAAATGAGCGCTTCCGAGCTCTTGGAGTTCACATGATTAACACCTGGAACGAAAGTCTCCTTCACGAAGAGCTTAAGGAGTACTATCGAGGGGAAGCGGGTGAGTCTGAGATTTCCCTTGAAGGTTCGATTTGCGACGTTCTTCACGAGGATGGATCAATTACCGAAATTCAAACCTCGTCTATCAGCAAGCTTCGCGCCAAACTGGAAAAACTTCTCGAGGGACATAAGGTTCGAGTCGTCTATCCTGTCGCCACAAGCACGCTCATAGAGACATATTCGAAAGAGTCGGAATTAGTCAGCAGAAGAAAAAGCCCTAAAAAAGGGAATGCTTTTCAGATTTTTAGCGAATTAACCGGAATTACCCACTTGATCGGGCATCCCAACCTGACGATTACCGTTCAGCTCGCGGAGATTCTTGAGCTTCGTATCGCCGATGGAACCGGCTCGTGGAGGCGAAAGGGCGTGCGAATATCGGACCGAAAGCTCATCCGCCTCAATGACGCTCTCGACCTTACCACGCCTGCGGATTTTCTATCGCTCATCCCGCCTACGGTACCGTCAGCGTTTACGGTTGCCGACCTTCGCGACGCCGGAGCTGGCCGACACGCAGGAAAGATGGCATGGGTACTGCGTATGGCAGGATTAGTCGAAATGGTCGAAAAACGCGGGAGGGCCTTCGTATATCGGAAAAAAAAAGGATGCCGGAAAAAGAAGATTCAAGCCACGAGGGGCAAAAAGATGGATACAACCGTGCCGACGCCCTCTTTGGAGTCAACCGTTACCTCTCCGTGATGCGCGTCTACGATAGATTTTATTATTATCATCCCGAGCCCCGTACCGCCGGCGGAACAGGTAAAAAACGGCTCAAAAATATGCGCAAGCACCTCAGGTGACATTCCGCATCCCGTATCGCGAACGACAATTATAAGCTTTTCACCCTCGACGCGAACCGTAATAGTAAGCTTTCCGCCGGAAGGCATGGCCTTACAAGCGTTTTCACCCGCATTAATCAACACGCGGAGAATCCTATCGGTATCCAGTATTACCGGCCGGGAAACTTCATTGCACAGCGTCAGGGCAACGGCAGCCTTTTCAAGGCGCTGTGACATGGATTCGCTAAAACGGCCTAAGAGATCGTCTATCGACGAGATTGACATATTCAGGCGTATATCACCCCGCGCGTAATCAAGAAATTCCGCGGCAAGCATTTCCATTCGCGAAATGTCCGCATTAATTTTAGTCAAGGATTCGTCAAAATATGCGCGATCCTGCCAATTTTGGCGCAAAAGCTCAATTCTGCTCTTAAGCGCGGAGAGCGGATTTCGAATATCATGGAGAATAAGCGACGAGAATTTTCCGATCACCGAGAGGCGCTCGCGGCTGACGAGTTCGTCTTGCAGTGCCTGTAACTCCGTATACGCGCGAGAAAGCTCGCGATTCTGTCGGTCAAGATCCAGAATATGCGCGTCATTGGAGCGACGAACCATCATGGTAACGGCCCGCAACAGGCTCACGCATATAGCGGCGTCGGTAAGCATCAAACTCGTGAAATCGCTTGCCTGAATGGCGTATGCGCGAACGGGAGAACGAACCCGGACCGTAGCGCTTCGCGGCCGCTCGTCGATAAGGGCCATTTCACCGAGGGCATGGCCCGGACCAATGACGCTCAAGAGGACGCTATCCGACTGACCATAGCGCTTCCAAACCTCAAGCTCCCCTTCGCTAACGATAAAAAAGCTATCCCCGGGCATATCTTCGAAAAAAAGAATGTCATCCTTTTCAAATCGCCGCTCGGTGCAGAGATCGCGAATCTTTACGAGGGCATCTTCGGGCATGGAATTGAAGAAGTAAATATTGCGAAGATAGTCCAGAAGCCCCGGCTCCATCGAAGATTCGGCTTTCGCCTTCATGCGACTCCTCCCGTCATGGACAAAAAAAAGGGCCGCTCATGAGCGGCCCCCCTTATGATACCCGATGTCTTACCAGTTATCGAACATATCGTCGAGATCGCGGGCTTCCATCTCATAGAGATCGGATACCGCACGAAGGTCATCAAGATACATATAGTACGTGCCATAGGCATCCATAGGATCACAATCGACACGGAACCCGACGAGGCGAAGCCCCATATTCGTTCCGAAGTGATAATCCTTCTGAATAATACCGTTTTTTCCGTCAGGATTAGCGGGCGGAATGGCAACAGTCATCTTCTTCCAGCCGGAATGATTCATCTTTCCGATGTAGAGCTCAAACTGACGACCCCAGTAATCCTCAAGAATGAGATTGATCACATGTCCGTAGTTGCGCCCAACGACCCACACGCTGACGGTCTTGGTAATACCCTCGATCGGGAGAGGCTTGGCTGCGGTAACGGAAAAGGAATTATAGCCTCGGCGGAAAAAATCCACGCGAACGCCATAGACCATCTCGTCCGTAAGCTTCAGAGCTTCCTCTTCGGGAATCGGTTTCTTCCCGGCGGGAGCACCCTTGAAAAGACGACCCTTGATAACGCCTTCATCGGCGGACATATTAACGGTCCACGTACCTTCGCTTTCGAACTTTTCGACGGAAATTTCCTTAAGCTTCTGCTCTGCAGAATCCGCGCCGATCTTGGTGGGATCGGCTTCATCCAGATTCAAATCAGCAGAAGTCGTGGCCGCCGGAGCGGTCGAATCCTGGGCGTACACGGCCAGTGAAAGAAGGCATAACAGCAGTACATAGAGAACCTTTTTCATTTACCGGCTCCTTGATTTTGCGTATCGCCTTCCGCAAACTTAACGCCAGCGAGTTCATACCCATCGTAGGAAGGCAGGAATGTATCGGTAAGCGCCTTAAACTGATCAAAGAAGATATAGAAGCTGTCAACCCGCTCGGTCGGTCGGCTTCTTACGCGAAAAGCAACGAACGACATCTGCTGAACCCCGTTCAGATAAAGAGACGCTTGCTGAATGTTACCCGGAATATTGACGGAAAGGTTTTTCCATCCTTCATGATTCACGAGGCCGACGGGAATGGTATGAACCCGACCGGTGCTATCGCGAACGAGTATCTCGAGGTCATACGCGTAATTCGCTCCCCAGACCCACATGTCAAGCCGCGCAATGCGTCCCTTAAAGGGGATTTCAAACCTGTCTTTAGGATCCTGAGATCCAGGCTTCATGGGCACAATATCGACCCAATTGTCTCCCTTTCGGTCGAACTTAGCCTCAAGGCCCATAAACTTGTACGCGCCGTCCTCTTTTTGTTGCATGACACGTATCGCGTTAGGCATACCATCAAAGTACTTCAGTACGGGATAGCCTTTCGTTGCAAACTTGCTTCCAGCAGCAAACCATGTCCAATCGGGCCCATCGGGATTGTCGAAGTTGTCCACGATGTAGGTCTCGTAGTTCACCGCTTTGCTTTGGGCAGCCAATGGCGCCAAAAACAGCGAGAACAAGAGGACAAGGCACGCGAAGATCAAACCGCCTTGTTTCATCCCTATACTCCTTTTAAACTACTATATCATCGGTATGAATACAGTCAAGTAGTATTATATGGCGAAGGTTTCTCTTTGTCAAACCGTTTATTTGCTCGTATTGACCAAACAAGGGCTATTCCTTAGAATTAACGTATCTTTTTATCGATAGGAGTGTCAGATGACCAGCTATAAAGATCTCGGTCTCGTTAACACGAAAGACATGTTCGCAAAGGCCGTAAAGGGCGGATATGCGATCCCGGCGTATAATTTTAATAACATGGAACAGATGCAGGCTATCGTCCAAGCGTGCGTCGAAACCAAATCCCCGGTAATACTCCAGGTTTCCTCGGGCGCGCGAAAATATGCCAATAAAAACCTTCTCCGGAACATGGCCCGTGGCGCCGTTGAGTACGCCCACGAGCTCGGCTGCGATATTCCGATCGTCCTGCACCTTGATCACGGCGACAGCTTCGAGCTTTGCGTCGACTGCATCGAAAGCGGTTTCTCGTCCGTCATGATCGACGGCTCGCATCTCTCGTATGACGAAAACGTCGCCCTGACCAAAAAGGTCTGCGACTATGCCCATAAACACGACGTAACCGTCGAAGGCGAACTCGGAGTTCTCGCCGGCGTCGAAGACGACGTTTCCGCCGAGGAAAGCCACTACACCAAGCCCGAAGAAGTTCAGGATTTCGTCAAAAAGACCGGCGTCGATTCCCTCGCGATCTCCATCGGAACGAGCCATGGACGGCAGAAGTTCAAGCCCGCGCAGTGCACCAAAAATGCTGACGGCGTTTTGATCCCTCCCCCCCTCGCCTTCGATATCCTTGCCGAAATCGAGAAGAAACTCCCCGGCTTCCCCATCGTTCTTCACGGCTCCTCGTCGGTACCCGTTGAGTACGTCAAGGAAATCGAGAAGTTCGGCGGAAAGCTCTCCGACTCGGTCGGTATCCCCGAAGAACAGCTTCGCCAGGCCGCAAAGAGCGCCGTGTGCAAGATCAACATCGACTCGGACGGACGGCTCGCGATGACCGCCGCGATTCGCAAGGTCCTCTTCGAGAAGCCGGACGAATTCGATCCCCGCAAGTACCTCGGACCGGCCCGCGACGAGCTCAAGAAGCTCTACATGCACAAGAATATCAACGTACTCGGCAGCGCGAACCGCGTGTAACCCCACACGGGATTAAGCGCAAAACGACAAAAAAGCTGTCCCGCGAAAGCAGGACAGCTTTTTTTTACCTAAACCTCTTCGATACGCGTTATACCTTGCGCGCGCTACCCTAATCCTTCTTTTCAAAACGTGTCGCGATCTTCTGAAAAAAATGAAGAATCACGATCATTATTGCCATAAAAGCGAAGAGAACGGTCATTCCCGCTATCATCAGGGTCACGCCCTTACTGACATCAACCATAATAAATCCTCCTTAATATCCCGCAAGAAGCGGGACAAGCGCGAGAAGCAGGCCACCGGCAATGACAGAACCGAGTTGTCCCGACACGTTCGCGCTTACGGCATGCATCAGTATGATGTTCTGAGGGTCGTCTTTCATCGCCATTTTCTGTATAACCCGGCTCGACATCGGAAAGGCGGAAATTCCGCACGCGCCGATCATGGGATTGATTTTTTTTGCCTTTGGAAGAAAAAGATTGATAAACTTGGCGAAAAGCACTCCGCCTGCGGTATTCAGAATGAAAGCGAAAAGTCCGAGCGCCATAATTCCAAGGGTCTGTGGCCTCAGAAAGGATTCCGCCCGCATTGACGCGGCGACGCTAATGCCGAGAAGCAGGGTAACGATATTCGCAAGCTCGTTTTGCGCCGTGGAGGAAAGCTTCGCGAGGACGCCGCACTCCCGAACGAGGTTTCCGAACATCAAAAACCCGATTAACGGCGCGCCCATAGGAACGAGTATGCATGAAATGACGGTTACGATAATCGGAAAGCTAACGGTAACGACTCGGGGGATGGGATGGTCGACCGCGGTCATGCGAATGAGCCGCTCCTTCTTCGTCGTGAGCGCGCGGACTACCGGGGGTTGGATGATCGGCACGAGAGCCATGTACGAATACGCGACAACCATAATCGGACCCATAAGGTCCTTGGCGAATTGCTTGGTCACGATAATCGTGGTCGGACCGTCCGCCGCTCCGATCACGCCGATACAGGCGGCTTCTTTGAGATCATACCCGAATACCATTGCGAGAATGACGGTGAGAAATATGCCTGCATGCGCCGCGGCTCCAAAGAGCATCAGCCAGGGGCGTTGAAAGAGCGGCGTAAAATCAATCATGGCGCCAACGCCGATGAATATGAGCAAGGGAAAAACCTCGGAGATGACACCTGCAGTAAACAGGGTTTGTAAAATTCCCGGCTCCCCATACATCTCCCACACGGCAGAGAGCGGTAGATTTATAAGAATTGCCCCGAAACCGATGGGCAAGAGAAGCATTGGCTCATAATCCTTGGATATGGCAAGCCAGATCAGAAGAATACCGATGCCATACATGACGAACTCCTGCCATCCCAGGGTAAGCAGCCCGGCGGTAAAAAAAGAAAGTACCTCTTGAAACACAAAAACCCCCTCGCGTTAGTACCCAGAATCACGGTGCGCGATAAAGAGACACAATAAATGGTTTATTTGGACATTACCGACAATATTTCGCCAACCTCGTTAGGAGCGAAAGAAACAGCAACACGATTCCCAATATGCCGTATATCCAGAACGATATGCCGAAATACCATAAGACGCGCGTTAGATCGATAGCGAGTAAGAATCCGATAGAGGGAAGCATTGCGACGATAAAGCCCTCATAACTCGGGGAAAGGCGAATGCGAGAAAGATAGCGACGAATGAAATAGTCAACGAGAAAAACTGCGGAAACGGTCAGCGCGGGATGCAGTACGGCAGACCACAGGTCAGGAGCGGCGCAACGAGACAGATACAAATACGGAAAATACACCGTTAATATGCCAAATAACTGCGGAACGAGACGTTCGATTCGGTCACGGAGCGGTGAGTCAAAAAAAGCGAACAGAATAAGCGGGCCGAGCCCAAAGGGAATAAACGTGCATGAAGCGAAAAATGAAAGATACTGGATGATGTATGACGCGGAACGAGTCTTTAGGATACCTTCAGTGAAAAAGGCGAAAGCGGTCAAAATAACGCCGCACGCGACGCCGGAAAGCCACGCTAACCGGTAAGTGGGAAGCCCTGAAAAACGGTTACCCGCCGAATAATACACGAAAACGGCGGGAACCAGCAGGAATAAAAGGATCGACATAAGCCGATACTACCATGCCAAATCCAGGATTTGCAACCGTATTCCCATCCTTGACAGAAAACCGTCATCTTTGCTATAGTTTCAGCTGTAACTTAACGTGAGAACGACGTGCAGACACCTGCATATAAGGGGGATCGTTGGCGGACAATAAAGGTTTGCGGATTAATGAACAAATCCGCGTGCGAGAGGTCAGACTGATCGATGAAAACGGCGAACAAAAGGGTATAGTCCCTACCCTCGAGGCGCTGAAAATGGCCCGCGAACAGGACCTTGACCTGGTCGAAGTTGCACCGCAGGCAAATCCGCCCGCTTGCAAGATCCTTGATTATGGCAAGTACCGTTTCGAAATGGAGAAAAAGCTCCGTGAGTCTAAAAAGAAACAGAAACTGCAGGAACTCAAGGAAATCCGCATGCAGCCCAAAATCGACGACCACGATCTCGATTTCAAGTCAAAGCATGTTCGGGAATTTCTCGAAGGTGGAGACAAAGTAAAGGTTACAATTCGTTTTCGGGGTCGCGAGCTCGCGCACACCGAACTCGGACTTGTTGTTCTGAAAGACGTTTTAAGCAAGCTTGGTGACGATTACGTCGTCGAGAAGCAGCCTATGATGGAAGGCCGTTTCATGTCGATGACGCTCGCCCCCAAAGCAAAAAAATGACGAGGTAGTGGCTATGCCCAAGATGAAAAGCAAACGGTGCGCTTGCAAGCGCTTTTCCTTCACCGCAACCGGTAAGGTAAAGTACAAGAAAATGAATCTTCGCCATATTCTGACGAAGAAGAGCGCGAAGCGGAAAAGAAATCTTCGCCATGGCGGAATCCTCGCGGAAGCCGATTCGGCAAAGATCCGCAAGCAACTCTTGCCGTACGGCTAATTTTTTTAATCCAGGAGAATCAAGATGCCAAGAGCAATAGACGGTAGCAAACGAAAGGATCACCGTAAAAAGATCCTGAAGCTGGCGAAAGGTTTCCGCGGACGGCGCGGAACGAGTTTTAAGGCCGCGAAAGACGCGGTCGTCAAGGCACTCGTTCACGGGTACGTTTCCCGGCGCGATCGCAAGGGCGACATGCGCACCCTATGGATTTCCCGTATCAACGCGGCAGTCCGTTCGGAAGGCATTTCGTACTCGCGCTTTATCGAAGGACTCACCAAGGCCGGTGTCATCATTAACCGCAAGGCGCTTTCCAATATGGCGATCGAGGATCCGGCCGCGTTTAAGGCCGTTATTTCCACCGCCAAAAGCGCCCTCGGAGCGTGATGTGCTGAATCTCGATCAAGTCAGGCTCCTTGAAAACCGCGTAGAAAAAGCCATCGGGAAGATTCAGTCTCTCGATGGCGAAAACGCCCGGTTGAAAACGCAGCTCTCGGCCCTTCAGGCGCATGTC
Organism: uncultured Treponema sp.; assembly: GCA_964429975.1. GTDB lineage: Bacteria > Spirochaetota > Spirochaetia > Treponematales > Treponemataceae > Teretinema. The sequence continues at coordinate 27,593 of CAYSEA010000024.1, forward strand.
TCCGAGCTTGAGAGCCTCGTACAGAGTTTCAAGGATGACCAAGGCAGAATCGAGGAGGGAATTCTCAACGCGCTCGATCGCTTGAGCGCGTTTGAGGATTCCATGTTTCAGACCGACGCACAAGCATCCACTCCGAAACAAGATACAGAACGCACTATTTCCGATCAATCAACTGCTTCGAATGAAGTATCTTCACCCGAGATTGACATAGACATCATGCCCGAATTTCAGGAGTCTCCGCAAGAACGTACGACCGTCGCTCCAAGTGATGGCCAGATGGATATTTTCTGACAGGCACTCCGCAGATGGCCAAAGGCAGCCTGCAAATAGACCTACTTGGCACATCGTTCGCGATACAAGCCGACGAATCCCCCGAATATCTCGCTAATGTATACGCAAAATACCGATCAACGGTAGCTCATATCGAGAAAGCGGCGTCCGTAAAGGATCCGCTTAAAATCGCCATCCTCGCGGGTATTCTACTCGCAGATGAATCATCCAAGGAAAAGGCACAGCGGCGCGAATCTCCCGATCAACGCGACCTTGCAGAAGTTGAGCGGCTGGCACTTGGTATGATTTCCCGCATTGATCAGGTATTATAGCTAACTATGCATCTTCCGCTCGAATTATCATGCCCTATTCAACAGTATTCTTGGGGATCGATGGACGGGATCGCAAAGATTACCGGACACGCGTATCCTCAAGACAAACCCGTTGCCGAACTCTGGATGGGTACGCACCCCCTCGGACCGTGCTATGTAAAGCGCGATAACAATGAAAAGCAAGTTCGAGAGACAGAATCCTCTAGAGTCTCTCTTGCAACGATAATCGAGCAAAACCCCGAAGAAATGCTCGGACAAAGGCTCGTTGATCAATATGGAAGCACCCTCCCCTTTCTCTTTAAAATACTCTCCGCAGCGCAACCGCTCTCCTTGCAAGTTCACCCAAATCGCGAAAAGGCCCAGGAGGGTTTCGACCGCGAGACGGCCGCAGGCATTCCGGTGGATTCACCCGAAAGAAGCTATCGGGACAAAAATCCTAAGTCGGAGCTCATACTGGCTTTGACGCCATTCACGTGTCTCTGCGGCTTTCGAGAGGTTTCACAGTCCATTGCTTACTTGTCCGCGCTTACCTGTAACGCATTTTTACCGGCACTGTCGTACTTACGAACTACAAACGATTATCGGGGATTTCTTGAAAAACTCCTTTCCCTGTCGGATGAGGATAAAAAAGCAATCGCGCACAATGCGAGCGCTCTCGCGATCTCGAAAACGGCTGATATGAGCCCATATTCGTCCGTGTCGTACCTTTCCGCGCACTATCCCGACGATATAGGAATTCTCGCTCCGCTCTACCTCAATTCGTATGTCCTATCCCCGGGGGAGGCTTTGTTTCTCAACGCTGGAATGCCGCACACCTATCTTGAGGGCACGGCACTTGAGTTGATGTCAAATTCGGATAACGTACTTCGCGGTGGATTAACGAAAAAAAAAGTCAACAGCGCCGAATTCCTCGATGTTCTTGATCCTACAATTTACGACCCAAAAATCCTCGTGCCCACGAAAGAAACTTCGAGCTTCAAGAGATATCAAACCCCGTGCGTCGATTTTGAGCTTTCTTACGCCGAACTCCAGTCATCAACTATAACCATACCTACGGAAATGCCCGCGCTACTTCTCATTACGGAGGGTTCCGTAATGATGTCTTGCCCGGCTCTTCCGAAATGGAAATCCGAAGCTTCCCGAGGTTCCGTTCATTTTATTCCCGCAGCGGCCCCGCTTATCGAAATGTCGGGCACAGGAACGGCGTACCTTGCCTCTCTTCCGCACGTAGCCGGTAACAAACTATGACTATCTGGGTTGACGCCGATTCTTGTCCTCGACCCGTTCGCGATCTCGCGTGCAAGACGGGAGAGCGCCACGCAAACCGGGTCGTATTCGTCGCGAACCGGGATATTCCCCGCGAGGGCTTTCCCGCAGTTGAGATGGTTATCGCCGACGCTACTCCGGATGCCGCGGACGACTATATCGTGGAAAACGCGGAAAAACTGGATCTTGCCATCACGAGGGACATCCCGCTCGCGAGCCGACTCGTGGATCGCGGCATTTCCGTCATCAACGACCGCGGAACGACGTACACCGAATCAAATATTCGGGAACGCCTTTCCTTGAGAAACTTCATGATGGATTTATACAATAACGGATACATGCCTGAAAAAACCAGTCAGTTTGGCTCTCGCGAAATACGCGATTTCGCGAATGCTCTTGATCGGGAAATCACGAGACTTCGCAAAAAAACGCAGTAGACCCGACCCGCCTATGTTTCTTCAACGTCGGGGAACCGATCGCGAATTGCTTTGATTGAAGGAAGAATCTCGAAAAAGGCGTCGACGACGGAGGGATCAAATTTGGTTCCGCGCAGTCCCTTGATTTCGGCGAGAACCTTATCCTCGTCCCAAGGTTCCTTGTAGACGCGCTTACACGAAAGCGCGTCGTAGACGTCGGCAAGGGCGACGATTCGCCCGGCTATCGGAATTTCCTCGCCTTTGAGCCCAACGGCTTTGCCCGTTGATGGATTAACCTTGAGCGGCAAGCCGGTATCAACGGAAACCTTCCCCGGATAGCCAGAACCGTCCCAGTTTTCATGGTGGGTAAGCGCGACCTCGCGCGCGACTTTATCGACGGGTGACTCTATTTCGTTAAAGAGCTTTGCCCCGAGCCACGTATGCCCCTGCATTATGAGATATTCGTCTGGAGTGAACCGCGCGGGCTTTTTCAGAATCAGATCGGATATCGCGACCTTTCCGACGTCATGCAACATCGATGCGATCTTGAGCGTATCCCTGAACTTCTTCGTCTCATTCTCGTCAATTGCGTTATTGAATGCCCATCGATCGTACACCTCGACCGCGTAGCTTGAGACGCGATTGACGTGCGGCCCGGTTTCCTTGGGGTCCCGCAACTCGGACATGCGTATCATCCTGAGAACCATGGAGCGAGTCAAATGCGCGTGCTCAAGGGCCACGGTCGCATTTGCCGCAAAATGGCTCATGTAGAGCTCGTCGTCCTTGTCAAAGGCCGTCACGTTATCCTGCTCATCAAGCGCGTTCAACACCTGCAGAACTCCCAGTATGCGCCCGCCGGAGGTTCGCAAGGGAATGGTTAGGTTGGAAACGGTCCGATATCCGGAAACCGCGTCGGTTTGTCGACCGAATTTATACGGCTTTTTGGGGGATATCTCATATACGTCCGGCTCATTAACGAGTTGATTCGTCAGAGCGCTGTAACCCGCGATGGTTTTCTCGTTGATGGGAAAGGAAAAAAAAGAATAGAGGATTTTTTGTCCCGGCGGTAGCTGTTTTTGCAACGTATCGTTTTGGGCGTAATGTATGGCAAGACGATCACCGTCGCGAACGTATATTGAGCCTGCGTCGGCATGAACGACCTTGCGCGCCTCGGTCAGAATCTGTTCCATAAGGACGTCAACGTCCTGTATTTTATTCAGGTGCGTCTCGGTCTCTATGATCCCCGAAAGTATCTCCTCTCTGGTCTGACTCTTATACGCCATCGACGAATGCTCCTGGATGCGAAATGGACTTGATTCTACACCAGTTTTTTTTTTGCGTCCATACGCCTTTCGTGATATACTATACATCATGATTCAAAATGTTTCACAGATCGAGCGCGAATTTCTGATTAAAACGGTCTCGCAAAAAGAGCAACCGGTCAGGATTCACGGCGTTTCGACTGCAGGGACGGGAATTATTTCGGCAATCGAAAAAAACAGCCTTACGGTTACCATTCTTGAAACCCTCGACGGTAGCGGTTTTTCGATTTGCGAGCATATAACAGGGTATTTCGACTGTCACGGTAAAACCTACGCCTTCGAGACAATCGTCCGAGACTGTAAGCAACGAACCATTCGTGTTGACGTTCCCTCACAGCTTCTCAGAAGCCTGCAGCGTAAATACGTGCGAGTGCGCCGGCCAAGGGATATCCGCGTGGTGTTTCACCTCGCAAACGAGGATATAGTACTCGACTATCCAACATGCCCCGAATATATCAGCGTCGAGGACTCTTCGGGCGACTCTCGATTTTCGGGGTCAACCATTCATGACATTATTGCTTCATTTAAAAGCGAGCTATTAGACAAGGCGCAGGAAAGCACGATCGTCATGTTCAGAAATCGGCCGCCATCCTCGTTTGAGGAAAAACTTCTCGGCTCGACAGGCAAGGTTCTTTTTGTCCCGTCAGTCGACTCTCCTCTCCCGAAAAGCGATCCGTATCCAGAGGGCCGTATTATCACGGAAACGATCGAAGAAACCTTCGAAGACCCAAACTTTTTTATCGAAGGGTCCCATTTCGGAAGACTGCTTACCGAAAAAAAGTCGCGCGGAATATCGTCGGAAATATGGTGTCCTGTCGTCTACTACCAATACGTCGTCGGTTATATTTACATCGCCAATACCGCGGGAGAGTCGTTTGACGTCGCGATGGTCGATTACATCTGGGATTTCTCCCGAGTCCTGGCGTACCATCTGAAGAAAACCGGGTATTTTGAAACGGGAGACGAGAAGAAAGCCGCGCCCGGGCATGTTGCCACCGTCCTCGATATGAGCCCCGGCGGAATGCTCATCTCCCTGCCTCGAACCGATATCAGAACGCCCATTCATGAAGGCTCCGTCTTCAGCGTCGACGTATCCCTTGGATCGCGTTGCGTTCCCTGCACGGCGCGCGTCATTCGAAGATTCGAAGAATCGGATTCCGTCTCGTACGGAACGACTTTTATCAATCTTTCCTCATCAGACGTGATGACGCTGTATGAATTCCTTTACAGAAAACCTTACGTCGCAAACGATCCGATCGCATACGAGCGGGCCTAAGGGTCGTATTGCCGACATTTCTCGCCTCATTCTATCGTGCTCTTCTTCGAGAGTATTGAAATATACAAGGGCCCTGCGCCTGCGGACGAATCCGGCAAGATGTGAACGCCGTATTCCGTCTCTTCAGGGCTTAGTTCCGGAAATCTACCCGAAGCGCAAAAGCCGATTACGGAAACCTCGTGTCCGTATTTTTTAATGAGACGCGCGATGACCCCATCGTTCTCCTCCGTGGAAAGCGCGCAAGTCGCATACACCATTACCCCTCCCGGCGCAAGCACGAGCCAAGCCGACGAGAGAAGCGACCACTGACGCTGCGCAAGGTTTTTTATCCGCGCGGGACTCCATTCCGATAAATGATGGTTTGACGCGAGAACGTGACGCTCGGAGGAACACGGCGCGTCGAGAAGGATGCGCTCGGCGACGCCGCGCTCGTGTCGTGCCCATTTCGCCGCATCGAAACCGGTAATCGTGACCGAGGCGAGTTTCACGGCATCTAGATGCTCTTCCATGACGTCGGTAAGCCGCCTACGCCGCTCGCGCGAATATTCGTTGGAAAGAAGCGTGGCGCCCTTGTCTATGAGCCGCGCGAGCACCAGGGACTTTCCGCCCGGAGCCGCGCATACGTCGAGGATCCGACCGCCGGGCGACGGCGGCGGAAGGGACAATGCCGCCTCTACGCTTCCCGAATCAAGATAATACGGCTTGATAAGGCCTTCTTCCCAGGGAACGCGACTCGCGGGAAGCAGGAGTGCCTCCTTGAGCGCGGGCCAGCGTTCGCCAAAGCGCGCGGAGTACCATGACTCAAAGACGGCAGCTCCCGCTTCGCGTTTCTTAGCACTCATAAAACCGCCTCGGGGAACGCCATCCAAAGCGGGTCCGGATGGGCTATTGGCGCGTCGACCGAGAGAAACTCGCCCGACGAGGGGTCCTGAAAGGCTATGCGCGCAGCGTGGAGGCGGATGCCGCCCGAGCGCTCGCTTCTCCGTGCGCCGTATTTTAAATCGCCCTTTATAGGCATGCCGGCGGCGGCTAACTGCGCGCGTATCTGATGCGTTCTGCCCGTATGCGGGATCACCTCAAGAAAAGCGTACGTATCGCCTATACCCGCGACAGTCCATTCAAGCGCGGCGGTTTTCCAGCCGGGCGAGCGCGGTGTCTCTGATAGCGGAAGGATTCTCGCGCGGGACGCGTTACGGTCAAAGCGAATACGATGCTCGAGCGTACCTCCATTCGATCGAAACCCGCCTACAGGAATTTCGACGATGGCTCGATAGAGTTTTTTAACCCGTCGGTCGGCGAATTGAGCTGAGAGCGCCGCGCAAGAGTCTTTCGTAAAGGCAAGGAGCACGCAACCGGACACGGGCTGATCGATGCGGTGAACCGCGACTAAATCCGAAAGCGATTTTCCCGTTCTGCGCTCGAGTTCACCGCGCGTCGACGCGATTATAGATCGCGCGGGGAGCGAAACGACTGACTCGCAGAGTTCGCCAATTTCCTTATTGACGACCGTAAAGTCATTGCCAAGGAGAAGGATTCTCCCTCGACTCTCTCCGTCGGGGCGATCTCTGGTATTCGCGCTCGTAGTTTTCATGCATCCATCCCGCGCTATCGGCGCATTCTTGATAGGGCTTCCGCGCGCAAAGGCGTCGGAACGAGGCCCGCGGATATCTTGACTGCCACGATTCGAATGACGGCAATCTCAAGCATCCGCGCGAAATCGGGATCACGCTCGGCTTCGGCCTCAAGCGCGCGGGCAATTTGACGAATATTGGGAGCCGAGGTCATTATAAGATCGCATCCCGCCTTGATCGCGAGAATAGCCGC
>CAYSEA010000024.1:34398-36185 GCA_964429975.1 uncultured Treponema sp.
ACGTTAAGCTCGGTCGCCGCCGCGTGCGGGTCATCGAACGAACTTCCGGGAAAATGTTTCGCGACAGGAATAACGCCCGCGCGCCGATAGCCCTTCATAGCGGCAAGCGCGTATGAGGACGCGACTTCGGGCGTGTCGCCATAAGCCCGATCTTGCAGAAAATCATTACCGCCCGAAAATCCCGGCTCGGCGACCGGAGCGAGATTCATTGTAATGCCAAGGGAAGCGAGCGAAAGGCCCGCCGAAAAATACAGTTTCTCTGCGTCTTCCGCGGAATAGCGTTCGCGTACCGACGCCGCGGACGGAATGCGAGGAGTCACGCCAGAAGTCCTGAAAACGGAGCCACCCTCGTTGTCGATCGCGAACATGACGGGAACGCGAGATCCGAGGCGCGCAAAACCCGCATGGCAAGACGCGATATAGTTGCGGACGCCCTCAGGCGTATCCGCGACGTTAAACTTGAATAAAATTACCGCGCCCGGTACCGTATTCTTAAAGTGCTCGTTGAGGTGTCGGGGAAACGATTCCTTTCCGTCGATTGAGGTCATCAATACTTGGGAAGCGCGCTCCGAAAGCGTCATATCGGAAACGATTCTTTTGGCTAAGATCGCGTACCACTCAATCTGATCGCGGCTCTGGGCCGCGCGATGCTTCCCCGATCCCGCGAGGGAACACGAAAGGGTACAAACAAGCAAAAGCGCGCAAATTGGGTACGGTGTACGCATGGAAGCTAAGTATAAAAAAAAGGCCGTCCTTGCGCAAGGACGGCCTCGTACCGGGCTCTGCCCGTTACTGTAATGCTAAGTCCGATACCGCCCCTTAATGGGCGACTGTCGTAAGAACCTTTGCGGCAGCATCTCCGTAGGTCGCGATAAACACGCCCGCGGCTATGGCGGTTCCGATAACGCCCGCGACGTTCGGTCCCATCGCATGCATGATAAGGAAGTTCGACGGGTCGTACTCGAGTCCGACCTTGTTCGAGACGCGCGCCGCCATCGGGACGGCGGAAACTCCGGCGGAACCGATGAGCGGGTTGATCTTTTCCTTAAGGAAGAGGTTGAGGAACTTCGCCATGAGAAGACCGCCCGCAGTCGCGACGGAGAAAGCAAGAAGTCCAAGCACGATGATGCCGACCGCGTTCGGGTTCATGATCTTCTCGGGCGTCATCTGGGAACCGACGCCGAGCGAGAGCATGATCGAAACGATATTGAGAAGCTCGTTTTCCATGGTCTTCGAAATGCGCTCGACAACACCGATTTCCTTCACGAAGTTACCGAATGCGAGCATTCCGATAAGCGGTGCCGCGGTCGGAATAAGAAGTATGGAAAGAACGAGCAGTGCCATAGGGAAGAGAACCCGCTCGGCTTTTGATACGTGCCTGAGCTGCTTCATCCTGATCGAACGTTCGTGCTTCGAGGTCAGAAGCTTCATGATCGGCGGTTGAATCATCGGCACGAGCGCCATGTACGAATACGCGGCCACGGCGATGACGGCCATCATGTGCGGGGCGAGCTTGCCGGCGAGATAGATCGAGGTAGGACCGTCGGCGCCGCCGATGATGGCGATCGCGGCGGCCTCGAACATGTTGTACTCGATTCCGGGAAGCAGGTTAAGCACCGCGACGCCGAAAAGGGTGATGAACACGCCAAGCTGGGCCGCGCCTCCGAGGATCGCGGTCTTCGGGTTCGCGATGAGCGGACCGAAGTCCGTCATGGCGCCGATACCCATGAAAATGAGCATCGGGAAAAACTCGTTACCGACGCCCGCGTCATAGATGATCTTGAGCA
>CAYSEA010000025.1:0-5500 GCA_964429975.1 uncultured Treponema sp.
AGACGGGAAACACGGGGTATGCGGGGACGTTTCCGGGGACTTGTTGCTACATAAGGGGGGCAAAGAGGCGGAAAAAGGTCCAGAGCGCCTTTTTTCGCCGTGGCGTACGAGAAAGGCTCTCTGGATCGATTCGCGTTGATCGAGCTCGGTCATCTAAAAAGAGTTGCGTGCACTCCTTCCCGAATTCTTCCGAGTAAAAAAAGGCATTTAACTCAAAATGGAGGGAAAAACTCCGGGAATCGATATTTGTCGAGCCGATTGTCGCCGTTTTTCCGTCAATTACGAGCATTTTTGAGTGAATAAAGCCATGATATCGCCAAAATGAGACTCCATAGGCTGAAAGTTCCATAATATACGAATATGCGGCTTGTTTGACGTACCATTTATCCCAGTCTCCGGGAACGATGATTTGCACGTCGAGGCCCGAGAGCGCCGCGATCTTGAGGGCCGAAAAAAACTCCGCATCCGGGGTAAAATACGGGGATTCGATGTATACCGAGGTTCGGGCCCGGTTGATCATGTGTATGAGCGCGTCGCGTATCTCGTCGTTTTTCTCGTCGTCGGGCCCCGAAGAGACGATCTGCATCGGCACGTTCATCGTGCTTCTCATTCCCGCGGCGAGGCTTTTCTCGGTTCCCCGCGTGTCCGAATCGATTCGGGGAAGGGTATGGAGCGGGGCCTTGTCGCCAAACGAATCGTCCGAAAGGGTTGCCGTATGCCAGTCGACCAGAAACTGTTTTTGCAAAAAGAGAACGGCGGCTCCGGCGACCCTGATATGCGTGTCCCGCCAGTAGTACGGCCGGTCCGGGCTCGCGTTCGCGTATTCATCCCCGATGTTCATCCCCCCGAAGTAGCCAATCCTTCCGTCTATCACCACGATTTTTCGATGATTCCGATAGTTAAGAGGAAAGAGATTAACGGGCGAGATCGGGAAAAACCTGCTGACCGAGCCACCCGCCGCGAGTAAGGGGCGAAAGAGGCGCGTCGAAGTACTGAACGAGCCGACGTGGTCGTAAAGGAGCCGCACTTCAACCCCCTCGCGCGCCTTGCCGGCCAAGAGCGAAACGAGATGCCTGCCCGTCACGTCGTTCTTGAAAATAAAATACGACAGGTGGATGCTGTGCGTCGCGCGGGCGATATCCTCGAAAAGAAGCGGGTACTTTTCTTGCCCGGACGTGAGAATCGTGACCGCGTTACGGTAAAACACGGGGCTTTTCCCGTGTATGAGATTCATATGGATGAGAGATCCCACTTCCGTCAAGGCGGGATACTCGCCGGTAAGCAGTAACTCGTCGAGATTGGTGCGCTGCGTTTCGAGGATTTGCTCGAAACGGGCGTTTGCCCTCGTCGTTGCCTCGGTCAGGCGTTTCGTGCGCGTGAAAAAGGAGCCGGAAAGCAGGATGTAGAGAAGGACTCCAAAACCGGGGATAAAGGCGATGGCCAGAATCCAGGTAAAGCGGCGCGCGGGGGTTGAGCGGTCGACGAAGAGGATAAAAGCGATCGAGGCGGCGTTCAGGAGAAATGACGCGAGCAGATACGCGGACGTAAGACTCAACTCCGCCTCCCTGTTATTAAAAGAGTATCCCGAAACCGGCCCTCGCGCCGATCCCGTCGCGGGAACCGCGCTTTTCCCAGCCGACTTCCGCGGACACGGCGAGATTCGTCGAAGGGATGATGAGGTGAACTGCCGTTCCGAACGAGAGTCGCTCCGTCGGGTTGAAATCTTCCGTCGAGCCGGTTCCGGCAAAGGAGGTCGACCCCGCGAAGGCCCAGAGACCGGCCGAAACGGGACCGAAAAAGACGCGGGTAAAAGCGCCGGCACCGGCCGATAGTGCGGGTTCTGAGAACACGTGCGTGCCGTCGCCAACCGTAAGGGATGCGCTTCCTCCGAGGGAGAAGCGCGATATGCGGAACTCGGCGGCAGGGCCGAGCGTGATGCCCTCTTCCGAGTCATAACCGAGCTCGATAGCTCCGCTGAAGTTTCCCGAGGAACGGCCGTATTTCAGCGCGAGTCCGCCTTGTATCCGCTCTCGCGCGCTCGCGCCGTCGTCGTCCTCGAGCACGACGGAGAGCCGTCCTGCCGCCTCCAGATCGCGCGTGATCCCGTAGAGCGCGGCGAACCCCGCGAGCGTCGAGCTTCCTTCCCGCTCGACGGTGAAGTGCGCAAGGCCGTCTTTCGCCGGCGTCAGCGTGGCGAGGATTATCGGACCGATGGAACCCGAGCCGCGAAACGCGGAAGCCCACGGATACCGAATGCTTCTGTCGATCTCGACCGACGTCTCAAGTTCGATTTTTTGTTCAGGAGAGCCGGCGTTCGGGCTGCCGTCCGAACCGGCGGTTGAACCGCTGGTCGAAGGCCAGGTCTCGAGCGTTGCGCTATAGCGTCCGTCGGGAAGCGGGGCGCCCGATTCATCCGTTCCGTCCCAGTGAACGGACTGGAGCCAAGTCGCGTATTCGCCGGTTGGAATGGTTCGCACGACCGCGCCCGATTCGTCCCGGATTTTAAGCGTGCCCGAGCCCGGGGCCGTGACGCGGAACGCGAACGCGAGTCTCCCCGGGTTGGCGGGATTAAAGGCGCGCTTCGAGGGGGCGAGCGCCGTGGCGGAAAAGACGGCGGGAGACAGAGCCGCGTCGACCTTCGTTTCCCGTTCGCGAAAGACGGCGACCGCGTGGGTTTGTTCCTCGTAGCCGAAGGCCCGCACGATGAGGGTATGCGTTCCCTCGCTTACGCGCACTAACGGCGCGTCGTACGTCGTCCCGTCGATCTCGAAACTGGCGCCCTTCGGGGCTCCATAGAGCGAGATATAGCCGGTAATTTCCATGAGCTCGACGCGAATGTCCCGAGTCTCTCCGGGGCGTACGCGAACGAGAAAGCTTTCCGTGTAGTAGCCGCGCTTTTTCAGGGCGACTCTCCAGGTTCCCGGTTTGATGCCGTCGATGTCGACCGGCGCGACGCCCTCGTAGGCGCCGTTGAGGTACACGTCGGTCTTCGGCACGTCGACCGAAATCCTGAGGCGGGACGTCGTCGACCCGTCGGGAGCCTGCTCCGTCTCGACGCGCATCGTTCCGCGCATCTCCTCCCGGCGGTCGGCCTCCTCGATCGAGTCGGTGTCCGCTTCCGCCCCGAAGGCGGGCGAAAGCGACAGGATCGCGAGGACCGCCGCCGTCGCGAAGGCCGCGAGGCGCGAGCGAAAAAAAAGCCCGGATGCGTTCATGGGTTCCATGATACCGCTCCGGGCCGAAAAAGAAAAGGCAATTCCCGCCTACCGACCGCCCCGGTTCGTCGGGATGGCAGCGGCGGGAAGAGGTCAATGCATGAAGAATCGAAGCACGAAGACCGCGAACACGACCCAAGTGACGGCGGGGATGGCCTTTGCCTTGCCCGTGCAGACTTTGAGGATCACGTAGGCGAGCACTCCGTAGACGATGCCTTCCGCGATGCTATAGCAGAAGGGCATCATGACGATGGCGAGGAAGGCGGGAATGCCCTCGGTCGGGTCGCCGAAATCGATCTCAGTGACCGGTTTCATCATGAGGAAGCCGACGATGATGAGCGCCGGTGCCGTCGCCGCGCCGGGTATGAGGAGGAAGAGCGGCGAGAAGAGGAGGGCGACGAGGAAGAGGAGTCCCGTGGTCAGGGAGGTGAGTCCGGTCCGGCCGCCTGCCGCGACGCCCGCGGAGCTTTCGATGTAGCTCGTGACGGTCGAGGTTCCAAGGAGCGCGCCGACCGAGGTACCGACGGCATCAGCGAGCAATGCTTGTTTGACGCGCGGAACATTGCCGTCCTTGTCGGTCAAACCTGCCTGGGTGGTCACGCCGACGAGGGTTCCGACCGTGTCGAAAATATCGACGAAGAGGAATGAGAAGAAAACGGTGAAGAACTTGATAGTCAGAATGTTGGAGAAGTCGAATCTGCCGAGCAAGGGAGCCGCGGGGAGGCTGAATATCTTCCAGTTTTCCCAGCCGCCGAAGGGGGCCGTGATGCCCATCGGGATGCCGATGACGGTCGTCGCCAGGATACCGATGAGGATGGCGCCGTGGATCTTAAGCGCGAAGAGCGCGGCCGTGATGACGAGGCCGATGAGGGCGAGCATGGCCGTTCCCTCGGTTACTTTACCGAGCGAAACGAGGGTCGCGGGGTTCGCGACGATGATACCCGCGTTTTTCATTCCGATAAGGGTAATGAATATACCGATACCGACCGCAACGGCTCGCTTAAGGTTAACCGGCACCGAGTTCACGATCGCTTCGCGGACGTTCACGAAGGAAAGGATGATAAAGAGGATACCTTCGAGGAAAACGGCCGTAAGGGCGACTTCCCAGCTATAGCCCATGCCGAGAACGACGGCATAGGTAAAGAAGGCGTTGAGACCCATGCCGGGAGCAAGCGCGATCGGCAGGTTCGCGGCGAAGGCCATGACGATCGTAGCGATTGCCGAGGCGAGGGCGGTGGCGGTGAATACGGCGCCCCTGTCCATGCCCGCGTCGCCGAGGATGCCCGGGTTGACGGCCAGAATGTAGGCCATGGTCAGGAAGGTGGTAATACCCGCCAAAATCTCGGTTCGGGTAGTCGTGCCGTGCGCTTTGAGCTTAAAAATCTTTTCCATGATGGATGGATTCCTCCTTGAGAGAGACGTGATTGGGCCAGAATACCATCGTTTTTGCGGGCGCACAAGCATTTTACGGCTTCCGTTCGCCGTTCAGGATAGGGGGATTCCCGACTCGACGAAGCTCAGGTAGCCCCCCCGCGGACTGATGATTATATGGTCAAGAAGGCCAATGCCGAGGATTTCGGCCGCCGCCGACAGCCGCTTGGTGATCGCCCGATCTTCGTCCGAGGCGTCGAGCTGGCCTGACGGGTGGTTGTGGCATACGATCACCGCGGCGGCCCGATCCACGATCGCGTCCGCGAACACCTCCCGCGGGTGCACGATGGTGCGGTTGAGGATACCGACGCTCACGACCCTGACCGCGAGCACTTCGTGCGCCCCGTTGAGCGACGCGACGAGGAAGTGCTCCTGCCTGCGGTCTTGAAAGTGGCGGAAAAACGGGTAAATCTCGTTCGCCGTCCTGACTTTCTGCGTGGACGACGCGGAGTAGCGGCGCCCAAGCTCGAGCGCCGCCATGACCGCGCCCGCTTTCGTCTCGCCGACGCCCTCGAGCGAGCTGAGCGTCTCGTAGAGAACGTCTCCCTGCGCGGTATCGAGCGCCTGCGTTACCCGCTGCGCCAAGGTGAGTACCGGGGCTTTTTTCGTTCCCGTTCTCAACGCGAGCGCGACGAGTTCGTGATCGCTGAGGTGCTGTGGACCTTTTTCTTTTATGCGCTCGCGCGCGTCCGGTTTTCGCTCTTCTGCCATGATGGACCCCCGCATCTCTGTGGGGCGAATTTCATGTTTTGCCCGTAAAAACCGATGAGATGGGTATGCGTACTTTGTTATTTTTCCGTGCCTTCGCCGCCCGCGCGTTTCTCTCCGCGATTGTTACGCTCGCCACGATTGCC
>CAYSEA010000025.1:5600-34356 GCA_964429975.1 uncultured Treponema sp.
GGCGGACTCGTGACCGAGGATATGCATAATTTCTGCGGGCTCGGCTCGATCGGTCCCGGACAGGCGGGGAACGCCTTTCCCGACGAGCGGACGGGGGTTCGCGCGCACGTGCAGCACCTTAAGGCCTATGCGAGCCCGGAGCCGCTCCGGGGCACGCTCGTCGATCCGCGGTATCGATACGTCACGCCAAAGGGAAAGGCCCCGACGATTCACGGGCTCGGGGGCACGTGGGCGACCGACCGCGAATACGGCGTCAAACTCGCCGGTCTCATCGACCGTCTGTACGCGCGATAGCGAAAGCGCGCGATGGCGATCGCGCGCTGAGGGCTGAGCGCTGAGCGCGGTTACGCGCTCAACGCGTAGTCGCGCTTTTACTGAATCGTCGTTCCGACGAAGTCCTTGCCGTCAAGAATCGCCAACAGGTTTTGTATGTCTCGACCGGCGGCGCAGATGACCCGAAGGCCGTTTTTCTGCGCGTGCATGCTTGCCACGGGGTCGAAGGGGACGTTCTTTCCGGGCACCCATTCGTCTCCCACGATCGCGCGGAAGTCCGCCCACCCGATCGAGTCGATCGGCTTTGCCTCGGGATTCACGCGCGGGTCATCGGTGTATACCTTCGCGATGTTCGAGAGGTTTACGACGGTGCCCGCGTCAAAGCGCTCGGCGAGGAGCACCGCGTCGTTATCGGTCGAAAAGCCGGGTTTCCACCCCGCCGCCACCATGACCCGTCCGGTAAACACCTCGACCTTCGTCGGGTCGTAGACGACCTCCGTCGGGCAGATATCGGAAAAGATCGCCTTTACGAGTTGGGCATTGAGGCGCGTCGCCATGATGCCGATCCAGTCGGCCTCGTCGTTCGAGCCGGCCGGCGCGATCGCGCGGAATGACTGCTGATACGCGCGCGCGGGTCCGCCGCCGCCGATGACGAGAATGAGCTTACGCGAGCTATCGTGCGAAAGCCACGTTCGCATGTTTGCGGCGAATTCGGTAAGAAAGGCGGTATCGGGCGCGTCGGGCGCGACGATGGACCCGCCGAGCGACAGGACTGTAACCATGAAGTATTCTCCTTGACGGCCGGAAGCGTCAGTAGACGCCCGTTACGCGCGGTTCTCCCCAAAACGAGGTGTAGCCTTTGACGTTGCCCGCCGATTCTTCCCACAATGATTGGAACGCCCATGAGCGCGGTCGGAACACAACCTTGCTTTTCGGCGTCATCGGTTTTTGCTCCGTCCACCCGCGCGAGAAGGCGACGTGGTAGGGATCAAGATTTCCGAAGTACCATTCCCGCGCGTTTTCTTCGCGGAGGGCGAGGGGTTTTCCTTTTCCGAGCGCTGGATCAACCGGAATCCATCCGAGGCCCTCGACGTAGAACTCCGCCCACCAATGTACGCGCGAATCGCGGTTTGCGTCAACGATAATGCCCGCGAGCGGAACCGCGGGTATCCCCGACGCGCGCGCGAGCGCGCAAAAGAGGATGGCCATGTCGTAGGCGGAACCTTCCTTTCGTTTCAGCGCGTCAAGCGCCGTTCGTTCCTGCGGAACGCGATCCTCGTAGGTAAATTCCCCCGTCAGCCAATCGTACGCGAGCTTCGCCGCGCGCCAGGGGTTTCGTTCCTTTCCCATGATTTCCGCCGCCGCGATCCTGACGTCGGGCGAGTCGGCGGGAACGAGCGGGTCGGCTTGCGTATAGAAAAGATAGAGCGGGGATTCCCGATCCGAATAGGGTCTGACTTGGGCGGGATTCACTTGCGTCGAAATGCCGTAGCTCGTGCATACGAAGGAGTGCGCCACTTTTTCCGTCTTGCCCGTTCGGAGGCCCTCAAGCTGATGGAGGACGGTTCCCCGATGGTTCGCGATGTAGGGTTTCGGCTCCGAGGCGGTAACCTCGACGTCGCGTTGCGACGGCGTCGTGATCGGCAGTGGTATTCTCAAGAAGATCATGCCGCCTTCGGACGCGTGCATCCCGGTGATGTCGACTTGCTGGGAGATGACGAAGGTCCGTCCCGGGCCATAGGTTTTCGTTCCCGGCTGGCCCGTTATCTCGACGGACATATCGTTACTGAGTCCCCGGGCCGTTCTGACGAACACCGGGCCCGTCGTCGCGCCGTCCGGAACGCGCACGCGGATCTCTTGGTCGCTCCAGAATTCATAGTCGAAGTTTTGATCCGAGCAGGAGACGCTCGCCTTCTCGGCGCGGTCCTTGGCGGCGATCGGTATCGCGTCGTCGGTTTTCCAGGCGAACAGGACCTCGGAGTTTTCGCGCGAGATACCGAAGTTGCGCCCGCGGATGACGAGCTTTTTCCCCGTTTCTGCCCGTAGTGCGTCGAAAGCGGCGATTTCGGGAATGCCCGCGTTGTTTCCGACGCGCGCGGTAACCGGTATGTTTTTTCTATTCGCGAAGATGAGCGGATTGCTCCGCTTGTTGCCGCGGCATACGTAGACGAGCCCGTCTTCCACCGTCACGGGAAGAATTGCCATGATGTTCGTATCGCTCCAGCTGATGTACGCGGTTCCCGAAAGGCGGTTTCCGGCAATCTCGATCCATCCCGAATCCTTGTCGTCGCCGAAATGCCTGCCTTGAATGACGACTACTTCGCCGCTTTCGCCGATGGCGGGAATGATCGCGTTGAGAACGGGATTTCTGTGGGCGAGATTCGCGATGAACGCCGTGAGGCCGAAAAACAGCAAAAAGAGCGTCGGCGCGAGCGCGAAGCGCGCGACCGGCGAACGCTGGAGGAGCCGTACGATAAACGTCTTAATCATTTGCCGGGCGTTCGCACCAAGGTCATGTGCTCGTCGTCGATGGTATCAAGGCCCGTCGCCGACGGATAGTCGGAACCGCCGCCGAAGCGCGCCAGGTTGGGAAGCTTGATGATGACGATATCCCCGTCCCCGATCAGATTCTTGTCGGTCGCGAATTGCTGCGCGTAGTTGACCATCGTGAAGAGCGCGGTATCCCGCGAGGAGACGTCCGACCAGCGCACGGCGAGCTCGGGGAGGTCATCGCTGAAAATCGGCGACGATATGGTAGAAAGGCGGGGAAGCTCGGACCCGGGGGCGATCATCTGGCGAAGCGGCATCGACGCGAACTGGGCGTCCGAAGTCTGCTTCGAGCGGGACCCGAGGGTGATCGCTGAGGGAAGTATCACGGCGGCGAGGAACATCGCGGCGAGGGCCGGAAGCGGCACGCGAACCGACGAACGGAACCATTCTCCCGCGTCCGAAGCCGTAGATCGGCTTCCTGACTCGGCGCGCCGCGCCATGAGGCGGGCGTACGACGATTCCATCGACTCGCCGGAAATTTCAGGCGAGCCTTCTTTCAGTCGCGCGCCTATCGACACGTACCGATCCGTGAGCCTCTTGCATTCCGCGCACTCCGCGATATGGCGTTCAAGCTTTTCCTTCCAGGGGGAGGGAACCTCGCCGTCGCAGTAGGCCGAAAAAAGTTCATGGTCAGGGCATGTAGACATCGTCAGCTCCTATCAACCGTGATAATTGCTCGCGCGCGCGGAATACCCGAACCTTTACGTTTCCCTCGGTTATTCCCAGCACGCGTCCTATTTCCTTATAGTTAAGGTCGGCGTATTCTTTCAACTGCAAAACAGCCTTCAGGTTGTCCGGCAGTTTTTCCAGGGCTTCCTGAACCCGGTGCACGGCGTCTTCCTTCAGAAGCGTCGTTTCGCCCGAATCGATCGTCCGCCGGTCTTCCTTAAGCGCGCGCTCGTACGCTCTCCGCTCGCGACCCTTTCGTTTCGCGTAATTGAGCGACCCGTTCTTGACGACCCTGATGAGCCAGTACTTCGCGTCGTTAATCGACGGAAACACCATCTCCTTCTCGGTCATCTTTATCAACGCGTCGTGGCAGAGATCTTCCGCCGCCTCTTCCGTTCCCGCGATCCGATACGCGATCTTGAACAGGATCGGCATGGTCACGTCGTATATTTTCCTGAAGTCCGCGTCTTTCGTCGCGCGGAGCGTCCCTTCGGGTTCAAACAAACCGAACCCCCGTTATGTTACAGCTCATGCGCGGTCTCCGTCGGAACGGCGCCACGTGGTGCCCGCCGGACCGTCTTCCAAAATAACCCCTTCGTCCCTCAATTGGTTACGAATTTCGTCTGCTCGGGCGAAGTTCTTCGCCTTCTTCGCTTCCGACCGCTCGTCGACGAGGGCGGAAACGCGTTTGTCATCGTCCGTTATCTCCGCGGTCGAAGCGCTTCCCGTTTGGGAGCGAGCCGTCGCGCGGGCGCTTTCGATAAGATCGAGCGCAAGGACGGAATCCATGACCGAAAGCGCGGAGAGGGCCTCTCGCGGCCCGACCGAGCCGTCCCGCACGAGCCCGTGCATTTCCGAAAGCGCGCGGGGCGTGGAAAGATCGTCTTCAAGATGCGAGCGAAAGCGATCGAGCCAGGGACTCGCCTGAGACGAAGCCCGTACCGCCGTAGCGGCGTCCGGCGAGAAGTCTCCGGCGGCAGCGAGAAGGCGGGCGACGCGCTGAACGAGGCTCTTCCTCGAGTTTCGCGCGCTTTCCATCGATTCCCAGGAGAAGGCGAGCTGGCTTCGATAGTGGCCGCCGAGCAGGAAATACCGGTAGTCGAGCGGGTCGAACCCGCGGTCGATAACCGTTTGCAAGGTCAGGAAGTTGCCGCCTGACTTGGACATCTTGCCCTTGTCCATCACGAGGAACTCGTTGTGCAGCCAGTAGCGGACCCATTGCTTGCCGGTGGCGCCCTCGCTTTGCGCGATCTCGTTCGTATGATGTATCGCGATATGGTCGATCCCGCCCGTGTGGATGTCGAACTGCTCGCCGAGGTATTCCATGCTCATCGCCGAGCACTCGATGTGCCAGCCGGGATAGCCGGTTCCCCAGGGAGAGTCCCATACGAGGGCCTGGTTCTCGAACTTGCTTTTCGTGAACCAGAGGACGAAGTCGTAGGGGTTTCGTTTATTCGCGTCGACGTCGATTCTCGCGCCGGCCTTGAGGTCGTCGAGGTTAAGGCGCGCGAGCTTTCCGTAATCGGGAAAGGTCGAGATGTCGTAATAGAGGTTTCCCCCGGAGAAATAGGTGTGTCCGCGCGCCTCGAGCCGTTTGATGAGTTCGATCATCGCTTCGATATGGTCGGTCGCCTTGCAGACGACGTCGGGCTCGAGGATGTTGAGGCGGGCGGTGTCGGCGAAGAACGCGTCGGTATAGAACCGAGAGATCTCGAGTACGGACTGGCCCCGTTCCTTCGCGGTCTTGACCATCTTGTCGTCGCCTGCGTCCGCGTCGTCGGTCAGATGCCCGATGTCGGTAACGTTCATCACGTGTTTGACGGAATAGCCGAGGAACGAAAGGCTTCGCTTCAGGATATCCTGAAAGACGTATGCGCGGAGATTGCCGATGTGGGCGTAGTTGTAGACGGTCGGTCCGCAGCCGTAGAAGCCTACGGTCGTGCCGTTGACGGGCGTAAAATCCTGCAACTCCCTTCCCATCGTGTTATAAAGCCTCAAGGCCATGCGTTCCCCCGTGTCGATATTTCACGCTTTGTGCTATATACTGGCAAAAGCATGAATACTGTACGGAAAATATGGGAAAATAGCAATATAACGGAGCGAAACCCCGATTTTGCGGGGATTGTGCGCTTTGACGAGCCGATGTCTGTTCATACGACCTTTTGTATCGGCGGTCCGGCCGACTGTTACGCGGAACCGGAGACGGTTTCCCAGTTGGTCTCCCTCATCGATTTCTTTTCGTCAGCGGGATGTCCCGTCTCCGTCGTCGGAGGCGGCTCGAACCTGCTCGTGTCCGATCGGGGCATCAGGGGCGCGGTGGTTTCGACCGCCCGTCTCGTCGGCATCTCGCTCGAGAAGATGGGTACGGGCGATGCCTACATCGTGACGGCCGGAGCCGGGACGCTCATGGACGATCTCGTGTCATGGTGCGCCGATCGCGATATTGCCGGTCTCGAGCGGTTTGCCGCCTTACCCGGTACGGTCGGCGGCGCGGTCTTTATGAACGCGCGGTGCTACGATCGGTCGGTGTCGGACGTCTTTCACGAGGCGGATTGCCTTATTTTTGCAGCTCGAGGGTGTACACTGAAGCGATACGGCATGAACGAAGCGGAATGGGACTATAAACGCTCTCCGTTCCAATCGCGGACCCGTTCCGATCCGATCGCGCTTGCCGACGGATCGCAGATTGTCGTCTTCGCGCGTTTCGCACTTTCGGCGGGAAACGGCGAAGACCTGCGTCGGGAAATGGAAGGCTACGCGGCCGACCGAGAGGCAAAGGGCCATTTTCGCTTTCCGTCGGCCGGCAGCATGTTTAAAAACGACCGCGCATTCGGAAAACCTTCGGGAAAAATCATCGATGAGGCGGGTTTGCGCGGGTTTTCCGTCGGTAAAGCGCGCGTCGCGCCCTGGCACGGAAACATAGTCGTCAATGAGGGCGGGGCTACTGCCGATGATGTCCGTATACTCGTGGAAGAAATTCGCCGTCGCGTGCGCGAGTCGACGGGATTCGAGCTTGAAAGCGAGGTCGTGTTCGCGGGGGATTGGCGGGCATAAGCGACGTTCCGGGAGAAAACATATGAAAAAACAGGCGTTATCGATTTTGCTCGTTTTCTGCGTCGCGGTAACCGTCGGCGCGCAAGTCGTCGGACGGGTAGAGTACGTCGAGGGTCTCGTGGAAGTCGTCAGAAACGGCGAACGGGCGCAATCGGTCGCCGCCGGCTTCCCCATCGAGAATCTCGATTGCGTGCGAACCGGAGACGCGGGAACCGCCACCATCTCCTTCGATCGCTCCTCGGGGCTCATCGGCTCAATCGAAATAGGCTCGGGCGCCACGGCGGTCATCAGGCGCGATCTCGTGTCAGGCGTCACTTCCAACGAGGTCAGGCTCATGGCCGGCGAGATCGGGCTCAAAGTTTCGCGATTGTCGGGAAACGCCGCCAGTTTCAGGGTCAGGACCCCATCGGCCGTTCTCGGGGTTCGGGGCACTGAGTTCGTCGTCGCGACTTTTAACGGCTCATCCTTGGCCGCATGCAGTAAAGGTGAGGTTCTCTGCTCGCCATGGTCGTTTACCTCTCCGGCGGACGGTTCTTCGGCCGACGGCGTAACCGTCGTACCCGGGAGAATGGCGGAACTGCTCGATTCCGGCTCCGTCAAGGCAGCCGACTTTCCCAAGGGCGATTTCGCCTCGAATTGGAAGGACGTCCGGGGCCGATGGAAGGCGTTTCAGGTCGATCTCATTACCGCCGATCCCGTTACGTTTCTTAACCGAATTTCCTCGCAATGGGAACGTTCAAGCGACGCGGCTCTTCAGGAAGCCGACGAGCTTAGGTCCAATAAGGTGCTCAAAAGATGGTTCGCCGCCGCGAAGTCGGGGGCCGGTATCGGCTCTCGCGCGGACTGGGTGAAGGACCGTCAGTCGGTCATGAAGGATCTCATCGCCCTGAAGCCCGAGATGACGGTCGCGATGATTCACTGGTATCGCGTCCGCGAACTCGTCCCGCTCATCCCGGAATCGGCGATGGGCAAGAAACTGGCGAATGGACAGACGGTTAAAGCCTTTATCGCGCGGTTTACGCGCGTTTCCGAGGAGTTTGCGGACGCGCTCGCCCTCTTCGACGCCGCGGAGAAGCAATACATGCTTCGGAA
Source organism: uncultured Treponema sp. (assembly GCA_964429975.1). Lineage (GTDB taxonomy): Bacteria > Spirochaetota > Spirochaetia > Treponematales > Treponemataceae > Teretinema. The sequence continues at coordinate 13,239 of CAYSEA010000025.1, forward strand.
CGACGGACTGTCGCCGTTCGGGACTTTTAATTGACATTGTCAACGGTCAAATCTATACTAGATTAACGGGTGGTATCGATTGTTACAGCTAGCGTTTGTCAGCTTCAGGAAAGGTTCATATATTCTCGTCGAGGGCAAGGCTGAATCCGACCGTTTTTACATCATTCAGGGCGGAAAGGTTCAAATTACCAAGCATACGGAAGTCGTCGCCGAAGAGGGCGGTAACATTCTCGGCCCGGGCGATTTCATCGGCGTCGTGTCCAGTATGTCCGGGCATAGCCAGATCGAGACCGCCGTCGCCATGACGGACGTTACCCTCATTTCCGTCAGACGCGACCAGTTTTCCGAGCTTATCGAGAAGAATACCCCCGTCGCGATGAAGATCATCTATTCGTTCACGAAGAAGATGCGCTATCTCGACGAAGCCCTGACGCGCATCACCCTGAAGAAGAACGTCGAAAGCGACATAACCCATCTTTTTTCCATCGGCGAATACTACGCGAAGCTCTCTAAATATACGCTTGCCCTCTATGCCTATTACCATTATCTCAAGAACGCGCCGAACGGTCCGTACGCGACGGTCGCGCGCGAGCGATTTATGGCCCTCAAGTCGATGGGCGTCGCCGTAAATATCGCGACGCTTGAGCCGAAATCGGGCGAGATGTCCCGCGCGTATACGGATGAATCGATTATTTTCTGCGAGTGTCAGCCGGGCGCGGAGCTCTATATTATCCAAAAGGGCTCCGTCAAGATAACCAAGATCGTGGACAACAACGAGGTGCTTCTCGCCGTGCTCAAGGCGGGCGATATGTTCGGGGAGATGGCCTTGCTCGAGAACAAGCCCCGCTCCGCAAGCGCGATCGCCCTCGATGGAACGCAGCTTCTCGCCGTCAACCGCCAAAACTTCAACCAAATGGTCGCGACGCAGCCTCAGCTCGTCGCGCGCCTCACGACGACGCTTGCCGACCGCATCTGGCTCATGTACAAACAGCTCGCGAATACCCTCATCAACGATCCGGTCGGGCGCATGTACGACATGCTCGTCATCCAACTCGAGAAGCTGAAAGTGCCCCTTCAGGCGGCGAAGTCCTATACGTTTGATTTCGGGCCGACGGAACTCGCGAATATGTGCGGAATCGTGAAGGAAGACGCGCATCGGGTTATTTCCGAGTTTATGCGGGAGCCGATAATCCGGCAAATCGACGAAAAAATCGGCGTGACCGACATGGTCGAACTGAGCAAGCAAAGCGCCTACCGAAAAAAACTCATGGACCTCGAGCGCTCCCGAAACGAAAACCGCTCGTCGACGAATAGCACCGTCCTGTGGTGACGGGCATGAGCGCGCAAATCCGACTCCGCGTTTCAAGTCAAACCCCGTTTCTGCCGAAAAGTAGCGTATGAACCATCGCCTTGTATTCGCGTTATCAATCGCGTTTCTCGTGGCCTTCGCGTGGCTTGCCGGAGCCGAGGGCGCGGCTATGCCGCAGCCCGCAACGCCGAAGCCCTCAGCGTCGCAGGCCGCCACGGCAAAACCCTCAGCGTCGCAGCCCGCTTCGGCAAAGCCCGCCTCGCTTCCCGACACCTACCGATCCGTAGCCCTCGGCATGGATATGGAGACGGTTAAGGAAAAGCTTCTCGCCGACGGGATGTTTGGGTACCGCGGGGATCGGGACGTGTCTCTTCTTCCGTTCGCGAACCGCGCCCTCATCGAGACCGTCGGACCTTCGTTTATCAGGCGGTCGTGGTTCCAGTTCCTTGAGGAAAAACTCTACGTTATGATTTTTACGCTCGATCCCGACCGGGTCGACTACTACTCGATTTACTCGTCGTTTGTCAGTAAGTACGGCGAGCCACAGTCACTTGATCCCGCCCGAGCCGTGTGGACCGATGAGCGCGTAACGCTGAGTCTCGAGCGGCCCTTGACGGTGAAATACGTCGATGTCGCCGCCTTTCAGTCTCTCCTTGACGCGGACACGACCGGTAAGGCTGCCTCCGACGTTCTGCGCGAGGAATTTATCCGTGAGTTTTAAGAAAGCCCCCATGCTCGCGTGCTCCGTCGCGTTTTTGTTTTGTCTTTTTTCCGCATGCGCCGGAACGCATTTTCAGAGGCGAACGCTGACGATCGAGCGAGCCGACGGGGAAATCGTGCCGATTGACGCCGAGTTGGCGATTTCGGAACGGGAGCAGGCGCAAGGTTTTATGGAAAGAACGGACATCCCGGACGGAACGGGCATGATTTTCGCGAATCGTACCGATCGGCACATGCATTTTTGGATGAAGAATACCCCGCACCCGCTTTCCATCGCCTTCATCGATTCCGAAGGCGTCATTCGCGAGATTCGGGACATGCGCCCCTTCAGCCTCGAGACGGTCTCGAGCGAGCGCTCCGTCCGTCACGCCCTCGAGGTGCCGCACGGCTGGTTTTCGCGCGTCGGCGTGAACCCGGGCGACAAGCTCTCTCGCGAGTCCCTCGTGGCGCTCAAGTCCGCGCTCGGAACGTCCGCGGATTAGCCTTCGCTTTCGGCTTGTGCGAGAAGCTCTTTCGCCAGCGCGTCGCGCGGATCGATCTCGAGAACCGTCCGGAAAAAGCCCGCCGCCTCTGCCCGGTCCCCCGCCTTAAGCGCGACGATCCCGAGATTCGAGATAACCTTCGTGTTCTCCGGCTCTCGCTCGAGCGCGAGGATTAAGAACCGCCTGCTTTCTGCGAGCTCGCCGAGTTCCATCAGGCAGATCGATAGCTCATTGCAGATGTCCGTGAAACCCGTTCCCGCTTCCTCGTCCCGGTCGCCTATGAGCTCGAGCGCCTGAATGAAGGCCGCGCGCGCGTCCTGCCAGCGTTCGAGTCGGCGCAGGGCCCAGCCGAGAAGAAACCACGCGTTCCAGACGCGCGGGTTTTGTTCCATGAAGAGGCGTATGTGCTCGAGCGCCTTCTCTTCCTCTCCCATCGTTATAAAGTCGTACGCCGATTTGAAAAGGTCGTCGTCGAGGTCGCGCGACGCGATGCCGTCGACGATTTGTTTCGCCATTTCCTTCCTGTCCTTCGTCTTGTCCGTTTCGTCGCTTTCGATGGAGAGATAGCTTTCAAACGTTTCGCGCGCCTTCTTGTAATTCTTTTGCTTGAGGTAGAAAAAACCCGCGTTAAAAAAGGCTTCCGCCAGCGGGGGCTCCGCGGTCATGGCGGCCTTATACCAGGCGAACGCGGCCGCGTCCGCGGCTTCGGCGTCTTCGTCGAGACCCGACGAGCGGAACGAGCTCGCGCGCTCGTCTTCGAGAAGCGCGAGGTTGAGAACCGTCGCCGAGTCCTCGGGATCAAGGCCGTGCAACGCGAGAAAAATTTCCTCCGCGAGTTCGAAGTCCCCGTTTTTCGTTTTCAGGATGGCCGTTTCCGTCATCTCCTCGCGAATCGTCGGGTGTATGGCGGTTATGAGCCCGCGATAGTATTCCAGCTGCGAGTTTTCGCGGTCATAGGCGAGCACGGTGAGAATGCCGGCGAGTATCATCTCGCGGGTAAGCCCCTCGGTCTTGAACTCGGCTTCGGGAGCCGTGAGCTGAACGGGAAGGGGAATTGCCGGATCAAACGACGGTAAGGCGCCGGAAAGGTGGTGCTCTTTCGGCATGGTAATGAATACGAGAGAATCGAGGGGATGCGACATGAATACCTCTGTTAGTTAGGTGGTTTCTTCTGGTTTGGTCTGCGCGGCGGGCATCGCGGTTTCGCCCGCTTTTGGCGACGGCTTCGTCTCTGACGACGGCTTCGTCGCGGCTTCCGCACTGTCCGTTTCCGGCTCGGTCACGCCGAGCTGGGTTTTGCGAATCTGGGTCAGATAGGAGTTAATATGAAGCTTGTAGGCCATGGGAACTTCCGCTTCGTGATACTTTATCGCGAGCGCTACGAGATCCTTGCGGTTTTCGACGTCTTCCGTCCTGACGACGGTTCCCTTTATGCCGATTGCCTGACGCGGGTCGTCGATGTCGACCCGGATGACGATTTCCTTATCGAGCAGGAACTGGGCGATCCCGACCATGATAACCTTCGCGCCCGAAAAGGAAAGATCGCGCAGTATGCACCGTCGGGGAATGCCCTGGATGAAGATTATCGTTTCTTTTTGGAGGATTCCGAGCTTGCGCATCGAATCGGGATTGATGATGATTCGCTCTTCGCGCCGTTTCGTCGAATTGATATTCGCCTCAAGGAGTTGCCCGAGCTTTTCGATAAGATCGTCCGGGGCGCGCTGGGTGTATGAAAGCGAGATGATTACGAGATCGGTGGAACCTGCGTATTGGTTGACGCCAAGCACTTTCGCCGCGACGAAAAACGACAACGGCTCGTTTTTATCCTGGTCAAGAAACGAGAACCGAAGGCTTACCGAGGTGTTGCCCTGCTGAATCTTGTCGTACACGCCGCTTTTTATGCCCGCAATGATCTTCGCGCCGACGAAGGACGTCGAGTTGATGACGCAGGGCCACTGACCGCCAAGCGCCTTGACGTAGATTTGCTGGGGGATGAGACCCGTCGCCTTAATGACTTCCTTCGTGAAGGTTACGTCAATGGTGCTGTAGAGTTCGTAATAACGGGCCAATTGTTGGCTGGTGGCGTATCCCATATCCCTTTCATAATAGATGCCCTTATTGAAAAGGTCAACTCAAGGGATTTTATCGGGATTGGCGGCATAGAGATAAAAAAACCGGCCCAGAGGACCGGTTTATCGTATTAGTAGCCTTTTACGTCCCGTACTTTGCGGGTTTTCTTCATGAGTTTGCGTCGGAGCGCCTTGTTCTTCCGGTTAAGGATGGTGGAGGGCTTCTCGAAATACTCGCGTTTTTTCCATTCGCGAATAATTCCCTCTTTTTCAACCATGCGCTTGAAGCGTTTGATTGCCTTTTCGAGGTTTTCGGAATCGTCAACTACGATATGAGCCATATATAAATCACCCCCTCTCGGTCCGACCGTCAGTGTTTTACGATACTACACGAGATGGGTGCCGCCCGTCAACCGGGGCGACGGGATAACGGCATATCGCCTGCCGCTCGGCTTGCCGCCCGCCGCTCGGCTTGCCGCCCGCCGCTCGGCTAGCTATCGGGCTTAAAAGAGCGAGCGTCCGACAAACCAGTCGGGGGATACGGCCTCCCCGTTTACGCGGAATTCCCAATGAAGGTGGGGCCCGGTGGAAAGGCCCGTTGAGCCTGATTTTCCGATTAACGTGCCGGTTCGGACGGTTTCGCCCGCCGCGCAGGCAAGGGAGTCCAGATGGTAATAGAGGCTATAGACCCCGGGAAGATGCTCGATGACGACCGTCCATCCCGTCGTGATGCGCGCCTTCGCCAAGATGACCGTGCCGTCCCCGGCGGCGAAAACAGGGCTTCCCCTCGGGACGCCAAAGTCGATTCCGAGGTGCGTCGTTCGTTCGGTCGTTCCGTTTGAATACGCGTAGATCCTTCGTTCCGCGTAATGCGACGTTCGTCTCGTCGACTCGAGCGGAAGGGCGAAGGGGCCTGAGAATCGAAGCGCGGCGTCGTCATGCCGAAACAGCACCTCGTTGAGCTCGTCGATTTGCGCCAGTCGCTCGGGGCTGAGATTTTTTTTGATCGCGGTATTCGCGGCGTCGAGCTCTACCGTTTCGCTCGGGAACTCACGGGTTTCCACGGTACACGGCGTGTCCGAGCGAATCTCTTCGCCATTGGCCGTCCGCGAGGTAACAATGAGGCGGTAATCGCCGGGCTTGAAGGCGGGAGACAGGGCGAGCAGAGCCGCTTCCCTTGTTTTTGTGGAACCGCTCACAGTATCAAGAGTGAAGGCTATTGCGCGGGCGCGGGTCGCGCCGGATTCGTCCACAAGCGTAACTCGGGCCCAAGCCGCCCTTGGCCCTGACGGCGAAAGCTCGGCTTGCGGCGGCGTCGTTGGCAGTGGCGCAGATTGCAGTGGCGCGGCCTCGGCGGAGCTTTCGCGTTCGTATTCGATGACGACGACAGCGCAATCTCCCGGAGAAACCGCGTGCGGCGCGAGTACTGACCAGCTCGACGTCGCCTGCGCCGGTAGACTTTCGTCCTGTCCGCGCGCGAACGCGGGGTGCGCAAACGCGATGAGTGAAAAAGCGATCGTCGCGATCGTGACGCGCAGATTACAGATGACGCGCAGAGGCGAAGTGACGGCCGTCATAGGGCCGCGATCCGCGCGTCTTGCAAAATCATCTGCGGGGTTTCCGCGCCGTTAAAGGTATTGCGGGAAATCTGAAAGACGGCGTCGACGGAATCGCCGACGGAAAAATCCCGATTGAGCCGTTCGGCGGCCTGCCAGAAAATGGCGGGCCACTTAAACTTTCCGCAGTCGAACGTCAGCTTGAGATGCTGCTTTTCGGTCTTCCCCATAATGTCCGCCGTCATGATTTTAAGCCGCTTCGCGAGAAAGACGAGTTGGTCGTTTCCTTCGCCGTACGGCTCAAAGCGCTCCGTGAGCGCGAGGAGATCGGGCGTGAGATAGTCGTGGGGAAGCTCCGCGTCGACCTCGATTTCCTCGCCGTCTCCATGCTCGGGAAAGACGATGTCCGTGGCGATACGCTCGAGCCGCGAGAAGAGGGCATCGAGGGACGAGCGCGGCAGGCTGAAGCCGGCGGCAAAGGCGTGCCCGCCATGGTCGATGAAGAGATCGGCGCAGGGGTTAAGTATTCCCTCAAGGTGGTAGCCGCGCGACGAGCGCATGGAGCCGACGGCGGTTCCGTCATCGAGAAAGCAGATGACGATTGCGGGAACCTTGAAGCAATTGGAAAGCCGGTTTGCCATGATTCCGGTCACTCCCCGATGCACGTCGGAGCTCGCCGCGACGACGAGTTTCTCGCCATAGCGGGCGAGGCTATCCCGCGCGATTGGCTCGACGGCCGCCCAAGAATCGCTCCCGAGTTGCTTGCGCTCCCCGTTGAGCTTGACGATGTCTTCCGACAGCGCGTTGCGCTCGCCTTGATCCTCGGACAGGAACAGCCTGACCGCGAGCGAGGGCGTGCCCATGCGCCCGGTCGCGTTGATCGCCGGGGAAATCTGCCAGGACAGTTCTCCCGTGCCTATCTTCTTTCCCGTGAGGCCCTGACGCGCGAACAGCTCGGAAATCCCCGGCCTGGGCCGCTCGTTCATCGCCGAGAGCCCGCGCCTTACGAGGATGCGGTTTTCGTTTTCGAGGGGCATGAGATCCGCGAGGGTTCCGAGCGAGACGAGTTGGAGCTCTTCGAGCTCGCGTTTGCCGTAGAGGCCGTTCTTGCGCTGAAGGAACGTGACGAAGAGATTGAAAAATCCCTCGAGCTCGCCGATGGGCGCGTCGCGGTATCTGCCGATGCGCGACAGGTCCTTGAGGCGGAGGAGGCTCAAGCCGCGCACCTGCGGAATTTCGCGCGCCACTTCCGGAGCGATGTCCATGACGTTAAACTCGACGCCTTTTCCGAACGCCCGCTCAAGAAGCTTTTTTTGGACCGGCGCGTCCCATACGAGAATCTGCTGTCCTTCGAGGAAGGGAACGAGCCGCGTTTGCGTTATCGATACCATGCCGGGCACGATCGTCTCGCTGATACGGTCGACCTCCGCCATGTTCACGATCTTGATCGCCTCGACGACGAACGACTCGTTCGCCGGACGGACGTTCAGGAGGCATACTTGCTGTTTATAGACTTCCAGAAGCCCGAAACGGAGCGCTGTGACGAACTTCCAGGCGACGGCGCAGCCGGCGAGATCGCGAAAGGGATAGCCCTGCTCGGGCATTTTCGGATTGATGACGGCGACCGCCGCGGGAAGCGTTTCCTGGGGATTGTGGTGGTCAAGGACGATCACGTCGATTCCAAGTTCGGCGGCGCGCGCGATTTCCTTGACGCACGAGATCCCGCAGTCCACGGTGACGATGAGCGTGCCGCCGGCTTCGGCGTGCGCCTCGACCGCGGCGATCGTAAGGCCGTACGGGTCGTTGCCCTCGGGCACGCGCCAGCTTACGTCGATTCCGAGCGCGACAAGCGCCTCCACGACGAGCGTCGTGCTCGTGATGCCGTCGACGTCACGGTCGCCGAACACGAGAACTTTCTCGCCTTCGTCCTTCGCGTCGAGCGCGCGATCGACCGCGTCTTCCATGTCGCGAAAGAGAAAGGGATTATGCAGATAGCGAAGGTCGTCCTCAAGGTAAAAGAGAATGTCCCGACCCTCGATCACGCCGCGTCGCGCGAGTATCGAGGCTGTCAGGGCGTCGCAGCCGTATCGTTCGGTGATTTCCCGCACGATTTCTCGCGCGACTTCTTTCTTGTTCCATATCATAACGCGGTAATTTCCTTCAGGATGAGTGGTGCGCGATCCGACTCGCCGACGTTCGTCCCGCGCGCGCTTGCGTCGGATATTGCCGTCGCTCGCTCGAGAAGGCCGAGCGCGCTTTCGAGCGACGCGTCGTCTTTTCCGAATACTTCCATTATAATATCGCCTTTTTTCACGGTATCGCCCGAGTGTTTCGAAAGAATCATCCCGGCCTCGGGACATACTCCCTCGTCGGTCCGGTTTCGACCGACGCCGAGATAGACGCCGGCTATGCCGACCTGAAAGGCGTCGATCGAGGAAATGACGCCGTCGCGCGAGGCGCGAAATTCCGCGCGATGCGGGCTTCTTCGCTTCCCCCGGTCGGCGAGGAGTTTTTTCGCGTCGCCGCCCTGGAGCGCGACGTTTTTCAAAAAGAGTTCCATCGCCCGTCCGGAGGACACGGCCGTTTCGCACAGACGCCGTCCCTCCTCGACGTCGCGGGCTTTTCCGCCGAGCACGGCCATCCACGCGCCGAAGGCAAGCGTCAGCTCTGTCACGTCCCGGGGTCCCGCGCCCTCAAGCACGTCCATCGTTTCCTCTATCTCGAGGAAGTTTCCTACCGTGTTGCCGAGCGGTTCTTCCATCCGGGTGATAAGCGCGACGACTTTCTTTCCCATCGCCTTTCCGGTGCCCGCGAGGCTCTGCGCGAGGCGCTCGGCGTCCTCGAGCGTTTTCATGAAGGCTCCCGACCCGCACTTGACGTCGAACACGAGCGCGTCGGCGCCCTCGGCGACCTTTTTGGAAAGGATGCTCGCGGTAATGAGGGGCACCGATTCGACGGTTCCCGTCACGTCCCGGAGCGCGTATAAAAGACGGTCTGCGGGAACGATTTCTTTCGTCTGTCCCGTCATGGCAAATCCGCATCGTTCGATGATGTCGCGAAATTCGGGAACAGAAAGGGCTGTGCGGTATCCGGTGATCGATTCGAGCTTGTCGAGCGTCCCACCGGTGTGACCGAGCGCGCGGCCGCTCATCATCGGGACGCGCACACCCGTCGCGGCCACGATCGGCGCGAGGGGAAGCGATATCTTGTCGCCGACGCCTCCCGTCGAGTGCTTGTCGACGAAGGGACCCGCGATGCCGGAAAGGTCGATGACGCTTCCCGACTTCAGCATGACGTCGGTAAGCACGCCGGTTTCGGCGAAGCTCATACCGTTGAAGAATACCGACATGAGCCAGGCGGAGACTTGATAGTCGGGTATTTCGCCGCGCACGTATCCTCCGACGAGGAACTCGATCTCCTCGCGGGAAAGTTCGTCTCCTTTCGGCGATTTCGGTCCGCCTCTTTTTTTCATGACGATGTCTACCGCTCGCATGGCTGTCTCCTTGAGGTGTCCTGACGCCTTAGAGTATTCCCTCTCCCGACTCGATTGTTTTTAGGTGGCCGTCAACCATTCGGGCGAGGAGGAAGAAAAGAAAATCCCGCAGTTCCGCGCGCGGACCGGAATCGAGCGCGAGGGCGCGCGATTCGGACGGCTTGAGCGAATCGACTGATCCGAGGTAGCGAAGCGCCTCGGCCGAGAGCGCGAACCGCTGATTCTCGTCTCGCGAGCACGGGCCGCACGCGAGGGCGTCCTCGTGCGGCAGATAACAGGATACCTCATTTTCGCCGTTTGCGCCACCGAGCGGGATTCCGCATCGGGAGCACCGCGAAAGATCGGGCGAAAGTCCCGCTTCACCGAGCGTTCTCCATACATAGCGAAGCAAGGCGAGGCGACACGCGTCTTCGTCGGATACGGCGATACCGTCGAGAAAGCCGTTTACGAGTCGCCAGTCCGCCGTTCCCTGTCCGCGCGTGACGATCTCCGTGCACAGCGACGCGCACCACGACCGCACGAGGTTTTCGCGTAGTCCCTGACGGAACGAGACGACGTCAAAGTCGGTCACTTTTACCGTTTTACGGACGGGATCGCTGTAAAGCCATGCCGTGCCGGCATGCCAAGGGGATACGAGCGATTTGAGCTTGCTTTTCGCCCCGCCGAAGACCGCTGCCCGAACGATGCCGTGAGACGGCGTCAAGAGCGCGGCCTCTCGATGGCCTTCTCCAAAGCTCGAAAGCGAGAGAACGAGCGCTTCGGTGGTCCATGATCGGAGTGACATTCGCTCATAATGGGCGATGCCGCCCGCGATGTCAATAATCCTTGACAGCGCGACGATAACCGTAGTTATGTATAGGTCGGAGGCCTTCATGAATGCGATTAAGACCATTCCGCAACTGTTCAAGACGAGGGTAGAGACCCATTCCGAGATCATGGCGCAGGCCTGGAGGCTTCCTGACGGGACATATGCGCGGCGAACCTATCGAGCTTTATATGAAGACATCCTTGACTTCGCGACGGCGCTCAAATCCATCGGGGTTAAGCGCGGCGATCATGTCGGTCTTATCTCCGATAACCGCCATGAGTGGCTCGTGACGGATATTGCCTGTCAGGCGCTCGGCGCGGCGGACGTTCCCCGCGGTTGCGACTCGATGGAGCGCGAGATTTCTTTCATCCTTTCGACGACCTCATGCGCGCTCGCCTTCGCCGAGACGAAGGCGCAGTTCGCGAAGATACTTTCCTCGCGCGACGCGCTGCCCGATTTGAAGATCGTCTGCATGTTTAACGAGCCCGGTGACGAAGAGCGCGCCTCGGCCGCGAAAAAAGGCCTTGAGCTTCTGTCATTTTCGGACCTGATCGCGCGCGGACGCGCGGAGCGTAAGGGCGACGCGTCGCTGATAGAATCGGAGATCGAGCGCGGAAGCCTCGACGACGTCGCGACGATCATATTTACCTCGGGCACGACAGGAGAGCCGAAGGGCGTCGTGCTGACTCAGTCGAACTATATCTGGCAGCTTGAGCGTACGCCGGACGTTTTCTACGGCGAGCCGGGAGATGTGTGGCTTACGGTCCTTCCGGTGTGGCACAGCTTTGAGCGGCTCATGCAATACATCATCCTCGAGCGCTCGAGCGGCATGGTCTATTCGAAGCCGGTCGCCGCCGTCATGCTTCCCGATATCGCCGCGATGCGCCCGCAGGTTATCCCCGGCGTACCGCGCCTGTGGGAGGCGCTCGCCGCGGGAATTTTTCGGACCATCAAGAAAGAAGGCGGGGCGAAGAAAGCCCTCTTTATGTTTTTTCTCGGCGTCGGCAAGAAGCATTGCCATGCGGGGGACCTCGTGTTCGGACGCGTGGCCCGCTTCAAATGGCGGAGTCGCGTCCTTGACTCGATCATCGGCCTCCTTCCTTGGCTTCTCCTTTCCGCCCCGCGCGCCCTCGGCGACCTTTTGGTCTTCAGTAAGGTACGCGCGAAATTAGGCGGGCGAATACGCGCCTGCGTGTCCGGCGGCGGCGCCCTTCAGCCCGACGTCGACGCGTTCTACCGCGCGGCCGGAATCAAGATGATCGAGGGCTACGGCATCACCGAGACCGCGCCGCTCCTTTCGCTCCGCGATCAATGGAAGCCCCGTCCCGGATGCGTCGGGCACATACTGACCGATACCGAATGCAGGATCGTCGACACCGAAGAGCTCGCTCTCGCCATCGAGACCGCGGTCGACGGCGTCTGGCGGGCGCCCGCGGGCCTTCCGCGCGGAAAGACCGGCGTCATCTGCGTGCGCGGCGGTCAGGTGATGCGCGGCTATTACAAGCGCGACGACCTGACGCGCAAGGCGATCGACGCCGACGGATGGTTCAATACCGGCGACCTCGGCGTCCTCTCGCTCGACGGCGAGATCAAGATTACCGGTCGCGCCAAGGACACGATCGTCCTTCTGGGCGGCGAGAACATCGAGCCCGCGCCTATCGAAAGCGCGCTTAAGTCCTTCGAGTTTATCGAGTCGGTCGTCGTGCTCGGCCAGGATAGAAAGTATCTCTCTTGCCTCATCGTGCCGGCGCGCGACGCCGTGCTCGCGTATGCCGAAGAAAACGACATTCCGCGCGAGGACTGGGACGCGCTTCTCGACCATCCGGAAATTTTGCAGCTCTATCGCACCGGCATCGACGAGCGAATCAACCACCAGCATGGGTTCCGTCCGTTCGAGTTTATTTTCCGCTTCGCGCTTCTTCGAGAATCCTTTCAGGTCGGCAAGGAGCTTTCCGGGAAGCAGGAGATCATGCGCCACCGCGTGACCGATATCTATTCCGCCGAGATCGCGGGCTTGTTTCGCGAATGAGGGCGGATCATACGGGAAGGGAGAGCGGTAGCGCGTCATGGTTTTACTGATATCGTGCCTTGCCTGCGGGATTCTGTCGTTCGCCGCGGCGGTGATCCTGCAGTTCAGGCTATTCGGATGGAAGGCGCTGTGCGCCCTTCCGTTCGTGCCTGAGGAGCGGCGTGCCCTCATCGACGGGAGGCGTCTTGCGAGACTCTTGAGCGTCGTGATGTACGCCGTCGCCGGAGCGTTCTTCGTCGGCTCTTTCGCCCTGCACGCTCAGCGCGTCACTCCCGTCATTCTTTCGCGCGTCATGATAGCGGTCTTGCTCGTGGCCCTCGATCTCTCCTGGTTTTTGTTCCGCGCGTGCGACGGCAACGAGTATTCGCGCCACGCCCATGCGTCTTCGACGCGACTGCTCCTTGCCTATAACGCTATTTTTTTGCTGGTGCTTTTTTTTCTCATCGTTTAACTATGATTATTTCCCGCCTTTGGATATACTTACTCTATGAGTGCGAAACGGAACCTATTGCCAGGAGCGGTCGTAACATGCGTTGTGGCGCTTGTGGCGCTGTCCTCGTGCTCCGTTTCCGGTCTCGTAACGACGCTCAATCCCCGTATTCTGTTCGCGTTGCCCGGCGATTCCGCGCCTTACGCGGAGCCGGTACTCAAGCTCGGGCCCGTTAACGGAAGTTACTCGATAGACGTAACCCTTTCGGGTCTTGACGGCCACAACGTCTATCTCATCAAGGAAAACGTTTCCCCGTACTCCGTGACGCCGAGCGCGACCGGCTCTGTGGTGAGCTACTCCTCTCGCGGCGTCGTCACTCGCGTCGCGAGCGAATCAGGCGTTTTTTCAGGTTCTTCCCGGGCCTCGGCTCGCTCGTCCGCACCGCGTGCGGGCGGCATTATCAGGCGCGAGCACGAGCGGGCTCAGCGCTTTACCGAATCTCCGCCTCCCGCCGTTTCGCCTTCCGCCGCGCGATCTTCCTCGGGACTCGATGGCCCGGTCGCGGCCGAGGCTCAAATCAACGAAACGCGTTCGTTCTGGGTCGAGGATAAAGACGGTAAATTCATTCAGATTTCCGCCACTCTTCGCTCACAGGGTGTGTCGTGCAACGTCTGGGTCGCGAACGCTAACTATTTAGCCAGCAGCTCATCTTTTATCGACAACAAGCTCACGCTTACGCAACTTGCGAGTCTCGCCGATTGCTTCGATGAAACGAAGGAAAAGATGAACGCCCTCTTTGGGTATGAATTTGGCGGCGCCCCCGGAGAATCGGGCGGGCGTGACGGGGACCGCCGCGTTGCCCTCCTCGTGTACGACATCGACTATGATTATGCTTCAACGCAAAACTCGGGCGTACTGGGGTACTTTTGGGGAAAGGACTATTACCCCGACGGAACCTTTGGCTCAATGCGCTCCAATTACGCCGAGATTCTGTACTTTGATTCTCACTTTGCCGACGCGCATACCGACTACATCAGAACGACGCTTCTTCATGAGTATCAGCACATGATTAACTTTAATCGCTTCGCGCGTCCCCTTTCAGACGGCGGTAAGGAACTTGAGGTGCCGACCTGGTACAACGAGATGCTCTCGATGCTCGCCGAGGACCTCATTTTTCCCGGTCTTGAGCATGAGAACCCACAGGACGCCGAAGCGACCTATCCGCGAAACTCGCGCATACCGTGTTTTCTCGCCAATACCGGGTATTTTTCGGAAGTTGGCCTCACGGAATGGGGTAGGTCGGGGGACGCGCTCTATGCGTCGTACGGAAGGGCTTTCGCCTTCGGAGCCTATCTCGTTCGGAATTGGGGCGGCGTCGCGCTCGTCTCGCGCCTGATGAACGGGGACTCCGTCGGGCCCGGCGCGATTTCCGCGGCTCTCTACGAGCTCAATGCCGCAAACGGAACCGCGTTTCCGCAACCGACTAACGCCAACGATCTTTCAAACTTTCGGGCGGTCTTTCGCCGATACGGCGAGGCCTACGTATTCAGCGGAAGCTCCGTTCTCACGGGTCTCGTGTCTTTTTCGAACGAGCCTTCGAGTTCGTCGCTCGTATTCGACGGCGTGACGCATGCCTATGACGTCGCGGGCTTCGATATCTGGGATATTGAAAACTGGGTTAAACATGACGCGAACCCCTCGCTTCCGGATGGCATGACGGGCCCGTTCGTCTGGGTCTTCGAAAATTACTCGCTTCGCCCCTACGCAATCGACATCCAATCTTGCGAGGAATGGATGAACGTCACCGGAGATCTTTCCGTGACGATAAACCTTCCTCCTTCGGGTTCGGGCGTCGAGCTCTATTTGATGGTGCGGTGATCCGTCGCGAATCGGCGTTCCCGAATCATTGTCAATTGATCGATTGTCGTGATACCCTACTATCATGAACGCGCGACGTGCGTATGGGCCAATAACACGGTTTTTCCCCGCTCTCGTTATCGCGGTGCTTCTCTTTGCGCCCAACGCGACCGGAGCCGCTGAAATTGCGGGCGAACCTGACGGTGCGATCGGGCCCCTCGTCGGGATTTGGGAGAATCAGGGTCGTTTCGTCGAGTTTACTTCCGACGGGCGCATGCGCATCGTCCTCAAACCCTATTACGGTTTCGTGTATCAGGATACCGGCTACGTACCCTGCGCGATCGAGTATCCGGCCCTCTCGCTCGAGCGCGCCCTCGTCACGCCTCGATACTCGGGAGAGCGTACGCTATCGGCCTTGCCCGTGCTCGTATTGGGCGACTCTCTCTACCTTTCGTTTCTCGCCCGCGAAACCTCCGTTCCCCCAGAGCAAACGAATCCGACGGACGGTCTCTGGCTCGCCGCCGGAGCGGGTGTTCCGATTCTCCTCTATAAGCCTGAGCCCACGAATGAAATTTTCGCCTGGGCTTTCCGGGACTCATCGTATTGGAAGATACGCTACTGGAAAACGGACGCGCGGTTTCGCGATAAAAAGGCCGTGTATCCGGTGCGCGGCGGTGAAGACCTGCTCGTTCCGAAATTTCTTACGGTGGGAGGGGATCTCTATACCTGCGTCACGGGTACCGGCACAAAACTCCGAAATATCGAGACAGGAACCTTTTCTGGTAAGGACGGCAGGCTGACCTTTTCGCCCGATCGCCCCGTGTACGCAGGCACCGAGGCGCGTTATCGCGACGCGGTGCCGTTTGCCCTGTCTCCCGACCGACAGACCCTCTCGCTCGGAGAGCCGTGGCTTAAGCGTTCGCCTGTCGCGGATCTCGACGCGGCCATAGCCGAGCATAACGCCAAGCGCCGTCCGGCGAGAAAGCCGATATTCGAATTCATGAAGCTTGATTTTCACTGGGAAGAAATCGAGCGTATACGGCGAAACGGCCTGTCGACAGAGTAGCGCGCCACTGCACGCTCGCGCGCCGCCTTTAAATATTCGCTTTCTTCACGTTTCCGTGATAGTGCTCCGCCCTGAGCGCGCGCACCTGCTCGTCGCCGATGTAGTCGTCGAACGGCATCATCCGGTCGATCATCCCGCTAGGCGTTATTTCGACGATGCGATTCGCGATGGAGTTCACGAACTCGTGGTCATGGCTGTTGAAGAGCACGACCCCGGGGAACTCTTCGAGCGCCTCGTTGAGACTCGTGATCGCCTCGAGGTCGAGGTGATTCGTCGGCTCGTCGAGGATCAGCACGTTCGCGCCCGAAAGCATGAGCTTCGATAGCATGCAGCGCACCTTCTCGCCGCCCGACAGGACCCGCACCGGCTTCAGCGACTCGTCGCCCGAAAAAAGCATCCGGCCGAGAAACCCGCGCACGTATCCGTCGTCCTGCTCGGGCGAGTACTGCCTGAGCCAGTCGGTTATATTGAGGTCGTTCGAGAAAAAGGGCGTATTGTCCTTGCCGAGGTAGGCCATCTTCGTCGTCTGACCCCAATACACGTCGCCCGACTCCTGCGTCGCCTCTCCGGCGATGATGTCGAAAAACGCGCTCTTCGAATTATGCTCCATGCCGACGAAGGCGATCTTGTCGGTTCGGTTGACGACGAGCGAGAAATCCTTCAGCAAGACGACTCCCTCGCTCGAATAATTGAGTTTCTCGACGCGGAGGACGTTGTTGCCGACCTCCCGATCGCTCTTGAAGTTCACGTACGGGAACTTCCTCGTCGTCACCTCGATCTCCTCGAGCGCGAGCTTGTCGTAGACGCGCTTGCGGCTCGTCGCCTGCTTGCTCTTCGACGCGTTCGCCGAGAAGCGAAGGATGAACTCGCGCAAGTCCTTCATCTTGTCCTCGCGTTTCTTCTGCTGGTCGCGCGCCTGCCGTTGCATGATCTGGCTCATCTGGAACCAGAAGTCGTAGTTGCCCGAGTACATGCGAATCTTGCCGAAGTCGATGTCGCACACGTGCGTACACACCGAGTTGAGAAAGTGGCGGTCGTGGCTGACGACGATGACCGTGTTCGGGAACTCGATGAGAAACTCCTCGAGCCACGTGATCGACTCGAGGTCGAGACCGTTCGTCGGTTCGTCGAGAAGGAGGATGTCGGGCGTGCCGAATATCGCCTGCGCGAGAAGGACGCGCACCTTCTGTCCCTCGTCGAGCTCGCCCATCAGCTTGTCGTGATGTTCTTCCTCGAGTCCGAGCCCCGAGAGCATCTGCTCGATCTGGTTTTCGGCTTCCCATCCGCCCATTTCGGCGAACTCGCCTTCGAGCTCGGAGGCGCGAATTCCGTCGGCTTCCGTAAAATCTACTTTCTCGTAAATCGCCTCGCGTTCCTTGAGCGTCGCGAAGAGTTTCGGGTGGCCCATCATGACGGTGTCTTTGACCGTGAAGGCGTCGAAGGCGAAGTGATCCTGCTTGAGGACGGCGAGCCGTTGACCGGCCGGAATGAGGATGTCGCCCTTATCGTGCTCGAGTTCGCCTGAGAGGATTTTGAGGAAGGTCGACTTTCCGGCGCCGTTTGCCCCGATGATGCCGTAGCAGTTTCCGGGGGTGAATTTGAGGTTAACGTCCTTGAAGAGCGGTTTATCGCTGAAGGAAAGGCTGAGTTCGGTAACGGTAATCATATACTGTAAGATACCGGAAAGCGCCGAGGCTTGCAACCGCATGAACGTCGGCCAATATACCTACCGGTAGGTATATAAAAAGCCCGAAAACGCGTCAAATCGAGGCAGAACGCCAACGAGAGGCGACGTTCAAAGGCGGGAGCCGCCCGCGCGACAGTCCTCGACCGGCGACGCTGTCCCGATCGCGCGCTTCGGTCGAAGCATGAGCTGATTGAGGATGAGCCCCGCGAACAGTAGCGCGGTGCCGATGACGAATCGCCCGGTAGTCGCGTTTCCGAGAAAGGCCCATCCCGCCGCGACGGTGAGCGGTATTTTCAGGAACGTATGCACGCTTCCCTCGGTCGTCGGGATATCACGGAGGCCGATCGTGATGGTGATTTGCGCGACGTACGCGCCGGCTCCCGCCAGAGCGAGCAGGGCAAGCGCGCGCGCGTCGAGCGCGGACGCTTGTCCGAGGGAGACTGTCGTCGCGAGAAGCCCGACGAGGCATACCCCGAGATAGATGACGACGGGATGCTCGGTTTGGGACGCCCTTTTATTGAAGTGGTATGAGATACCGGCTAAAAAGCCGCTTGCGATTCCCGCGGCGTCGGACATCAGGTTGACGCCGGTTCCGTCCCACAGGACGAGCGCGACGCCCGAGAAGGCGAGCGCGATGCCGGCGATCGTCGTTATGCGCACCGACTCGCGAAGGAACGCAATGGCGATAATCGCGACGAAAATCGGGAAGCTGTTGTTGAAGAGGCTCGCGCGGCCCGGCGATCCGAGGGATATTGAAACGTAATAGAGGATCATTCCGAGCGCTCCGAAAATTCCCCTGCCGATCCAGGGGCGAATCCTGACGACGCGAAAAGGCGTGCGCGTGCAGGCGAGGTGGCCGAAGCCGATGAGCGCGCCGATGAAAAACCGCGCGAAGGCGGTAAACCATCCGTCGAAGGCAGACGACAGGACGCTGATGACGATGGCGGTCGCGGCGAAGCATACGTTTGAGATGTGGATGAAAACGAGCGAGCGAAACCTCGAGAGACGCCGTGTCATGATACTCCCCTCAATGCGCGACGCGCGGGCGCGCATGCGATAAAAAAACCCGTCGCGCGCGAGGCGGACGGGTCATGCGTGCTTCGCGAAAAACGCGAGTTAGTTCGAACCCTTGAAGAGTTTTTTCAGGAGTCCGCCAAGGCCGCCTTTCTTCGCAGACGCGACCGGAACGTCGCGCTGAGCGGGGCTTTCGCCTCGTTTCTGCGGGTTTCCGCGGTAGGGCGCGGCGGAGCGAGAGCCTTGTGCCGGTCCCCGGGAATCGCGGTTTGGCGTGCCCGCGGGAGGCCGCGACTGCTGTCTGCGGTTTTGTCCTCCGCTTTGGGGCCGTTCCTGTCCCCGTTCTTGCCGACCCTGTCCGGCTCTCTGCGGCGAGGACGTGCGCGGCTGTCCCGATTGTCGGCCGGCTTCCGCGCGACCTCTGTCTCCCGGTCGACCCGCATCGCGCTCGCCCGTTCGTTCTTTTCCGCGATTCGCGTCTCGATCCTGCTGCGAGCGGCCCGCTGCGCGCGAGGAATCGTTTGAGGGGATAGCCTCGTGTTGCTGGGCCGCGGCGCGCGCCGCCTCTTCCGAGCCATATTTGTTTTTATAGTAGGACATTCGTTCTTCGAAGCTCATGCGCGAAAGGTCGCGTTCTTTCGCGTCTCCCGCGTTCCTGCGCCCACGGCCTTGCATGTTGACCGTGCGGGCTCCTGCGTCGCCGAAGTGACCGCCGCCCGTGCGTCCTCGTCCCCGCGCGTCTGCAGATCGCTCTCGGTCGACATAGGTTCCGGCGCGCGCTTCCGCCGCGGTATCGCCGGCATCAAGCTCCGCCTGAGCGGCCGGACGAGCCGGCGCTGGCCTGACGGCGTCTGTCGGCCTGACGGCGTCGTTTCTGCGCTCGCCCGTTCGCGGCCCTGACCTGCTTGACGGGCGTCCGTCTCGCGAGCCTCCGTCGCGCGGCCTGCTGTCGCGCGATCTTCCGTCGCGGGACCTGCCGTCGCGCGACCTGCCGTCGCGGGATGAACCGCCCGAGCGTCCGCCCCGGTAGCCGCCGTCGTCGTCCGCGTAGTCCGAGTCATAGCGATCGGTGCGGATGTAGACGTGCGCGCTCTGGTCCTCGACGAAGTCTTCCTCGCCGGGCACGCAGGAGGGCACCTTGTTTTCGATATATTTTTCGATGGCGGGAAGGTTATAGACGTCTTGCTCCGAGCAGAACGAGTATGCTTTGCCCGTTTTCCCGGCGCGGGCGGTTCTCCCGATGCGGTGCACGTAATTTTCGGCCTCGTTCGGCAGGTCATAGTTGATGACCATCGCGAGGGAGTCGACGTCTATACCGCGCGCGGCGACGTCGGTCGCGACGAGCATCTTGAGCGATCCCGATTTGAAGGAATCGATTACCTGCAGGCGCTTGGACTGCGGCAGGTCGCCGATGATAAAATCCGCCTCGTAGCCGTTGATCCGGAGCCGCTTCGATACGATTTCGCTCATGCGCTTCGTGTTGCAGAATACGATGACGCTCGCCGGAGTTTCCTTCTTGAGGAGCCCGAGGAGGAGTTTCATTTTCTGATCGCTCGACACGTGAAAGAGGAGCTGGTCGATCTCGTCGACGGTTACGTTCTCCGCCTCGATCGTGATTTCCTTCGCGTCGTTCGTGTATTCCCACGCGAGGTTTTTCACCGATGCGTTCAGCGTCGCGCTGAAGAGCATCGTCTGGCGGGCTTCGGATTTCGGCAGTACCCGGATGAGGGTTCTCAAGTCCGGGTAAAATCCCATGTCGAACATCCGGTCCGCTTCGTCGATGACGAGGAACGCGACCTTGGAGAGGTCCATCTGTCCCGATTCCTGGAGGTCAATCACCCGTCCCGGGGTGCCGATGATGATATCCATGCCCTCTTTCAGGAGCTCGATTTGCCGACCGTAGCCGACGCCTCCGTAAAAGCTCGCCGATTTGAGCTTCATGCAGGAACCGAGGATATGCGCTTCCTCCTCCACCTGAACCGCGAGTTCGCGGGTGGGAACCATGATGAGCGCTTTTTTGCCGGAGAGGGCGGGATCACTGACGAGCCGCTGGAGGATGGTGCAGAGATACGCGGCTGTTTTGCCGGTCCCGGTCTGGGACTGGACGTAAAGGTCGGCCCCTTCGAGGCCAATTTTCAAAACCTGTTCCTGAACAGGCATGCAGGTAATGTATCCTGCTTCGGCGAGTCCTTCTTGGAGGCCGCCATCTAGGGTAAAGTCGGTAAAATTCATTTGTGGCGAGTGTACCACAAATGAAATTGAATGAATAGGGAAGTCCTACCTCGTTTCCTTCCTTATAAGGTATCCCCCGTAGCCGGCCGTATCGAGTTTTCGGCGCGTGGCGGTAAGTTCCGAGTCGAGAATCCCGGCAAGAACCACCCGTGTCATCGATCCCGAAGTCTCAAACGCGGGGTTAAATCCCTCGTTTCTCAGTTTGATGACGAGACGAGTCGCGTTGTCCTCGCGCATAAACGATCCAAGCTGGATTCTCCATCGTTCGGTTTCCGTCGTTACCGCGGCCAAGGGAGTTTGCGTGGCGTCGGCAAGCGACTTCCCGCCCGCCGGTCCCGCCGTTCTGATCGTGACGGTACTCGTGCC
>CAYSEA010000026.1:0-33586 GCA_964429975.1 uncultured Treponema sp.
TTTATACACAACAACCGTGGTTAACACGCTTTTTTTGTATAAATATTCACTCGAGGACTTCCCACAATCACATGAGGTTGCTATAGTCACGGTATGGCAATAATCGAGGCAACGGGGCTTTGCAAGACCTACCAGAGCGCGGTTAAAGAACCGGGACTCGCGGGTGCGGTCAAGCACGTGTTTAAGCCGATCTTTCGCGAGATCGGCGCGGTGCGCGACGTCAATCTTTCCATCGAACCCGGAGAGACGGTGGCCTACGTCGGGCCGAACGGCGCGGGTAAATCGACGACGATCAAGATGCTCACCGGAATCCTGATGCCGAGCTCGGGTTCGGTGCGCGTCAACGGAATGGACCCCTATCGGGACCGGATGGAAAACACCAAGCGGATGGGCGTGGTCTTCGGCCAGCGCACGCAACTGTGGTGGGATATTCCGGTGGCCGAGTCCTTCACCCTCCTTCGCGACATCTACGCGATTCCGAAACGACGCTACGAGGATAATCTCGCGTATCTCACCGAGGTTCTCGGCCTCGCGGAGTTCATGGGCTCGTCGGCGCGGAAGCTGTCGCTCGGCCAGCGGATGCGGGCCGATCTCGCGCTCTCGTTTCTTCACGACCCCGCGGTCGTCTTCCTCGACGAACCGACGATAGGCCTCGACATCGCGGTGCGCGAGCGCATCCGCGAATTCCTTTCCATGGTTAACCGCGACCGCGGCGTGACGATACTCCTGACCTCCCACGATCTCGACGACATCAAGGACGTCTGCAAGCGACTCGTCGTCATCGACCGGGGGACGATCATTTACGACGGCGCCCTCCAGGATCTCCTTGACCGCTGCGTGCGCTCGCGCACGATGCACATCAGGCTCGACTCGGACGTCGCGAATTTCGCGCGCAAACTCGGCAAGCACCGAGACCTCGAAATCATCGCCTCGGGCGAGCGCGAGATATCGATCGAGTTCGACCGGTTCGCGCTTTCCGCGAAGGACGTCATCTCGCTCGCCATCGCGGCGGGGGAAGTGATCGACTTCCGCATCGACGAGCCGAATATCGAGCGCGTCATAAAAAACGTGTACGAAGGCAAGCTGGAACTGTCCGACACCGCGTCGTCAGGCGACATCGTGAAACCCAGCGCGAAAAAGGCGGACGCATGAACGCGCGCAAGTACTGGAGGCATACCGCGCTCGCGATACAGGAAACGCTCGCGTATCGCCTGTCGTACGTCGTCAACATGCTTTCGGCGGTCATCACCTATTCCGTCATCTTTTGCATCTGGTCGGCGGTCTACTCAAGCCGCGACTCCGTGGGCGACTTCCGGTGGGACGAGATGAAAAGCTATCTCATCGTGTCGCTTTTCCTGAGCGCGCTCGTTTCGATGTCGAGCGAGTTTCGCATCTCGCGGCAGATCAGGACGGGAAACATCGCCTGCGAGCTTCTCCGCCCGGTGGACTACCAGAAAGCGAGCCTCGCGATAACGCTCGGAAACTCGCTGAGCGAGGGAGTCATCATCGGCGTCGCGTGCCTCGCGTTCGCCTTCGTGGCGGGCGCGACCGTGGCTCCCGCGACGCCGCTCGCGTGGGCGGGGTTCGCCGCGGCGACGCTCGTGTCGATGGCGACGAAATTCCTCATGGTCTACGCGTTCGGGCTCGTGTGCTTTTGGACGACGAGCCTCATGGGAGTCAGTTGGCTCCGCAAGGCGCTTACCGACTTTTTCTCGGGCGCGCTCATCCCCATCGCGCTTTTTCCTCCCTGGCTCAAGGACGTGTCCGACTGGCTTCCGTTCCGTTCGATCGTGTCCGTGCCGGCAAACGCCTTTACCGGCCGTCTCGCGGGTACGGACCTCGCGCGCGATCTCGCGATCGGCATCGCGTGGGTCGTGGCGCTGTGGTTTCTCTCGCGCCTCGTGTGGTCGCGGGCGATGCGAAAGATAACGATTCAGGGAGGCTGACGTGAGTCGATACATCCGAATGACGGCGAGAACGATACGGATATTCTTCAAGTTTCTCGCGCAGAATACCAAGATCAAGCTTGAATACAAACTCGACTCGCTCATCCTCTTTATCGCGGGCGCGGCGATGCAGACGCTCGGCTTTCTCTTCATTACCGTGCTCTTTTCCCGTATCCCCTCCATCCAGGGTTGGACGCACTGGGAGATCGTTGCCATGCTCTCGCTCATTTTCTTCTCAGAGGGACTCGTGTCGTTCGCCTTCGAAGGCGCGTGGCAAATGGCGTTTCTCGTCAACATGGGCGACATGGACCGCATCCTCCTGAGGCCCGTCTCGCCGATCCTGCAGATACTCACCTACACCATGGGCATCCACGGAATCGGCAACATGGTGATGGGCACGGTTCTTTTCTGCCTGTCGATTTCCCGCGGAATCGTCGAATGGTCGCCCGCGAAAATTCTCTTCGTCCCCGTGTTCGTGCTTTCCGCGTGCGCCATCCGCACGGCGGTTTCCTTCGCGGCGAACTGCTCGTCGTTCTGGATAAAGGCTTTCTCGAACGCCTTCCCGCTCATGGTCTACCAGCTCGCCGACTTCGCAAAGTACCCCTCTTCGATTTTCGGAAAGGCGATCGAGTTTTTCGTGATCTTCGTCATCCCCTACGCGTTCATCAGCTACCTGCCCGCGGTGCTTCTGTTCGACAAGGCCTGGTGGGGAGTCTTCGCCTGGGCCGCCCCGCTCGTGGCCGTTTATCTCGCGCTATTGGCCCGTTGGGTTTTTTATCGCGGGCTCTCGCGCTATGAAGGCGCGGGCAACTAGAGTCGCCTGCGACCAGGATCGCCGACGACCGCGGCGTATTGACGAGCCGTCTCGCGTTCGGCTACTATCCCGACAACGGCGTGGGGCGGCTTCAGCTTTCCCCAAGTCGACTACAACGACGTAGGATCACTTTCCACCAAAGGAGGTTCCTATGGACGCAGTCGGCGACGCTGCCCTTCTGAAAACGCTTTCCGTAGGACTGGACACGGTATGGGTGCTCTTCGCGGCATTCCTCGTGTTTTTCATGAATCTTGGCTTCGCGATGGTCGAGTCGGGCCTGTGCCGAAGCAAGAACGCGGTAAACATCCTCGCGAAAAACTTCATCGTCTTCGCCCTCGCCTCGATCTCGTTTTGGATCATTGGCTGGGGACTCATGTTCGGCGACGGCAATCCCTTCGTCGGGCTCAAGAACATCTTCTTCGCGAACGGCGGAGTTGACGAGGGATATTCCGCCATCTCGTGGACGAGCGTCCCTTTCTGGGCGAAGTTTTTCTTCCAGCTCGTCTTCGCCGGAACTGCGGCGACCATCGTTTCGGGCGCCGTGGCCGAACGCATCAAGCTCATCTCGTTCATCGTATTCGCGTGCGCGCTCGTCGCGTTCATGTATCCCGTGACCGGTCACTGGATATGGGGCGGCGGTTGGCTGCAATCGCTCGGCTTCTGGGATTTCGCGGGATCGACGGTCGTTCACTCGGTCGGCGGCTGGGCCGCGCTCGCGGGCGTCATCGTCCTCGGGCCGCGCATCGGTAAATACCGCGCGGACGGAACCGTGCACCCGATCATGGGACACAACATGTCGATGGTCACGCTCGGCGGCCTCGTCCTCTGGTTCGGTTGGTTCGGCTTTAACCCCGGCTCGACGATGGCGGTCGGCGACGGCTCCGCGATCGCGCACATCGCGGTCACCACCAACACCGCGGCGGCCACCGCGATCGTCGCCTCGACGATCGTCGCATGGCTCATGATGGGCAAGCCCGACCTTTCCATGATCATCAACGGCGCCCTCGCGGGTCTCGTCGGCGTCACCGCCGGATGCGCCTTCGTGGACGTCACCGGCGCCGCGATCATCGGACTCGTCTCGGGAACGCTCGTCGTGTTCGCCGTCCCCTTCTTCGATAAGCTCAAGCTCGATGACCCCGTCGGCGCGCTCTCGGTTCACCTCGCGAACGGCGTATGGGGAACGCTCGCGGTCGGGCTTTTCGCGATTGACGGAATCACCGGAAGCGCGACGGGCAACGGTCTTTTCTACGGCGGCGGAACGAAGCTCCTCGGGACGCAGGCAATCGGCGTCGCCGCGGTCGGCGCGTTTACATTCGTCGGAGCACTCGTGATCTGGCTCGTCATCAAGGCGACGCTCGGAGTACGCGTCAGCCGCGAGGAAGAAATCGGCGGACTCGACCGTGGCGAACACGGCTCGGAGGCCTATGCGGGCTTCCAGATCATCGACTGACGGGAGGCGAGCGACATGAAACTTATCGTGGCATTGATCCAGCCGTATAAGCTGGAAGACGTAAAAAAGGCGCTCGTTGAGGGCGGGGTAACCAAGATGACCGTGAGCCCGGCGCAAGGCTGCGGACAGCAGGCCGGCTTCACGGAGGAATACCGCGGCGCGATCACGGAGGTGAACCTTCACAAGAAGGTCAGGCTCGACATCGCGGTCAACGACGAGTTCGTGCAACCGACCGTCGACGCGATCATCAAGGCCGCCCGGTCGGGCAAAATCGGCGACGGGAAAATCTGGGTGACGAACCTCGAGCAGTGCATACGCATACGCACGGGCGAGACGGGTTCGGTCGCCATCGGCTAGGCCGTAGCCGAATTTTTTCTATCGAATCACCGGGATCGGCGCTCGCGCGCCGGTCCTTTTTTTTTCGTCGCATGAGATCATCTTCAAAAACGCGAATATGTCCATTGTCGTACATCCGCGATACCGCGCGGGCCGGACACGCGAGATAGACCGTGCGTTCTCGAAGTTCCTGTGGTATACTGAAAGAAAGGAGTACCATGTGAAAAAGATAGCATTTATCGTTTTCCTTTCGGTTCTGGCGCTCGCATGGACGACGTCCTGCGCGAGCTCGCCCAAAAAGGGCACGACCATTCAAGAGGACGTTCTCCAATCACGCGAGTCGGCAGAGAGTTCCCGCAAAAAAGCGGTCGAGATAAAAGCCCCGGTTGCCGCGAAAGCTTCCTTCCAGGAAGCCGACGTCATGTTCGAGGGAGCGAAGACCGCGGAAGCCGCGAGCGAATTCGAGAAGGCGCGCGACGGATACCGCGAGGCGGAAAAGCTCTTTACGGCGTCCTACGAGGAAGCCTCGGCGAAGCGCGACAAGGCGAACGCCGCGCTCGGCAAGGCCGCTGACGAGCGAACCGCTTCCGAGGAAGCCTTGTCTAAAATGTCGGACGCCGAAACGGCCACGGAAGAGGAGGACGTACGATGAACAAAAGAATAGCCTGCGCGTTCGTCGCGCTTACCGTCTTTCTTGCCGCGGTGTCGGCGCAAAGCTTCCTCGACAACCAGTATCAAAAGGCGGGACGGGAATACGAAAAACAAGCGCGCGAGTCCATGGACTCGGGCGAATACGATGAGGCGACGAAACTCGCCGATCTCGCCGCCGAAGAGTACCGAAAAAGCCGCGAGTACGCGGACATGATGGCCCTGAAGTATCGCGCGGCGAACGCCATCAATCTCGCCGAGCGAAAGATCGCCGAAGTCGCCACAGCACCCGGCTCATCTAACTTTAAAGCCGAGATCGCGACCGCGAGGGCCCTCGTCGTAGAAGCCAAGGCGCTCTTCGCCGCGGAATCCTGGGAAGAAAGCCGATCAAAGGCGCTTCAGGCCATCGACGCGATGAACAAGATCACGGGAGTGAAGACGGCGCCGCGCGACGCGACCGGCAAAACGCTGCCGAAGTTCTACACGGTCGTTTCCCGCCCGGTGAACACCGACTGTTTCTGGAACATTTCCAAGATGCGGGCGGTATACAATAACCCGCTTCTCTGGCCGCTTCTCTACAAGGCAAACAAAGATAAGCTCCGCAATCCGGAGAATCCGAACCTGCTTCATCCGGGCACGGTTCTGGAAATACCCTCGGCGAAGGGCGAAACGCGCGATGGCGCATACGACCCCGCCGTGACCTACGAGCCTATTGAGTAAACGCGCATTCGCGCCAAATGGGCCGTCCTCACGGACGGCCTTTTTTTTTATAAATCCGGAGACTAACATGAAAACACGCGTCGCATATTATTCCCACAGCGGCAATAACCGCATTCTCGCGACAAAGCTCGCCGCGGCGCTTGGCGCCGACCTCGAGGAAATAAAGCCCGTCTGTGGGGCCTTTTTCTTCCAACTGCTCTTTACCGCCTTCGGCCATGGACCCGGCGTATACGGAAAGAAAGCCGCGGGCGACGACGTCGACTCGCTCGTACTCGTCGCTCCGCTCTGGATGGGCTCGCTTGCCTGGCCGGCGCGCGTCTATCTTCGCTCCCGGGGAAAGCGCGCGAAACTCGTGCACGTCGTTACCTGTTGCGGCTCCAACGACACGGGCAAGGACGATCCGTTCGGCTATGAAACGGCCTTCGCGAAGTTCCGCGTCCTCCTCGGCACGCGCGCCGGGACGTTCCAATCATTACCGTCGGTTCTCGCCCTACCGGCCGAAAAAAGAGCGGGCGAAAACGCCGCAATGGCCGCTCGCCTTTCCGAAAGCTCCTTTACCGGAGAAATCGCCGAGCGCCTTGCGAGTATCGTCGCAACGATTCGGAAATAACATCACGAAAAAATAATACATTTTTCCTGTTACTCCTCTTTATTCTAATTGTAGAATATGCTATAATTAGAATATGGAGTGAATATGTCACTAAAACACGGATTATTGGGAATCCTTGACTGCGGCGAGATGACGGGATACGAACTCGATCGCGTATTCAGGGACTCGCTTGCCTTCTTCTGGCACGCGCAAACAAGTCAGATTTACCGCGAGCTGACCGCAATGGAAGGCCTCGGGTGGCTGAGCTCGACGATCGTCCCTCAATCGGATCGGCCGAATAAAAAGGTGTATGCCCTCACTCCCGCCGGCAAGGACGAATTAATTCGCTGGCTCCGCGTCGATCGAACAACCGACGACTTTAACACGAAAAACCCCTTTTTGATGCGACTCTTCTTTCTCGGAATCCTCCCTCCCGAGGAGGGCATCGCGTCGCTCTCGCGTTATCGAGACCTGTGCGCGGCTGAGCTCGCGGACCTGTCGTCGGGGGAATCGATCGAGGAATACCGGCAATTCGCGCCGTCGCCCGCGAGCGCGACGTATTGGGCAATAACAGCTGACTTCGGACGCAAGTTCTACGAGATGGGCATCGCCTGGGCGAACGAATCCATCGAGAAAATACGGGAGGCTACGAAATGAACGTACTGATACTTAATGGAAGCCCGCGCACGCGGACAAGCAACACGATAAAGATAACCCATGCCTTTGTGGAGGGATTGCGCGACGGCGCCGCCGAGCCGAAAAGCGTTACCGTCGACGAGATCGACGTCATCGCGAAAAAAATCGGCCCGTGCCGCGGATGCTTTTCTTGCTGGACGAAAACCCCGGGCTCATGCGTCATCAAGGACGACATGGAAGGCGTCCTCAATCGCATTAAGGCGGCGGATATCGTCGTATGGAGTTTTCCGCTCTACTACTTCGGCATGCCGTCGCACCTCAAGGCCCTGACCGACCGCATGCTTCCGCTCAATCTTCCCGAGATGGGCCCGCGCGGGGACGGCGGCTCGACGCACCTGACTCGATACGACCTGTCGGGTCAACGACAGGTGATGATCTCGACGTCGGGCTTTCCCTCGGTGCGCAATAACTACGAAGCCCTCCTCGCGCAGTTCGCCATCATGTTCGGGCCTGACGGCTTTACCCCGATCGTCTGCCCGGAAGGGGAGCTCTTTTCGATTCCGCAACTGAAGGGCCGAACCGACGAATACCTCGCGCATGCCCGCGCGGCCGGACTGCAACTCGCGCGCGACGGTCGGGTCTCAAGGGAAACGGAGGCAGAGCTTTCGACGTTGCTCTACGGCACCGAGGCGTACTTTAAAATGGCAAACGCGAATTGGAACGTATCCGCCGATGTGCCGGATTCATCCGATAACGCCGCGGCAGTATCAGCAGCCGTATCGGCACCCGCGCCCGACAAAGACGAGCAATTCTCCTTTCTCGAGCAGATGGCCTCGATATATAACCCGCGCCCGCTCGAGGGCCGGCGGGCCATACTGGAAATGCGCTTTACCGACCTCAGCTCGACGTATCAACTCGTGATGGACGAAGGAGGATGCGCGGTGCGCGCGACATCCGACGACGGAGAGCGAGAGCCCTACACGACGCGGATCGAGACGCCCTGGACGGTTTGGCAGGATATCTCATCGGGAAAGATCGACGGCGCCGGGTCGCTCATGGAAGGCAAATACCGCGTCGTCGGCGACTTTGCCTTTATGCTGAAAATCGACCAGGTCTTTTCTACCGGCCCCGTAAACGAGGAACGGTTCGACCTGCGCGCGATGATGAACGGAACGATACAGGGCGAAGCGGCGATAACCGCGCCTCGAGCGGCAACGGGGAAAAAGGCGAATATGCTGGTGCTCCTCCTCCCGTGGATCGTCGCGTGGATCGGCCTTCCCCTACATGGCATCTTCGGTGCGATCGCGGCGGCGTTCGCGGCGAGTCTCGTTTCGCTCGCCTCGCTCAAGTGGAGGATGAATCCGTACGAAGCCGTATCGGCCGCGATCATCGCGGCGCTTGCCCTCGCCGTCCTCGCCGGCCTTCCCCCGAGCGTCGCGATCCCGGTGTCGTACGCCGCGTTCGGCGCGCTGTGGCTCGCGTCCTGCCTCACCAAAACGCCGCTCACCGCGCATTACTCGGCCGAGGGCTACGGCGGCGATAGCGCGATGAGAAACCCGCTTTTCATGAAGACGAACGCCATACTCACCGCCGCATGGGGCGTCATGTACGTCCTTACGGCCATTTGGACCGTATTCCTCCTGCGAACCCCCGCCGCCCGTTTCGTCGGTCTCATCAACAACGCCTGCCCCGCCCTGATGGGTCTCTTTACCGCCTGGTTCCAGAAATGGTATCCCGCGCGGGTCGCAGGTCACGGGTCGCGGGTCGCGGGACGGTAGCGCGAAGATGATCCGCAACCGCTACGTCGTCTGGGACTGGAACGGGACGCTGCTTGACGACCGGGACCTCTGCATCGAGAGCGTTAACGCGATGCTCGCGCGGAGGGGCTTGAAAACGATAGCCACGACGGACGAGTATCGCGCGATATTTCGATTCCCGGTTCAGGACTACTACCGCTCGCTCGGTTTCGAGTTCGCGGACGAGGACTTTCCCGAACTGGCCCGCGAGTATATCGCGCTCTATCAAGGCGCGAGCGAAACGTGCGGCCTCGTTCGAAACGGTAAGCGCGCGCTCGAGACGGCGCGCGAGCTCGGCTTTTCGCAAATACTGCTTTCCGCCTCCGAACAGCGCAACCTCGAGCGTCAGGTGGGAATGCGCGAGATCGGCGGATACTTCGAGCGAATTATGGGAACCGGCGACGTACTCGCGCGCACGAAGGCCGACGTCGCGCGCCGCTGGGTCGAAGAAGCGGGAATCGATCCCGCGTGCCTCGTGTTCGTCGGGGACACGGACCATGACCTCGAAATCGCCCGCTCCCTCGGGGCTTCTTGCGTCCTCTACTCGGACGGGCACCAGTTCGTC
Source organism: uncultured Treponema sp. (assembly GCA_964429975.1). Lineage (GTDB taxonomy): Bacteria > Spirochaetota > Spirochaetia > Treponematales > Treponemataceae > Teretinema. The sequence goes on from CAYSEA010000026.1 coordinate 9,501, forward strand.
CCCAAAAGCCCGGACGGCTTATGGAGCGTCATAGACGACCTCGCGGAGCTCCCGGAGATTCTCGCGAGATTAAAGTTTTAGCGCGATTTATCCCATAGGCCGAAACGCGCTTCGTCGCGCGCTATACTCTCGGTATGAAACGCAACACACGCCTGCCCCGCGCGGCTTTTCGCGCGCTCCTCGCGATCTCGGCGATCTCGGCGCTCTCGCTCGCCTTTTCGGCGACGGTCCTTTCGTGCTCCTCCGGTTCGGGAGAGAAAACCGTCCTTCCAGGCGAAATCAGCATAACCGTCAACGATTCGCATTTCAGGCCCGCGCTCGAGCTTTCGGGCGCGGCCACCGTACGGGTCGATTACGGCGACGGCTCGACCCCGCTCTCGCTCGCGGCACAGTCGGGCGCCCTTGAGCTTGCCGACCGCATCTTCGCCGACGGCGCGGGGGAGCACGAAGTTTCCCTCATCGTGACCCCGTGGTCAGCGCTTACCGTCCTCAACCTGGGCTTCCGCGCCGGCGACGGCGGAAACAACACGGCCGCCACCGACGTGCCGCTTATCGGCTTCCATCCGCCGACATCGGCGAGCGGATTCGAAAATCCCTACCAGACGCCGTCTCGGGAGGCAATGCGCGAATACGTGGGAACGGTAACGGCGATAGAGGGCATTCAAGCCGCGACGCACCTTGTCGCGCTCTGCCTCGAGTGGCAGGCAGTGGAAACGATTGACTGCTCGAACATGACCCGGCTCCGATCGCTTGAGGGATTCCTGTCGGACATCAAGTCGCACTCGTTTCAGAATTGCCCCGCGCTTCGCCGGTGTTGCCTCGAGTCGACGGGCGCGAACGCCAGTTGGAGGATCGAAGGAGGGGTCCGCGTCGAAAGCGAGTCGCTCGACCTTCGCGACTCGCCCCACTTGCAGGACATCCGCGGCACGGGAGACGATCACGACGGGCTCTATCTCCATCCTTCCGCGTTGGGCACGCTCTGGCACCTCTGCAAGATGGGTAATTGGCGAATGGAGGCGGTCACCGTAGGATCCGAAGTTCCCGCGCCGATCGACCTGACCCGATTCACCGCGCTCGCTGAGTGCTGGATTTCCTCAAGCCCCGTCATCGACGAAGTCGAGTTCGTCGGAGGCTCGATCCGAAGCATGTGGCTCACCTCCTGCGGCGTTCAATCGATCAACATTCGCGATAACGACACCCTCGTGGAAATCGACGCGGCGAACAACCCGATCGCGTCGATCGCGATTTCGGGCTGCGACGGCATCCGCAGGATTAACTTCAGCAACTGCGGCCTCGACGGGGATACCGTCGATTACCTGCTCGCGTACATGGACGCCCTCGGGGTCGAATCGGGCACGGAATACCCCTTTACCGTCGACCTCGGCAGCACCAACGCCGCTCCGTCCGCGACGGGAATCGCCCACGCGACGGCCCTTCGAGGCCGAAATTGGACGGTAACGACGAATTAACCCCGAGGTTTGGCCTCGTGGGCCGCAAGGGGGGTTCCCCAACGGGCCGGCTTCTGATAGTATGCATCAACATTAGTTTTATCCCCGCGATCGGGTTTGTACGGCATCGCGGGGAAGCTGTTTCGGCCCGTGGCGAGTATCGCGCGCGCCGCAATCGCACACGGCACTCCCTCCGTAACCGGCCGGCACAGCCCGCCATTCACCCACGAGTCCCGATCAATCTATTTTTTTCTCGCAAGGCAGCTATCATGCAATCAAGCACGAATTCCGGCGCGCGCACGCCCGCGCCCGCCCGCCCACGAACGAGCCGCGTCACCAGACGCGAGCCGCTCGAGTCCTCTCTTCGCGCAACCCGCGACGCGGTATCCCGCGCCAGCAGGGGCGAAGCTTCTTCTGAAAACCCCGCACGTCCCGCGCGCCCATCGCGTCCCGCTCAAACGACGCGCGGCGACGATCGACGGCCCTCGCGCGATGACCGCCGTCCGACCCGTGATGACGCGCCCCGCGCTCGCGGCGAGGCCCCGCGCAATCGCGGCGCCCGTTCCAGCAGTGTAAGCCTTCCTTCCGACGGCAGGCGCGGCGGCAGAGGCGCGCCCGGACCGAACCGCGTCATCGCGGGACGAAACGGACGCGTCAAGCAATTCATCGACCCCTCGAAGTTTATCCAGGCGGCGACGATCGTCGAAAAGGAAGAATACGTTTCCCAGCACGACTTCGCCGACTTTAAACTCGACCGCCGCATACTCGCGAACGTCGAAGCGAAGGGCTACGTGAAGCCCTCGCCGATCCAGGACAAGACGATCACCCTCGTGCTCGAGGGCAAGGACGTCATCGGAATCGCGAACACCGGCACCGGCAAGACCGCGGCCTTCGCGCTGCCCATGATCAACGACCTTATCCACGACATGACGCACCGCGCGCTTATCCTCGCGCCGACCCGCGAGCTCGCCCAGCAGATTCAGGAAGAATGCATCGCGTTCAGCAAGGGCTGCGGCATCAAGACGTCGCTCTTGATCGGCGGCGCTTCGATGAACACGCAGATCCGCGAACTCAAGGCGAATCCCCGCATCATCATCGCCACGCCCGGACGGCTCAAGGATCACATCCAGCAAAAGAACGTGAGCCTCGCGCAGGTGAACTTCGCCGTGCTCGACGAGTTCGACCGAATGCTCGACATGGGATTCATCCGCGACATCACCGCGATCTTCGGATACATGCCGAAGGATAGGCAGTCGCTTTTCTTCAGCGCCACGGTCGACGATTCGATCGACGCCCAAATCAGGAAGTTCTCGCGCGACCCCGTGACGATCTCGGTACGCGAGGGAGTTACCGCCGACGGCGTCGACCAGGACGTCGTGTATTACGGGGACAAGGACGACAAGATCGACAAGCTCCACGACTTGCTGATTTCAAAGGGTCGCGGCAAGACGATCGTCTTCGACGACACCAAGCACCTCGTCGAGAAACTCTATAAGGCGCTTCTCACGCGCGGCTTCAAGGCCGACCGCATACACGGCAACAAGAGCCAGGCACAGCGCTCACGGGCGATCAAGGGACTCAAAGAGGGAACGATCGAAATCCTCGTCGCGACGGACGTCGCGGCGCGCGGCATCGACGTATCGGACGTTTCGCACGTCATCAACTACTCTCAGCCGAGCACCTACGACGACTACGTGCACCGCATCGGCCGAACCGGACGCGCGGGAAAGACGGGAAAGGCCTACACCTTCCTCGAGCGCGCGTAAGGCCGCGATTCGAGGAAGAGGAGCTGGTCGGCGACCATAGAAATCGCCGGAAGCTCCGCGCCTTTTTCGCGCGCCGCCTTGAGCGGGCGCAAGTACATATACTCTATTTCCATCGGCCGCGCGAAATCGCGGTCGATTTTCATGCTCGGCTTGTAAGGCGTCATGCGGTCGGTGAACTCGAGCATCCGGTCGACCGCCTCGGGCTCGATGGCGTAGCCGCAGGCGGCGGCACCGCGCACGACCTCTTCCATCAGCGTCCTCACCATCCGACGCGACGCCGGGGTATCCATGATTTCTTTCGTATCCGCGTCCAAAATCACGGACGTTCCGTTATAGGGAACGTTCCAAAGAAGCTTTCGCCAACGCGCCTCGCCGAGCGAGGGCGATACGGTAACGGGTATTTTCGACTCCTCCAAATCCGCCTTCAGTCCCGCGAGCGCCTCGCGCGTACGCGAGTTTTCCGGCCCGTGCGCCGCGATCGTAATGGACCCGTAATCCATATGGCTCACCCGCCCCGGACCCGTTTTCTGCGAACAGATAAAGCACATGCCGGCGACTACGGTCGCTTCGGGAAACCAGGAGGCGACCTCCTCTTCCATGCCGAGCCCGTTTTGCATGACGAGCACGATCGTGCCCGGCCGAACCGCCGGCGACAGAAGGTCGCGAAGGCTCCCGTTCGAGGTCGTCTTCAGGGATACGAGCAGGACGTCGCGAACGGGAAGGTCCGCGGCGCGGTTATGCACGTCGATGGAGGGAAGCCGAAAATCACCGGCTTTGGAGGCGACGGTCAGCCCGTTCGCCTTGAGGTATTCATAGTCGCCCCGCGCGAGAAACGACACCGCTCGTCCCGACTCCGCAAGTCGCCCGCCGTAGTAACCGCCGATTGCCCCCGTTCCGATGACCGCGTAACTATACATACGATCTCCTCTTTTCGAGGATACCATATAGCCCCGAAGTATTGTATACTTACGATAACACTTTTGGGGCGACACCCCACTAACGGAGGACATGCATGAAATCGATTAAGGGAACCGAAACCGAAAAGAACGTCGTTGCCGCTTTTATCGGGGAATCGCAGGCGCGCAATAAGTATACCTACTGGGCGAGCAAGGCGAAGGACGAAGGCTACGTTCAGATCCAGCAGATTTTCCTCGAAACCGCCGATCAGGAAAAAGAGCACGCGAAACGCCTCTTCAAGTTCCTCGAAGGCGGGGCGGAAGTCAACGCGGGCGCGGGCGGACACGCGGGATACATCGGTACGACCCTCGAAAACCTCAAGCAGGCCGCCGGCGGCGAGAATTACGAATGGCAGCACATGTATCCCGACTTCGCGAAGGTCGCGCGATCCGAGGGCTTTGACATCATCGCCGTTGTAATGGAAAACATCGCCATAGCCGAGAAACAGCACGCCAAGCGCTATGAAGCGATGGCCAAGCATATCGAAGACGGCGACATGTGGGTGCAGGAAAGCCCGACCACGTGGAGATGCATCAACTGCGGCTTTATTTACGTCGGCAAGGAAGCGCCCAAGAGCTGCCCGGCATGCGCGCACCCTCAAGGCTATTTCGAGCGACTCGGAGAAAACTGGTAAGCGTTGCTTGTACCGCCGTGGCGCGATCGCGTCACGGCCTTTTTTTTTACTCTCAAGCGCGTCAGGTTACGTTCCGGAGCTTGCCTGGCCCACGACGCTTGCCTGGCCCGCGGCCGGCAGCGAGAATTTCGGCTCGAGCGTCTCGGGCGCGTCGAGGAAACTCACGCCATAGAGATACGCCGGGCCGTTTTTTTTGACCCAACTGATGCGCGCGCGCGCCTCGATGTCCGCGACCTCATCCTCGTCGCTCGAGAACACGATCGTAAGCAGGGTGTCGACCGGGTACCGAAGGGGGCACTCGAAGTGCGTTCCCCCGAGCGATATATTCTGCGCGATCACCTCGGTAATCGGCGTCGACTCGTTTTCCGGGTAGATATCGAGGCTCCAGGGCCGGTTAAACCGATCATATCGCCGGCGCTCGGGAGCCGCGCACTCGACGCGGTCTTTGCCCAAAAATTTCGCCTGATAGAGGGCGCGGTCGGCCGCCATCACGAGCGTGGCGACGTCCCCGGCCGATGACGGATAGGTCGCGACGCCGGCCGAAAACGTCACGCCGCTTTTCTGAAAGAGCGGGGATTCCTTCAAGGCCGCATGCGCGCGTTCCGCGAGCGTGAGAGCTCCGGCGGCGTCGGTCTCGGGAAGTATGATGAGGAACTCCTCGCCGCCGTACCGGCAGGCAACGTCTTCCTCGCGAATCGTGTCCTTAATCAGCGTCGAAAGGGCGCGAAGCACCTCGTCGCCGAACTGGTGCCCGAGCGTGTCGTTGATAGCCTTGAAGTCGTCGATGTCGAGAATGCACACCGACAGGCTCTTGCCATACCGGTCGCACCGATTGAATTCTTTTTTGAGGATAATATCCATGTACCGACGGTTAAAAATGCCGGTCAGCCCGTCTATCATGGCGAGTCGCTCGGTCTGCTTGAATACGCGGACCTCGACGAGAAGCGGCGAGTCGAGAACGTGTTTTTCGGAAGTGAAGTAGTCGACGATCGCGACGTGAACGCTCGGCTTTCGCATAAGCCGTTGGCTGAGCGCTTCGTAGTTTCCGAGAATCCGCTCCCAATGAAGGGCGGCTTCGTCCTCGGTAAACTCAAGATGCACGAAATCGCCGAGCAATTTCGCCATGCCCTCGTGCCCTGCCTCAAGCGACGGGGCTATACCCTCACCCGCGAGAAGATCGAGGACGCGCGAGCGCAAATCCCCGGTTACGTTTTTAATCATAAAAAACACCCACCCAATACAAACTTTTGTCTAATTATAGGGCGGTTTCCGCGATGTTGTCGAGATAAATATTAGAGATTCCGTGCTATTTGAGTAGGCCTTCTATCTGACCGCGGGCGGTTCGCGGGAATCTCGAGAGGCTTTCTTGTCGGCCGTTACCCGACAACCTTGTATCCCGCCTCGCTTACGGCGGCGGCGAGCGAGGCAACCGAGACGCTCTCGTCGCATTCGACGCGCGCGGTCCCGGCCGCGAGGTCTACTTTGGCCGACGCGACTCCCGGGACGCCTGAGAGCGCGGCCTCTACCCTGCCGGAGCAATGCTTGCAACTCATCCCGGTAACCTTCAGTGTGCGCGTCATGTCATGCCTCCTTCTTGAACAGATTCAGCCTGAGCGCGTTCAGCACGACGGAAATCGAGCTGAAGCTCATCGCCGCGGCCGCGATCATGGGGTTGAGCCTGAGGCCGAACGCCGCGTAGAAAAGACCCGCCGCTACGGGAATGCCGAGCGAGTTATAAATAAACGCCCAGAACAGGTTTTGCTTGATGTTGCGTATGACGGCCTTCCCGAGCCGGAGCGCGGTGACCGCATCGGCGAGGTCGCTCCGCATCAGCACGATGTCGGCCGAGGCGATGGCGATATCCGTTCCGGCGCCGATAGCGATGCCGACGTCCGCCGAAACGAGCGCCGGCGCGTCGTTAATGCCGTCGCCGATCATGGCGATTTTTCTGCCTTCGGCCCTGAGTGACTCGATCACGCCGGCCTTGCCTTCGGGAAGCATCTCCGCGATTACGCGGTCGATGCCGGCGGCCTTGCGCACGCCCTCAGCCGTCAGGTGATTGTCGCCGGTGAGCATGATAACGTCGAGTCCCATCGCCTTCATCGCCTCGACCGCCTCGCGGCTTCGGGGCTTGATGACGTCCGCCACGCTGACGAGCCCGAGCGCGCGTCCGTCGCCGCCGAAACAAAACGGCGTCTTGCCCTGCGCCGCGAACTGGGAGAGCTTTTCGAACAGCGGCTCGGGGTTTATGCCGTTCTCCCGCAACAGCGTCGGGCCTCCGGCGAAATACCATTTGCCCCGGATCATCGCGCTGACGCCCTTGCCGGGAATGGGCCTGAAGTCGTCGACGGGAAGGAGCTCGAGGCCGCTTTTTTTCGCCTCCTCGACGATGGCGAACCCGAGGGGATGCTCGGAGCGCGCTTCGATCGAGGCGAGGAGCGTCAGCACTTCGTTGTGGTCGAGCTCGCTTATGGACACGATATCGGTCACCGCGGGCTTGCCCGAGGTTATCGTGCCGGTCTTGTCGAGAACGACCGTATCGACGGAATGCGCGATCTCGAGCGCCTCGGCCGACTTGACGAGAATGCCGTTCTCGGCGCCCTTTCCCGTACCGACCATAATCGCCGTCGGAGTGGCGAGCCCGAGCGCGCACGGGCAGGAAATGACGAGCACGGTTACCGCCATGGAAAGGGCGAAGCTGAAGCCCTCGCCCGCGATCATCCAGCCGACGAGCGTCGCGAGCGCGATGGCGATCACGGCGGGTACGAACACGCCGCTGATGCGATCGGCTAGGCGCGAGATTGGCGCTTTTGAGGACGAGGCAACCTCGACGAGGTTAATGATGCGCGCGAGTGTCGTGTCGTCCCCGACGCGCTCGGCCCGAAACCTGATGTATCCGTTGAGGTTCAGCGTCGCGCTGTACACGTAATCGCCGACGGACTTTTCGAGCGGAATGCTCTCGCCGGTTATCGCGGACGTGTCGATCGACGTTCTCCCCTCGACGATGACGCCGTCGACGGGTACGTTCTGCCCGGGCCGAATCGCGACGATGTCCCCGATAACGATCTCATCGATGGGAATGACGCACTCCTCCCCGTCGCGGATGACGGCGGCGGTATCCGGGCGCAAGCGCACGAGTCTCGTGATCGCGTCCGACGTATGCCGCTTCGCTCGATCCTCGAGAAATTTCCCGAGCGTAATCAACGAAAGGATCATGACCGCCGATTCGAAGTAGAGCTCCATCGAAAGCTCTCGCGCCATCGCTTCGTCTCCGAGGGACACCGCATGCGTTATCATGAAAAGGGAATAGACCCCGTAGAGCACCGACGCCGAGGAGCCGATGGCTATCAGGGAATCCATATTGGGGGAAAACCGCGAAAGGGCGAGAAAGCCCCGAACGAAGTAGTCCTTATTCACCGCGACGACCGGAATCGTCAGGAGAAACTGCGTCAGCGCGAAAATGAGCGGCATGCGGTGCAGCGCGGCAGGCAGCGGCCAGGACAGCATATGACCCATCGCGATATACATGAGCGGAAGGCTAAACGCGAAGGAAACGATAAGCCGCGTAAGCATCGCCGAATGAGGACCTGACCGACCCGCGCGATCCGCCAGCCCCGGTCGGTATTTCGTGCGCACCGCGGTTTTAGCGTCATCCCGAGGGGTCGCCGCATAGCCCGCTGACGCGACCGCGTCGAGTATCCCTGATTCGGTAATTATATCGTCATCGTACGTCGCTACCATCGAATTGGCGAGGAGATTAACCTCGACCTTTTCTATCCCGGTGAGCTTTACGAGCTTTCGCTCGATCGCCCCGGAGCATGCTGAGCACGTCATTCCCGTAATATCAAATGTTCCGGTTGTTTTCAACGAAACCTCCAGCTCCGATCACTCCCCTGAGACAGCGTCGGATATGTACAATATACGATGCGGGATCGTACACGTCAATAATTTTATCTCCAATTTCTCCACTTATAAATTTCAGCTTCTTTGTTATTGACTGTTTAATATTATAGTTGTTATAATATTATCAGATTCAGGACTACGGAGGCGGAGTAACTATGCTTTTTTCTATTAATTCCGGACTTCTTGACGCCTGCGTTCTGGCGATTCTTTCCCGCGGGGACGAGTATGGCTATCGCCTCACGCAGGAAGTTAAAGAACTGATGACGATTTCCGAATCGACGCTGTACCCGGTTCTTCGTCGCCTGCAAAAAAACGGCTGGCTTGCGACCTATGACCAACCGTTTCAGGGACGAAACCGACGGTACTATCACATCACCGACGAGGGACGGACGCAGCATGCCCTGCACCTCGACGAGTGGAAAGACTATCGAGCCCGAATCGAGGGCATCTTCAGGGGGTAAGACGATGACACGAAAAGATTTCATGCGCGAGCTCGCGGAGCGACTTTCGCGACTGCCTCCGGACGAGCGGGAAAGCGCGCTCTCTTACTACGAGGAATACTTTGACGAAGCCGGAGCCGACCGCGAAGCGGACGTAATCCGGGAGCTCGGGAGCCCGCAGGCGGTCGCCTCGCGCATCCTCGCGGATCACGCGATCAAGGAAGCGAGGCGCGCGCCCTATAATCCGCGAAAGGGCCTGTCGGCGATCTGGTTCGTCCTGCTCGCGCTCGTGGCGGCCCCGATAGCGCTGCCCGTCGTATTCGGGACTATCGGACTCGTCGTCGCGGTCGTCGCGATCGCGATCGCGGTGGGGGCCGGAGCCATCGGCCTCGTGGTCGGCGGCATCGCGCTTTTCGTCGGCGGTTTCGTCGGTATCTTCGCGAGCCCCGCGAGCGCGCTCATCCTCTTCGGGGTGGCATTCCTCCTCTGGGGTATCGGGAAGATCGCCTTCGCGATAATCGGCGCCGTCCTTTCGATACTCGGGCAAACGGTTTCTTGGCTCTTCGGCCGCTCTCAGGGAGGAACGTATGGCAAATAACAACGCGGGACGCGGCCTGGGTCGCGGATTTTTCCTTATCTGCATGGGCATCGTACTCGTCGCGATAGGCCTTTCGCTCGGCGGTAAGCTCGAGTTCGGTCACTGGCCCTTCGGCACTCGCGCCTCGTGGGAATGGGGAAACGATGACGCGATCGAGGACGTAACGGAAATCGAGCGCGGGATCTCGACCGAGACGGAGGAACTCGTCGTCGAGCTGAAGGCCGCGAGCCTCTCTATCGTGACGGGCCCCGAGGCGGGCGTTCGGGCGATCGACGTCAACGCGACCACGATGAGCGTGGAGCAGGACGGAGCGGTCTTCCGCATCCGCGAGAACGAATGGCGCAACACGATTCGCTTCGGGAAGGACGCGATACGCCCGCGCATCGAAATTACGCTCCCCGAGGGAACGACGCTCAAGCTCGTCTCCCTTTCGATGGGCGCGGGGTCCCTCGACCTTACGGGAATCGACGCGGACCGACTCGAGATCGAGACCGGCGCGGGTTCGGTTAAGGGTACGGGCGTTTCGGCGCGCTTCGCCGAAATAGAGACGGGGGCGGGATCGATCGATTTTACCGATACGCGGCTTAACGACGCGAGAATCAGAACCGGCGCGGGAAAATGCGCCCTTTCGGGGACGCTAACCGGATCGTCATCGATAGAAACCGGGGCGGGAAAGGTTGACCTCGACTTGCGCGGAAAAAAAGAGGACTACCGAATTGAGTATGAGCGCGGCATCGGTTCGGTGCGAATCGGGTCGGAGGAATTCACCGGCGTCGGAAACGGCAGCGTCGGAACGAGCGACGCGCCGCATCGGCTTCGAGTCCAAACGGGCGTCGGGGCGGTCAGAATTTCGTTTCAGTAACGCTCACCCGCGTCCGCTAGCCTCCTCCGAGATCTCCGCGTTCGCGAAGTCGACGAGGCAGGCGACGAGAAGGGCCCCGCTCGAGGCGCCGCGACGCTCGGTCACTCGAACGCGCACGGGCGCTCCCTCGCTCGCTTCGCGGGAGGCTTCTACGTACGCGCGCGTCCCGTCCTCGTAACCCGTAATCGAAAAAACGCGCACGAAAAAATCCATACCGAAAAGAAGGCGAACAAGATCGCGCGCGGCTTCCACGAGGCTCGCGGAGGCAGACTCGGCCGATCGCGTCTCTGGTGCCGAGCCGGGAGAAGGGCTGACGGTCGCGGAGAGCGTATGGCGAACGGCGCCCGAACCGTCGATAGCCGTCGTTACCTCGATCCGATCAAGCGACCATACGAGGCGCGCGAGCGTACCGTCGGCATACAGCAGCGCGAAAATATTCGTTATCGCCTCGAGGATATTCGCCTGGCCGCCGAACACGGACGCGCCCTCGGTGAAAGAGCTCGTGGTCGCCATGACCGGCTCCTTATAGTGCCTCGTGAGGGCGCTTCGGTGGTACGCGCAGCAGCCTTGCGAGCCGTGGCTATGCGGCAGGCACTTGCTTACCCCGAGGGCCGCGTACATGGCCCCCACGGGCTGGCACGTCTTGGCGGGGTTTATGGTCAGGGCCGTCCGTTCGACGACCTTCTCCGGTGTGTGTCGTAAGAGCATTCGTTCCTCCTGGTCGTCCTATTCGCCGTGTCCGTAGCTCGCGGCGAGCTCCGGGCTGTCTTGCCAAGGCGTCTTCGCCAGCGCGAATACCTTGCTATGCACGAGCCGGTCTATCTCGCGATAGAAATTGATCGCGCCCTTGAATCCGGCGTAGGGTCCCGCGTAATCGTAGCTGTGAAGCTGCTTGAGCGGGATGCCCTGTTTCTGCACCACGTACTTTTCCTTAATACCGGCGCAGATTATGTCCGGCTTGTAGTGCTCGATGAGTTTCTCGCACTCGTAATGGTTCAGGTCGTCGATGATGAGCGTTTTCTCCTTCATGTCCTTCATCATCCCGTCGTAGTCGCTCAGGGAGAAGCCGCCTTCCTTCATCTTCTCGAGCTCCGCCTCGCTTCTCCTGGGCTTGTACCGCTCGGGATCCGCCGTGATGTGCAGTTCCTCGATGTTGCGCGAGTCCGCGTCGATCACGATGTTCGGGATCACCTCGCGGCCCTCGTAGTCGTCCCGGTGGGCGAACTCATAACCGGCGGCGACGGTCACCATGCCGATCTCGGAAAACAATTCTTGATAGTGGTGTGCGCGCGAGCCGCCGACGAACAGGGCCGCCGTCTTTCCGGCGCATCTCGCCTTTACCTCGTCGCGCACGCGGCTCACCTCGACCATCTCCTCTTCGATAACGCGGTCTACCTGCGCTATCAGCTCGGCGTCGCCGAAGAACGCCGCGATCTTCCGGAGCGACTTCGCGCTCGCGGCCGCGCCGATAAAATTGATCTTGAACCACGGGATGCCGTACTTCTTTTCCATCATCTCGGCGAGGTAGTTGATCGAGCGGTGGCACATGATCGTGTTGAGGTCAGCCGTGTGCGCGCTGATGAACTCCTCGTACGTCGAGTTGCCGCTGAAGGTCGAGTGTATGGTCAGGCCGCACTTTTCCGCGATGCGCTCGATCTCGAAGGCGTCGCCGCCGATGTTATACTCTCCGAGTATGTTGAAGCGGAACTTCCCCTTCTTCGGCGTGTCGTCGAGGCCGACGACGTCCGTGAACACCTTGTTGTTCGCGACGTGGTGGCCGGCCGACTAGCTGACGCCTTTGTACCCCTCGCACGAAAACCCGAAGATATTAACGTCCGGGTACTTCGCTTCCATTTCACGAGCGACCGCGTGAACGTCGTCGCCGATAAGCCCAACCGGGCACGTCGAGAATATGCCGATCGCCTTCGGGTGAAAGAGCGCGATCGCCTCGTCGATTGCGGCCTTCAGCTTTTTCTCTCCGCCGAAGATAATCTCGTCTTCCTGAAGGTCGGTGCTCATCGCGTAGGGCATGAAGTTGACGGCCTCGGGCGTGTACGGCCTCGTCTGGTTTCTCCGCGTGAGCCAGCTGTAAAACCCGCACCCTATCGGCCCGTGCGTGATCTGGAGAACGTCCCTCGTGGGCCCGAGCACGACGCCCTTGCAACCCGCGTAGGAGCACCCGCGCATCGTGAGTATGCCCGGAATCGTTCTCGTGTTCGCGAGTATCTCGGGCGCCTTGCCGGACTCGTCCTTTGAGTTGATTACTATTTGCCTGGCCCGCTTCTTGGCGATCTTCGCCGGATACTTCTTGAGGATGTCCTCCTTGAATTCCGCGGGATCAACCTGCATGTACTGTTCGCTCATCGGGTCCTCCTATTCGTCGAGAGTCTCGTCGCCGGTCTCGCCGGTGCGAATGCGCACCGAATCCGAAACGGGCATAACGAATATTTTCCCGTCGCCTGACTTTCCCGTCTTGTTCGTCGAGATGATCGTGTCAACGACCTTCTTTACCAATTTGTCCGGAACGACGACCGAAATCATCCGCTTCGGAATGAGTCGCCCGGCGTTGCCGAGCTCCTGAATTTTTTCCTCGTACTGCTTCTCCGCGCCGCCGAGGGAGATCATTTCCACGAGCCCCTTGCCGCGACCGAGGCAGTCTTTTGCATGCATCGAGGTGATGCCCGCGGCGCTTAAGGCGCGCTTCGTCTGGTTGATCATGTTCATCCGGACTACGGCCATTACTTCCTTCATCTACGCCTCCGCTTCTTCTTTCACGCCGGAGCTCACGGTGTATACCTCTTCGACGGGGGAGACGAATATTTTTCCGTCGCCGAACGCGCCCTTCGATCCGGTGCGCGCTTCCTCGATGATCGTCTTGATCACGAAGTCCTTATCCTTCGCCTTTATCACCATCATGAGCAGTTCCTTCGTGACCTCGTCATAGGTCACGTCGCCGATCTTGATTCCGCGCTGCTTGCCGCGGCCCGACACGTTCATGCGCGTCACCGAGGGATAGCCTTCCGCCATGAGCCGCGCCATCACCGCATCCGTCTTGTCCGGCCTGATTATCGCCCTGATCATTACCATAGTGTTCCTTGCTCCTTATGCGTCGTGAGTAATTAGTCGGCGATGCCGAACTCCATCAACAGTTTTTCGAGATCTTCCATCTCGAGCGGGTTCGGAATGACGAACTTGGTATTCGACTCGATCGCCTTCGCGAGTTTCCGGTATTCGTCCGCCTGTCCGACCGTCGGGTCGAAGTCGATGACCGTCTTCTTGTTGATCTCGGCCTTCTGCACGATGTTGTCGCGCGGCACGAAGTGGATCATGTGCGTGCCGATCTTTTCCGCGAGCGCCATGATAAGCTCGTCCTCGCGGTCGGTCTTGCGGCTGTTGCAGATGAGCCCTCCGAGGCGGACCGTTCCCGACTCGGCGAACTTCCTGATGCCCTTGCAGATATTGTTCGCCGCGTACATGGCCATCATCTCGCCTGAGCAGACGATGTAGATTTCCTCGGCTTTACCGTCGCGGATCGGCATCGCGAAGCCGCCGCACACGACGTCTCCGAGAACGTCGTAAAAGGTATAGTCGAGCTTGTACTCGGGACCGAAGGCCCCGAGCTGCTCCAAGAGATTGATCGACGTGATGATACCTCGACCGGCGCATCCGACTCCCGGCTCCGGACCGCCCGACTCGACGCAACGGGTTCCCTTAAACCCGACCTTGACGACGTCATCAAGATCGAGATCCTCGCCTTCCAGGCGAAGGGTATCGAGAACCGTTTTCTGGGCAAGGCCATTCAGAATAAGGCGCGTCGAGTCAGCCTTCGGGTCACAGCCGACGATCATCATGTTTCTTCCCATTTCGGCAAGCGCCGCGACGGTGTTTTGCGTCGTCGTTGACTTGCCGATTCCGCCCTTTCCGTAAATCGCAATCTTTCGCATTGTTCATCTCCTCGATGTTTCTTGGAGCTTTCGCCCGACTATACATAGCAAGATTCATGCCAACCCGCGTCGAAAGGCGGGCGAACCGTGCAAACCCATGCCCACTAAGGCGTCACGCCGCGAAGCGCCATCGAGGAAGATACGAGCGATCCGACAAACGCGTAAAACGAGCCAAAAAATCCTACATTTTCGTAGCCGTTCGGCGAGCGAATCGCACGAAACCGTAGGAGCGGTTCTTGACATCATCCCGGATTTATTGCACTTATTAGTCACAGCTATTCAGAAAGAACTGGATGACATCCGGTTCGCCATTTCGCCGGATCGATCCATCCAAAGGAGAGACCGGTGACGGGGTACGCGCGAAAAGACCAGGACATCCCCTCAAACGAACATCCGCACGCCCAGCACGAAATGCACCTCGTCTACGACATTTGCACCATACTCTCCGAGTCGTCTGACATGAACCACGTACTCTCGGCGGTCCTCGCCGAAATCGCCCGACACCTTGCCGTCATCCGCGGGACGATCACCATCCTTAACCGCAAATCGGGCGAGATCGCGATCGAGGAAGCCTATGGTCTCGACGAGTCCGAGGTCGCGCGGGGAGTGTATCTCGTCGGCGAGGGCGTAACCGGGCGCGTTATTGACACGGGAGAGCCGGTCGCCGTGCCGCGCATCGCCGAAGAGCCGCTCTTCCTTGACCGAACGGGCGCGCGAAAGGCTCAGGATACGCGCGACATCTCGTTCGTATGCGTGCCGATCAAGATCGACGCCGACGTGATCGGGGCGATCGGCGTCGACCGCAGGTTCGAGGCCAACTGCGACCTTCAGGATCTCGTCAGGATTCTCACGGTCGTCGCCTCGACGATCAGCCTCGCCGTGCGCCTCCGGCAGGAAAACCAGGAAGAGATCAGGACCCTGCGCGAGGAAAACCGCCGGCTCCAGGCCGAGCTGCACACGAAGTACAAGCCGGAAAACGTGATCGGGAACTCCAAGATCATGCGAGACCTCTATCGCCAGATGGAGCAGGTAAGCGCGACGAACGCCACCGTACTCTTGCTCGGGGAAAGCGGCGTCGGAAAGGAAAAGATCGCGCACGCGATACACTACGGCTCTCCGCGGGCGGGAAAGCCCTTCATCAAGGTGAACTGCGCCGCGATTCCCGAGTCGCTCATCGAAAGCGAGCTTTTCGGTCACGAAAAGGGCGCGTTCACCGACGCGACCTCGCTACGCAGAGGACGCTTCGAAATGGCGAACTGCGGCACCGTCTTTCTCGACGAGATCGGCGAGATGCCTCTCGGCGCGCAAAGCAAGTTCCTCCGGGTGCTTCAGGAGCGCGAGTTCGAGCGCATCGGCGGATCGGAGACGATCAAGGTCAACGTCCGCGTCATCGCGGCGACGAACCGCGACTTACCCTCCCTCATCGCGGCAGGCCGCTTTCGCGAGGACCTCTACTACCGTCTCGCGGTCTTTCCGCTCGTCGTACCGCCGCTTCGCGAGAGAAGGACGGACATCATCCTTCTCGCAAACCATTTCGCCGAGAAATTTTCGCGCGAGCACGGCAAGGATATCCGCAGGATATCCCCGCCCGCGGTTCGCATGCTCATGGCGCACGATTGGCCGGGCAACGTGCGGGAACTCGAAAACTGCATGGAACGCGCAGTGATCCTGTCGACGGGCGAAACCGTCCACGCGTATCACCTCCCGCCGAACCTGCAGTCGTCGGCGAGCGCAGAAGAGGCTGCAGGAGCCTCCCTTACTGCCACCCTCGAGGCGATCGAGCGGGAAATACTGCGCGAGGCGCTCGAGGAATCGGGCGGGAATATCGCGAAGACCGCGGAAAGGCTCGGCGTTACGGAGCGAATCATGGGCTTGAGAGTTTCGAAATATGGCTTGAAAAATAGGGAGGCGTGAGTATGCCGATGATCGACGCATTCAGGTTTATCGCGCGATGCCGTTCCGACGCGGATTTCCGCTCGAAGTCGAACGGGCGAAAGGACGGCAAAGCCGTCCGAGAATTCTGGGAAGACTGCGGGTTCACCTTCACGGACGCCGACGTGAGGAACGCGCTGAAAAGCGTCGAGCTTCGCGCCGCGAACGAATACGAGGCCGCGGACATTCACGAGCTTGCGCACTGGTATCGCCTCGTCGCGGGAGAGGACCCGCTTCAATCTCCCGAGTGCGGGACGTCCGCCTGCGGCGGCTCATGCGCCTCATGCGTACCCGTACGCGCGGAACCGTGAGAGAACTCGCCATCCGAGCGGCGGTCGAGGGAGACGCTCAAGCCATACATGACCTTTTTCGCGAGCTCGCGGAATACGAGGGACTCTCGCACCGCATGACCGTTACCGCGGACACGCTCCGCGAGGACCTCTTCGCGAAAGCGCGGGCCCGCGCCTTCATCGGCGAGTGGGTAAGCCCGACGGAACGGCGAGCGACGGCCGTCGCGGTAGTCTGCGAGCGATACTCGACCTTCGCAGGAAAACGGATACTTTTTCTTGAGGACATCTTCGTGCGCGAGCGGGATCGCTCGGAAGGCGTCGGCGGAAAGCTCTTCGACTTTATCGCGGAGACGGCTCGGCGGGAAGGATTTATCAGGGTTGAATGGTCTGTTCTCTCATGGAACGAGGGAGCGAAGGGGTTCTATCGCTCGAAGGGCGGGAAGCCCGTCACCGACTGGGAAAGTTGGGAAAGGGAGATTTGACCCGTAGACGATTCGAACGTCCGACCTGCTGCTTAGGAGGCAGCCGCTCTATCCAACTGAGCTAACGGATCGATAACGTACGGAGTATACACCGAAAGGCCCGGGCGTTTCAATGGAGAGCGGAGGGCGCGCGCGGTCACCGAAGCGACTTGGTCCGCCGACGCTCCCCGATTTCGTAGCCGAGACTTTCCCACAGGGCATTCGCCTCGCCGTCGCCCATCAGGGCGTTACTGAATATGAGGCCCACGCCCCGAGAGCGCACCTCGCGCTCAACGCGTGAAACAAGCTGGCCAAAGCGCTCAAGCGAGCGAAATCGTTCCTTGAGAAAAACGGCCTTGATATACCACTCATCCTCGCCGCCGTCGACGAGCATTCGCGCGCTGTCGATAAACCCGATTGGCTCCCCGTGGGCGTACGCGAGAAAAAAAAGATCGTCTTCGACATCGAAGCTGTACTGAAGGATTGACTTAAGGGATCGATCGTCGGTTTTGACGTTGGCGAGACGCGCGTCCGCATGGGCGTACTCCCCGATCATCTCGCGGTATAAAACGACGGCGTCGTCGAAATTGCAAATGCTGAGCGACTTTATCTCAATCATTGCGCGTCCTCCTGCTATCCGAAAGGAAGCACGCTGTAAGTATACGCCCATTCCCGGTTTCGCGCGAGCGAGTTGGCGCGATTAAAAAAAAGCCCGGGCGCGAGCCCGGGCAAACTTACAAAAAACGATCAACCGTTACTGTTCAGCCACTTCCTCTATCGGACCGAGCGGCACGCGCATCAGCTTGGCGTCTTTACCGTACTTTTCGGCGACAAAGGCGCTCGCGGCGTCGAACTCGTCAATCAACTTCATATCGATAACTTCAAAATTAAGACCGCGCACCTTGTAGGTAAAAGTACCGAGGTAGACGTAATTAACGCCTTCCGGCACCATTATCTGCGCAGATACCGGCAGGTAGAATTTCAGAAAAGCGTAGTTCGCTGGGTAACACTCAAAAAGGGGAAACCTGAGAATCTTGTCCTTGGGAATGGAGACCTTTATGGCGACGTATACGCCGTCCTTGACCTCGGCTAAGCCCCAAGTTCTTTTGTATCCATACCCGCACGCCAGGGAGGCAGAGGTCTTCTTTTCGGAATCCTTGATCTTTTTGTCCTTCAGGATGCTGCGGGACTCCAGATTATGGTATTGGGCGAAGAACTCGTCGTTAACGGGAGGATCGACGATGGCGCGAGCGATTACGACCACCTCGTTTTTCTTCGGCTTGGGAAACTTCTGCTCGGCGGTCGCGATCGACATGACGGCAACGGCCAGAATCACGGAAATGAGGATTATCTTCTTGTTCATTTGCTCAACTCCTCTATTCGGGCGTCGATGACGGCTTCCCAGGCGGTTCCCTTCATGAGGGGCTTCAACTTCGCAAGGGCGTCCAGTTCGTCGGGAGCGTCCTCTTCCTCGAACGCGTAAGTGTATCCGGACAACAGACCTTCGCCCCTCTTCGTTCCCTTGTGATTATGAGCCCCGACATACTGTAGCCCGGGTTTCTTTGCGGCAAAGTCGAGGGAACTGTCATTCTTGCTGATACCAAGCGTCGCATAATAAAACGTGTTCCCGGAGCTATAACCCCATTCCGTCAAGTGAAGGACGGAGCCAGGGGCAACGGGCGTACAATAAAACATAGTCCCCACGGTTCCGGGAAAGATCCACATGGGCTCATTCTCGGGATTGATCTGCGAGAACTCGAGCTGGTCAAAATAGGCTTTACCGTAAAACGCGCCCCGGTATATATGCCCGAATATCAGCGTGGTCTCGGCGGGAGAGTCCATCGTCTTCTTGTTGAGCGTCTTTTTATTCTTTATCGGCTGCATCGACCGTCCGTTGGTGATACATCCCATCGTCATGGAAGCCAACAGGCCGATAAGCAATAACGACGGGCGCCATGCCCTCCACGTTCGTCCTTTCATACTTACTCCTCTTTTCTATTCTCGGTGGCCTTAGAGCCCAATACCCGCGCTAATCATAAATCCCGCCAGATCGGAGTTCGTCGCTTCCACTTTCGGTATCCAGCCGCCGCCGATAATAAACAGGGGCGATGATCCGAAAACGGCCTCCACGCCGATTACCGGCGTAAGCCGAAAGCCCGAGGAACCTTGATCGTCCGACTGAAGCATCATGCCGACGCGGGCTGAAACGTACGGCGTAATCGTGACGGCATCCATGCTTATGGGTACTTGCGCGCGCGCGTGAGCAAACACCTCAATGGCGTCGGCGCCGAAAAACATGGAATCCTCGGAGGTAGAGCTGTCGTTCGTCCCGAAGGCCGCCCCGGAGCCAAACAGGAAGTACTCAAGCGCAATGCCCAACGACGCCCCGTAGAACGTGAAGTCCCCCCGCTGGCTGTACTCAAAATTGAGGCAGATGTCGTAGGGATTCTCGAACGAAACGCTCGTCGTTCCGGAGCTTTTCGGTTTTTCTTTCTTTTGCGCCGATGATGCCGCGCCCTTTTCCTCGCCTTCGGACTTCGTTCCATCGATCGAATAATCCGCTATCATCCATGCCGCGAGAGAGACGTCCCATTTCACGAGCAGAGAGTTTTTGCCATCGACACCATAGTCGACCGAGACAGCCCCGGCCGCAGCAGGCGCGGCAATTTTTCCAGAAGTCCGTGAAACGACGCCCGAGGGACGATAGGAGTCGTCAAGGCGCCACGCGGACGCGAGACGCATCGCGTCGAGAACGGAAGCGTTCGCGACGGTCTGAAGAATCTCGTCGCGGATTGCCGTGGGAGCGCCGGCAAGAGCCGTGAAAAAGTCGTCTTGCCCGTTTCGCATCGTCATCGCCGGGGAGATGAGGCGAGCGATCTTGCGAAGGCGCGCGACCTTTGCCTCGTCGTCCTCTGGTTTCGACGATACGACCGATGCGAACAAGTCTGCACGCGCTTCCAGCGTAGCCGCAGAAACCGAAGCTTTCCCGTTCGCTCGGGATACGAAATCGGAAAGAGACGCGGACGGTACGGCGAAGTTCGTCGCCTGACGCAGAAACGCCTTCCACGTGTTAATGCCCGCGATGTCGAAACCCGCTGGCCTCGAACCGTTCGCCACGAGCAAGGGTCCGCCGGAATTTCCGGGATCAACCGGGGCAGAATGCTGAATCAGGGTTGAAACGGCGGGATCGACAAGTTCGGGGACGCGGGACGCTTGGTTCGTCACCGTTCCCTTGCCCAACTGCCACGATGGCTTGTCGCCAAGCCCCGGATAGCCCGCGGACCAAATCTCCTCGCCGTCGCGCGTCGACCGCGCGGCGAACGAAAGACCCTTCGGAAGGCCGGAAGCGGAACCGAGGGAAATTAAGGCAAGATCGATCTCGTTGGAAACGGCGACGACGGCGCATTGCTCGATCGTCCTCTTCGTTCCGTCGGCACGCTCGAACTCGAGCGTCGCCTTATCCGCGTCGGCGATAACGTGCCGATTGGTTATCACATAGGTCGTCCCATCCGCGCCGGAAAGAAGGAAGCCCGAACCGAAACCGGGTTTGGCCTTCTTCGCGATAACGTCACCAAGATCCCGATACCCGAGGGTACTGGCTTTTTTCGCCGAGGCAAGCAGAAAACCCTGGGTTTCGTCGGAGTACACGGGACGCACAACGCAGACATAATCGCGAATTTGCGCAAAGGCAAGGCCGCCGCAGAGCAAGAAGGCACACAACGCACAGTTCAACCGCATCAAAGACCACCTGTTAGTTTTTCTCAGTATACATCCTATCGATCATCGTTTCCAGAAAAAAAAGCCCGGGCGCTTGCCCGGGCGATAAAAACGCGCCGAATGAACGGCGCGCAGGATGCTTACACGACGCCGTGGGCGATCATCGCGGAGGATACCTTGAGGAATCCGGCGATGTTCGCTCCCATGACGTAGTCCCCTTCCTTGCCGAACTGCTTCGACGCGGAGAAGGCGTTGTCGTGGATGCTCTTCATGATGCCCTTGAGCTTCGCGTCGACCTCGTCGCGGCTCCAAGACAGGCGCATCGAGTTCTGGCTCATCTCGAGGCCGCTCGTCGCCACGCCGCCGGCGTTGGAGGCTTTGCCGGGCGCGTAGAGGAGCTTGCTCTGCTGGAACACCTCGATGGCCTCGGGAGTCGAGGGCATATTGGCGCCCTCTGCCACGAGCTTACAGCCGTTCTTCACGAGTTCCTTCGCGTCGTCGCCGGAGATCTCGTTCTGCGTGGCGCTCGGGAAAGCGCAATCGCACTTGACGGACCAGGGGCGCTTGCCCGCGGTGTAGGTCGCCTTGGAATACTTCTTGACGTATTCGCTGATGCGTCCGCGTTTGACGTTCTTGAGATCCATGATGAAAGCGAGCTTCTCCTCGTCGATCCCGTCGGCGTCGTAAATGAAACCGTCGGAGTCGGAGAGGGTCACGGTCTTGGCGCCGAGCTGCGAGAGCTTCTGGACGGTATACTGAGCGACGTTGCCGGAACCGGAAACCGCGCAGACTTTGCCCTTGAAGGTCTCGCCCTTGACGGCGAGCATGTTCTCGGCGAAATAGACGCAGCCGTAGCCGGTCGCCTCGGGACGAATGAGCGAACCGCCCCAAGAAAGGCCCTTGCCAGTCAGGACGCCGGTGAACTCGTTGGTGATCCGCTTGTACTGGCCGAACATATACCCGATCTCGCGTCCGCCGACGCCGATGTCGCCGGCGGGAACGTCCGTGTCCGCGCCGATATGGCGATAGAGCTCGGTCATGAAGCTCTGGCAGAAGCGCATGACTTCGCCGTCGGTCTTTCCGTGCGGGTCAAAGTCGGAACCGCCCTTACCGCCGCCCATGGGGAGGGTCGTGAGGCTGTTCTTGAAAACCTGCTCGAAACCGAGAAACTTCAGGATCGAAAGGTTGACAGAGGGATGGAAGCGAAGACCGCCCTTGTAGGGGCCGATCGCGCTGTTAAATTGGACGCGGTAGCCGCGGTTTACGCAGACCTTACCGGCATCGTTCACCCACGGAACGCGGAACATAATCACGCGCTCGGGCTCGACGATCCGCTCAAGGATCGCGTTCTTCTGCAATTCCGGCATTTGATTGACGGCCGGCTCAAGGGTCTCAAGTACCTCGGCCACAGCCTGCAGGAATTCCGGTTCATGGGCGTTCCTCGCCTTTACCTGGGCGAGAACGTCACTGACGTACGCGTTAGCCATATCATTACTCCTCATTGAGCAAACCGGACTACGCCTTTGTAATCCTCAATACCATCTTTGGTATTACATAGCTCTAACGCTTCATTATAGCAAAGCTCTTCTCTTCTTGTATAGGAAGAAAAAAACAGTGAAACTGCAAGTTTTTTACGTGTGCTTCAGAACCGGCGGTCAAAAACGGGATTATTCCTCGAATTGTTCCTCGAGGTCCCCGTAATCGGACTAGCCGCCCTCGACATCCCAGCCGGAATCCCCCTCCTCGTCCGCCGATTCCAATAACGGAAGAATTTCGGCTTTACGGGAATCGACGAGGGCATAATCCGCCGGATGGATTTCGGCCTTCATCCCCTCCATCTGGGTCTTTACTTGCTCCATATATTCGAGCATTTCCGGATATTCGGCATAAGCGGCCTGTTGGCCAGAGAGCGAATCGAGAACCCCGGCAACCCCGATAGACGAGGTAATGACGATGAATTTCTCGAAACCGTTCGGTCCAAGTCCGTACTTCTTGAATACGGCGTCGACTTCGGCGGGAACCTGCGTCGCGCGCATGACCCGAATTCCCTCCGCGGGCGAAAAGTCCTCGTTCTTGCTTTCCTCGGGATCGAACAAATTGGGGTATTGCTCGTCAAACGCGTCCAACTCGTCCGAAAGCGCGGTAAAATTCGCGACGAAGGCGTCGACGTCCTTAGGGGAAAGGATCTTTTTGGGCGCTCCCTGCGCGCAAAGCGCGGCGATACTCAAGGCGATGAGACAGAAAACGGCCAGTGATCTTTTCATGCTAAGGCTCCTTGGACGCAAAACGCCCTTCTCTAATGGCTATTGTACCACGACTTTACCTATCTTCCATATATCGCGCACGTAATCCTCTATGGTTCGGTCGGAACTGAACTTACCCGATCGGGCGACGTTAAGAAGCGCCATCTTCGCCCAGCGACGCGGAGCCGCGTACGCGCGCGCCAAGTCGGCTTGGGCGGCTACATACCCGTCGAAATCGGCGAGGACGTAATAGACGTCCGGCCTCTGTCCGTCAACGCCGTACACGAGCGAATCATAGAGCTCGCGGAACATGGCCGCGTCCCCGCCGCCGTAGGTACCGTCGATGAGTTGCCCCAAGCACGCGGCCAGCGCCGGGCTTTTCGAAATGATTTCCTGGGGGTTGTAACTGTGCTCCCTGTCGATAGCGTGAATCTCGTCCGCGGTCAACCCGAAGATAAAGGCGTTCTCGGCGCCGGCTTCCTCGACGATCTCGATATTCGCGCCGTCGAGCGTGCCGATCGTGACCGCGCCGTTTATCATGAACTTCATGTTGCCCGTGCCCGAGGCTTCCTTGCCGGCGGTCGAGATCTGCTCGGAGACGTCGGCGGCGGGAAAGAGTCGCTCGGCGAGGGACACGCGGTAATTCTCGACGAACACGACACGGAGCCGGCCCCTGACGCGATGGTCGTTGTTGATCCTGTCGGCGAGCGTGTTAATGAGCTTGATGATCGCCTTCGCGCGACGATAGCCGGACGCTGCCTTCGCGCCGAAAATAAAGGTGCGCGGAACGGTATCGAACGACTGATCCTCAAGAAGCCGGTTATAAAGATACATCACGTGAAGCACGTTCAGAAGCTGTCGTTTGTACTCGTGAAGGCGCTTGATCTGAAC
>CAYSEA010000027.1:0-2075 GCA_964429975.1 uncultured Treponema sp.
GATTCGATAAGCACCCTCCTGCACGCGGAAACGCCGCTGGTGGGAGAGTCGCTCGTGCCCTTCCTGCGGGACCTGCACGAGAACGCGATTCAGATTATCGAAGTACTCGACAACTACAGCGAGACGGCGTCGGGCATACAGGACGTATTCCTCTCGTCCATATCGACGAGAATGAACGAGGTGATGAAGGTGCTGACGATCATCTCGACGATCTTCATACCGCTCACCTTCATCGCCGGTGTCTATGGGATGAACTTCGTCCACATGCCCGAGATCGGCTCAAAATGGGGATATCCCGCCGCGCTCGGCGTGATGGCGCTCGTCGCGGGCACGCTCCTCTATTTCTTCAAGCGGAAGAAATGGCTTTGAGCGCCCGGACGGTCAATGCAGGCTCGCCCCGTTGGTTTTCATAACCTCGCGATACCAGTAGGCGGAATCCTTCACGGTCCGCTTCTGCGTCTCGAAGTCGACGTGGATAAGCCCGAATCGCTCCTTGTAGCCCTCGGCCCACTCGAAGTTATCCATGAGGCTCCAATGGAAGTATCCCGCGATATTCGCGCCGTCCTCGATCGCCTTCTCAAGTGCGAGAAGATACCGCCGTGTATAGTCGATGCGCTGAGGATCGTGGACCTTCCCGTCAAGATGCACCCAGTCACTGAGCGCGAGACCGTTCTCCGTGATTATCACCGGAAGGCCGTAGCGCTCCGAAAGAAATCGCGGTCCCCAGCGAAGGGTATCGGCGTCGACGTTCCACTTGAGCGCGGTTTGCGGATATCCCGCCTTTTGCGGCGCAACAACGGGATTCCCGTTTGCGTCAGCGCTAATATGCCTGCCCGAGTAGAGGTTGATTCCGCAGAAATCGAGCTTTCGCGAAATAAGCGGAAGGTCTTTTTCCCATCCCTCCGGAAGGCTCGTCCCGATCTCGGAAAGAATGTCGTCCGGATAGGCACCCAAAAACACGGGATCGGAAAACAGAGAAATGGTCCAAAAAAGAGGCCGGGCAGAGGTATGGCAAAACTGCGCTCTCCTCGCCGCCTCAATGTCGGCGGGACTTTCGGTCGCGGGAATCATCGTTTGGGTCGTCGGGACATATCCGATCCGGAAGCGGTCACCGCCGAATCCGCGTAGCACATCCACGCCCTTTCCGTGAGCGACGAGGGAATGATGGGCCGCCTTGATGACGTCGTAGTGCGGAAGCTTGTATCCGGGCGCCTGAACTCCTTGCAGAAGAGAGAGACCGAGGAAGCACTGCGGTTCATTGAAGGTCATCCAGTTCGTGACCCTATCCCCGAGCTTATTCACGACGGCAGAGGTATATTCGGCAAAGGCGTCGGAAATCGCCGGATTGCACCATCCGCCCTCAAGCTGAAGCACGTGCGGCAAGTCCCAATGATAGAGGGTGCACCACGGCTCAATCCCCGCGGCAAGAAGCTCATCGACGAGACGCGAGTAAAAATCGAGACCGCGCTCGTTGACGGCGCCGCGACCCGAGGGAATCACGCGCGGCCAGGCTACGGAAAACCGATAGGCGGGAAGGCCGATTTCCTTCATCAAGGCGACGTCTTCCCGGTACCGATGATAGTGATCGCAGGCGACCTTTCCGGTATCGCCATTATACGTTTTTCCCGGCTCGGAAGAGAACACGTCCCATATAGACCGGGATCTTCCATCCTCGTCCCAGGCACCCTCTATTTGATACGACGCGGTCGCCGCGCCCCATACGAAATCAGGTGGAAATGCCATGTAAACTCCTGTAAGATAACGTTATACCGAGTGTAGCGGAGAAGGCTGAAAATTGGAAGTAAACGCCGATCGATTTGTTTCTTTTTTCAACAATTTACGTATTTTTTTCTCTTCGTCATTTCTTCGCGCGGAAACGCTCTTTCCCGAAAACCGATTGCCCAGAAAACCCGTCGTCATCGTTCATGCGGCCTTATCCGCCTTCGGACACGTCCCCCTCGGGGCGGCCACGGTTCTCGAGGCCCTGCGCCTCGAAGCGAGGAATCGGACGATGACCCTCGCCATGCCCGCCCACTCGGATTGCCCGAAGCCAACCGTGAATCTGCCGTCTGAAA
>CAYSEA010000027.1:2175-33005 GCA_964429975.1 uncultured Treponema sp.
ACCGGGCTTGGCCCGCACTCCCCCGCCGGCAAGCTCGCGCGGGCAAACGCGCTCGTCCTTCTTCTCGGGGTCGGCTACGAGCGATGCACCCTTCTTCATCTCGCCGAGTACGATCGTCCGAATCATCCCGCGATCGACCGCGTCACGTGCAGGGCGATCGCGCGCACGGGGATCCCGCCTTTCGCGCGAGCGCGACTCGTCGCATGGGAAGACGTTTCCCTGAACGCCGATCCGTTCGCGAGTATCGGCGCGGCGTTCGAGGCGGCGTTTCCTGAAAAGGTTATCAAGGGATCGCTACCCGGGGGAACGGGAGAGTATCGCCTCTTTCTCGCGAAGGACCTCATACGCTTTTCCATAGACAGATCAACCGGTAATGGGGTACTTTAAATTCGCCATGCTGAGATTCCTAAAACGTCTGTTTTCAAAACACCAAGAAACGCCGATCGATCCCGATGAAATACTGGAAGAGCTTTGGGTAACGGACTTCGCCGACGGCGACGCCCGATTCATGCCCGAGGCGGGAGAAGGATACGAAACGACGATTGACGAGGACGGACTTGTCCTCTCGCTCTCCCGAAAAAACGTCTATGCGTGGACGGTAAACCCCCTCTACCGCTACAGAAACGCCGTGATCGAAACGCGGTTTTCCCGCGACGCGGCGGGCGACTCGACGGAACGCGAGGACGAGTCGTCCATGGCGGGAACGGGTGCCTTCGGGGTCATCTTCAGGCACCTTAACGACTCGACTTTTTATAGCGTGCTCGTCTCCGACCGGGGATACGCGCGCATGGATGCGGTTATAAACGGCACGCCCCTACCGGTACTCGGCTGGACCGAGACGTCGGCGACGAACGGAGAAGACGTTGCGCTCCGCGTTATCGTCAGGGACACGAGCGTCACTATCACGGTAAACGACCGCTGGGTCGCGGAGTGCGAGGACGACACGATTCAGGCCGCCGGCAAGGTCGCCATCGCCGGTCAGCTCTGGGGACGGAGAGATTCCGCCGCGGCGCGCGTTTCGTCATTCGCCGTCGAGTCGCGTCCCGTGGACGTCGAAGCCATCTTCACGAGATGGAACCAATTCCTTCCCATCCCCGCCGAGGCGCATGTTTCGCTCGCGGAAACCTGGTCCGCCATGGGCCGGCACGTACCCGCCCTCATAGAGCTTCGCAAGGCATGGGAAGGCCGCGAGGCGACCGCGCGCGAGCTCCTTCTCGCGTCGCGAACGTGTCTCGCGCAGCGCCTCGTGCCCGAGGCGGAAGACTACGCGAGAAAGGCGCTTGTGCTCTCGGGCGACGACGCGGACGCGGTCGCCGAACTCGCCGGAATTCTGTACTACCGAAACCAATTCGCCGAACTCGACTCGCTTCTCGCGAGCCTTAACCGCGCGCCCATAGAGGAGTCTTCGTTCCTCTCGAACATAGAGGGGCATCTGCTCCATTGGAAAGGCCTTCATGCAGACGCCGCGGTCGCGTACGCGCGGGCCGGGTCGCTCGCTCCGGACCAGGGGCTCTTCTTCCTCCACGCGGGCCACGAGTGGGCCCTCGCGAAAGACGCGTCGCGCGCGGTCGATTCCTGGCTCGAGGCGGCGCGGGCGTTCCTCTCGGCGAACGAAATCGACGACCTCGCGAACGTCATAAGCCTTCTTTCCGAGGCGGCGCCCGACGACCGACGCACGCTCGGCGCGAAGGGTAAATACCTCTATACCATCGGCGACGCCGAAGGAGCCGCGGAGTGCCTCTCCGCGGCGATTCGCGAACGGAGCGAGGACTCGGCGGACCACTACCTTTACGGAATGATTCTCCGGGACAAGGGCGAGACGGACGCGGCGATCGACTCGCTCAGGCGGGCCGTAGAACTCGAACCGGACTTCGGGCTCTATCGTTTTAGACTCGCGGAAACGCTCTATAACGCGGGCAAGGACGCGGCGGAGGAAATCGCCCGCGCGCTCGAAAAAGACCCACAATCCGGATGGACCCATAACCTCGCGGCGCTCTCCGCGCTCGCCAAGGGTGACGTCGACGCCGCCGATTCTTTCCTCTCTCGCGCGCGCTCGCTCTTGCCGGGAGAACTCGGCATACTCGTCAATTACGCCGAAGTGCGCCGCCTGCAGGGACGGCTCGACGAGGCACTGAGCCTCTTCGACAGAAACGACGCCGACGCGCTTCACGCGGGGGCGAATCTCCTCGTCGAGGACGGGCGAAACGAGGAAGCGGAGGAATGGTACCAAGACGCCCTGCACAGAAACCCATTCGACCCCGAACTTCTCGCGGATCGAGCGGCGAACTGCATAGAGCTTGACTTGATCAACGAGGCCGACGATCTCTTGGGTCGCGCGCACGAAATACGCGCGTCGGCGAGGATATACCGGCTCATTGCCTATCTTTCGGGACGCAAGGGAGAGTTCGCGCGAGCGGAGGTTGCCCTGCACCGCGGGCTCGAGGAATTCGCCGATGACCCGGATCTTCTGGCGGAACTTTGCGGCGTGTACCTGACTACGGGGAAAAAAACAAAGGCCGAAGATACTGCACGGCGCCTGCGCGCGGCGGGCTACGCAGAGCGGGCCGACGAAATCGAGCAGGAAATCATCGACGCGGCGACGAATCCGATCTCGTGCGCCGACTGCGGCAGAACGTGGCGCATTCCGAAGGACATTCCGCCCCAAGGATCTCTTCGGATCACCGACGAGCCGCCCGACGACCTTCCCGCGGGAACGTGCCCGGAATGCGAACGGCATTTTTGCATCGGCTGCGCGAAAGAAACGCTCGGCGACGACGGGCGCTTTCACTGCAAGAGTTGCGGAACTCCCCTAAAGCTTATCGATCAAGGCGTGATTTGGCTTTTAAACCGTTGGCAGGAAGAGAAGCGAGACTGAGCGTATCTGCCCGCCATAACCCTCGCGAGGTCGCGAGAGAGCGTGACACGGAATCGAACCGGCCCTCGACCCCGCATTCGCAGCTCGTATCTCCGCATGAATCATTTTCATCGACGGGATTTCCCGCAAGCGCCCGATCGAGCATCCTGAGATACGCGTCCCGCGAGACGTTAGTCCCGCCGAACCGCGCGATGTGATCGGTATAAACCTGAGAATCGATAAGTCGACCGCCCATGACGGAAAAAAAGTACGGCGCGAACGTAGCGAACGCGACCTTCGCGGCGTCGCTCACCCTCGTGAACATCGATTCCCCGAAAAAAACGCCGCCGAGCGATATGCCGTAAAAACCCCCGACGAGGTCCCCGTCGCGCCACGCCTCGACCGAATGGGCGATTCCCTCGCGATGAAGGCTGACGTAGGCCTCGAGCATATCGTCGGTTATCCACGTCCCGTCCTGACCGTCGCGCGCGACGAGCGAGCAGTACGAGATCACGCGCTCAAAGGAAGTGTCCAATCGAATCTCAAACGGCTTTTTTTTCAGGTCGCGCGAGAGCCGGGAGGGAACGCGAAAGTTTCCCGGCACGATGACGAACCGCGGATCGGGCGACTGCCAATAGAGCGGGTCATCGTCGTTAAACCAGGGAAATATGCCCTGCGCGTACGCGGATACGAGCATTCCGGGTGAAAGGTTTCCCCCGACCGCCACGACGGTTCCGCACGCGTCCTCGGGATCGGGGAAGCGAAAAAACTCCCCGAGCTCGAGCCACGGAAAATCGGGGTCGCTCCGCGTTTCCGCGTCGTACGAGCTCTTCGGGCGTCGAGCCATCAGCAAGTCATCTCCGCCTGCGCGGCAAGCCTCGAATCGGCGTTACGCACGGTAATGCGTATCTCCCCCTCGACCGCGCCGTCGTGATCCACGACCGCGACGCCGCCTGAGGAAAGATCGCCGAAAAGAACCATATCGACGAGAGGCGTCGTAACGAGATCCTCGATCAGGCGGGACGCGTTACGGGCGCCGAATTCCGCCGAGTACCCGGCGCGGGAAAGATAAGCCACGGCGGCGTCGGTAACCTCTATCGCGATACCGCGATCGGCCACGCGAGAGGACACCGCGGAGATTTCCTTTCGAACGATCGCCTCCATCACGTTTTCGGAAAGATGCCCGAAGCGAACGATCGCGTCGAGCCGGTTGCGGAACTCCGGGGTAAAGGTGCGCTCCACCGCCTCGTTCACCGCCTCTTCCGAAACCTCGCGCCCGCCGAAACCGATCATCGGCTTGCCGATTTCCCTCGCCCCTGCGTTGCTCGTCATGATCAATATCGTATTGCGGAAATCGGCCTTGCGTCCCTGATTGTCGGTAAGGGTCGCGTAATCCATGATTTGCAAGAGCACGTTAAACACGTCCGAATGGGCTTTCTCGATCTCGTCGAGCAACACGATCGAATGCGGTTGCTTGCGCACGGCGTCCGTAAGGAGACCGCCCTCCTCGAAGCCCACGTATCCGGGAGGCGAGCCGATGAGCCGCGAAACCGTGTGTTTCTCCTGATACTCGCTCATATCAAAGCGATGGAGGGCGATCCCGAGCGTATCGGCGAGCGTCCTCGCGAGTTCGGTCTTTCCGACGCCGGTCGGTCCGACGAAAAGAAAATTGGCAACGGGCTTGCCCGGCGCTCGGAATCCCGCGCGCGATCGCTTGACGGCGGTAACGACGGCGCGCACCGCCGAATCCTGCCCGAATATCGCGCGGGTAAGCACGGGTTCGAGCTCGCGCAAGCGATCGACCTCGCCGGTCGTAACCGTTCGTTCGGGGATTCGAGCTATCCGCGCCACGACCGTTTCGACCAAGGCACGATCTACCAGTGGAATGGCCCGTTTCGCAACCGCTTCATTCGATCTCGCGGCTTCTTTATGCCGTGCGGCGTCATTCGAGTTTGCCGAGTCATTCGTGAGGGGAAGCGGCTCAGGAGACATCTCTACCATGAGCGCCTCGACTCCGACCGCGGTCGGGCTTGTCGCGGCCCCAGCGGTATCTTCGGCTCCAACGCCGGCGGCTTCGCCCACGGGACTATCGCTCGCCGAACTATCGCTCGACGAAGTGTCAACCACCGCGCTATCGCCCGAGGATCCTCCGTCGGCGAGAATTCGCGCGCGCGCGCCGGCCTCGTCTATCACGTCGATCGCCTTGTCGGGCAAGCGACGTTCAGTAATGTACTGAGCCGAAAGCTTCACGGCCTGCTCGATCGCCTCATGGGTATAGCTCACCCCGTGAAAATCTTCGTACCTGGGCTTCAGTCCCTCGAGTATCGCGATCGCGTCGGTTTCGCTCGGCTCGGTAATGTCGATTTTCTGAAACCGCCGAGAGAGTGCGTGATCCTTCTCGAAATATTTCGCGTACTCCTCGTAGGTAGTCGATCCGATGCACCGCACGCGGCCCGAGGATAAGGCAGGCTTCATTAAGTTGGACGCGTCAAGCGTGCCGCCGCCGGTTGAGCCGGCGCCGACTATCGTATGTATTTCATCGATAAACAAAATTACTTTCTGGCGCTTAACCAGTTCCTCAAGCACGCGCTTTACGCGCTCCTCGAAATCGCCTCGGAATTTAGTTCCCGCAACGAGCGAACCCATGTCGAGGCTAAAGACCTCATAATCTCGAAGGAGGGGAGGAACCTTTCCCGCGGCGATTCTCTGCGCGAGGCCTTCCGTTATCGCGGTCTTTCCGACGCCGGCTTCGCCGACGTGAATCGGGTTATTCTTGAGTCGTCGACACAGCACTTGAATCGTGCGATCGAGCTCCTCGGCGCGGCCGATGAGCGGCTCAAGTTTTCCCTGACGGGCGAGCGAAGTCAGCTCGACGGTATACCGCTCAAGAACGCTCTTTCGCGCCGACTTTTGCCTTCCGGAACCGTCGCCACCATCTTCCGCCTGTTCATCGCGCGCGTCTCCGGCCGAGAAAGAAGGACCCATGCCATCCCGAGGGGACGCGTCGTCCTTTCCGCCCGGCTCTCCACGTCCTATCGAGTCGAACGAACCATCAGACCGCCGCGGCCCCGCGTGCCGCGTGCCGTCGACGTAGCCCGCCCCATCAGCGTAGCCCGTCCCGATCCGAGGATCCTCGGTAATTCCCTCATCGAAGGGATCGACGCCCAGCGCCTTTCCCGCACTTGAGTCGAATTCCGAATCGTCGGCGCAGGCGCCGCCATGGCTAATTACCTCAAGAAGCATGAGGCGGTCGAGGCCGCCGCGGCGCATATAATAGGAGCAGTAGTTCTTCTGCTCGTCGATAAGGCTCACGAGCACATCGCACGTCTCTACCACGGGCTTTTCGGCGCTTTCGCAATGATACAGCGCGCGCTGAAACACGTTCTGAAAACCAACGGTCTGCAGCGGTTCTAGTCCCGTCATAACCGGCATGTTTTTTCTCAAGTATTCGTCGACGCTATCGTGAATGAAGGCGATATCCGCCCCGCATTGTGAAAGAATCCGCAATACTGACGGGCGATCCATCATGGCGAGCAGAATATGTTCCGGGGTCACGTATTCATGTCCGCGCGTTTTCGCGTCGGCCCATGCTTGGTCGAGTATCTTCTGAACGGAACCGCTGATCTTTATCTTCACGTTTGCTCCATTACGCACCGAAGGGGAAACCCGTTCTGGCGCGCGGCTTCATGCACCTGCAAACACCGGGTCATGGCGATGTCGTACGTATACGCGCCTACGAGCCCTCGGCCCTTGCGATGCACGTCTTCCATAATCAAAGTGGCGTCGTCAAGCTTCTTGTGAAACACGGCGACTAAAACGGCCACCACAAAATCCTTCGTCGTGAAATCATCGTTCAACAGCACGACTTGATACGGGGACGGTTCCCGCACGTCCTCGGAGACCGAGGTTCTTCCTTCCGCCCTGTTTTCCGTTTCCATACAGTATAAAAGTACTGCAAAACGCCCTCGGATACAACAATTGATGGCCTTGAAAATATCGCTTTTCCCATGCATTATAGGGTTATGAAAACGGTGGTTTCCTGGAACGTAAACGGCATTCGCGCGGTGGAAAAGAAGGGCTTTCTCGACTGGCTTTCCGCCGAATCGCCTGACGTCCTCTGCCTGCAGGAAACCAAGGCTCACCGAGGGCAGGTAACCGAGGCCCTGACCGATCCGGTCCTCCCCGGGGGATCGTGGAAATCATGGTGGAGCTCGGCGAAAAAGGCCGGATATTCCGGAACCGCCATTTACAGCAAGACGGAGCCGCTTGACGTGAGAACCCTCGGAGTGAGCGAGTTTGACGACGAGGGACGGGTTATCATGGCGGAATTTCCCGAGGCGGTCATCATCTCGGCGTATTTCCCGAATTCGCAGGAAGCGGGCGCGCGACTCGACTATAAGCTCGGGTTTTGCGACGCGATCCTCGCGGCATGCGACGGTCTCGTTTCTTCCGGCAAGAACGTCATCCTCTGCGGGGACTACAACATCGCCCATAAACCGATAGACCTCGCGAACCCGAAGGCGAACGAGGGAAATCCCGGCTATCTCCCCGCGGAGCGCGCTTGGATGGACGCGTTTACCGCAAAGGGTTACGTCGATACCTTTCGCGCCTTTTGCGCGGAACCGAAGCAGTACACCTGGTGGTCGTATCGCTTCCACGCGCGCGAAAAGGACATCGGGTGGAGAATCGACTATGAATGCGTGAATCCCTCGTTTATGCCCCGCGTCGCGTCGTCGACGATACTCAAAAACATACTGGGTTCCGACCATTGCCCGATAAAGTTGACGTATGAAGATAAAGTATAACGCCCCGACGACGCTCACCTTCTCGTTTTTTTGCGCGAGCGTCGTCTTCCTCGACCATTTCGTGCTTCACGGCCTGACCCGCGCCTTTTTTACCGTGCCGAACGCGGAGGCTTTTAACCTGCTGAAGCCGATAAACTACCTCAGGCTCTTTACCCACCCCGCGGGCCACGCGGACTGGGCTCATCTCATGAGCAACCTCGCGTACATACTGCTTCTCGGGCCCATGCTCGAGGAAACCTACGGATCGTTCACCATGTTTCTGATGATCGCGGTTACGGGCTTCGTGACCGGCGTTATCAACGCGTGCTTTTTGCCGCATCCCCTGCTCGGGGCCTCGGGCGTCGTGTTCATGATGATTCTGCTCGCGTCGTTCACCAATCACGGCAAGGACGACGTGCCGATCACCTTTATCCTCATCGTCTTCCTATATCTCGGGCGCGAGATTCAGGAAGCCTTTCAGGGCGACGACATTTCTCAATTCGCCCATCTCGCCGGGGGCCTCTGCGGCAGCCTTTTCGGCTTTTTCAAGCCCACCCGCTACGCGCCCGCTCGCGTATACGCCGCGTCGTCCGATAGAACCGTCGTTGACCGGGCAAGCCCCGCGCGGCGCGTTGAGTCGGCCCCGCGCGGCGCGAAACGCGCGACGATACAGGTAAAAAAAGCCCCTACGACGCATCGCAAGGACGCTTCGAAAGAGAGCCCCGCGAAAAAGGCCGCGCCGTCGCGGGCACAAGGACCGTCGCGCGACAAACCGGGACAGCCGCGCGGAACGCCGCCGACGTCCCGCGGCCGAGCCGGTCATTGAAGCGAGCCGGTCATTTTGGTATAGTCATCCCACGGGGATAGCAAACAATGCACGACAGACTCCAGCGCCTCAAAGCCCGCTTTACGGAGCTTGAGACCGAGATACAGGATCCGAATCTCCTTCGCAACGCCGCGCGCTACCGAGAGGCGATGCGTGAGCATTCATACCTTTCCAACCTCATGGATGAATATACGCGCTATGTCGACGCCGAACGATCCCTGAAAGAAACGCGCGAAATAGCGCGCGAGGCCGATGACGCGGAAATGCGCGAGATGGCAAAAGACGAGATCAAAGGCCTCGAGGCAAGCCTCGAACAAAGCGAGGCGCGAATCAAGGTTCTCTTGATCCCTCCCGACCCCCTCGAGGAAAAAAACATAATAATGGAAATCAGGGGCGGAACCGGCGGTGACGAAGCGGCGCTCTTCGCGGCCGATCTCTTCAGAATGTACGCGCGATTCGCCGAGCACAAGGGATGGAAATACGAGGTGCTCTCGTCGAACGAAACCGGCCTCGGCGGCTACAAGGAAATTACGTTTTCCATATCGGGCAAGTATGTTTATGGAAGCCTCAGATACGAATCGGGCGTACACCGGGTTCAGCGAGTGCCGGAAACCGAAGGATCGGGAAGAATACATACGAGCGCGGTAACCGTCGCGGTGCTTCCCGAGGCCGAGGAAACCGAGATCAACATCAGGCAAGAAGACCTCAGAATCGACGTGATGCGCGCGGGCGGCCCGGGCGGACAGTGCGTCAACACGACCGACTCCGCCGTGCGACTGACCCACCTTCCGACGGGACTCGTCGTCATCTGTCAGGACGAAAAAAGCCAGATCAAGAACCGCGCCAAGGCCATGCGCGTCCTGAGAACGCGCCTCTTCGAGCTTGAAGAAGACAAAAAGAACGCCGAGCGCGCCGCAAACCGAAAAAGCCAGGTTGGCTCGGGCGACAGGTCCGAGCGCATCCGTACCTATAACTTCCCCCAAAACCGGCTGACCGACCATCGAATAAACCTCACCCTCTATAAACTCGACCTCGTAATGCAGGGCGATATCGGGGAGCTCGTCGAAGCCCTCGCGATAGCAGCGCGCGAGGAACAGCTTAAGGCCCAGGACGAATGACGGGCTCTCGCGAGCGACGAACGCGCCCATGAACGCGCGCGAAGCGAGGTCATACGGACAACTCGCGCTTTCCGAGGCGGCCGAAAGGAGCGGCGACGAATGCGCGACGCCGACCCTCGACTGCGATCTTCTTCTCGCGCGCGCGATCGGCTCAGACCGAGCGTACGCCATCGCGCATCCGGAACGGACGCTTACCCCTTCCGAAGAGGCAACCTTCATCGCGTCTATCCGCTCGCGCGCGGAGGGCCTGCCGGTCGCCTATATTACGGGCGTCAAAGAGTTTTGGTCGCTTCCCTTTCTAGTCAATCAGTCCGTCCTCATACCCAAACCCGACACCGAAACCCTCGTAGAGCGAGCGCTCGCGGTTCTTTCGCAAAGCGAAGGCCCCGCTGTCCCGATAAACCCGGCGGTAAGAGTGCTTGACGTTTGCACGGGCTCAGGCTGCGTCGCGATCGCGCTCAAGCACGACATCCCCGCGCTCGACATCACGGCGACGGACGTTTCCGCCGACGCGCTCGCGGTCGCGCGAGAGAACGCGATTCGAATCCTCGGCCCGGCGCATGACATACGTTTCGTCGAAGGAAACCTCCGCGCGGGCCTTCCTCCCCCGCGCGAGGGAACGGAATATGACCTCATCGTCTCAAACCCGCCGTACGTTCCCTCGAAGACAGCGCGCGACCTCCTTCTCGACGGGCGCGGAGAGCCGCTTCTCGCGCTCGACGGCGGCGATGACGGCCTCGATCTCGCGCGCTCCCTCGCCGACGCGGCCCTGCCGGTTCTCAGGCGCGGGGGCAAACTCCTTATGGAGGCGGGCGAATATAACGCGAAGGACGCAGCGGGGTATTTATCAACGCGCGGCTTTGTTGCTATAGTCATTCACCGGGACCTTTCCGGCCAAGAACGCATCGTCGAGGGATCGCGACCATGAACGAGAGTTTAACTGCGTTTTTTTCCGAGCATCCTCATTTCACGGCGCAGGATCGAGAGCGGATTTCCGAAGCGTGGAATTTCATGCGTGACCTCAAGGGAGGCGCGTGCCGTTCCTGCGGGGAAAGCTATCTCGAGCACCCGCTCCGGGTCGCGGGTATACTCGCATCGCTCAAGCTCGACGGCGACAGCGTCGCGAGCGCGTTTCTCCACGGTTCGCTCGAGGATCTGGGAGTAACGGCTGAGGACGTCGAAGCGCGCTTCGGGAAAGACGTTCGCTCGCTCGTCGAAGGCACGTCGCGGATATCCGGCGTCAAGATGCGAAACAAGACGGTACAACAGGCCGAGGCGATTCGCAAGATGTTTTTCGCGATGATCGACGACATTCGCGTCATCCTCATCCGTCTGGCCGATCGCCTCGACAAAATGCGAAGCCTTAAGGATTTCCCCGAAGACGAACAGCGGCTCATCGCGCAGGAAACGATCGACATTTGGGCGCCGCTCGCGAACCGGCTCGGTATTTCCTTCATCAAGGACGAGCTTGAAGACTTAAGCCTCAAATACCTCAACCGCGAGGCCTTCGACCAGATCAAGAGCCTCGTTGCCGCGAAAAAAGGCGAGCGAGAGGGCTTTCTCGCCGAGGCCGAGGCGGAAATTCTCCGCGTAACGAAGCAGGCAGGCATACGCGTCACCGTAAAATCCCGCGCCAAGCACTTTTGGTCCATCTACCAAAAGATGAAGAAAAGAAACAAGGCGAGCGACGAGCTCTATGACCTTCTCGCCATGCGGGTACTCTGCGGCTCGGTCAACGAATGCTATACCGTGCTCGGGCTCGTGCACACGATTTGGAAGCCGCTCGACGGTCGGTTCAAGGATTACATCGCGATGCCGAAGCCCAACGGCTATCAGAGCCTCCACACGACCGTCATGTCGGTACAAGGCCGCCCACTCGAAATACAGATACGCACCGTCGAGATGCACCACGTGGCGGAAAACGGCATCGCGAGCCATTGGCTCTACAAAAAAGGATCGGGCAAGGAGATCGTCTCGGCCGACCACCTTTCAATCATCAATCAACTGCGGGAACTTTCCCGGAGCCGCTTCACCGACGAGGATTTTCTCGCGAGGATCAAGTCGGACCTTCTCGGCGACTCGATCTACGTCTTCACCCCCAAGGGAGACATTATCGAACTGCCGGCCGGTTCGACGCCCATTGATTTCGCCTATCACATACACTCCGCGGTCGGCGAAAAGATCGTGGGAGCAAAAGCCGACGGATCGATCATTCCGCTGTCGGAGCCGCTTCGAAACACGCAAGTGGTGGAAGTGACGACGCATCCGCAGGCCCACCCCACCCGAAACCAGTACAATAACGCAAAAACCGCGAAGGCACGCCAGAAAATCCGCGCGTGGCTGCAGGCGAACGAGAGCCCGGGAGAAACCGAAAGGCGCGACGCGCAGGAAAGCGCGCGCGCGGAACAATCGCGACAGGCGCATCATAAGGGGCAAGGCCTTTCCGAGGGCACGGACGCCGCGCGCGCGGGGATCGACTCCGCGGTGCTCAAAATACGCGTCGGGGACACGACCAATTTCATGATAAAGTTCGCGCGATGCTGCGCGCCGCTTCCTCCCGCGCCGATCACGGGCTACGTCTCGCGCGGCAGGGGCATCATCATTCACAGAAGCGACTGCCGCAATCTCATGGCGATTCCCGAAATCTCGAACCGAAACATACTCGTCGAATGGGAAGCGCCGAGCGAGGAGACGAAGGCGAAACGGCGCGAGGCCGCGGGTAAAAAGCCGCGACAATCAGGCGAGCGCGCCTGACCGTCAGCGAATGTCGAGGATTTCGATCGCGAGGGGCTTCACGACGCCAAGCAGGGTATCCCTGTCGATATCGGTCACCTTGATCATGCAGGATTTATTGGTTACGTCGCAGCCTTCGCACACGACGAGCGCCGTGACGTTTCCGCCCTTGTCGGCGATGGCCTCGGCGAGCGCGTGAAGCTCGCCTTTCCGCTCCGGCACGAGAAGGCTTAAGCGCACGCCGGGTTGGCGCGCGCCGAATATCGTTATGAAAAAGCGGAAGATATCGCCGTCGGATACGATGCCGACGGGCACCGCCCCGCGCATGACGGGAAGCGCGCTGATGTCGTTGTCGACCATGACGCGCGCGGCCTCTTCGACCACCTCGTTCTCGTCGACCGTAATGACATTCTTCGTCATCACCTCGCCTACCGTTATCTTGTCCAAAAGCTGAGTCACTTCATACACGCTTAAGGACGTGGCGGACGAAGGCGCCGCGTTAACGATGTCCCGCTCGGTGATGATACCCACCATCTTATTGTGACCGTCCAATACGAGCAGGCGCTTCACCCTTTCTTTTTTCATCATGTTGCGCGCGTCGGGGAGCGTCAGGTCAGGATGCGCATACAGCGGGTTTTTCGTCATCACGTCAGATACCATCATAAAGGCCTCCTTCGGCAAGGTAATCGCACTGCGTCAGCGAGTTAAGTATACAACGGAATTATATTCCGAGGTATGCCTTTCGCACCTCTTCGTTCTCAAGAAGTCGCTCAGAAGAATCCTCGAGCCTGATGGCGCCGTTCTGCAGGACGTAGCCCTTGTCGGCGATCTTAAGCGCCATGTACGCGTTCTGCTCAACGAGGAAAATCGTCGTTTTTCGCTCTTCATTAATGCGTTTTATAATCTCAAATATGTGCTGAACGAAGATCGGCGCGAGACCGAGCGAGGGCTCGTCGAGCAGAAGCACGCGCGGCCGCATCATGAGCGCGCGGGATATGGCCAGCATCTGCTGCTCCCCGCCTGAAAGCGTTCCGCCCGCCTGATGGCGCCTTTCCGCAAGACGGGGAAAGAGCGAGAACACCTCGTCAAGGTCCCGCTTGATGGCGACCGTGTCGCGCCTGAGAAACGCGCCCATATCGAGGT
The DNA here is from genome assembly GCA_964429975.1 of uncultured Treponema sp. Taxonomy (GTDB): domain Bacteria; phylum Spirochaetota; class Spirochaetia; order Treponematales; family Treponemataceae; genus Teretinema. The sequence continues at coordinate 15,634 of CAYSEA010000027.1, forward strand.
TTTCGGTGACGGTCAACTGCGGAAATATCCGCCGGCCCTCGGGAACCTGAGAGATGCCCCGCTCCACGATCTTATTCGGCGCGAGCTTCGTGATGTCCTCTCCGTCGAACGTAATGGTTCCCGAGCGAACGGGGGTAATGCCGCAAATCGACATGAGCGTCGTCGTCTTTCCGGCGCCGTTCGCGCCGATCAAGGTCACGATTTCGCCCTCTTCAACGCTTATCGAGATATCTCGAAGCGCCTGAATGTTTCCATAATATGTGCAAACCCCATCGAGCCGTAAAAGTGCCATGCTATTCCCCCAGATAAGCCTTGATGACGTCGGGATTCGACTTAATCTCGGCCGGCGTGCCCTCGGCGATCATCTTTCCGTAATCCAGAACGTATATGCGCTCCGAAACGTTCATGACGAGACTCATGTCATGCTCGATCAAGAGGATCGAGACGTTCTCGACGTCGCGAATGAGGTGAATCGTTTCCTCGAGTTCCTTGGTTTCCTGCGGGTTCATCCCCGCGACAGGCTCGTCGAGCAGGAGCAGGAACGGGTCCGTCGCGAGCGCGCGGGCTATCTCCAGGCGGCGCTGCGCCCCGTACGGAAGGTTATGGGCCGTCTCGTTCACGAAGTCGGCAAGCGCCATTTTTCTGAGTATCTCATGGCTCTCGTGAATGACCCGCTCTTCTTCCTCGCGCGTGCGCGAGTCCCTGACTATGGCCCGCAGTATTCCGGCCTTCAACGAGTTATGCCGCGCGATCATGACGTTTTCAAGAACGCTCATGTTGGAAAACAGTCGGATGTTCTGAAAGGTCCTGGCGAGTCCCTTTCGGTTGATGACGTTCGGCTTAAGTCCGTTAATGCGCTCAAGGCTCTCGCCGTCGCGGCTTATGCGAACATCGCCGGAAGTCGGTTTATAGACGCCCGTAATGCAGTTGAATATCGTGGTTTTACCCGCGCCGTTCGGGCCGATGAGCGCGGCTATCTCGCCCTTTCGAATATGCATGGTCGCGTCGTCGATCGCCCTGAGGCCCCCGAAAACCATGGAAAGCCCGTCCAGCTCGAGTATTTTTTGCGTGCTGCGTCCCATCAGCGGGCCTCCTTCGCGCCTTCGGCGGGGGTCTCCGCGGAGAAGGTATATTTCTTCCTGTTGCGGGGAAAGAGTCCCTCGGGCTTGAAGATGATGATGACGATCATCGCGACGCCGTATATCAGCATGCGATACTGCGCGAGCGCGCGGAAGTATTCGGGGAGAAGTTTCAGGAGAAGCGCTCCCGCGATCGCGCCGGGAATGGAACCGGTTCCGCCGATAACGACCGCCATCAGCACCATGATCGACTCCCACAGGGTAAAGCTGTCGGGGTTTATAAACGTCGTTTGCGCGGCGAGCAGGACGCCCGCTATCCCGGCGAAAAAGGCGCCGAGCGAGAAGGTCAAGAGCTTGTTTCGCGCCATGTCGATGCCCATCGCCTCGCAGGCGATCTCGTCTTCCTTCATCGCCTCGAGCGCCCGGCCGACGCGCGAGTCTTCGATGCGCCGAACGACTACTATGGTCGCGATGACTAACATGAGCGTTATATAATAGATATACACGGCCGCGCCGGTTGGCTTCAGGCGTATCCCGAAAAACCACGGCCTCGGAATGAGGCTGATGCCCGACGCGCCGCCGGTAGCCTCTCCCGAATTCTGCAAGACCATTCGGACTATCTCTCCGAACGCGAGGGTTATGATCGCGAGATAGTCGCCGCGAAGACGCAGCACCGGAAGGCTCAAGAGGGCGCCAAAAAGGGCGGCGAGAATTCCGGCGAGCGGAAGCGCGATCCAGAAAAGCCAGCCCGCCTGAATGCCCGCCTCGACGAGAGCTGGGCCCGCGTACTTCCACAAAAGTCCGTAGGTATACGCGCCGACCGCGAAAAACGCCGCGTAGCCGAGGTTTAGAAGTCCCCCGAGGCCGACGACGATATTGAGCCCGAGCGCGAGGATGACGTATATGAGCGCGGTAATCATGATGTTCGTGTGATACATTCCGAACGCGTGGGGATATATAACGACGAACGCGAGCAGCGCAAACAGGGCGACTGCGCGGTTCCTCGCGCTCAGCGTGAGCGGTTGCAATGATTTCCGCAAGGAAGCGATTACGCCGATTCCCGGTTCGCGCGACGAACGCCGCTCGTTCCAGTCAAGGGCGCGGGCCCACAGGAACGAAAGAACGAGCGAGACGGCCGCTACGACGGGTAAAAGCTCCCAGCGAAAGCGAACGGAGGCAACGCCGCCTACGACTGACACCTTCATCACGGTAAACGGAAAAAGAAGGGCCGAAAACCAAACGGCCTTAATCACGGCTTCGAGAACTTCACCGCCGATATTTTTTTTGCTCATGCTTTACACCTTCTGTTTCTGGTTGCGGCCCAAGATGCCCGACGGCTTCACCACGAGAATGATAATCAAAATCACGAACGCGAAGGCATCCTCGTAATCGCTGGAGATATAGCCGGTACCGAGGCTTTCGGTCCAGCCAAGGATGAAGCTCCCAAGCACCGCGCCGGGGATGCTGCCGATGCCGCCCAATACGGCGGCGACGAAGGCTTTGATGCCCGCGACGAAGCCGATGTAATAGTTGATCTGACCCATATACGAGCAGATGAGCACGCCGCCGATTGCCGCAAGCGCGGAGCCTATGATAAAGGTCACGGAGATGACCTGGTTTATATTCACGCCCAAAAGCTGCGCCATGTCCTTATCCTGCGCGGTCGCGCGCATGGCCTTGCCGATTCTTGAAAACTTGATAATCGCGATTAGTATGACCATGACCACCGCGGTCACGAGCAAAATGATGAACTGCGTCGCGTTGAGGTATTCCCGCAACGGCTCCAAAAACGGAAGTTCGGGGAGGTACGACGGAAACGGAAGGTATTTCTCCGTCTGCATGAGCAGAACGAAATTCTGCAGGATGGTCGAGATACCGATCGCGCTGATAAGCGCCGAAAGACGCGGTTTGCCCCGAAGCGGCTGATACGCGAGTTTCTCGATGGTGAAGCCGAAGGCCGACGAAAAGACGACGGCCGCGAATACGGATAGCGCGAGAACGAGCGGCACGGGAAGCCCGAGGGTAAACAGAAAACCCCCGACGATCAGCGAGGTAAAGCCGCCGATCATGTAGACCTCGCCATGCGCGAAATTGATCAGCTGCACGATACCGTATACCATCGTGTATCCGAGCGCGATCAACGCGTAGATGCTTCCTTTCGCGGTTCCGCTGAGAAATAGCTTCAAAAAATAATCCATACGAAGGAATCCTTGTCAAAAAAATGGGGCAATCCGGACCGTGCGTTCCCGCCGTCGGGATACGCCAGTCCGCACTGCCCCCATGCCGGAGACCGGCGAGCGACGCTCGCCTATTTGATCTCCACGTAGGCGCCGTCACGCACCTGGAAGATGGAGAAACCGAAACCGATAACGTCGCCCTTCTCGTCGAAGCTGATCTTTCCGAGAGAGGTTTCGACGTATTCCGATCGCAGGGCCTTTACGATATCCTCGTACTTGGTCGAGTTAGCCTTTTCGATCGCGTTAAAGAGCGCGAGCGATGCGGCATAGGCTTCCTTAAAGAAGGCGCCGGGTTCCTCTCCATACTTGGCCTTATGAGCCTCGATCGCCTTTACGGCGACGGGAAGCGCGCTCGTGTCCATCGGACCGGTCGCGTACACGCCCTCGGCGTACTTTCCGGCGACCTCGATGAAGGTGTTGTCCTTCACGCCGTCATCGGATACGAACGGCACGTTGATGCCCTTGTCGCGCATTTGCTGAACGAGCTTGGAGGCCTCGGGGTGATAGCCGCCCCACACGACGCCCTGAGGGGATGCGTTGCCGATTTTGTTGACGACGGCCGAATAGTCGGGGGCGCCGGGGTTGATACCCTCAAACAAAACGACGGATATTCCATCTTCCTCGGCGAACTGCTTGACGAGTTCGGCGAAGCCCTTTCCGTAGTCGCCCTTATCGTGAAGGACGGCGATCTTGGTTAGCTTGAGCGTATCCTTGATGAACATCACCGCGAGCTTCGCTTGCGCGTCGTCCGGAGCGATTGAGCGGAAAAAGTTCGGGTATTCTCCGCTCTGGGTGAGCGGGGGATTCGTGGCCGAAGGGGAGATACACACGAGGTTGGAATCCTTGTAGATTCCAAGCGCGCTTTTTGTCGCTCCCGAGCAAATGTGACCGATAACCGCGACGACCTTGTCGCTGACGAGCTTGGCCGCGGCGTTGGTCGCGAGCTCAGGCTTGCACTGATCGTCAACAATGACGAGCTCGATCTTCTTTCCGTTGATTCCGCCCTTCGCGTTGAACTCCTCGGCGACAAGCGTCGCCGCGTTCACGCTGGGAAGCCCGTACGAGGCAAGATCCCCCGTATGAGCGCCGGCGACGCCAATCTTGATCGTGCCCGATTCTTTAGCGCCGCAACTCGCCAACGCCACGGCGGCGAGCGAGATACAAACGGCAAAAACTACGTTCCGTACTTTCATGATATCCTCCTTACAATGGATATGCGCTGTGTTAATAGACTAGTTATTCTATGCGCGCTTGGCTTACATGTCTATAATAATAACCATACAAAACCACGCAAGCAAAAAAAAACCGTCCCAAAGGACGGTTTTATCAAATGTTTGCCTGCCCGTCAGGATCAAACGGCCTTGCCGTTCTTTATCGCAGCCTTGCAAACCTTGCAGATCTTTACTTTAGCGCCTTCGATTTCCTGCTCATAGAGCACCTTGACGCCAACCTTTTTGCAGACAGGACACAGTCCCCTTCCGCAATTCGGCGTACCGCGAATTCCCTTCCCTCGATGTGCCTTGGACATAGTTACTCCTCCGTGCCTTCGGCTACCGGTTCTTTAACCGCTGCCTTCTTGGCTCCAGCGGGCTTTTTTTCTCCCGCGGATTTCTTTCCGTCGGTCGGCTTCTTCGAAGCGGCCGCGGGCTTTTTTGCCTCAGGGGACTTCTCGGCTTTCTTGGCCTTCTTGTCATCCTTACCGGCAACGTCGAGCTTATAGTCCACGAGCTCGAGAATCGCGACCTCAGCCGCGTCACCCTCGCGGAAGCCGAGCTTCAGAACGCGCGTATAGCCGCCCGCCCTGTCCTTCATGCGCGGACCGATATCGGTAAAAAGCTTCGCGAGAATCGCGTCGTCCGAGATAAACCGCGCAACTTGCCGGCGGTTATGCACGGTATCGACCTTGCTGCGGGTGATAAGCTTCTCGGCCGTGCGCCTTACTTCGAGGGCCTTCGGCTGAGTCGTGGTTATTCGCTCAAACTTAAAAAGCGAGGTCACCATATTACGATGCATCGCGCGGCGATGTGACGCATTGCGCGAAAGCGGATTAAAGCCGTTTTTATGCTTCATCTGTCTCTTCCTTCTGCTTGGGCAACTTGATCGAATTCTTAAGGTGGCTGTAATCCGTCATTCCGAGACCAAGGTTCCACTCCAAGAGCTTCTCCCTGATTTCCTGGAGGCTCTTCTTGCCGAAGTTCCTCGTTTTGGCGATGTCATCCTCAGTCTTTCTCGTCAATTCGCCGATAGTCCTGATATTTGCGTTCTTGAGGCAGTTCGACGAACGTACCGAAAGCTCGAGTTCCTCGACCGGCGTGTTAAGGAGCTGGCGAACCCGCTCGTCTTCCTCGTCGAAGTCCTCGTCTTTTCCGATTTCGTTCTCGTTAAAGTTCACGAAAATCGAGAAGTGATCCTTCGCGATTTTCGCGGCTTCGGCGAGCGCGTTCTCGGGGTTGATCGTACCGTCGGTCCATATCTCGAGGATCAGCTTGTCGTAGTCATTTCGCTGGCCTACGCGGCACGGCTCGATAACGTACTTAACCTTGAGGACCGGCCCGTAAATCGCGTCCATCGGAATCGTTCCGACGACCTCGATATACCGTTCGTTAACCTCGGCAGGAACGTAGCCCCGTCCGAAGTCTACCTGAATCTCAAACTCTACCCGCCCGCCTTCCATCATCGTGAAAAGAGGAAACGGCTTACTGAGTATCTCGAGCTGGTCGTCTCGCGCGAGCGAGTCGCTCGTCACGTTAACGGGACCGGTAAACTCGTAGAGGAAGGTATCCTGGTCAACGTCCTCCGGCAGACGCAAGCGTATCTGCTTCAGGTTATTGAGGACCTCCAACGTGTCTTCCACAACGTTCGGAATCGTCTCAAACTCGCTGGAAATGTTGTGCGGCACCCCGTCAGCGTCGTAGGAGGTAATCTTAACCGCGGAAATCGCGTACCCCTGGATCGACGAGAGAAGCACACGGCGCAAGGTATTGCCAACCGTAGTTCCAAAACCGGTTTCGAAGGGAGAAGCCACAAATTTTCCGTAATCAGATCTCGACTCTTCGTGCTCGAAGGTGAGTCCCTTCGGCTTTTTGAATCCTTTTAGCAGATTTTTGCGGGCCATTCGAACTCCTCTTATTTGGAATAGAGCTCGACCACGAGCTGCTCTTTGACATCCGCGAGATCGGTAACGTCGCCTCGGCGGGGAATCGCGACAAACGTTCCCTTAAGGGCGTCCGCGTCCACCGTCAGCCAAGGATACGCGCCGGACTTCGAAAGTTCCTTGAGCGCGTCCTTTACGACGTTGAGCTTCTTGCTGGATTCCTTCACTTCGACCACGTCTCCCGCTTTCACGAGGTAACTCGGGATATTGACGGGCTTTCCGTTAACGAGAATATGGCCGTGCTGAACGACCTGGCGCGCCTGATTGCGGTTGACCGAGAAGTGCATTCTATACACGACGTTGTCGAGCCTGCGCTCAAGGAGGCCAATGAGGTTTTCGCCGGTGATCCCGGGCATGCGAAGGGCACGATCGAAGAAGATGCGGAACTGCCGCTCGAGCATTCCATAGCTTCTCTTGAGCTTCTGCTTCTCGCGAAGCTGAACGCCGTAATCGCTTCTCTTGCCGGTGCGGGCCTTGGGGTCCTTGCCGGGAAGGGGTCGTTTCTTGTTAATCGGGCATTTATCGGTTTTGCAACGATCGCCTTTGAGGAAGAGCTTTTTTTGCTCAGCTCGGCAAAGTCTGCAAAGGGGTCCTGTATATCTAGCCATCTATGTCTCCTTCGTCAGATGCGCCGGGTCTTGCGCGGGCGACAGCCATTGTGGGGAATGGGGGTAACGTCGCTAATCGAGCGTACCTTCAGGCCGAGCGCGCCGAGGGAGCGTACCGCGGACTCACGTCCAACTCCCGGGCCCTTTACGAATACATGCACTTCGCGAAGACCATAGGTAAGGGCCTTCTGAACCGCCGTTTCGGCGACGGTCTGCGCCGCGAACGGCGTGGACTTTTTCGCCCCGTTAAAACCGAGCCCGCCGGAAGACGCCCACGAGAGGGCGTTTCCCTTAAGGTCGGTGATTGTCACGATGGTATTATTGAACGTCGCTTGGATATAGACGTTTCCCTCGTATACGCTCTTCTTTTCTTTCCGTTTTTTTACGGTTGCCACTTCAGTATTCCTCCAACCTTCGGTTTACTTCTTCTTGCCGGCAACGGTCTTTTTCTTACCCTTGCGTGTGCGAGAATTGGTCCGGGTGCGCTGTCCGCGAACCGGCAGACCCTTCCTGTGCCGGAGGCCCCGGTAACAGCCGATGTCCATTAGGCGTTTGATGTTAAGGCCGATTTCGGTCCTGAGGCGACCTTCGACCTTATGCTCCGCGTCGATTACCGTGGTAATCTGCTTGAGCTCATCCTGGCTGAGATCGTTGATCATCCGCATCGAGTCAACCTTGGCTTTCTCGCAGATCGAGTCCGCCGAGGCGCGCCCAATGCCGTAGATGTAGGTCAACGCGATATTCACGTGCTTGTTAGGGAGATCGACTCCCGCAATTCGAGCCATCTGTTATTCCTCCATCAGCCCTGGCGCTGTTTGTGCTTGGGATTGGTGCAGATGATCCGGACGATTCCTCGCCTGCGGATAACCTTGCACTTATCGCATATGGGCTTTACGCTTGTTCTTACCTTCATATAAACCCTCCGGACGCACGCACTTACGGCGCGCGTCGCATTCATTCTACAGGTTTCGAGACCTGATCTTTCCTTTCTTTACGAGACCGTCATGATGATGCATCTTCAGCTGCGCTTCGATCTGACTCATCGTGTCGAGATCAACGCCGACTAAAATGAGAAGCGAGGTGCCGCCCATTAGCATCGAGATCGACGCGGGGAATCCGAAAAGACGCTGAATAATCGACGGCATAACCGCGATCACCGCGAGATACAGCGAACCCGGAAGAACCAGCCGATTCAGGATTCTCTGCATATAGTCTTCGGTCTTATCAGTTCTGATCCCGGGAATCGAGCCGCCGTTTTCCCGTATTTGCTTCGCGATCTCTGTGGGGTTCAGGGTAACCTGAGTGTAGAAGTACGCGAAGAAAACGATCAAAAATACATAGAACACGTTATACCAGAGCCCGTTCGGCCTCAGGAACGTCGCGAGGCTGTTGAGCCACTTAACGTTCGGTCCGATACTCGAGGCAATCTGGAGGGGGAAGGTCAGGAATGAGGAAGCGAAGATGACCGGGATTACCCCAGACGGGTTAATCTTGAACGGAATATAGGTATTCTGTCCGCCGTACATCTTTCTCCCGACGACCCTTTTTGCGTAGTGAACCGGAATCTTTCTTTGTCCCTGCTGCTCGTACACTACCAACGCGATGATAGCCACGAACATCGCTAAGGCAACGATAACGAACACCGGGTTAAGATCGCCGGTCTGTACCATTTTAATGAGCTCGATGACAGCGCTTGGAAGACGCGCCACGATACCCGCGAAAATCAACATCGAGATACCGTTTCCGATTCCGCGCGCGGTGATCTGTTCCCCGAGCCACACGGTAATCATCGTTCCCGTTGTCACGGTAAGCATCGCGATAAGCGTGTACGCGAAGCGATCGATGACGATCGCCCCGGGGATGCTTCCCGCGTATACGGTAACCGCGTATGACTGCACGAGCGCCACTCCGACGGTGGCGAACCGGGTCCACGACTGAATCTTCTTGCGTCCGCCGTCGTCCTCCGCGGCCTTCTTAAGGCTCGGGAAAATGATGAGCGCGAGCTGCATCAGGATCTGGGTGGAGATATACGGCATGACGCCAAGCATGAACACCGAGAAATTGGAAAACGCTCCGCCGGCGAAAAAGTCCATGTAATCGACGAAAGCATTTCCCTTAATCTGGGACTTGAAGAACGTCGTCAGCGCGTGCGGATCTATTCCGGGAATCGTCAGGACGGAACCGAGACGGAAAACCGCGAGAATCACGATCGTGAACACGATTCTCTGACGGAGATCCTTGATTCTGAGCATATTAACGAACGCATTATTTGCCATGATTCCTCACCCGTTCCCGTTTACTCGGCGCTCTTCGCGTCAGCGACAGCGGCCTCGACGACGGAGCCGCCGGCCTTCACGATCTTATCCTTGGCGGAAGAGGAAACCTTTTCCACGTCCACGGTCAGCTTCTTCGTAAGATCCCCGGCTCCAAGGATCTTTATCATAGAAGAAACCTTCTTGAGGAGGCCTTTCTTGATCATCGACTCGCGATTGACCGTTTCTCCGTTTTCGTAACGGGTCTCGATCTCGCAGAGGTTGATGACCTCATATTCCTTGCGGAACGGATAATTGGAAAAACCGCGCTTCGCGATTCGGCGGTAGAGGGGCATCTGACCGCCCTCGAAGCCGACGTATATCTTGCCGCCGGATCGGGACTGCTGTCCCTTGTTTCCCCGGCCAGCCGTGGTTCCGCGGCCCGAAGAGGAACCGCGACCCACGATGCGCTTTTTCTTGTTCGCGCCTTCGGGCGCGTACAGGTTAAAATCAGACATTACTTTGTCTCCTTGACTTCAACGAGGTGCTTCACGGCGGCGACCATCCCAAGAATCTGGGCGGACGTGTCGTGTTCAACCGTCGAGTTGAGCTTTTTCAAGCCCAGAGAACGAACCGTCGCGACAACCTTCGGCTTCTGACCGATGGTGCTGCGAACCAGCTTTACACAAATTTTGTTTGCCATGCCGTTAACCCCACATATCCTTCAGGTTTTTACCCCTGTTTTTGGCGACGGCCTTCGCATCCATGAGACCCTTAATGGCCTCGAAAGTAGCGCGAATGACATTTATAGAGGCGTTGGCGCCAAGGGACTTCGACAGAACGTCCGTCGCGCCGGCTGCTTCGAGAACGGCCCGAACGGCTCCACCCGCGATCAAGCCGGTACCGGAGCATGCGGGCTTAAGAAGCACGCACGAGCTCTTGAAATCGGCCTGAATTTCATGGGGAATAGTGCCGTTTTTCAACGGAACAAACACCATGTTACGCTTTGCCTTATCGATGCTTTTCCGGATAGCCTCGGAAACGTCGTTAGCCTTACCGAAACCGAAACCCACCTTTCCCTTCTGATCGCCCACAACGGTGAGCGCGGAGAAAGAAAAGCGACGGCCGCCCTTGACGACTTTCGCTGTGCGGTTCAGTTTAACGAGCTTCTCGACGAATTCCTTCGGCTGATCGCGGTCGTAATTCCTTTGATGATCCATAGCCTCTCCTAGAAGTCGATTCCCGCGCTGCGGGCACCGTCTGCGATGGCCTTCACTACTCCATGGTAGAGATAGCCGTTACGGTCGAACACAACGGAGTTGATGTTCTTTTCCTTCAGGCGCTTGCCGATCTCCTCGCCAACCTTCTTTCCGGAGGCGATGTTCGCCCGCAATACGGAAAGGTCTTTCTCGAGAGTCGTCACGGTGGCGAGCGTCGTTCCGGCGTCATCGTCAATAACCTGCACCGAAAGGTTGCTGTTACTTCGGGTGACCGTCATGCGGGGGCGCTCCGCGGTTCCGTGAATGCGCTTACGGATGTGGAACTTCCTCTTAAGCCGCTTCCTGTCCTTGTCCTTTAATTTCTTCAACATATCGCCCTACCCTTATTTGACGCCGGACTTGCCGACTTTCCGCTTAATCACTTCGGTATCGTAACGAATGCCCTTTCCCTTATAAGGTTCGGGCCCACGAAGCTTTCTGACCTCGGCGGCGAACTCGCCAACCTGATCCTTACGGACGCCGGTGATGGTAATCTTACCAGCCGCATCCGCCGTAACGGTCAAACCCTCGGGAATACCGGCGATAAAATCCGTCGAATAGCCAAGGTTCAGGACAAGAAGATTCCCCTGAACTTCGGCGCGGTAACCGACGCCGTTTACCACGAGGCTTTTTGAAAACCCGGAGGTCACTCCAAGCACCATGTTATTAAGCAAGTTGCGATACAGTCCATGAAAGGATCGCGTTTGCTTCGAGTCGTCCTTGCGGGTCACGACGGCGGTATTACCTTCGACCTTGATCTCGATGGAAGAATCATAGGCTTGCGAAAGCTTGCCTTTGGGTCCCTCGACGGTCATGGCTTCCGGGGTAACGATAACCTTGACTCCTGCCGGAATGGCAATGGGGAGCTTTCCGATTCTAGACATATAACCCTCCCCTTACCAAACGGTACAGAGCAGTTCGCCGCCGATCTGCTTCTCCTGGGCTTTTTTACCGGTGGTAACGCCCAGGGACGTGGATACAATAACGGTCCCATACCCGTTGTAAACTCGGGGGAGATCCTTATAACCAGCATATACGCGGCGTCCCGGAGTCGAGAGCTTCTCGATACCGTGAATAACCGACGTATTCTTGTCGTCATACTTAAGGAAGACGCGAATGCAGTTGCTTCCTTCCTGACTGACCTTCTTGAAATTCTTGATATACCCTTCGGTCTTCAGAATTTTGACTATCTCAAGCTTAAGCTTGGATGCGGGAATGTCCACCTTTTCGTGGCGGGCCATGGCCGCATTCCGGACCTTAGTAAGCATGTCCGCGACGGGGTCTGATACGCTCATCTATCGTCCTCCTACCAGCTCGACTTCGTGACGCCTGGGATCAAGCCTTCACTCGCCAACTTTCTGAAACATACACGGCACATCTCGTATTTTCTGAGATATCCACGAGGCCTTCCGCAAACCCTGCAGCGATTATGCTTCCGAGTCGAATACTTCGGGGTTGCGTTTGCCTTATTAATCCACGCTACTGTCGCCATGAATTCCTCACTTACTTTCTAAAGGGCATGCCAAACTTAGCGAGGAGGGCTTTCGCCTCCGCATCGGTTTTGGCAGTGGTTACCACGTTGATGTTCAGACCGGCAACCCGTTCGATTTTGTCGAAATCGATCTCCGGGAAAATGATCTGCTCGGTGATACCCAGCGAATAGTTTCCGTGGCCGTCAAACCCGTTCGGGTTGATGCCGCGAAAATCCTTGACGCGCGGAAGCGCAACGTTGACAAAGCGGTCGAAAAATTCGTACATCCTTGCCCCACGAAGCGTTACCATCACGCCCACCTCATTGCCCTGTCGAAGCTTGAAATTCGCGATACTCTTTTTTGCCTTGGTTTTTACAGCTTTCTGTCCCGTTATAAGACCCAGGTCGGTCGCTGCGGCATCAAGGAGTTTCTTGTTTGCGAGGGCTTCGCCAATACCCATACTTACCACAATTTTGGTCAGCTTGGGAGTCTGCATCACAGACTTGTATCCGAGTTCCTTGAAGAGCTCGGGGGCGATTTTTTCCACGTAGACTTTCTTAAGCCGAGGTACATACTTACTCATTACAGTGCTTCTCCGCATTTACGGCAAACTCGTATTTTCTTTTCGCCGTCGATCTTGTATCCGATCCTGGTCGGTCCGCACTTCTTGCAGACGATCATGACGTTGGAGATATTGAGAGGGGCCTCGATCTCGGCGATTCCGCCTTGATCTTGCTGAGAGCGCTTTTTCATCGCTTTCTTGACGAGGTTAGCGCCGCCAACGATGACGCGTCCCTTATCGCGGATAACGCGAACGACGTTACCGCGTTTGCCCTTATCCTTTCCGGCGATGATCTCTACCGTATCGTCCTTTCGGATCTTGAATTTAACTTCCATTCCCCAATCTCCTTACAGGACTTCCGGCGCGAGCGACACGATCTTCATGTAGTCCATGTCGCGTAACTCTCGGGCGACCGGCCCGAAGATGCGCTTGCCCTTGGGGTTCTTGTTCGCGTCGATGATAACGCATGCGTTATCGTCAAAGCGAATATACGTACCATCAGGGCGGCGATATTCCTTGGAAATTCTGACCACGACGGCCTTTTCCACGGAACCCTTCTTAATCGTCGACGTCGGGAGCGCGTCCTTGACGGCAACGACGATGATGTCACCGATACTGGCATACCGGCGGTGTGAACCGCCGGGGACCTTGATACACTCGACGAGCTTCGCGCCCGAGTTGTCGGCAACATTTAACCTAGACTGCATCTGAATCATTTGCGGTTCCTCGATTACTTTGCCCGGGACACGATTTCGACGAGCCGCCAGCACTTGTCCTTGCTGATCGGCCGAGACTCCACGATTCGAACGGTATCACCGACATGGGCGTCGTTCTTCTCGTCGTGAGCCTTGTACTTCTTGCTGCGCGAGACGTACTTCTTGTACAGCCTATGTAGCTTCTTGGTGTTTACCTGGACGGTGATGGTTTTACTCATCTTGTCGCTGGTAACTACGCCAACAAACTCGCGGTTCCCGGATTTGTTCTGGATAGCTTGTTCTTCCACGGGCCTGCTCCTACTTATTTCCCTGTGCGACGATCTCGTTCTGGCGGATCAGCGTGTTAAGCGTCGCGATATCGCGGCGCATAATGCGTTTCTGCATGGGATTGTCGACATGTCCGATTACCAGTTGGAACCTGAGGTCCATGTATTTCCTGGTAAGCTCATTACGCTTTGTAACCAGTTCGGCGTAAGCGAGACTCTTCAGTTCTTTTTTCTTCATCTCACGCCTCCCTTATTCCTCGACCTTGCGCGCGGCAAACTTCGTTTTAAACGGAAGCTTGCTTCCCGCGAGGGTCATCGCCTCGTTCGCGAGCGTCCGGTCGATACCGGCAAGCTCGAAAAGGATCGTTCCCGGCTTTATGACGGCGACCCAATATTCAGGCGCGCCCTTTCCCTTACCCATGCGGGTTTCGGCAGGCTTCTTTGAATATGGCTTATCGGGGAATACCCGAACCCACAGTTTTCCTCCGCGCTTTACCTTGCGGTTCAACGCGACGCGCGCAGCCTCAAGCTGTCGGTTCGTGAGCCAAAATGGCTCAAGAGAGACAAGCGCGAAATCACCGAAGTCGATGTTGTTGCCGCGGGTGGCGTTGCCGTTAATTCTGCCGCGCTGCACCTTTCTATGCTTAATTCTCTTTGGACTCAGTGCCATAGCCTAACTCCTTGCGGGCGCGGGGCGTTCCCCGCGATCCGACCGGTCATTCCGGTCGGCGCGATCGCCTCGATCGCCACGATCTCCGCGTTCCGGTCGATCCCGTCGCTGCTTCTTAAGCAGGGCACCGGCGTCTTCCTTTTGCTCGTGACCGTACATCATTCCGTTGTACACCCACACCTTAACGCCAATGGCGCCGTATGTGGTATGTGCCTCGCTGAAACCGTAGTCGATGTCCGCGCGAAGGGTATGAAGCGGCACGCGGCCCTCTTTATGCTCTTCGGTACGGCTCATCTCGGCGCCGCCAAGACGACCCGAAACACGGATCTTCACGCCCTGAGCGCCGGCCTTCATCGCCGAGGAGCACGCCATCTTAAGAGCCTTACGGAACGATCCGCGGTTCATAAGCTGACGGGCAACGTTCTGCGACACGAGGGAGGCGTTCGTCTCGGCACGCTTGATCTCTTTAATCTTGATCTGAACCTTTTTGGTAAGGCTCTTCTGGATCTCGATTCCGATCTGCTCGATATTCGCGCCCTTAACGCCGATGATGACGCCGGGACGGGCGGTATGGATAACGATGGTCACGCGCTGAGGGTGACGCACTATCTCGATTTCCGCGATATCAGCGTTCTTGCATTCGGGAAGATCCTTGACCATCTTGCGGATCTTAAGATCCTCGTGCAGGAGGTCGGCGTATTCCCTGGGGTCCGCGTACCAGCGCGAAGACCAGGTCTTGTTGATTCCCAGACGCAATCCGATAGGGTTTACTTTCTGTCCCACTTTATTCACCCGCCTTTTCGTCTACGATGACGGTGATATGACACATGCGCTTCAAAAGCATATCAGCGCGTCCGCGTCCACGGCACCAAAGCCGCTTGAGTCGCGGGCCTTCGTCAATGCGTATTTCCTTGACGAACAGCATGTCTTCATCGAGCTTCTTGTTCCGGTTCAACGCGTTAGACGCGGCCGATTTCATGGTCTTGGTCAGGAGACGCGCGCCCTTCTGGGGCATGTTCTCGAGAATGGCCATGGCGTCGGTGTACGACTTGAGCTTAACAACGTCCGCGACTGGGCGAACCTTGGTGGGCGACGCGATGAGGAATTTGGAAGTGGCTATATATCCGGTTGTTTCAGCCATCATATCCGCCTATTACTTGCCTGTTTTCTTGTCCGAACCTGCGTGCCCGCGGAAAACGCGGGTAGGTGCAAATTCGCCAAGTTTATGACCGACGAGGTTCTCAGTGACATACACCGGAATCCAAGACTTGCCATTATAAACAGAGATGGTATTACCTACCATTTCAGGGATGATAGTCGAGCAACGGGAATATGACTTAATCATTTTCCGGTCGGTCGCCTTGTTCATTTCAATCACTTTCTTGTAGAGACTCTTCTCGATGAAGGGCCCTTTCTTTACGGATCTAGACACGGTTCATCTCCCTACTTACGCCTCGAAACAATGAACTTGTTCGAGTTCTTTCGTTTGTTACGGGTCTTATAACCACGGCATGGCTGACCCCACGGCGTAACCGGGTTTCGTCCTTTACCGCGTCCTTCACCACCACCGAGCGGGTGATCGACCGGGTTCATGGACATACCGCGAACGGTCGGCCTGATACCCTTCCAGCGAGATCGACCGGCCTTACCGAGGCTGGTATTCATGTGATCCTCGTTTCCGACCTCTCCTATCGTGGCGTAACAGCGCTTGTGAACCATGCGCATTTCGCCCGACGGAAGCTTAACGGTAACGTAATCCCCTTCTTTAGCCGCGACGAGCGCGCTTGCGCCGGCGGAACGCGCCATCTGACCGCCCTTACCAATGGTAAGTTCGATGTTATGGACGGTAAAGCCGACCGGAATAGCCTCCAGCGGGAGGGCATTCGCGACGTCGAGCGTCGCGGTCTCCCCGCTCATAACTTTCTGTCCGACAGAAAGCCCTTTTGGAGCGATAATATAGCGCTTGTCGCCATCAGCATAGAAGACCAGAGCGATATTCGCGCTGCGATTAGGATCGTATTCGATGGTCTTTACGGTACCAGGAATGCCGAACTTTTCACGCTTGAAATCGATATCGCGGTATTTCTGCTTGTGGCCGCCGCCCTGGTGCCTGACCGAAATCCGACCCCCAGCTCCGCGACCGCCGTACGACTTCTTTCCCTTCGTCAAGCCTTTTTCAGGTCTGTCTGTGGTAAGTTCGTCCTTTCGCAGGTCAATACGTGTTCTGGTTCCCGCGGTATTAGGCTTGTATACTTTAAGAGCCATTTGGTTTCCCCTTGTTTAACGCGGAATCGGGGGCGTTACACGCCCTCGAACACCTTGATAGTCTCGCCGGGTGCAAGCCGAACGACGGCTTTCTTCCAGCTGGCGGTAAGTCCGGGGCGACCACGCACCCGCTTCATCTTGCCACCCACGTTTACGACGGTGCAGTTTACGACTTTGACGCCGAAAACCTTCCGAACCGCCTCTTTAATCTCGATCTTGCTCGCGGCGGGATCGACGCGGAACACGTACTTGCCCTGCTCTCGCAGTTCATTGGACTTTTCCGACAATACCGGCGCGATGAGGATATTCTCGTAATTCATCACTCAGCCCCCTCATCCTGACCGTAAAAGTCGGCAAGGTTCTTCGCGGCCGTCTCGAGCATGATGACCTTGCGTCCGTAGAAGAGGTCATGCGCCCTGAGGCGGTTGTACGAAAGGAACGACAGGGTCGGTATATTGCGTCCGGCCTGCTTGATGCGCGAATCGTCGTCCTTCAGGACGATAACGGCGCGCTCTCCCTTCGCGAAGGTAGCGAGGATCTTTGCAAGATCCTTGGTTTTCCCGCTTTCGACGGTAAAATCCTCAACGACAGTGAGTCGGTCATCCTGTGCCTTGAGGCTCAGGATGGACTTCATCGCGAGGCGCTTCACCTTTTTGGGCAAAGCGTAACTATAATCACGCGGCCGGGGACCGAAGGTAATACCGCCGCCCACAAGAATGGGAGACTTCTTATCACCACGGCGGGCACGTCCGGTACCCTTCTGCTTGTACGGCTTGGCGTTCGAACCATGCACTTCGGCACGGGTCTTAGTACAAGCGGTTCCGACGCGCAG
>CAYSEA010000028.1:0-32789 GCA_964429975.1 uncultured Treponema sp.
AGGAAGAAGACTACAAGAGCTTCTATAAATCGCTCTCGCACGACAGCGAGGACCCGCTCCTTTATGTCCATACAAAGGCCGAGGGAACGCAGGAATACACGACGCTCTTTTACGTGCCGTCCAAGGCCCCCTTCGACATGTTCCACGCCGACTACAAGCCGGGCGTGAAGCTTTTCGTCAAGCGCGTCTTCATCACCGACGACGACAAGGAACTTCTGCCGACCTATCTCCGGTTCATCCGGGGCGTCATCGACAGCGAGGACCTGCCGCTCAACGTGAGCCGCGAGATTCTGCAGCAAAACCGCATCCTCACCAACATTCAGACCTCGTCGGTGAAGAAGCTCCTCGGGGAATTCAAGAAGCTGGCCGATACCGACGCGGAAAAGTACGAGAAGTTCGTCGGGGAATTCAACCGCCCGCTCAAGGAAGGCCTCTACGGCGACTACGCCCATCGCGAGGAGCTCTCGGAGCTCGTTCGCTTCAAGACCACCGACGCGGGCGTCGGAGACAAGTGGACCGGGTTCGCCGATTACGTCACCCGCATGAAGGCCGACCAGAAGGCGATTTACTACATCACCGGCGGCGACGAGAAGACCCTCAGGCAGAGCCCGCATCTCGAGGCGTATCGGGCGAAGGGCCTCGAAGTACTTATCATGGGAGACGAGATCGACGACATCGTCGTTCCCTCGCTCGGGAAGTACAAGGACTTCGAGCTCAAGGCGGCGAACCGCGCGGGTTCCGACGAGGAGCTCAGTTCCGACGCCGAGAAAAAGGACGCCGAGGAGAAGGCGAAGACCTTTAAGCCCGCGGTCGAAAAGATAAAGAAGGCGCTCGGGGAGCGGGTAAAGGACGTCAGGCTTTCGAAGCGGCTCGCGGACTCGCCTTCGTGCATCGTCGTCGACGAAAACGACCCGTCGCTCCAGATGGAACGCATGATGAAGGCGATGGGCCAGACCGGCTTCGCCGAGGTCAAGCCGATACTCGAGGTGAACGCGGACCACGCCCTCGTGAAGAAGATACAGGAGTCCGATGACGAAGGTTTCATCGGCGACGTGTCGTCGGTGCTTCTCGACCAGGCCCTGCTCGTGGAGGGCTCCGAGGTAAAGGATCCGGCCGATTTCGTCCGGCGCCTCAACAGGCTCTTGTCGAAGTAGTTTGATTCAACCGTAGTGTTTTCTGACTCGCATGCGCGCGCCCCTCGGCGCGCGTTTTGCGTTTTTGGCTTACGTGAGAACGACGACGGCGAGCGCGAGCGACGAGAGGGCGGCCCAGAAGTACATGAGGTTGAACGCGGCCTCTTCCTTCCAGACACGCATAATGGAGACGGTTCCGCTCGCCGTTTGTTTTGATCCGATCGGAATGGTGATGTCGCCGGCGAGGCCGGTGAGGCCGTAAAACCCCACGATCGCCCAGAGGACGACGAGCGCGATTTTCGCGAGGCCGTCTCCGGGGAGTGCCGTTCGCGCATGGTGAAGCACCGTCAGGTTGAGGGCGAGAAACGCGAGAAAGAGCGCGAAGCGAACCGGGCGGAGGTAGACGAACTCTTTCAGCCCTCCGCGGGAAAACCTGCTCGCGCACCAAGCCGCGAGAAAGAGCGCGAAGCCGGAGAAAAGCACGGCCCAGAGCGGGACGGCAAGCGGCCAGGGAGCTTCGCCCCGCGCGATCAAAACCCCGTACCAGCTCGCCGCGCCGAGCGTCCCGAGCGAAAGAACCGTATAGAACGTCCGTATCCGCATTTTTTTGCTTCGCGCGAGCGTCTCGACGAACAGCGGCGGGCCTGCGAGCGCGACGGCGCCGATCAGGATGGCCATCCATCCTTCGAACATGATCATCGTTCCCATCAGGCCGCCCGCGGCCTCGCCCCTGTTGTCCGTCAGGAGCGAAGAGGCGAGAACGGCGGGTATGACGGTCACGCCGAGAATAATCGCGAAGATCGCGAGTCCTTTCACGCCGCCTCGCATGCGCTTTTTGCCGATCGCGATCGCTAAAATCGCGTATCCCGCGAGGAACGCGAGCGAGGCGTAGAGGACGAGAACGGTGCCGTATACGACGTCTCCCGAGTATAGTGTGGCGGACGGAGCGATTTTTACCGCCTTCGAGGCGATACCGAGCAAAAAGGCGACGGATTCGGGGTCGATGAACCATGCGAGGTACGCCCAAAGCGCGGCGAGAACTATGGCCGATATGATGAAAACCGGAGAAGCAAAGCTGAGCGAATAGGACTCTTCTATTTCCGAGACAGGGGTATATTTCATGATGCAGTATCCACCCCGTTTTATTTTCTGTCAAATAAAGCACATCGCTTGCGCGCGGGGGCTTCAGGGGGTATCCTTTTGTCAGGGGGCTGCCCATGAAACGCGCGATTACCCTGACCGTCATCCTTTTAACGCTTGCCGCCGGAACGTCGTTTGCGAGCCCTGGCGGCTATGCGCCCCTGC
Organism: uncultured Treponema sp.; assembly: GCA_964429975.1. Classification (GTDB taxonomy): domain Bacteria; phylum Spirochaetota; class Spirochaetia; order Treponematales; family Treponemataceae; genus Teretinema. Next base: position 2,439 of record CAYSEA010000028.1, read on the forward strand.
GCATCGACGAAGTGTCGGGCGCGTATGCCGTGTATCGCGATTCGAGAGGACCTGTCCCCGCATACGTCGGATTGTGCTATCTCGGTGGGAACGAGCTTGCGCTCAGGCGTTGGGTTCCTTCCACGGGCGAAGAACACTTGCTCAACGAAACCTGGTACCTTCGCGAGGACTCCGGCGGACAGCGCGTGGAGGCGGGGACCATGAGCCTTATTCGCGGAAAAGCGGATGAACGTTTGGGCGCGTTGATCGGCGAGGTGGCTACTTGGCTGCAAACATGGCTTGAAACGCGCGAGCGTTTTTCTGATACTCCGCGCTACGAGGCCGGCGAGCGGAATGGCATGGTGTTCGAGTACTGGGTGCCCGTCGCGCGCCTTCGGAGCGTCTCTCCCGACGGCGCGGGCGCGGGATCGGGCGAGTTGACCCTCGTAACCGTCGGAGTGCTTGCTTCGGCTAATGACCCCGCGTTTTACGCGTACCGGGGCGAGCCGGTGCCTTCGACGGGACCGGGCGCGGCGATCGTCGCTTCCGGCAGCGCGCGAGCGGTTCCGCTCGACGGATTAACGGTTAACCTCGACGATAATTGGAAGGCGGGAACCGACGGATCGTATCGGTTCGTCGGCTCGGGCGGCGCTATCGCCCGGTTGGCGGCCGAGCCGCTCGACGTCGCGTCTTCAGGCGTCACCGACGCGTTCGGACTCATCAGGCTGTTGGTATTGTATTCTTCGCCGGTCATGATCGCGGACTCGCTTCGGGTATTTGTCGCCTCTGAGTATCCGTGCCTCTTCTATCGCTCGTACGATCCCGCGACTAAGGTCACGACGGCCCGCTATCGGACCTTTATTCCCCGAGGCGGAGAATCCCTCGCGATCGTGACGCTCTCCGTGGAAGACGCGATGTTTACCCGGAACCGGGACTATTTCGAATCGATCTTTTTCGGCGGGCGATAAGCCCGCTTTCAAGGCGGCGTTACTCTTCGGAAAGCCGGGATTTTCCGTTTCTCAGCGACAACCCAAGCCGCGCGGCCACGATGAGCGAGGCGAACAGGCCCGCCGCGATCGCCTCGGGGATGCCGTTTGCGAGGAATATTCCGCCGACTACCGCCCAGAGCGTGACGCCATCAACGCCACCCGTGAGAATTCCCGATCCGTTCGTCAGGACGAGCGCGCCTAAGACGAGAACCGTGTGGATGACGGTGCCGAGGATGGCGGCTACGAATACGGCCGGGACTTTGTGTTTTTTTCCCAGCAGTCGATAAATCGCCCAAGTCGCGATCGGGAATAAAACTCGAGGCACGACGGACACGAGCGGGTTGCGGAAGGCTATGTCGATCGGCGTTAACGGGGCGACATTCGCCTGAATGAGGCTGAAAATGCCAAAGATCGCCCCGATGCTCGCGCCCACGACGGGGCCTTCAAGGATGGCGCCGATAATGGCCGGAATATGCAGAACGGTGATTGAGGCTCCGGTTATCCAGGGGAAGAATCCGAGGCGCGTAATGCCAAGAAAAACCGCGAGGCCGCCGAGCGCGCCGGTCACGACCAATTTCCTGATGGCAGATAGCATCTTACTTACGGGTTTTGAAGACATGCGGGCATTCTCCTCTCTCAAGGTTCTTAGAAAGTAAGTTTAGAATGACAAGATACCTGTCTTGTGTCAAGATAAACAGGGATTTCTCCGTATATTAGCTTGTAGGGGCATGGGGGTATTCATTATACTCAAGCCGTAAGGAGCTCCGTTCATGAACAAAGTTGCAACAATAGCCGGTTCCGATACCTCAGGAGGCGCCGGCCTCGAGGCTGATCTCAAGACGTTTGCCGAATATGGCGTGTATGGTCTTGCGGCCGTTACCCTTATAGCCACCATGGACCCCGAGCGCGAATGGGCCCATTCGGTATATCCGCTTGATCGAGCGGTGCTTGACGCGCAGTTACGGACGATTTTTGGAGGAGTCGGCGTCGACGCGGTTAAGACCGGCATGCTCGGCACTTCCTACGCGGTCGATCTCGCCGCCCAGTACCTGAAGGAATTCAAGGTAGAACGATATGTACTCGATCCCGTCATGGTGTGCAAGGGCGCCGGCGAGGCTTTGAATCCCGAACTGAACGAGCAGGTCGCCGCGAGTCTCCTTCCGCTCTCGCTCGTCGCGACGCCGAATCTCTTCGAGGCGGGACAGCTCGCCGATATGGAAACCCCGACGACGATCGATGAGATGAAGCGTGCCGCGAAGCGCATCTTCGAGCGCGGCGCCAAGAACGTCTTTGTAAAGGGGGGCTCGAAGCTTCCCGGACAGCAGAGCGCGATCGATATTTTTTACGACGGAAAGGACTTCAACCAGGTTGAAAGCGCGCTCGTCGACACGACGTGGACCCATGGCGCCGGCTGTACGATCGCGGCCGCGATAACCGCGGGACTCGCGCTCGGGCTCGAGCCATACGAGGCGGTAAGCCGGGCGAAAAAGTTTATTACGTACAGCCTGAAAGGCGGCTTCGCGCTGAATCGCTGGGTTGGGCCGGGAAACCCCTCCGCTTGGCGAAAGAGTTTCAATTGAAGCTTCGGTCGATTCGGTAGCGAAGCGATGTCGGTTACCGTTGATTCCCTTACCCTGTCGTTCGCGGGGATGGAAAAGCCCGCTCTCGACGGCGTTTCTTTTGCGCTCGCCGCCGGCGAGTACCTCGCGGTTCTCGGAGAGAATGGCTCCGGAAAAAGCACGCTCGCGCGGGCTATCGCCGGCCTTGCCGTGCCGGATTCGGGCTCGATCGCGATAGACGCCGGGGATAGAATACCCGCAGCCCTCGTTTTTCAGGTGCCGTCCGACCAACTCGTCGCGGAAACCGTGGAGCTCGACGTCGCCTTCGGGCCCGAGAACGTCGGCCTTCCGCGGGACGAGGCCCGGTCACGGGTGCGTTCCGCGCTCGAGGCCTGCGCGCTTACGGACGTCGCCGCGCGCGACCCCCAGCGGCTCTCCACCGGAACGAAGCAGCTCGTCGCCCTCGCGGGCGCCATTGCGCTCGATCCGGCCGTCCTCATCCTTGACGAGCCAACCTCGATGCTGAGCCCGCGGGCCCGCGCGGATCTCTTGGGCGAAATCGACGCTCTCCACCGCTCCGGCGGGACGATCATCCACATCACGCACGACCTCGACGAAGCCTTTCGCGCGGGACGGATTCTCGTGCTCAACGAGGGGCGCGTCGTCTTTGACGGCCCGACGGGAGCGTTCCACGCGCTCGACCCGCGGAGCCTGCGCGAGTGGGGTATTCTTGCCGCGCCCGACGACGACCCCGCGCGCCCTACCGTCGCGCCGGCGGCGCGCCATGGCGGTACTGCCGCTTCTGACGCGGCCGTTCTGACGGCAAAAGGTATCGACGTGGGGCCCGTGCGCGGAATCGATCTCTCCGTCGTCCCCGGAACGATAACGGCGATAACCGGCGAATCGGGATCGGGCAAGTCGCTTTTACTCGAAACGCTCGTTAGCCTCATCGTGCCCGACGCGGGAACGGTTTCAGTGAGCCCGGGAATTACCGTCGCGCTCGCCGTGCAGGAAAGCGAAGCGAGCCTTTTCGAAGAGTTCGTCGCCGACGACGTGGCCTATGGACCGAGGAATTCCGGATTTAAGGGAAAGGAACTCGTCGCCCGCGTCGCGCGCGCGATGGATCTCGCGGGCTTGCCGTTTTCGGAATTCGCCGAGCGCCGGACTTTTACGCTCTCGGGCGGCGAGCGGCGCAAGGCCGCGCTCGCGGGGATTCTCGCGATGGACGCCGACGTCCTGTTGCTTGACGAGCCGTCATCGGCCCTTGACGCAAAAAGCCGCGCGCGTTTTTCGAAGCTCCTTTCCGCGCTCGCGCGCGAGGGTACGGCTATCGTCTTCACGACGAATCGCGAAGAGGAATGCGCTCTCGCGGATCGGGTGATACGCTTGAGCGATCCCGAGAGAAACGCACGCGCTTCCGGCGATTCGCACGCCGCCGAGAGTTCCTCGCGCGACGGCACATCGCGCGAACCGCGGGATCGGTCGAAGGTCCTGACCCGCGATCAGGCGACGGTGCGTCGGCTCAGGACCGGCGCGCGCGGATCGTATCGGCGCATGGATACCCTCGTCCATCGCCTTCCGCCCGTCTGTAAGTATTTCCTGCTTGCCGCGCAATGCGTCGCGGCCTTTCTCGCGACCGACGTTCCCGCCCTCTGCGCCTTGGCGGCTCTTTATCTTTTCGAGGCCTTCGTCGCACGGGTCGACTTTCGAAAGCTCGCGATCGGGGCGTTGAAAATCCTGCCTTGGCTTCTTTTTTTCGCGGCCGTTCAGTACGCCGTCGAACCGGGTAACCTTCGAGGGATTCTTTTTATCGCGCGCTTTTTCGCGTTGTACGTACCGCTGGTGTGCTTTACGCATACGACGAGCCATACCGAAATCATGCACGGAATGGAAGACGTTCTGCGTCCTCTGACCCTTTTCAGATTTCCCGCCCGCGACGCGTCCCTCGTCGTCGGGATCGTCTTTCGGTTCCTTTCGATCCTTTACATGGAAGCGGAGCGGATAACCGTCGCGCGCTCCATCAGGAGGTCCGGCGCCGATAAGCCTTCTTCGCCGATGGCGCGCCTTCGCGCCCTCGCCTCGCTGTTCGTGCCGCTCGTGCTGCGGACGCTTTCGCGCGCGGACAGGCTTGCCGAAGCGATCGTAGCGCGGCAATACGGCACGCGCGCGCATACTCGGTATCTCAGCGTCAGCCCGAGAATCGGCGATCTCGCGTTCGCGTTCTTGCTCGCGGCTCTGTCGATCGCGCTGTCGCTCGCTATCGGGAGGCCGTAGGTGGCGCCGGCGAATCTTCGGTATTGCCCGCGCTGCGGCGCTGATGGGTATGGCTATCATGGGGGAAAGTTCTGGCGGTGCGAGTCGTGCGGCTTTACGCACTACCATAACGTCGCCGCGTCGGCGAGCGTCATCGTCGAGGTTGAGGGCCGCGTGCTCATGATCGTGCGGGGAAAGGAGCCGGGGAAGGGCCTGCTCTCCCTGCCCGGCGGTTTTATCGACCCCGACGAGCGAGCGGAGGACGCGGCCGCGCGCGAGTGCCGCGAGGAAACGGGCGTCGAGGCGACCGACCTTTCGTTCGTCGGCTCGTGGCCAAACGATTACGCGTACCGCGACGTGCTTTATAAGACGTGCGACCTTTATTTTTCGGCGCGCGTTGCCTCTGAGCCCCGGCTTGACGCGGAGCGGTCGGGAGAGGTCGCCGGCCTCAGGCTAATCGAGCCTTGCGACATAGAAACCGCGCCGATCGCATTCGAGTCGGCGCGGCGCGCCCTTCTCGCCTGGCGGCGGCGCGAGAAGGGTCGGTAAGCGGCGGCCAAGTCCCGGCGGCCACCGGCGCCGGCCGGCGGCCGCCGACGCCTTACGTCGCGAAGAACGCGACGCCCTCGTTCGGGGATTCGTCGCGAACGAGCGAGACCGCCCTCTCGATCGCTTTCGCGCCTGCCTCGCTGCAATAAATTATCAGTATCTCGTTGATCCCGGGCCATATCGCGTCTCCCATCTTGGGAATCGTGTATCCCTTGCCGCGCACGTTGGGAATGATGCTGTAGCGCGCGGCTTCCGGTATCGGCGCCAAGGCCGTCAGTATTTCTTCCTCGAGCGCTTGGCTGAATATTACCTCGACTCTTTTCATCGCATTCCTCCGATTGACGTCTGACGCAGGGCGAGGCGGCGCTGTCGCTTCAGGTCCTTCTTTTCCTCGCGCTTTTCCCTCAGGCGGTTAAAGCCGTAATAGAGTACCGGCATGAGGAAGAGCGTCATGAGCGTTCCAAACGAGAGTCCGCCGAGGATCGTCTGCCCGATCGGCTGGGTCATTTCCGAGCCTTCGCCGGGGAAGAAAGCCATGGGCACGAGCCCGAGAACCGTCGTGAGCGTCGTCATAAGGATCGGGCGGAGTCGGCTCCGGCCGGCCTCGGCGCACGCGTCGCGGAGCGCCATGCCGCGCTTTCTCAGCAGGTTAGTGTAGTCGACAAGCACGATACCGTTGTTGACGATAACGCCGACGAGGATCAGCATGCCGACCGCCGTCATCACGTTGAGTTTCTGCCCCATTAGGCCCGAGAGAAACACGATGCCGATCACGGTGAGCGGCAGCGTGAAGAGAACGATAAAGGGGTCGAGGAATGACTCAAACTGGCTCGCCATGACCGCAAAGACGAGGATGACGGCCATGAGGATGATGACGACGAACTGCTTGATCGCCTTCATGAGGTCCTCGTAATCGCCGCCGTACTCGATGCGTACTCCGCTTTCGCGCGGGATCTCTTCGGCGATCAGTTTTTCTATGCCCTTCTGCACGGTATTGATCGAGACGTCCTTTACCGTTCCCGCGCTCACTGTGATGAGACGGCTCTGGTCCTCGCGGATAATCGAGATCGGAGAAATGCCTTCCTCATATCGCGCAAAACTCGATACGGGTATTCGCGTTCCCTGCGCGTTCGTGACGAAAATCTGCTCGAGGTCGGAGAGGCGCGTCTTGTCCTTTTCGGCAAGCATGACGTCGATGTCGATTTCGTCGCCGTCTTCGCGGTATCTCGAAGCTGTCGTGCCTGCGATGTTCGCCTTGATTTCCTGGCCGACTGTATAGATGTTGAGTCCGAGGTTGTAAAGCCGGTCTCGGTCGATGACGATATTCGCCTGGGGGAGCCCGTCTTGAATGGAGAGCTTCGGCTCAGTCACAAGATCTGTCGCCTTTTCCTGAAGGAGGTCGCGTATGGCGGTGGCCGTTTCACGGGCTTTTTTCAGGTCTTCCGACTTTACCTTGATTTGAACCGCCTCGTTGCCGCCGCCGACGCCGCCCTGGTTGCCCGAGCCTATCGTGAAGGTGGCGCCGGGGAAGTCGCCAAAATGGCCCCTGAGTTTGTCCTTGATCTCGTTTTCGGAATCGATCCGCTTCGAGACGACGGGCAGGCTGATGCGAAGCGAGCCTTTGTACGAGCTCGTTCCTCCCATGCCCCATGCCTCGCTCGATCCCGCGAGCAGGGTTATGTTTTCGTATCCGCGAATTTCCGCCTTGACGATTTCCTCGAATTGCTTGAGAACGGCCTCCGTCGTTTCGAGTTTCGTGCCGACGGGGAGGGTGACCTCGAGCTCGACGGCGTCCGACGCGGATTCTGGCATATACACGAATCCGACGACCGGGATGAGCGCGATGCTCAAGGCGAACAGCACGACGATCGCGAGGATTGTCTGGGTTTTATGCCGAAGAACCCACTGAAGGGCCTTAAAGTACCGTGAGTCGAGGGTTTCGAAGAAGTTGCCGAGCGTCGTGTCGAGCCGTACAATGAAGTCCGGCCGCGAGGCGAGATCGCGTTCCTTTTTCGTTCCGATCTTGATGTACTTACTCGTCAGTACCGGAACGAGCACTACGGCCACGATGAGCGAGCAGAGAAGCGAGATGACGACGGTGAACGCGAGCCCGGAGAAAATCTCTCCGATGATCTCGAGTTCTTTTTTGTACATGATGAGCGGCAGGAAGACGCAGATCGTCGTAAGCGTCGACGCTGTAATTGCGAGGACCATTTCCTGCGAACCGAGTATCGAGGCCGGTATCGGTTTCGATCCCTTCTCGCGGTACGTGTAGATGTTCTCGAGGATGACGATCGAGTTATCGACGAGCATTCCGACTCCGAGCGCGAGGCCTGCAAGCGTCATGATGTTGAGCGTCATGCCGCTAAAGAACATGACTCCGAGCGTGATGACGAGAGAAACGGGTATGCTGATGCCGATGATGAGCGTGCTTCTGACGCTTCTGAGGAAGATAAGGAGGATTAAGATCGCGAAAAACGCGCCCTGAACGGCGCTTGAGGAGACGTTGCTGACCGATCGCTCGATGATGTCGGTTGTATTGTGCGTCTCGGTAATGACGATGTCGGACGGAGCGTCCTTGATGATCTCGGCCATCTTCGCCTTCACCGCGCGAGCCGATTGCACGGAGTTCTTTCCGCTCTGCTTCTGTATCGACATCTGGACGCAGGGAACGCCGTTGAAGTAGTAGTTCGACGACAGGTCCTTGTAGCCGTCATAGACATCCGCGATGTCGCGGAGCCTAACCGTCGCGATCGTCGGAAGCGCCCCGCCGCGCATCGCGTCGGCCTCGCTGCCCGCCTGCTTGTAGGAGATGACGGTGTTCTTAATGTCCTCGATCGAGGCGTATTCGCCGACCGTGCTTATCGTGTAGTTGAGGTCCCGTTCGGTGATGGTGCCGCCGGCGATTTGTATGTTCTGAGCGCCGATCATCTTCGAGACGTCCGTGACGGTCAGATTATAAGCCTGCAGGCGGTCGCGCGGAATTTCCACGATGACCGACCGCTCGCGGCCGCCCTCGATGTACGCGGACGCGACGCCGTCGACCTGCTCGAGCTTGGGCGTTAGGTCGTCGGCGAATTGCCTGAGTTCTTCGGGCGTCCTGTTTCCGCTTATCGCGTAGAACATAATGGGTATCATGTTCGGGTCCATCTTGTAGATCATCGGTGTCTTGGCGTCGTCGGGCAACAGTTCCTTGACGTAGTCGAGTTTGGCACGAATGTCATTCATCGCCTCGTCGATGTTCATCCCGAACGTCAGCTGAATGTATACGAGACTATTGCTGTTCGAGGAACTTGATCCGAGATACTCGATTCCCGAAACGCCCGATATGACGCTTTCTACGGGTCTTGTTACGCGCTTTTCGACTTCCTCGGGCCCCGCGCCCGGATAGGTCGTGCTGATCGCGACGTACGGCAGCTCGATGTCCGGAAGGAGGTCGAGCGGAAGACCGAACGTCGTATAAACTCCGAGCAAGGCGAGGACCGTGAAAAGTATCGCTATGGTCGTGGGTTTTGATACTGCGGTCTTTGATATACTCATTTTACGCTCTCCGATGCGGGCAGGGGTTCGGCCCGTGAGACGATATTGATGGTGGAGCCGTTCTCGAGGAGCGTCTGCCCGCGCACGACGATCTGCTCGTCGGCGGATACGCCCTCGATGATCTCGGCCTTGTCGTCGACGCGAATGCCGACTTGAACCGGTTGCTTGCGCACGGTCGTGGCCTCGCCCGACTCGACGACGAACACGAAGTCCTCGCCGAACCGGCTGATGATTGCGACGGCCGGAACCTTGACGGTAGAGGTCTTGGTATCGGTGATGAGCTTGACGCGCGCGAACATTCCGGCCTTGATGCGCGGGTCGCGTTCGATCAAGGCGAGCTTGACGCTCATCGAACGCGAGCTCTGGTCGAGCACCGGGCTGATCTCGCTGATGCGCGCGGGGAAGACCTCGCCCGGATAGGCGTCGAAGCGAAGGTACGCCGCCTGCCCGCCCTTTATTTTCGAGACGAAGCGCTCGGGTACGTTCATGACGATCTCGAGGGCTTCCATCTTGCTAACCTTGCCGAAGGACATTTGCTGGGACACCATGCTTCCCGCAACGACGTTCACGGCGGTGATCGTTCCCGCGATGGGCGCCTTGACGGGGCTCATCTCGTATTTCATGCCGGGCCTTGAGGGGTCTACGTACGCGACGATCTGGTTTTTCTCAACCGTATCGCCGACGCGCACGCGCACTTCGGCGATTTTTCCCGCCGCGTCGGGGAGAATATCTATGTTGCTTTTGGCGTTGACGTCTCCGCCGAACTCAAGGTAATCCTTGAGCTCCCCGCGCGTGGCGGTCGTGGTGGTTACCGCGAAAACGGTGACCTGTTTGGCCGCGTCTTCTGCCTCTTTTTTCGCGTCTTTTTTTCCGCCGCACGACGCGAGGAAAAGAACGGCGAGCACGGCGAGGGTCATCCACGCCTTTTGGCGAACTACTGTTTTCATCATGCGCTCCTTTTCGTTCCGTCTCAGTTCAGTTTCGCGTTCAGGGCCGTTTCGAGGTCCAGAAGCGTCGATATATAGTTGAATTTTTCGTTTAGCACGCCGAGTTCCGCCTGCAAGAGGGAGGTCTCCGCGTCCTTGAGGTCGAGGTATTCGATCGTTCCCGCGCGGTACCCTTGCTCCGTCAGCGTATGCGCCCGCTTCGCGAGCGCGACGCTCAGCTCCATCGTCTTGATCGAGGTCTCGCTTTTTTCGAGTTGCTTGATGAGGTTGCGAACCTCGAGCTCGGCCGCATAGGCCTTTTCCTTCAGCTGAAGATCCATTTTCGCGAGCTCATCGTTTTTGTCGGCGGCCGTTTGGCCCGCGGACGAGAAGGGGAGGAGGCCCGAAAGCTCCATGCCGAGCGTGAGACTGAAGGCTCCCGTGTCGTCGGACCAGGTTCCGGCGTCAATCGGCGACAGGGCCGTGCCGAAGCTCTGGCTTATCTGCAGGAACGGGGTATAGCGCTGAAGCCGATTCGCGCGAATCGCCGTTTTGGTCATCTCTATCATTTTCGCCTGGAGGGCGAGGTCAAGCCTGCCCGCAAGATGCTTTGCGATGAGCTCGTCTGCGTTCGCGTCGACCAGGGTCGGGTCGATCGCTCCGTCGAGGCGCAGCTTCGTCCCGAGGGGAAGTCCGATGAGAAACGCGAAATCGCCCTTAGCCGTCTCGACGGCGCGCTCGGCTTCCATGACGATGGGACGTTGCTGCTCAACTGCGAGCTGGGTTTGCAGAAGCGAAAGCTCCGGCGCGAGGCCGTTTTTCCAGTTCGTGAGCGTCTGCGCGTATCGCTGTTCGCTCGTCGCGAGCTTGCCCCGCGCGATGCCGAGGCTACCGTCCGCGAGGAGTATCGCGTAGAAGGCCTTCCTGACCCCGGACTCGGTGATGGCCCGCGCCTGCTCGTAGCCGATGAGCCCCGCCTCGTAGCCCTGCCGCGTCGCTTTTAGTCCCTCGAAGAGGGCCATGTTCACGTTGAGCGAAAGGTTCACGCCGAGTATGGCTCTCCAGTGATCTGCCTCACTCATGCTCGGCGAGGTATACCCAAGCATGGGGATCGCCGCGAGCATCGCGAGCGGGTCCGACACGTTGTTCGCGCGCGTGAGCGTTCCCGTCGCCTGCACGCTCGGTATGAATACGTTCCAGGCAAGGTCCTTGCCGCGCTTCTTGACGCGCACGTCGATCGCCGCGGAGGTTAGCGCGATGTTGTTTTCCATTGCGAGGGCGACCGCCTCGTCTACGGTGACGGTTCGCTCCGACTCGGTTCGCGAGCCTTCTTCCCGCGGGGTCTCTTCGGCCGCGAGGGGCGCGAACGCCGTCATGAACGCGATCGCCATAAACGCGACCGCTATTTGCGCTATGCCGTTTCCTTTTTTCATCATTGCTCCTTCTCTCCGAGGACCATGCGTTCAAACGCGATCCTCACGCTGTTTCGAATTTTATCCGGGTCATGTTTCGTTTCGTGTCCATATATCGTGACGGTCGATGAGATGATCGAGGCCCATTTGATGAGGGCGATGGCAAGAATCCTTTCGTCCCACGAGCGGGATTCGCTCTGTCCGCTTTCTCGCGTCCGGCCTTTCGACCGGAGGTCCTCGACTTTGAACGCGGAGAGGATATCGTCGAGATCGTATCGGCCGTGATCGGCGCTGTATCGGTTCGCGATCGTCTCATATCGAATCCAGTTGAATACCGGGATGAGGTCCGGCTTCATCATGAGGTAGTTCGCCTGAACAATCATGATGATATAGAGCTGCTCGATAAACGTATCGCCCTTTCGCGCCTTGTCCGTAAAGAGGCGGATCATGTTTCCCGTCTCGCTTCGGAGAAGGTCTTCGAGCATGTCTTTTTTCGTGCGGTAATGGAAATAGAGGCTGCTCTTCGCGGTCCCCGTTTCCTCGGCGATTCTCTCGATCGTCGTTTTTGTCACTCCGTGTTTCTGTATCACGCGCGCGATCGCCGCGAGGATCTTGCTGCCGTCCATCTCGATTTCTTCGGCGGTGAGACTGGCAGCGAGGGTAAGTTCGGCGAGGCGCTTGTCGGCAGGAAGATCTCTGCCGTTGAATCCGCGATCTAAGAGCTGGAGAAGCCCATCCTGAAGCTTCGCGTCGATATTTTTGTCAAGGAAGCTCGCGAGGAGGATGGAGACGCTGTTTATGAGAAGGTTTACCGAGGCGCGCTCGCGCTTCACCGCGTCGATCATGTCTATCCGCGAGAAATATCGAGCGATTCGCTCGCTGCCCGAGACGAGAAATTCGATCGCGGTTCGATTGAAGTCCGGATCGGTGACGATACCCATGATCGTAACGTAGAGGTGACCTTGGTTTTTGCGGAAAAAGGCCACTACGGCTTTTCTGATTTCCGTCGGGTCGGGGGCTGCCGACTCGATTACCCCGAGGAGGGAGCGGAAGAGGTCGCGGCGCATTTCTTCCTCGATTTCTGCCCGGTCGCGAAAATGGCGGTAGAGGGCCGTTTTTGAGAGGCCTATCTCTTCCGCGATGTCGGCAAGGCTCCAGTCGCCCCGTCGTGCCGATAAATCGAAGGCTGCCATGAGGATTTGTTCGCGTCGTTGTGTCGTTCGTGCCGTTTTTGCCGCTTCCATTGTCGTATATAGAACACCTGATCCTTGAAAGTTTGTTACCGAACGTTCGGTAACATGGAAAATAGGTCTTTTTGTCGCGAGTGTCAAGAAATATTCCACCTTTTTGTTATCCCTCACTGTATGCTACACTCCCGGCCGGGTGGCCTTCGGTCCCCGGAGGATCGAACATGAAAAACAAGCAAAATCAGGAACTGGCCGTCTGCGGCTTTGAGGCCGTTAAGGCCCTCGCCGAGCGCCATCCCGAATCGATTCAGCGTCTCTTTTTTACCCAGGACCGAGCCCGGTTTTTCGGTCCCGTCTGCAAATATCTCGCTTCCGTCAAGCGAATCTATCGAGTCGTCGAAACCCCGCAGGAACTTGAACGGCTCAGCCAAAGCGTTCATCATCAGGGCGTCGTAGCCATGATTCGTGAGCCGGACGTACCCCAGCTTGACGAGCCCACGTTTCGAGCATGGCAGGACGCCCGCGAGCGCGTGCTCTTTCTCGACCGCGTCGGCAACGCGAATAACCTCGGCGCGATCGTCCGAAGCGCCGCCTTCTTCGGCGTCAGCAAGATTCTCATTAGCGCCGAGGACGAACAGGCGCAAGTTTCCACGAGCTCCTGGCGCGTCGCGCAGGGCGGCATGGAATACGTCGAGATTCGCAAGGTCTCGTCGGCCGCCTCGCTTTTCAAGGCCGCCGCCGGACGCATGAATCGCATCGGCGCCGACCATCGCGCCTCGTCTCGCCTTTCCGAGATACGCGACCTCATAGATCCCTCGCTCGGCGTCCTCATCGCCCTCGGAAACGAGGAAACGGGGCTGTCCGCCGACCTCCGCGCCTCTTGCGACCGCCTGGTCCGCATTCCCGGTACCGGGGAGATCGAAAGTCTCAACGTCGCGCAGGCGGCCACGCTTTTTCTCTACGAACTGTCCGCTCTGTGACATTGTTACTGCATCCTGGCCGAAATAAACGTATACTTACGGTATAGATCGAACCGTTAGGAGGCATGACATGGCAGTACTTCATACGAACGCGGCCAGCTTTGACAAAGTAATCAATCAGGACATTCCCGTCCTTGTGGACTTCTGGGCACCTTGGTGCGGGCCCTGCAAGATGCTCGGCCCCGTTCTCGAGGAAGTCGAGAAGGAAGTCGGCGCCACCGCCGTTGTGGCCAAGGTGAACGTGGACGACGAGCAGGACCTCGCGGTCAAGTTCGGCGTATCGAGCATCCCGACCATGGTCGTATTCAAGAAAGGCGAGGCGGTAGACCGCTCCGTCGGCTTTATGACCAAGGAAAAGATCGTTTCCATGATCAAATCCCACGCCTGATAGCCAGGCGAGACGCCCGCGCGAGCCAGACGGTTCGCGCGGTGGCCTTGATGACAATCCCCTATAATTCTACTTTTCTCTCCATAAGCCAGCTTGCGAGGGCAAAGAGGATGAGAGCGAATATCGGGTAGAGCAAGAACGGGGCGATCGGGACGACGAGCGTCTGTACGATAGGCGCTCTGTCGGGTAGTGATAGCGGCGAGCCGCCCGGAGAGCCCGCCCACACGCTAAACGGGAAGGAGAGCGTCCAGTTGAGCGTACGCGCGAGAGCCGTGCCGCAACGCGTCGTTACGTTCACGAGAACGATGAAAACGGCTGCCGTTCCCGCCAGTGAAAGGGCGCGGTTTCGCACGAACGAGCGCGAGAGGACGAAGGCGAACGTAAGCGAAAGCCCGAGGCTCGCGTACGCGCTGAGCATGATGAGCACGGCTTTGCCGAAGACGCTGGGCGACGCGTCGAATATGTGGCGAGCCGTAAGCAATGCAGACTCGATGAAGCTCGCCGACCCCGCGGCTTTGAGTGTGAGAAACAAGGTCGCGTGAATGAATATGCAGACGAACGCCAAGAGGGCGTAGGCGAGAAACTCGATGAGCCCCGCGATGAATCGCCCGCCGAGTATCTGCCAGCCGCGTAAGGGTATGGCGAGCATGAGATAGCCCGTATCCTTATACAGTAAGCTGCTTGCGTGACCGGAACCGCAGGAAAAGTAGTGACCGAACAGTAGCAGCGTCGTGTACGCTCCGGCGATAAAGAGCCAAAAGCCGGCGGTCGACTCAAGCGAATAGCGAGCGGTGAAAATTTCCCGCGCGCCAAGCGACCACACAATGAGGTGAAGGACGAGGAGAATACCGCCTTTGAGCAGAAACAGGTTTCTGCGATCCCTTAATTGGTACTTGATTATTGAAAGCATCAGTAACTCCTTCCTTATCGCTCGGAGAATAGATCGATATACAGCTGATCCACCGATTTGCCGCGTTCCGCGCGAAGCGTTTCCGCGTCGCCCGCGAGTATCTTCAATAAGGTGGTTTTTCCGGAGCCGTTCGGCCCCATGAGCCCGAGGATGCGTCCCGACTCCAGCGAGAGCGAAACGTCCCTGAGCGCCGGTTTCGCCAAATAGTTCTTTCGCAGGCGCGTTGTCTCAAGAATGACGGACATGTGCGTTCTCCCCCTGTACTAGCGTTTCTTGCCGGGCTTTTATCGCCCCGATGATTTTTTCGCCGTCGAATCCGAGCGAAGCGAGTCCCGTCAGGCAGGCGTCGATGACGTCGTTCGCCATTGAGACGCGAAGGGCGCTCACGAGGGATTCGGTCTCGACCACGAAGGTCCCCATTCCCCGGCGCGTCTCGCAGGTACCCTCGCGCTCGAGTTCCTGATATGCCCGCTGTACGGTATTCGGGTTCACCTTGAGCGTTTCGGCCTGTTCCCTGACCGAGGGAAGCTTGTCCCCTCGCTGTATGTCTCCGGTTACGACCGCGCGGCGTATGGAGTGCATGATCTGCATATATATGGGCGTATTCGGATCAAACTCAGTCATACATTCTCCTTTGTTACAGTGTGCTAATTAACTAATACACCAAGACGCCGATAAAATCAAGAAGATTCCATGCATATCGCGGTATTTCGCGAAAAAAAACCTCCTTGACGGGAATTCGGGATGCTCCTACCATCAGGTAAGACTATTCATGAGGAGTTATCGTATGAACGCGGGAAACGTGCAGATGCTGATCGCCATGAGCGTGTATTTGGTCTTCACGATCGGTATTGGGTTATGGTATTCGAAAAGGAGCAGTTCGAACGCTGAGGCGTATTTCTTGGGGGGACGTGGACTCGGTCCGTGGGTCGCGGCAATGAGCGCCGAAGCTTCCGATATGTCCGGATGGCTTCTCTTGGGGCTTCCCGGCGTCGCGTACTTTACGGGGGCGGGAGAGGCTGCCTGGACGGCGATAGGCCTCGCGATCGGTACCTGGATAAATTGGCGCGTCGTCGCCCGGCGGCTACGGTCCTATTCTGAGATTGCGGATAATTCCATCACCTTGCCGGCCTTTTTCAGCAATCGGTTTCACGATAAAAAACACGTACTTTCGACTATCGCCGCCATCATGCTTATACTGTTTTTCTCGATATACGTCGGTTCTCAATTCGTCACCTTCGGAAAGCTCTTTGGCTATGTTTTCGGCGTCGAATCGATGTATGTCCGCATGGTTATCTTCGGGGCGATCTTCGTCCTGATTTATACCTTCATCGGAGGCTTTCTCGCCGAAACGATGTCGGACTTCATTCAGGGTACCCTGATGTTCGTCGTGCTCGTGCTCGTGCTTACCATCGGAACCATTAAGGCCGGCGGTATCGGGGCCATCGTCGAAAATCTCGGGCATATTCCCAACTTCATGGACTTTTTCGGGATCGCCGTCCCGGTGGACGCCGCGGGCGTCGCGGTCAGCTCGGCTGCCGGAAACGCGCAGGCCGTCGTAAACGGAGCCGGCGCTTTCGGCCCGGGCGCCAAGTACGGAGTCTTGAGCATTCTTTCCTGCCTCGCTTGGGGCTTGGGCTACTTCGGCATGCCGCAGGTCCTGCTCCGCTTCATGGCGATCGAGAAACCCTCAAAGATCCCGCTCGCGCGAAACGTCGCGGTAACCTGGTGCATCATCTCGCTTCTCGCGGCCATCGCAATCGGAATGATAGGACGCTCGCTGATGCCTGCGCTTCTTCTAACCGCGAGCGAGGCCGAGACGATTTTCATCCACCTTGCCGTCGACTTCTTCCCGCCCCTGCTCGCAGGCTTCGTGCTCTCGGGCATTCTCGCCGCGTCGATCAGCTCGTCGGATTCGTACATGCTGATCGCCTCGTCGTCGCTCGCGAACGACCTCGTGCAGAATATGTCGAAGAAGGATCTCAACGACCGGCTCGTCATGTGGATCGCGCGGCTCACGCAGATCGTGGTCACCTCGTTCGGCATCTGGGTCGCCCTTTCCGGCAACACCTCGATTTTCCGCGTCGTGTCCTACGCATGGGCCGGTCTCGGCGCGGCCTTTGGCCCGCTGATGCTCTTCTCGCTCTTCTGGAAACGGACGACGTACGAGGGAGCCGTCGCCGGCATGTTGACCGGCGGTATCACGGTGTTCGTATGGAAGAACCTGGTGTCGCGCCTCGGCGGGGTTTTCGGCGTCTACGAGCTGTTGCCGGCCTTCGTCCTTTCCGCGGCGGCGATTCTCGCGGTTAGCCTCCTGACGCCGAAACCGTCAGATGAGATTATCAGGGAATTCGACGCGGCGCGAAACGCGAACTAGGCCGTCGGCTACTTTACCGTCATTCTGAATACGCCGTCCCATTTCGGGGGCGGCGGAACTTTGGCGAAATGCTTGATGCGGTCGAGAAATACGGCCGAGGGAACGTCCGCGTAGAGATCGACGTTTTTCTTGAACGCGAGCTGAGCCTTGTCCCACTTCATTCCGCGATACGCGGCGAGTCCTTTCTCGAACAGCGTCTTGATCTCCACGAGCTTGGGTTGCGCTTTGGGAATTTCCTGCAGGATCTCGTAGATGCGCACCGGGTCGTTTTTGCCTTTCACCGCGATGAAGTCGAGCTCGCGGCACAGGAAGTTCGCCTGAACGCGGTCGTACACCGCCTCGGTGATAATGGACTTCGACCCATACGCCTTGTTCGCTCCCTCGAGGCGCGCGGCGAGGTTCACCGTGTCTCCGATCGAGGTGAAGTCCATGCGGTCGCGCGCGCCGACCGAGCCAAAAACGACGGGGCCGGTATTGATGCCGATGCCGATCGATACTATGGGGAGCCCTTCCGCCTCGCGGCGTTCCTTCTCTTCCATCATCGCGTGCCTGATTTGCATCGCGGCGCGGCAGGCGTTCAGCTCTTTTTTCGGTCCCTCGAAAAAGGCCATCATCTCGTCGCCGACGAACTTGTCGACGTCGCCGTGGTTGTTGAGGATTATCTCTGTCTCGAGGTCGAGATAGCGGTTGAGCACGCCGACGACCTCTTCCGGCTCCATGCCCTCGCAGAGGGTGGTGAAGCCGCGGATATCGGTGAACAGGAATGTGAGCTCCTTGCGCCGCGTCGAAACGGTGCCCGACTCGGCCTGCTTGAGCGTCGACGCCGAGATGTACGGCACTATCCCGCGGATGACGGTGACCATGTCGTTGATCTCCGACGACAGCGACTTGATCTCGTCGCGGCTCGTCACGCAGTCGTTATACACGAGGGACTGCGACGAAACGCGCGACTGTCCGCGCATCATCGTCAGGAGCACGTCCGATATCTTCCGCACGTTCATGCGGAGGAAGAGAAGCGGGTTGACGATGTAGTTTCCGACGAGGTAGGTGAGTATGACGGCTACGTAGAGAAAGAGGAGCGTGCAGACGTAGACGGTGGTTCGCGTCCTGAAGTACGGCCGGAGGATAATGACCTCCCGGAACGTGATGACCGAGAACCCGAGGAGGCGCTCCTTACGGACGCGCTCGTCGCCTATACGCACCATGTCTTGCTTAACGATCGGCCCGATAAATGAGAGCGTCTCGTCGTCCTCGTTCGCGATGGTAAACGTTCCCTTATTCTTTACGGTAAGCGCTCCCCATTCCCTGACGGAGTCGGAGGAGAGAGCCGGGACGGCGGGGTACTGGGAGCCGGGGTAACGCGTGTCGTATTCCGCGCGAAAGTCGGGTATCTGCCCGTCGAGCTGAGAAAGCTCGTCGAGATAGACTTCCTTGCGGAGCCCGGTGTAAATGGTCAGCGACTCGTAGGTGAAGTCCGCCCGCGAGTTGAGTTCCTTTTGCCTCGCGAGGTATTCCGCCATCGCGATCGTGTCGCCGAGGTTTACGCGGTAGTTCGCGCTTGCCTGCTCGACCTGCCCGCGCGCCGCGTCTCCGACCGCCTTTATGATGGTAACCCGATAGCTGTTGAGGAGGATCATGCTGAGCACGACGAGTATGAGGGAGATGACGCCGATAAAGGCGAAGAAGAGCTTCGTCCTGATCCTGAAGAGAACCTCGATCGCGTTCGCCGCCCTGCTCGCCTTTTTATTGAGCGCGAGGGCGTTGCCTCCTTGCTGTTCCTTGAAGGCGCGATATTCGCGGTATACCGGGTTTCGGTTGTTGACGTACCGGGCGAAGACCGCGATCGAAACGAGGTGTATGGCGATCATGACGCCTATGCCGATGAACGACTCGCGCGGGATCGCGTAGAACCACGCGGCGGAATCGGCGAACTCCATCATGGGGGCGACATACGCGAACACCGCGACTGAAGTCGCGAGAATGCGGAGGATGCTCATGAGAAGCCCCGCCGGGTCCGCGAGGCTCCCGAGTTTGTTAAGGAAAAAGAGGGAGACGAAGCGGAAGAACCCTACGAGCGGAACGAGGTATACGAGAAAGAGGGGCAAGGCGAGAATCGACTCTCCCGCCGCAGCCCGGAAGGAAAGCGGGAGGAGGTATCCCCTCAGGAGTTCGGCAGGCGGCGTCGTGGGAGATGGCATCGGCCCCGGTGCGACGGTAAAGTATATCCATGCGAGAAGCAAAGCCCCCGCGAGGCAGTCCAATAATAGCGCGGGGCCGAATTTGGCTTTCATCGTTCGTATCTCCGTTCTGCTTGCGTTATTCCGTCCCTGAAAGGGCCTTTAGTTTTCCGTTCGCCCGGTCGAGATAGCCCTGCGCTTGCTCGTAGTCGGCTTTGATCCGAACTACCGTGCGAAGCTTATCCCGCGCAAGCTCGTAATCTTCCTCATTATACGCCGCAATCCCGTCGTCGTATATCGGCTTGAGCGCGGCTACGATCGCCTCGTTTCGGCTGGCCAGTTTGTCCTTGTTAGCTTGACGCTTCATGCGCTCGGTGTTTCTCTTGATTTGCGCCGAGGCCGACGTCAACTCGCCGCGCGCGATCGCCCCGTCGATATCCGCGAGGATGTCGTCGATTTCAGCGTCGTAAGAGCGCGTCGTGGACGCCTTGTTGATTTTCGCCTTAAGGCTCACCGCTTCCGCGGTCCTGCTGATGGAAAGGGCCTTGGCGGCCTTCTCGTCGGCCGGGCCGAATTTCTTAAGCGTGTAGAGGGCGTTGCCCCAACGGATGTAGAGCTGATACTTGATCGCCTTGACCTCGTCCCCGGCCGCCGTGTCGAATCCGCCGATCGTGCTTTCGGCGCGGAGCACCGCCTTTTCGGACTCTCCGTAGCGCTTCGCGTTCAAGAGCCGTTTTGCCTCGTCGATGTCCTTTTTCGCGAGCGAGCTGACGTGATTGTCGATCGAGGATATCGCTCTTTTCGCGTCGGGGTTTCCCGGGTCGACGGTGTCGAGCTCGTGCTGAAGGCGCGTCGCTTGCGGAACGAGCTTGGAAAGGGTCGCCGGCCGCTTTTCGGCGACGATTTTCGTCTCGAGCGAGGACAGGCGAGAGACCCGGGAGCCGATCACGTCCTTGCGCACGTCGCTCGTCTCGGTGCGAAGTCTCGCATGCTCCGAGTCGGATTTTACGTCGCCCGCGAGCTTGATGGCGCGTACCATCTCATAATTTTCGGCGGCGGTACGCTTGCCTTTCGCGTTCAGGGTCTTCGCGCGGGCCATGTAGGTCGAATATCGCCTGGCGCCAAAGGCGTCAACCTTCGCGATCCATGCCTCGGCCTTTGGGTGGAGGGGGTCGGCGAGCAGGGCATTTTCGAAGAATTTGCGTACTCTCGGGAGTGACGTCAGGTCGTTTTGCTCGACAAGGAGTTCCTCATACCGGGCGACGCCCTGGTTGAAGAGAAACTCGCCTTTGTCTTCGGCGGAGACTTCTTTGGCGATATACATATCCGGCCCGGAAGCACACGACACGGCAAGCGCGCACGCTACGGCAATCAGGATACGGGAACTTTTTATTCGAATCATGGTAATCCTCCATATCAAGGACAGAAAATACTAGTTTGAGTTTAATGATAATGGAAACTGACAGAAGTATCAATTTGGACATTTCTATATTATCGAAAGAGAGAAGAAAGTTTTTTTTCGTTGTATATAAATGTTCCCGTTTCTGGCCTTTTGTGCTAGTATCTGAACATGTATGCCTGTAATTTGAAACACGAATTAAACTTCGTGTATATGGCAAACGACTAACGGGAGGAGGGCCTCGAGGTGAGACGGACACACACTACGTGGACCTTTCTTACGAATCACGCGCACGTGCTCGTGTGCCTCGCAAGCCGCGATGACCTCAAAATCAAGGATATCGCGGCCCTTGTCGGGATCACGGATCGCGCCGTTCAGCACGTCATCTCCGATTTAGAGCGGGCCGGGTACCTTGAACGCAGGCGAGACGGGCGGCGAAACCGGTATATCGTCAATCGACAGCGGGCGCTGCGCCATCCCGTCGAATCGCGAACAATGGTAGACGAATTACTCGGGCTGATAGAACATAACGAAACACAGAGGGAGGAATGCATGCAGGCGATAACCGAAACGAACATCGCGGAGCTCAAGAAGCTTTTCAGCGGGAAGGTGCGCGACATTTACGAGGTCTCGCAGGATCGATGGCTCATCGTCACGACCGATCGCATATCGGCGTTTGACGTCGTTTTTGGCGAGGGGATACCCATGAAGGGCGTCTATCTCAATCGCGTCGCCAACCATTGGTTCAAGACGATAACCGGCATTAAAAACCATATCGTGTCGTATACGCCCGAGGTCGAGCTTCCGTTTTTGAAGAAGTATCCCGGCATCGCCGAACGCTCGATTCTGGTCAAGAAGCTCAATCGCCTGCCCGTGGAGTGCGTCGTGCGCGGCTACGTGTTCGGCAGCGTCTGGGACGAGTACCGAACGAAAGGCTCCGCGGGCGGCCAGAAGCTTCCCGCCGGCATCGAGCTCGCCGGCCTCCTTCCCGAGCCCATTTTCACCCCTTCGTCCAAGGCCGAAGAAGGTCATGACGAAAATATCACGATGGAGCAGTTTTACGAGGTAACCGGACGGGCGGTCGGCGAGCGCATTCGCTCGGAGTCGCTGCGAATATACCTCGACGCGCGCGCGCGCATGGCGAAGGAAGGGATTATCCTCGCGGACACGAAGTTCGAATTCGGTCTCGACGAGACGAGAGAGCTCTACCTCGTCGACGAAGCGCTCACGCCCGACTCCTCGCGGTATTGGGTCGGCGCGACCTACGAGGTCGGCAAGAGCCCGGAAAGCTACGACAAGCAGTTCGTTCGCGACTATCTCCTCGAGATCAAGTGGAACAAGCAGCCTCCCGCCCCCGCGCTTCCCGCGGTCATCGTGGAGAAGACCCGAGAAAAGTACGAGCAAATCGCCGACATCGTGGGGCGGGTCTAACCCGGAAGGCGTCATGCGCGAACGGGATACCGTCTATCTGACCGATTTTCTGCGCTCGCCCGAGGAGCGGGAGCGAGCTGCCGGCATTCTGCGTTCGGGCGGGCTTGTCGTCATGCCGACGGAGACCGTCTACGGGCTCGCGGCGAACGCCCTTGACCCGCTCGCGGTGGCGTCAATATTCGTCGCAAAGGGACGCCCGTCGGATAATCCCCTTATCGTGCACGTCGCCTCGGTCGACGCGCTCGACTCGGTGACGCTTGGCGCGAGCGACGCGGCGCGCGAGCTTTTCGCCCGTTTTTCCCCCGGGCCGCTTACGCTTGTCCTTCCCCGCGCGTCGCATCTTCCGGCGACCGTAACGGGCGGCCTCGACACGGTCGGGGTACGGATCCCGGCGCATCCCGCGGCGCTTGCGCTCATAGAGGCGTCCGCGCTGCCGCTCGCGGCGCCCTCCGCGAATCGCTCGGGCCGCGTGAGCCCGACGAGCTTCGCGATGGCGCGCTCCGAGATGGCCGGCCGCGTCGACGCGATCATCGACGGCGGAGAGTGTGCGGTCGGACTCGAATCCACCGTCGCGCGGGTTACCGAGGGCGCGGTCGTGATACTCAGGCCCGGCGCGATCACCCTCGAGATGATCCGAGGCGCCCTTCCCGGGCATTCGGTGTCGTTCGCCGACGAGGCTTCCTTTTCTTCGGGTGCGGCCGCGCCGTCGCCCGGCATGCGGTACGCGCACTATCGACCGGACGCCCACGTGTACTGCTGGCGCGGCGGCCCGATCGACGGGATAGGCAAACGCGAGACGCGCGCGGTTATCGGGCTTTCCGGATGCGCCGCCGGCGTCGACGCGACCTTCGTCCGCGAGTTCGCGAGCGTCGAGGAGTATTCCGCGCGCTTTTTCGCCACGCTCTCCGAATGCGACGCCGCGGGCGTCGAGACGATTATCGCGCAGGCGGTGGGCGAGGAAGGTCTCGGCGCCGCTTTGATGAACCGCCTCCGCCGTGCTTCCGCCGGAAAGACCGTCGGGCCGTAATCCCGCCGGGCTGATATCGCACTGGGCTGTTATCCCGCCGATCCCGTGGTATACTCCCTTTTCGTAGGGGGCCACGCATGACCGTTCGAAAGATAATCGCCATCGCCGTGATTTTCGGCTGTACCTGTATCGCCTGGATGATCCTCGGGGCGTCGAATTTGACGCGCACGGATACCTCGTTTTCCTCATTGAAACGCGAGGTCATGACGCTCTATGGCGGCAAGCTCGTCATCAAAGCTCCGGAGTGCTACGAGCGGATAACGAAGACCCGCGAGGTCACGGCCGACGGAAAAAAAACCTTCGAGACTTATTACGAGTTCGTCGAGGCCGAGACGACCCGTTCGGACGTAAAGCTTGACGTTAACTTGGATCAGCGAAAGAAGGGAAACCTCTGGTTCCCGACCTTTCGCGCCGCCTTCTCCGCTTCCTACGCTTTCGCGATCGCGGATTACCGACCGGGCCGCGACTATTTCGTGCATACCTCGCTTAATTCTTCGGATTCCATCTATACCGACATTTCGCTCGCGATAAACGGCGCGCGGCAGACAGACATCATGCCGCTCGTGAAAAACGAGGCAATAGCGGTCGTGCCGTCCGCCGACGGTTCGGTAACCCTCGATATTTCCTACGGCGCGACGGGCATGGAGGACTTCGTCTATCTCGTGACGGAGAACGAGGCCGACATCGCCCAGCTGAAGGATTTTTCCCTCGCCGTCACGACGGATTTCGAGCTTTACGACTTTCCCTCGGGGATGATGTCGCCGACCGAAAAGCGCGTGCTCGACGACGGACGGCACGAGCTTGTCTGGAAGCTTTCCGATTCCGTGACCGGCAAGGACATCGGACTCGTGATTCCGAACCGGTTGAATCCCGGGGAGATCGTGACTCGCGTATCCTTTTTCGCGCCCGTATCGCTTCTGTTCTTTTTCGTCGTGCTGTTGATGGTCTCGATCGTCCTTGGCGCGCGCCTCCACCCGATGCACTTCTTCTTCCTCGCGGCGACCTTCTTTTCGTTCCATCTTATGTTCTCGTATTTTTCGGATAAGTGGGATATCTATCTCAGCTTTGCCATCGCCGCGGCGGTCTCGCTCGCGTTGACGGTAAGCTATCTCATGCGCGTCGCGCCGCCGAAGATCGCCCGCGCGTACGCGCCGGTCACGCAGTTCGTGTATCTCGTCGTCTTCTCGTTTTCGTTCTTTTTCGACGGAATGACCGGGATCATCGTGACGATATGCGCCGTCTTGACCCTGTTCATCCTGATGCAGATAACGGCGCATGTCGACTGGGATGAAACCTTCGCGAACAAAAACGCGTAACGCCGCGTGCCGAGGGCGATACGGCGAAGTAAGCGCCTTGAAACCGCCCTCGGTTCAGGATACAATGCGACCTACGTCACTGAGGTAGGTTATATCGTATGAAAATGTCAAAGATGTTCATGCCGACGCTCCGGGAAGTCCCCGCAGAGGCGGTTGTCGTTAGCCATCGGCTCCTTCTCCGGGCCGGGATGATCCGCAAACTCGCGAATGGCCTTTTTACCTATCTCCCGCTCGGCTTGCGCGCCTTCCGGAAGGTCGAAGGCATCATCCGCGAGGAAATGAACGCGATCGGCGCCCTCGAGTTTAAGCCCTCCGTCGTCGTTCCCGGCGAGATTTGGCGCGAAAGCGGCCGATGGGAGACGATGGGGCCCGGAATGCTCCGCGTCACGAACCGCGTCGACCAAGAGCTCGTCGTGAGCCCGACCGCCGAAGAGGCCTTTACCGCCCTGCTCCGCGGCGAGATATCTTCCTATAAGCAGCTTCCTGTCAGCGTCTACCAAATCAACACGAAATACCGCGACGAGATTCGCCCCCGGTACGGCCTCATGCGCGCCCGTGAGTTTACGATGAAGGACGCGTATTCCTACCACGCGGACGACGCCTCGCTCGACGAGACGTATCAGGCGATGGGCAAGGCGTACCGCTCGATCTTCAAGCGCTGCGGCCTTTCGGTCATTCCCGTCCGCGCGGACTCAGGCGCCATGGGCGGCACCGGCAGCGAGGAGTTCATGGTCGAAAGCGAGGTGGGCGACAACAACCTCATCCTCTGCCCGAAGTGCGGCTATGCGGCGAACGACGAGAAGGCCGCGTGCGCCCCCGACCCGGTAACCGCGGGACCCGGAAGCGCGAAAACCGATAAAGCCTACGCGCCCATCGCGACGCCTGCCGTGCGGACGATCGACGAGCTTTGCGCCTTCCTCAAGACGAGCCCGAAGGCCTTTATCAAAACCCTCATCTACAAGGCGATCAACTGCGAGCTTGACCTCGCGGGAAGCGGAAGCGTCCCCGCCGCCCCCGGCTCGGCCGGTCTCAAGCGCGTCGTGCCCGACAATTCTCCCGCGTACTACCCCGAAGCCTTCTTCGCCGTCTGCGTCCGGGGCGACCTCGACGTAAACGAAGTCAAGCTCGCCGCGAGCCTCAAGGCGAGCGAGGTGGCGCTCGCCTCCGACGCGGACGTCGAGCGCATCACCGGCGCCCCGGTCGGCTTCGCCGGCCCCGTCGCCCTTTCGACGGTTCCCGTCGTCGCCGACCACTCCGTGATGGCGATGCATGACGCGGTCACCGGCGCGCTCAAGGCGGACCTTCACCTCGAACATGTCGAGCCGGGCCGCGACTTCGCGCCCTACCTCGTCGCCGACGTCCGGACCGTCGTCGCGGGAGACAAGTGCGCTTCCTGCGGCGCAGAGTATTACGCCAAGAAAGGAAACGAGCTCGGGCATATTTTCAAGCTCGGCTATAAATATACCAAGAGCATGGGCATGCTCTATCTCGACGAGAACGGCAAGCAGCAGATGCCGACGATGGGATGCTACGGCATCGGCGTCGACCGCACGCTCGCCTCGGTCATCGAGGAGCACAACGACGCCGACGGCATCGTCTGGCCGATGGGCGTCGCGCCTTTCCATGTCTGCGTCGTGCCGATCAAGTACGAGGGGACGATGAAGGAAGTCGCCGACCGTATCTACGACGGTCTTGCGGCATCCGGCATCGAAGTCCTGCTCGACGACCGCGAGGAGCGGCCCGGCGTCAAATTCAAGGACATGGACCTTATCGGAATCCCGGTGCGCGTCGTGGTCGGCGAGAAGAACCTTCCGAACGTCGAGGTCAAGCTCAGGCGCGAGAAGGACGCCTCGCTCGTGGGCTCAGAAGAGGCCGTGGCGAAAATAACCGACATCGTCCGCGCGGAACTTGCCGCGCAGTGAGACGGGCGGTCGCGTTCGGTAAGGAGGTCTCGATGAGAGTCGTGGTAGCATCAGTGATCGCGTTCGTCGCGCTTTCGGCGATTCACGCGCGCGGGCCGCTTCCCGAGGCGACCGCGGGCCGCGTCGCGTCGTTTCCCGAGGCCGCGTCGGGCGAGTACGCGATCTATCGCGACCGATCCTGGAAGGAGCCGACGTGGATCGGTTTTCTTCAATACGATAAAAACACTTACGGCGCGACGCTCGTCGCTCCCGGCTCGGGCGCGCGCGTCTCGATTCTGTTCAGTACGGAGCCGCTTGACGGAAAGCTCGTGTTGGTGGGCCAACGGTTTATTTCCGAGCCGGGCAAGGACGACGTGATCCACGTGAACTACCTTATGCGCATGCTCCCCGCGATGTACGAGTGGCGGGAAACGGCTAAGGCTTCCGGAACGCCGGTTGATTTCGCGGAAGCGAACCGATCCCGCCTCCTCCCGCCGGCAGTGCGCCTCATGCGCGATGACGCCTCGTTCGGCGGCGTCGTCAGCTTGGCCTATGAGCCCGAGGTTCCCGTGTTCAATCTCCGATCGCTTTCCGGGCGAAGCGGCGCGATTCTCGAGCTCGCGCGTTCGGGAAAAATCCCCGCGGGAGGCGACGCCGCCTTTTTCTCGTTCGCGCCTCGTTCCGAGCCGCGCGCCGGCGCGGCCTTCAGCGCGAAGCGCGGGCTTGCGAGCGACGGTAAGACTATCGACGGCGTCAAGCTCCGGCTCGACGAGCAGTGGTCCATGGTCGCCGATAATACTTTCTTTCTCGGGGGAACGGCGATGCTCGTCGTCGACACCCTCGATCTTGCCTTTCTCGAACTGCCCCGCGAGGGACTGCCCCTTTCGCTTCTGAAAATTTTCGGCGCGTCGAGCCCTTCCGCGTGGGTTGAGCCGTCGTCGACGCGGCTTTCCGGCTCGGCCGAACGGTTTACGGTCGAGAGCCTGGTCTTCGATCCCGACGGCGGTCGGATGAATCGGGATATAAAGACGTGCGTCGTTTCGGCCGACGGCAAGCGATGCGTCGTCGCGAGCCTCACCGTCTCCGATGACGCGTACGTCGCGAACCGCGCGTACTTCGACGCGGTCGTCGGGCGATAGGATTAATACGTCATTTGAAAGGTAAAGTCGACTTCGAAGAACTTTCCCGATCCGTTGTTTCCGACCGGCCGTAAGTCGTAGCCGAAGCCGATCTTGATCGGAAGGCTTTTCATCGCGTCGATAAACGCCAACAACTCCGCGCCGCACGCGATGCCGTAGTCGTACGCGCGATTGTCCGTGTCGCGGGTGTGAAGCGCGATCGCGTCGAAATACGGAAGGACGTGAAACTCGACGCTTCCCGCGCGCGCCGCGAAGACCTGAAGGCCCGCGTTGAGCGCTATTCCCTCGTTGCCCCGAAGTTCGCCGTTTCTCACTCCGCGTATCCGTTTCGCGGCGTCGGTGAGCGGGAGCCCCGTGTTCGCGAATCCAAAGGCCCGGACGCTCGGGTTGAGCCGTCCGTTCGCGCGCCAGTGAAAGGAAGCTTCCGCTTCGACGAGGAAATCGTCGCGCGGCTTCGCGTACGCGGGATTCGTCCGCTCCCAGCCGATGGTCGCGTGCACCTTGTGTCCGTCCCGAAAATTGCCCGTCCAGTCGACGTCTTCCCGCAATAGGCCCGTCGTCGCGCCAAAGCGCGAATCGACCGGTCCGTACGCGTACATCGCCGCGTCGTCGACGAATCGTATCTCGTGATCGATTCCGCGAAAGCCCGTGATCGACGCGGTTCCCCAGAGCCGTTCGGCGAGGGGCTTTTTCGCGACGACGCCGAGCGATACCGTAAACTCGTTATACTCTCCCGCGATCGTTCCGAGATCCATCAGTTCCCGGTTCATTTTCATGACGCCGCCGAGCACCGATAGGTCAAGCGGGCCGGCTTGTATGTCGGACCAGGAAATGAGGCACATGAAGTTTGGCTCGTCCCATTGAAGTTGGTCGTTCTCGTCGGGAGGGGCCGAGTACATGCCGAGTACGATCAGGTCTTGCAAGGTCCCCGATATATTGGGGATATTCCCGATCACGCCGGTCATGAATCCCTCGTTGCTGTTATAAAAGGCATAGGGGATGGGGACGAAGCGCGCGCCGTCGGTAACGCGGACCTCGAGCGTCACGGGCGTCATGCCGTTCGGCGCGGAGTCGTCTCCGAACATCACGCGCACCGAAGACTCGCGGAACATCCGCATGTTTTCGAGTTTTTTTGCCCGCTCGGAGGCGAACGCCTCGACGGCTTCCTTCGAGCGAAAAATCCGGCCCGTCGGGTCGCCTATCGCGCGAAGCAGGGCCGTCTCGCGGGTCCTTCCTTCAATGGCAAAGGTTTGTTTTTCTATGCGGTACTCTTCTGCTTCCGCGGTAAAGGGGAGCGCGAGAATCGACGCGAAGATGAAGATCAGCAGGCGCGCGCGCAACGGTCGTGTCTCTCTCGCTTCCATGATACCGGAACAGTACACGAAATCGAAAAAAAAAGGAGGGGAAAAACGGGCAAGAACGAGCGATTTTCTGATACTATGCGGGTATGAGCGCAAAGAAGAAAACGGGATCGACGGCGTATCGGTGTTCTGGGTGCGGCTATACACAGCCGCGCTGGCTCGGCCGATGCCCGGATTGCGGGGAATGGAATACCCTCGAAGAAGTGACGCTCGCCGACGGCGGGCCTTCGGGATCGGCCCGAACCGCCGCGGACGCCGCCGTGTCCGCGCGGCCCATCCCGCTGTCTGCCGTTGAGGCCAAGGATGGCGCCCGGCTTCCGACCGGCATCGGCGAGCTCGATCGGGTGCTTGGGGGCGCGGCGATGAAACGCTCCGCGATCCTCGTCGGGGGCGAGCCTGGCATCGGCAAGTCCACGCTTCTTTTGCAGGCGGCGTCGCTCGCGGCGACCCGCGGCCGCGTACTCTACATATCCGGCGAGGAATCCGCCGCCCAGATTCGCGCGCGCGCCGATCGAATCGGGCTCTCTCCGGATCGCGTTGAAATTCTTTGTACCGGCCGGCTCGAGGACGCGCTCCGCGCGCTCGACGAAACGAAGCCCGTATTCGTCATCGTCGACTCGATTCAAACGATGTATTCGCCCGAGGCGGGCGCCGTTCCGGGAACGGTAAATCAGCTCAAATATTGCTCTCACGAACTCGTCTCCTGGGTCAAGGAACGCGACTCCGTCCTCTTTCTCGTGGCCCACGTCACGAAGGACGGCTCGATCGCCGGTCCGAAGGCCCTCGAACACCTCGTCGACACCGTGATCTCTTTCGAGCGGAACGACGAGGATATCCGCTTTCTTCGCGCCCTGAAAAACCGGTTCGGCTCGGTCGACGAGCTTGGCGTGTTTCAAATGGGCGAAAAGGGCCTCACCGCCGTCGAGGATCCTTCGAGCCTCTTTCTCGTGCGCCGCACCGGGGAGCTTCCTCCCGGCGTCGCCGTCACCCCGGTTTTCGAGGGTTCCCGCGTCTTCGTCGTGGAGATACAGGCTCTCACGGTTCCCGCCAAGGGGGCGATGACCCGCGTCTTTTCCGACCGGGTCGACAACGCCCGCGTCAGCCGCGTCGCGGCCGTGCTCGAAAAGCGCACCGGCATCCGGTTTTCCGACCAGGATATTTACGTGAACGTGGCCGGCGGCGTGCGCCTTTCCGAAAGCGCTATCGACCTCGCCTTAGCGACGGCCCTCTACTCCGCCCGTACTGACCTCGCGGTTCCCGCGCATACCGCCTGTATCGGCGAACTAAGCCTTGCCGGGGAAGTCAGGCCCGTCGCCCGGCTTAAAGCCCGCGTCAAAGCGGCGCAATCGCTCGGGTTTACCCGCGTTATCGCCCCCGAGGCGGAATCGGGGGCGTTTGCGGTTCCGGGAATTAGGGACGCTATTGCGTCTCTCTTTGGCAAAGTTACATCCTCTTGACTTAATTAATACTAAAGTATATACAGTATAACTAAAGATAGGAGGAACACATGGGCAAGACTCTTGCGCAGAAGATATTCGAGACGCATGTCGT
>CAYSEA010000029.1:0-32728 GCA_964429975.1 uncultured Treponema sp.
CATCGTGCGCGGCACGACGAGCAAGGAAATCGTCAACATGGCGCGTGAGGCCGGTGCGACCAAGGTGTATCTGGCTTCGGCCGCGCCGCCGGTGCGCTATCCGAACGTTTATGGCATCGATATGCCGACGCGGGGTGAACTGATCGCATCGGGCCGCAGTGAAGACGAGATCTGTCGTGAAATTGGCGCCGATGGGCTGATCTACCAGGAACTCGACGACCTCAAGGCCGACATCCGCAAGAACATGGAAACCGCCCTCGAGAACAAACTTAAAGAGCTCCGCAGCAATACCCTCCTCGAGAAAATCGTCGAGGCGAACCCCTTCGACCTTCCCGAATCCATGGTCGCCGCGGAACTCGAGTCGCGCTGGCAGATGCTCGCCCAGCGCTTCCGCACCGACGTCGAACAGCTCGAGAAACTCATGACCGCCTCGGGACAGACCAAGACCGACATGCTCGAAGGCTGGAGGGGAGAGGCCGAGAAACTCCTTAAAAGCCGCGTAATCGTCGAAATCCTCCTCAAGGACCGTGAAATCGCCGTGACGCCCGAAGACGTCGAGGCGGAATTCGCAAAGATCGCCGCCGGAGCCGCCGTTTCGGTCGACGAAGTGAAAAAACACTATGCGGACCCCCGTCGGAAAGAGTATCTTATAGACGAAATCAAGGAGCAGCGCCTCTACGGCCAGCTCCTCGAGAAATGCACGGTCGCGAAGGGAAAGAAAACGTCCTTTGCTGACCTCTTCAAGGACGGTCAATAGTGATGAACGCGCAAATGAACACGCTGGTCCCGTACGTAATAGAGCAAACCGGAAACGGCGAGCGCTCGTACGATATATTCTCCCGACTGCTGAAGGACCGGATTGTGTTCATTGACGGAGAAATTTCGGACGCGACGGCGGACCTCGCCGTGGCGCAGCTCCTCTTTCTGGATTCTCAGAATCCGGAAAAGGACATCAACATCTATATCAACAGCCCCGGCGGCTCGGTTACCGCGGGCCTCGCCATCTACGACACGATGCAGCAGATCAGGTCCGACATACAGACCTTCTGCCTCGGACAGGCGGCAAGCATGGCCGCCATCCTGCTCGCGGGCGGAACGGCGGGCAAGCGCAACGCCCTTCCCTCCTCGCGCGTGCTCATCCATCAGCCCTGGGGCGGCGTTCAGGGACAAGCCGTCGACATCGGTATACAGGCGCGCGAGATCATCCGCCTAAAAAAGCTTACCGTGGAATATTTTTCCTATCACACCGGGAAAAAACCGGAACAGATCGCACAGGACATGGAACGCGATTTCTTCATGTCGGCCGAAGAAGCGAAGGACTACGGAATCGTCGATCAGGTTATGATCAGGAGGAAGCATGGCAAAGCTTCGGAATGACAAAGAACAGATTTGCTCCTTTTGCGGAAAAAACGCGGACGGTTCTCGCAGGATAATCGCGGGTCCGGGCGTATTCATTTGCGATCATTGCGTGGACGTCTGCAAGGGCATACTCGACGAGGAAAACCAGCAGCTCTCGACGGAATTCTCGGGCGACATCCCGACACCGAAAGAGATGAAGGCGCACCTCGATCAGTACATCATCGGGCAGGAACAGGCCAAGAAAACGCTCTCCGTGGCCATTTACAACCACTACAAGCGAATCGCGAACCCGTCCAAAAAGCCCGAAGACGTGGTGATCGAAAAATCGAACGTGCTCCTCATCGGGCCCACCGGCTCGGGTAAAACCCTTCTCGCGCGAACCATCGCGCAGAAAATGAAGGTGCCCTTCGCGATCGCCGACGCGACCACGCTCACCGAGGCGGGATACGTCGGTGAGGACGTCGAGAACATCCTTCTCAAGCTCATACAGAGCGCTGGCGGGAACATAGCTTCCGCCGAACGCGGCATCATCTATATCGACGAGATCGACAAGATCGCGCGCAAGGGCGAGAACGTCTCCATCACGCGCGACGTCTCGGGAGAGGGCGTTCAGCAAGCCCTTCTCAAGATCATCGAGGGAACGAGCGCTTCCGTGCCGCCGCAGGGCGGACGAAAGCACCCGAACCAGGAGATGATCAAAATCGACACGACGAACATCCTCTTCATTTGCGGAGGCGCGTTCGTCGGCCTCGACAAGACGGTCGAAACCAGAATTTCGAAGCACCCGATGGGCTTTGGGGCCGACATAAAGATCCAGAAGGAAAGAAACCTTCAGGAGCTCTATGACCACCTCGGTCCGGACGACCTCATCAAGTTCGGCATGATCCCTGAGTTTATCGGTCGACTTCCGATCACCGTGGCGCTCAACGAACTCGCGCGCGACGACCTCAGGCGCATCCTTACCGAGCCGAAAAACGCAATCGTGAAGCAGTTCCAGGCGTCGCTCGACATCGACAAGGTCGAGCTCTTGTTCGAAGAGACCGCGATCGACGCGATAGCCGACCTCGCGATCAAGCAAAACACCGGGGCGAGAGGCCTTCGCGCGATCGTCGAGAAGATGATGATGGAATTGATGTTCGAGATTCCGTCGATCGAGGGAAACAAGCGCGTCGTGATCACGAAAGACGTCGTCGACCGCAACGTGAAGCCCGAAATCGAGATGGCCGCACAAAAGACGGCATAACGGTCGCGCGGTTTAACCGACGGCGCGAAACGCACAATAAAAAACCCCGACTGACGTCGGGGTTTTTTTTATCGGCGGGGCTTTCTGCCCTCGGCGGCGGCCACGAGGGCGGCGATCGTTTCTGTCGCGCTTTTCTTCCAGCTAAACTCCTGTACGCGCTCAAGGCCCTTGCCGATAAGGGCGTTTCTCGCTGACTCGTTCGCGCCGGTACCGTCACGCACGATCCGCCCAATCGCGTCCGCGATCTCCTCGGGATTTGACTGATCGAAATAGAGCGCCGAGTCCCCCGCCATCTCGGGCAAGGCGCCTGAGCGGGCGCATGCTACCGGGATGCCGCATGCCATCGCCTCGAGAACCGGAAGGCCGACGCCCTCGGCAGACGACGGGAACACACACGCATCAGCGGCGGAATAAAGCTCAGGCAAGTTTTGGTGCGGAAAATACCCGGTCAGGAGGATATCCGACGACGCGGGTGACTTGAGCACCTCGCGATGAACCATTTCCGCGTTCACGCTGTCGGAGCCCGCGAGCACGAGCCGATGAGGCGCGCCGGTTCTTTTTTTGAAGATATCAAAACCGCGGATAAGCTCCGCGTGTCGTTTCGACGGATACGCGATGCGCGATGCGTAAATTATATAGGGGCGTCTAATCGAAAAGGGCTGAATGAGAACGGCCTCGGAATTGGGCATGACGCGCGGGAAAAAAAGTCCCATGTCGATGCCGTTCGGGATAACGGTGATGCGAGACTCAGGAATCTTGAGATTGACCAAATCGTCGCGGATAAACCTGCTCGCGGCTATGACCCGATCGGCGCGCTTCAGCTGCATCTTGAAAAAGCCGTTCACGAGACCGTCGTCGGAGTTGCGTTCGAGATCGGAGATGATGTCCTGGACAACGACGACCGAGGGAACGTCGAAAAACGCGGGTAAAAGCCGAATACCCGCGGGAAAGAGGATTGCGTCGTAGTTGCGCTTTTTCGCAAAGGTATTAAGCCTCAGCATGTGCCAAAATCGCTCGGCCATGAGGGTATCCCCGAGAGAAACCCCCGTATATGATACGTTCTCAAGACCAGAGTTATAGGTATATCGGTCCAACTCAGGGCCGAAAAGCTCAACGACATGACCGGTGTCGGAGATATTTCTGACGAGGGAAGCGATGTACGAGCCGATGCCGGACCTTCCATGATCGCATCCAAAGGTGTCTATACCGAAAATCAACGATAATCCTCCAAGCACATTCGGTAAATTTCACCAATTATAGCACTTTCCCCTCCAATATGCTATCCTGAAGATGTGAGTACTTTTTCAGAACTATCAATTACAACCGAACTTGTGTCAGCCCTCGCGAAACGCGGTATCACGGTACCGACGCCGGTGCAGGAACGCGTCATTCCGCGCGTGCTCGAAGGCGCAAACATCCTCTTTCAATCGGAAACCGGCACGGGCAAAACCCTCTGTTACCTTCTGCCGGCCTTTTTGCGCTGCCTTCCCGTCGCGAAAGCCCAGCCTCGGGCGCTCATCGTAGCTCCGACGCACGAACTCGCCTCGCAAATCAAGCGCGAGGCCGCGACGCTCGCGACCGATTCGGGCCTTGAGGTTCGTTCGACCCTTTTTATCGGGGGCGCGCCCCTTAAGCGGCAGGTAGAAGCCCTCAAGGAAAAGCCCGCCATCATAATCGGCGGGCCCGCTCGCATCATAGAGCTCGTCCGCCTGAAAAAGCTCGATCTCCGCTCCGTGTCGCTCGTAGCGCTCGACGAAGCCGACCGCATGCTCGCGCCGGAGCTTCGGGACACGCTCGCGGAGCTATTGACGCTTGTGCCCGCCGACGCCGTCGTCGCGGCCTGTTCCGCCACCGTCACGACTCATCATGCGAAGCTCCTTTCGGCGATGCTCGCCCGGCGCCAGGGGGCCTCGCAAGAGAGCGCGCGCTTCGATACCGTCACCTTGCCGCCCGAGGACGTGCTCAAACGAAATATCTCGCATTGGGCGTTTTTCAGCGAGGGTCGCGATAAAACCGAAAGCCTTCGAAGGTTCATCGTCGCCGAGAAGCCGTCAAAGCTCCTCGCGTTCACCTCGATCGTCGGGCAAGTCGACGGAATCGCCGCTCGTCTCAAGTTCCGCGGCGTCCCGTGCGCGGTCCTTCACGCGAAACTCGACAAGATCGGCAGAAAAAAGGCGCTCGACGACTTTCGCGCAGGGCGAATATCCGTGCTCGTGACGAGCGACCTTTCGGCGCGCGGTCTCGACATTCCGGACATCAGTCATGTCGTTCAGCTTGACGTCAGCGATAACGAGGATTTTTTCGTGCATCGCGCGGGACGTACCGCGCGCGCGGGGAAGTCAGGGATCAACGTGGTGTTTGGCGACGAAGTCGAATTACGAAGGCTCGCAAGAATCGAAAAACGCCTCGGGATCGTGGTGTATCCCAAAGTCCTTTACGGCGGCGTCGTGCGCTCGCCGGAAGTTGAAGCTGACGACAATCCCGGTGACGAAACCGTCAAAGATCAGTAATAGTACTCCATACCGGCCGATATGTAATTATTGAAGACGGTGCCACCGACGGCATCGCGCCACGCGTTGCGCTGGGACTGCGCGGCGGCTTCTATGATCGCTCGGTCGCCCGTATCGGTCGGATCGAGCCCGTCAAGTGCATTGTCGTACACGTACATCTCGCTTCCGACGTTCGGGTTAATGTCAACCTCGAAGCGATAACCCAGCTTGAAGACGATAAGTCCGCCGGTCTTGAGCTTCGGCAATCGCGCCGTCACGTCAAAGCCTGCCTGCCACACATACTGTATAGTCTCCTGCGTAAGGAAGGGCGTTGAAAAGAAAAAGGCATGACCCGAATGGGTCGCCGAGGAATTATTAACGCTCCCGTCGGTGACGTATAAATCTTCGTCGGTTAGGTATTGCCAAACGCGCATGTAGTCTTCCCCATCGATATCGAGGCTTTCGTTCACGTTTCCGTGCCTGATGAGGGTCCCGACGATATCGATGTCCATCGCGTCGAGCGGGCGTAGCTTAACTTTCAGATTAAGACGATCGGAGTTCGGCTCGAGGGCCGCGCCGACGCAGTTTCCCGCGTGCGTAAAGCTTTGATAGTTCGGGTCCGTCAAGCTCAAGTCATGACCCACTTTGTGTGAATAGGTATAGGGTGTGACCATCGTGTAATCGAGCGAGGCGAGCGTGAAAAACCCGGACTTTCGAGGGGCGTACGAAACCGCGAGCTGACCTGCGATTCGCCACTTCGTATCCCACTGAAACTTGACTATATCATTAAAACTCATGTCGTCAGCGATGAGCATTCCGTCGATCTTGAAGCCTTCGGTTGGGCGGACCGTAAACATGCCGCCAATATAGTTATTGTCGGCGAAGCCCGTGTTACCCTGGCTGATCATGAACGCCGACGCGGGAAGAAGATAGAGAGTCTCAAAACGTCCGCCGTACATGACGGACTCGAAAGCGGAAATCTCGAGCCAGGAGCGCGGCCTGATAGTCACGGAATGAATGGCCAAGTACTTCTCGGGATAGTAGATCGCGAGATCCTCGTCGGTTGTTGCCGAAAGAGCGTAGAGCGAGAAATTGAACGCCCACTTCTCACGGTTTACCGTGGCGTTCCACTGCCCGCTATGAAGGGTTTGCGATCCGAAAAGGACGCCGTTATCGTGTATGGGTCCCCATGAGCCGCGCATCATCCCTGCGTTAAAATAGGTGTCGGCGGTGCCGACGGAAAGCGAGGAATTGAGCGAGGGAAGTATCCAGAAGGGTCCCGCCTTCGCGTTGTCCTTGACGATATCCTTTGTCGATCTCTCGCTCTGCGGGATCAATTCTTCGCTCGGGAGCTTGTTCGTGGCCCACCCGTCGACGGACGCGCTCACGGAAACATATTGATTAAAGATATAGTTGACGTCAAAGGATATGGCGACGTCCATTTGCTTGTATGAGTTCGCGGTATCGATGGCGAGCGTTCCCTTTCCGCCGTAATGGAGGATTCTCCCGAAAAGGCGGCGCGAATGGCGCTCGGCGATCTTACGCTGGGAGGAGTCTCCCCGGGCGGCAACTTCGGCAAGGATTCGCTTGACGAGTGGCAAGGGATACGGACGCGCAGCGGGAAGGTCTTTGACAAGGCCCATAGTCTCCCAGACGGTCAGGTCATCGTAAAAAAAATCGTGGGGATCGGCGGCAACTTGCGCGGAAAGGGCCACACCTGACAAAACAAGCGCGACTAGAACGGCTGAAAAATGCCTCATAATAAAATGACTCTCCCGACGAATCAGAATAGTGACCAGGCAACCGATTGAATCGCAAACATGGCCGACGCCTCGATTTTCCCGCGTAATAAAATATACCCGAGAATAACGGTTAGCTCAAGAGATATTGGCGATTTTGGGATAACCGTTGATGCCACCCTACCCGCAACCGACCGATGAGAGGCGTACTGTTTTCTATGTGTGCGAGGGATACTCGAGAATAAAGCGTACGACGTCGTCGAGCCCGTTACGAACCCCGAGGCGCGCGATATTTTCGCGAATTTGCCGGGAAAGCTCCGGCGTCTCAATCACCTCATAGGCCTTTGCGAGTATCTCCCGCGGTTTTTTGATATACCAACCGGCGCCGTTATGCACGACGTGGAGCACGTTCCCGAGCTCCTGTCCCCGGATAAAGGTCGAGAAAATGACGGGTTTTCCGACGGCGAGGACTTCCATGACCGTCGACGCCCCGCCCTTCGTGATAACGCAATCGGTGATATTGAGTAAATCGGGCATAAAATCGACGAATCCGAGCGTCATGACATTAGTAGCCTTATACCACTCCGCCATCTGATTGACCTGGAAGCGAAGGAGTTTGTTCCGCCCGCATACGACGATCAGTAGCTCATCGCGTTTTTGCCTCAAAAAGAGGGAAACGATGCGATCGGCGCTCTTAAGACCCTCGCCGCCGCCGGCGATCAGGAGGACCTTTCGTCCCGCGGGGATTCCGAGGCGAGAACGAACCGCCGCGCATTCCGCGTCCGTGTAGGGCCTATCGTAGGCCCGCGAGAACATGAAGGGAAAGCGGCGCACGCGATCGGACGGAAAGCCATGGCGCTCG
This sequence comes from uncultured Treponema sp., assembly GCA_964429975.1. Taxonomy (GTDB): domain Bacteria; phylum Spirochaetota; class Spirochaetia; order Treponematales; family Treponemataceae; genus Teretinema. The sequence goes on from CAYSEA010000029.1 coordinate 7,693, forward strand.
ATAGCCTCTTTTCGAAGTTTTTCGGAAAAAACGACGAGTTCCATGTTTTTCTCGTAAAACCACAAGCCGTGCGCGGTAAACGGGTCCGTCACGAGGGTAATGAGCGGAATCTTCGGATCGACGCGATCGATTGCCTTTCTCGTCATCATGATAAGTACTTCGTGCAGGCACACGACTTTCGTGATGCGCTCGTTTCGGAGGAACCGGACGAGATTGCTCTCTCCGTGTATGGAAGCGAAATAATTCCCGACCCGCATGACGAAAGGTATCTCGGTCATCCGGTAAAAGAGAACGTAGCTGGCCTCGAAGTAATTCGAGGATATCTTGTAGCCATCCTCGAAAAAGAAGCGGCATACACGCATGCGCTCGCTGAAACCGTTAAAGAGACGCGCCTCGACTCGGTCGGGATACGTCTCATTGAGGGCCTTTGACAGCGCCCGGGCGGGGGCGACGTGGCCGCCGCCGGTGTTTAGGTATAAAAAGGCGATTCTCTGTTTCATGGCGTCCCGACAGTATACCCGTAAGGTCGCCCGTTCACAAGCGAAAAACCAATTTACAAAGTCGAGCGAGAACGTCTATACTTAAAAAGATGAATATAGCGCTCTTTTCAGACAGCTACGTCCCGACCAAAAGCGGTATTGTGACCGTTATCGTACAGCTCCGAAAAGCCCTCGAGGCGATGGGGCATCATGTCGTCATCGTGACCGTCGAGACGACGGCGGAAGAACGAAAAATCAGGGAGGACGACCCGTGCATCTTCCGGGTTAAGTCGATACCGCTCGGGCTGGGCACCGACCAATTCGTCGGCTTTCCCCAAAAGCGAAAAATTATCGCCTTCCTTCAGGCTCATGAAATCGATCTCATTCACAGCCACACGGAGTTTTACATCGCGCACGCCGCGAAAAGCGTGGGAAAGGCGATGCATATTCCCACGATCGCCACGACGCACACGATGTGGGAAGACTTTTACGACTATTACATACCGATGGCCCGACTCATACCGGTCAAAGCCATCCGACGATTGGTGAAGCGGCTTTTCAAAAAATTCTACGCACTTATCAACGTTTCAACGAAGGCGCGAGACTATTTTAAAAGCGACTTCATGCTTCCCGGCATACCCTCCGCCGTAATACCGAACGCGGTCGATACCGACGCCTTCATCGCGAAGAAGGCGGGAGAACAGGAATTGCGGGATATGCGCCGCAATTGGGGAATCGATCCCGCCGATACCCTGCTCCTCTTCGTCGGGCGCATCGGCGAGGAAAAGCGGGTACTCGAGCTTCTTGACATCTGCATTGAAGCGATTCGCGCGCGACCCGCAGTCAAGGCAATATTCGTCGGAAGCGGGCCCATGCTCGAGCAGATGCGTAAAACCGTACAGCGGGAAAAAATGGACCATCGCATCGTCTTTACCGGCTTCGTCAACTGGGCGGACCTTCATACCTATTACGACATGAGCGACGTCTTCATGACGGCGTCCCTTTCGGAGATGCACTCGATGACGATCCTCGAGGCGCTCATTTCCTCGCTCCCGATCGTCGCGCGTCTCGATTCCAGCTATTTCGACACGGTATTTCCGGGTCGCAACGGCTATCTCGCGCACACCGACACCGAAATGCTCGACTGCCTTCTCTCGCTCATTGACGACCCGTCGCTTCGAGAGCGGTTCGCCGCGGAAAGCCGCGCGATCTCCGAGCGATTTTCCATCGAGACCCACGCGAAAAAGACCGTCGCCTTCTATGAAACGGTGCTTGAAACCTTTCCGCGGCCCCTCGACGAGGCGCATCTCAGGGCTATCGTCGAGAGCTGAGAAAAGACGGAAAAGCGCCGGGTACGTGGTCCTCGGGCGGGACCGAACCGTTGCGCAAACCGCCGTCCTGCGGTATTCTGACGCTCGTGAAACGCGAGGAAAAAGAAGTATTATACGATTTTCTCGAAACGGCGCGATGCTTCCTTTCGGGCGGAAACGCGATCCGACGCGAGATGCCGACATTCGAAGACGAGCTTGACGAGGACGCGCTGACCGCGCGTATTCTCTCCTGCGATCGATGCGACCTCTCGAAAACCCGAACGAACGGCGTGAGCGGAACCGGGGTTTCCTCGCCGCTCGTCATGGTTATCGGCGCGGGACCCTCCGCCGCCGAAGACGACTCAGGCTTGCCGTTCGCCGGTGCCGAAGGACAGCTCCTCGAGCGCATGCTCGCGGCCATCGGAATTACGCGCGAGAAAAACGCGTTTATCACGACGCTCGTGAAATGCCGCCCGCCGCGCGACCGCGAACCGGAGCCTTCGGAAATTTCGCTCTGCCTTCCGTGGCTCGAAGCTCACCTGCGCCTGTACTCCCCCGCCGCGATAATCTCGCTCGGCCAGGTCGCGACGCGAGCGCTCCTCGAAGTCGATTCTCCCCTCGAGACGATTCACGGTTCCTTCTACGAGTATCACGGCATCACGCTCATGCCGACCTACCATCCGAGCGATATACTCGGCGACGAGTCTCTCAAGCGCCCGGCTTGGGAAGACCTCAAGGCCCTTCGCGAGCGCCTGATGACCCTGAGCGCAGACTATGCGGGCAGGGCCGAGTCCTCATGACGCCGCTCTGGCTCGAAGTCTCGTTTAATCTTCCCCTGCACCAATCGTTCACCTACGTCCTCAAGGAACCGGAGGAACGGGCCTACGTCGGATGCCGCGTCGAGGTTTTTCTCGGAAACCGCAAGACCTCAGGCTTTGTCGTCGCGGCAAAATGGGAGCTTCCGCCCGACTTCCCGCTGAAACCAGAGGACATCAAGGAAGTCAGGCGCGTCATCGACCGCGAGCCGATTTTCGGCGAAGGCGAAATTGAGCTCGCGCAATGGATGGCTTCGTTTTATTTATGTTCCGCCGGCGAGGCCCTTTCGGCCATGATACCTTCAGGCAGGCGGGAATCAGAGAGCCAGGGAATCGCCGAAGACGAAGCGGATTTCTCACCGCTCAGGACCGATTTATCGGATGAACAAAAAACGGCCGTCGAGGGCATCGTTACGTCGGGAGCAGGCGCGTCATCGGGCAACGGCACGTCAGGCGGCGCCTCATCAGGCGACGGCGCGATATACCTGTATGGCGTGACCGGTTCGGGAAAGACCGAGGTTTTTTTGCAAGCGGCCGAGCGAGTGCTCGATTCGGGAAAGGACGTTATCTACCTCGTTCCCGAAATCGCGCTGACGCATCAGGTTGAGGAGGCCATTACCCGAAGGTTCGGCGCCTTGGCCGCCGTGCTGCATTCGGGCCTTTCGCCCTCGCGCCGTCTGACGGAATGGATGCGCGTGAGGCGCGGAGAGGCGCGCATCGTGGTGGGCGCGAGAAGCGCGGTCTTCGCGCCGGTCGCGAATCTCGGCCTCATCATCATAGACGAAGAACACGACAGCTCGTACAAGTCGGGAACCTCGCCGCGCTATCACGCGCGCCAGCTCGCCATGCGCCGATGCGCGCTCGCATCCTGTCCGCTCGTCATGGGAAGCGCGACCCCGTCGCTCGAGGCTTGGCACCAGATACAGACCGGGTCGATGCGCTGCTATCGGCTCACGAAGCGCCTCTCGGGCGGCGCTCCGCCCGCCATTAAAATAGTCTCACTCGCAGGCTCGACGCGCGCCATCTCCGGCGAGCTTCTCGAAGAGATGCGCGAAGCAAAGCGGGCGGGAAAGCAGTCGATCATCTTTCTCAATCGTCGCGGATTCACGCACTTTTTCCGATGTAACACCTGCGGGTACGAGCTTCTCTGCCGCAATTGCTCGGTGCCGGTTACGTGGCATCGAAGCCAGGGCGTGATGAAATGCCATTATTGCGGATGGCAGTCGAAGCCGCCCGCGAGCTGCCCGGAATGCGGGTCGCTCGACGTCGGTTATGCGGGATTCGGAACCGAGTACCTCGAGGAAGAAATCGCGAACGCCTTTCCCGACTGCTCGATCCAGCGGGTCGACACCGACAGTCTCACGGGAAAGGATAGCCTCAAGAACGCCCTCGCCGACTTCCGGGAGGGCAAGACGGACATACTGCTCGGCACGCAAATGGTCGCGAAGGGGCTCAACTTTCCCGGGGTGCGTCTCGTCGGCATCGCGCTCGCGGACACGGGGCTGCACATGCCCGATTTTCGCGCCTCCGAGCGAACCTTCGCGCTCATCATGCAGGTCGCGGGGCGGGCCGGGAGGTTTTTCCCCGACGGCCGAGTCCTCGTGCAAACATGGAATCCGAATAATCCGGTTATCAGGTTCGCGCAAACGGGCGACATCGAAGGCTTTTACGCGTATGAGCTCGCGCAGCGCGCGGAACTTGGGTTCCCGCCCTTTTCAAGGCTCGTGCGTCTCGTCTTCAGGAGCAAGCAATCCACGCAGGCCGAAACGGGAGCCGCGGGAGCCGCGAAAATACTACGGGAACTCTTACGCGCGCCCTCGGAAGTGATGGGCCCCGCGGAATGCCCCATCTCGCTCATGTCGGGCAACCATCGCCATCAGGTTATCCTCAAAGGGCCCCGCCTCGCGCCCCTCGTCGCAGCCGCGCGCGCGTTCCGCGACGAATACAAACCGAATCCCGCCCTGTACGTTGAATACGACGTAGACCCGCAAAGCCTGTTATAGCGAGACGGAGAGCGAGTACGAGAACTCAGTAGCGCACGTTCCACAAAAAAAGGCCGGTACCCGGGGCGGTCGGCCCCGCGAGCGAGCGGTCTTTCGATCGGAGCACGCGCTCGAATTCATCCGTATCGGCACCCTTACCGTCAAGATACACGATAGTCCCGACGATCGAACGCACCATGCGCCATAAAAAGGCGTTTGCGCTTATTTCGAACACGAGGCGATCCCCCTCCGGGAAAAAATGGGCGCCGAAAAGATAGCGGGACTTACTGCGGCTCTGATCCCCCGCGGCCGCGAAAGTCGTGCAGTCGATCTCGCCCGAAAGACGTGAGGCCATGGCGTTAACCCGAGAAAGCGAGGGCCATCGCCCGAGGTGCCAGACGTAGGGAAGCTCATGGGCAAACGGGCGCGCGCCGCAATGCAGAAAAAAACGATACGCGCGGGAGCGCGCGGAAAAGCGCGCGTGAAAAAGGGGATCGACTTCGCGGGAGCCGACGACGCGAACGTCCGTCGGCAGCATGGAATTGAGCGCGGGAATGAAGCGCTCGGCGGGAATGGACCGGATATCCGTGAAAAAATTCGCGACTTGCCCGACGGCGTGAACGCCCGAATCCGTCCTGCCCGAGCCGATGAGGGGAACGGAATGGCCGTGCATTTTCTCAAGCGCCGCTTCGACGGTTTCCTGCACCGTTCTGCCGATCTTCGCCTTTCCGCTCTGACGCTGCCATCCCAGAAAGTCGGTCCCGTCATACGAGAGAGTAAGCGCGACATTCCTGAGCGGCGAATCGATTTGAGGTTCCTTACTCATCGTCCTCTTCGCCGTTCAGCTCCGTGACGAGATGCTCGTACAGCGTCCGCGCGTGCTCGAGAAGCGGGCCGGGTTTCGTCTTCGAAGACTTCCCGAGGCCGAACATCTTGGCGAGGGAACGTCGCTGTACGGCCAAGGATTCCCTGCGCCGATCGGGATCCGCGCGCGACCCGTACTTGTACTCGAGAAGCGCGCAGAGATAGAGAACGCCGTCATAGCCATAGTTCTTGTCAAGATCCGGTCCGAAGGATTTCATGTTCGCTATCATTTCTTTGCCGGTTGACTCAAGCTCCACGGCACGTCGATAGAAAAAAAGAGCCTTGCGGTACAGCAGATCGGAGATGTAGGTATAATTCTCTTCGGGGTATTTCTTGCCCAACTCGGAAAAAAGCCAGGCGCCGCGAATCGCGCATACGCCCTGCTTAATGGTCGGCGAATACTTTGAATCAACGTACTCGTAGCAAAAGAGCGCGATATAATGAGAAGCGGCGCCCTCGGCGAGCGAGCGCGCCGAGGTAAAGTCGATTTTCGAGAACAGCTTCTTTACCGAGTCGTACCTTTCGCGCATGTGCTCGTATATCCGCGAAAGGCTCTCCTTGTCGAGCACGCAAAAATCCTGAGGAAAGGCCGCGTAATGGCACTTGGGGCAGACCGTCAGCGAGTACACGAGGGGAAATATTTCCCCGAACTTTGCGGACGGCTCGTAGAGGCGTCGCAACTCGTCGGTGAGCGCGCCCGCAATCATCCTCCCGCCACCCGACATAAGCTCTTCGCGCTTGAAGCGCGCGTTGCAGATGGGGCATTCCGTCTGATCCTTTGAGTAGAAGGTTATCGTTGGCGCCTTTTCATTCTTTGCGGACATCGTCTCCTCCCTCTACCACTACCATTGCGAGCGCGTTGTCTCGCTCGTGAGTCAGGCTCAAGTGAATCGCCGTTCCCCCCGCCCGCTCGAAAGCCGCGAGCGCGTTGCCGAAAAGCTTCATGCACGGCTTGCCGTTATGATTATTGAGCACGAGTATGTTCTTGAGCGTAATTCCGGAAAGCCCCGTGCCGATCGACTTTCCGAAGGCTTCCTTGGCGGCGAACCGCGCGGCTAAAGAAAGCATCGACGAGCTCCCGCGGCTCATCGCGGCAGCGAGCTCCTCGGGGTGGAAATACCGCTCGAGAAGACCGGGTATCCCCTGCCAATGAATGAGGCGTTTGACGTGAACGACGTCGAGTCCGACCCCGATTATCATGGAGCCCTCCTCGTCACGGTCATCTGCACCTCGGGAGGATCGAAGGATACGACCTCCATGGTCTCGGGCACGATCACGTGAACGGGAAGGCTATAGACCCCAGGTCCCGTGACGTTCTCGCACAGAACAGTCAGCGCGTTCGGCGGAAGTTCCCAGCCGGAGAGCTCGGTTTGCCCGCCCTTAACGCTCAGCGTTCCGGAAACCGAATCGGTCACGACCGAAAGCGCCGGGTTTAAATTTTCGAAATAAAACGGCACATCCTCAAAAGTACGGATAAGCGTCGTCTGAGCGATCGTGACGCGATATTCTATCTTTCCGTTATTGCCGGTCGTCACGAGGGAGTTCCGGTTCACGAGGGGAATCGAACCCTCGAAGGTAACGTTTCGCCCGGCGAGATCGATCGGTTCAGTCGAAAGTTCGGTGAGCCGATCCATGACGCCGCGGGGACCCGACACCTCGATGGTTTGCGGGTTGATGATATAGCCGGCGAGTTCGTAGCCCGCCTCCGGGTACCCCTTGAACGCGGGATTCACCGCAAGGCGCTTGATTACCCGATGTTCCACGCGAAGCGTTATCTCACGCGGCTCAAGCTCGATTTCGAGCGCGTCAATATCCTGAACTGAACCGGTCAATCGGCTCAGCACGGGAACGCGATATTCGCCTTCTTTCAAATAGCCCGTCAAGTCGACGTACACGGAGATATCACTGTCTTGAACGGGATATATCCGGTCAACCTCGCCGCGAACGCTCACCTTTATCGTCTTGGGATACTGCGCCGCGGGAACGATGTCCCCGTTCGTCTCAATCTCAAGGGGGACGGAAAAAAACTTTCGCTCGAGCGTGCTCATGCGATAAAACAAAAAGAGCAATAGCGCCAACGCGAGACAGACGACCTTTGCGGGCCAGTTTTCGAGAAGTTTCTCCGACAATACCTTAATCGTCATTTTCGACCACCTCCGCGCCCGCCGCTTCCGCGCCGAGATCAAGTAAGCCCTCGAGGAGCCGCGTAATCTCGGCGGACGTAAGGTCGTAGTAGAGCTTCGAGTCGTACGCCAGGCTGATCGCGCCCGTTTCCTCGGAAACGACGAGCACGACCGCATCGGTCTCCTCGGAAAGCCCGAGAGCCGCGCGATGTCGCGTGCCAAAGGTCTTTCGTATATCCTGCTGTTCGGAAAGCGGAAGGAAGCAACCGGCGGCCACGACCTTACCGCCCTGAATAATCACGGCGCCGTCGTGCAACGGAGTGTCATGTCCGAATATCGTCACGAGTATGCTCGATGAAAGATCGGCGTTTAGCCTCGTTCCCGACTCGGCGATGTCGCGAAGCCCATTGCGCCGCACGAGAACGGCAAGCATTCCGCGCCTCCGGTTCGAGAGTATCTCGGAAGCGGTTAAAAGCGAGTCGAGGTGACTGTGCTTGGAGCGTTTGCCCATCCTGAGCCAGTCGCTTTGGCCGATCTTGAGGAATATTTTTCTCAGCTCAGGCTGAAAGACGATCGCGACGCCGATGAGAAGGCCGGGCGCGAGGATATTGAGGAGCCACAGCAGCGTGTTAAGCCTCATCAAGAACGCAATGGCGTATACGAGAAGGAGGGATACCGCGCCCTTCAAAAGCTGAATGGCCTGCGTCTTTACGAGAATCCCATAGGACACATACAGGAGAAAGGCGAGAATAGTCACATCGAGAAAGGGTTGTATCGCCGCGTACAGCAACCCCGCATTTTTAATGAATTCCACGCGCGCGTATCTCCTGTACAACTTTGAGCATATCGCGGGTTTCCGCGACGTCGTGGACGCGCACGTACGTCGCTCCCGACATGATTGCATACTGATTGGCCGCGAGAGATCCCGCAAGCCTCGAATCCGCGTCCCGCCCAGTCATGATCCCGATCGTGCTTTTTCTCGAAAGGGCCATGAGCACAGGGTACCCCCCGTCGGCGATTTCCGCAAGACCCGCGATAAGGGCGCAATTATCCTCGTGCCGCTTGCCGAAGCCGATGCCGGGATCGAGGATGATGCGGTCGGCGCGTATCCCCGCCTCGCGGGCGGCCCGGGCGCGGTCGAGGAGCCATTCGCGTATCTCGCGGACGGCGTCCCCGTACGAAGGGCTCTCCTGCATCGTGAGCGGGACGCCTTGCATATGCATTAAAATAACCGGGATACCTAAGCGTGCGGCGAGCGCGGGCATTTCTGGGTCGTCACGAAGAGCCGAAATATCGTTGAGAATATCGGCGCCTGCCTCATACGCGCGTTCCATGACGCGCGCCTTTCTCGTGTCGACCGAGATGGGTACGTCGCTTCGCGCCCGAATTCCCTCAATGAGCGGAATGACGCGTTCGAGCTCGTCGTCAAGAGAGACATAGTCAGAGCCCGGCCGAGAGGATTCCCCGCCGATATCGACGCAGTCGGCGCCCTGCTCCGCCATCGCGAGCGCCCGCTCGATTCCGCTCTCGACCGTTTTCGCGCGGCTTTTTTCCCAGAAAGAATCGGGCGTCGCGTTTACTATACCGAACACCGCGGCCGGTAACTCGGTCGCAAGGATTCTGTCGCGGGGAAGCGAGAGGGAGACGCTCACGAACGGCTACCCTTGGACACGCCGGCGCGAAGTCGGCGCACCGAATCGGCGATATGATCGGGAGAGAGGCCCGCGGAGGCGAGAATCTCCTGGCGGGTTCCCTGGGGATAAAACACGTCATCGAAAGCATGCGTCTCCACGGCTATCTCCGGGACCTGTCGCGCAACGAGCGAAGCGATCAACTCTGAGACACCGCCCGAGTACGCGCCGTCTTCCACGACGACGATATTGCGATAGCCCGAGACGGCTGACAGAAACCAAGCCTCGTCAAAGGGCTTCACGAAACGAAGCACGAGGCTATCGACGGGCGTGCCGGAGCGGGCAAGCAGGTTTGACGCCTCGTGAATCTCGGCGTAAGCGCCGCCGGTGGATATAAGCAGAGTATCGTAGCCATCCCGCTGAACGAACACGCCCCGCCCCGACTCGATGGGAGTGAGAAACGCGGGTTGTTCTGTCGGGCAAGCCGACTTCGGATAGCGGATAAGGACCGGCCCATCGCTCCCGAGCGCCCACGAAAGCATTGAGCGCAGTTCTGCCGCCGAGGCAGGACACAGTATCGAAAGGCCCGGGATCGGGCGAAACAAGGCAATATCATAGAGGCCCTGATGGGTCTCGCCGTCGTCGGGGACGGGCCCTGAGCGGTCGAGGGCAAACACGACCGGAAGGCGCTGAAGCGCCACGTCGTGAATGAGCTGATCGACCGCGCGCTGCATGAACGTGCTGTAAATAGCGACGACGGGCTTCATCCCGCCCGCGGCGAGACCGCCGGCAAACGTGACGGCGTGCTGTTCCGCGATTCCGACGTCAAAAAAACGGTCCGGATACCGATGCTGGAACGCGGCGAGGCCCGTACCCTTCGCCATGGCCGCGGTGATGGCGATGACTCGATCATCGTTCGCCGCTTCCTCGAGCATCGCCCGGGAGAACGCCTCGGTAAAACTCGTCGTGTCGAATTTCTCGACCTTTCCATCGCTGATGCAAAACGGCCCAATGCCATGAAACGTCGCAGGATCGTTTTCAGCGAGGCTGTAGCCTTTGCCCTTTTTTGTCTGCACGTGCACGACGACGGGACGCCTGAGCGCCTTGACGTCGCGAAACACTTTTTCAAGTTCCTCGACGTTATGCCCGTTGAGCGGGCCGACGTACTCGAATCCGAGATCGACGAAAAGATTATCCTTGAAGAGCGCGGCCTTAATGACGCGTTTGATGCGGTACACGAGGCGTATCAGCCTATCTCCGAAAACGGGAATGAGACCGATTCCCCGATCGACCCGTTGGCGAAAGCGTTGGTAATGGGCGCCCATCGTCAGTCGACTTAAGTACTCCGAAAGCGCGCCGGTATTTTTGCTGATGGACATCTTGTTGTCGTTGAGCACGACGACGAGATCGTTCGCGCCCTGCCCGGCGTGCGAAAGCGCCTCGAGGGCCATGCCGCCCGACAGCGCGCCGTCGCCGATTACGGCGACGACCTTCCCCAGCTCGCCCCTCGCGCGTCGGGCAAGGAGGAGGCCGAGCGCGGCGGAGATCGAAGTCGAGGAATGGCCGGTATCAAACGCGTCATGGGGACTTTCGGCGCGCTTCGGGAATCCCGAAATTCCGTCTTTTTTCCTGATAGACGAAAAAAGCTCGCCGCGCCCGGTTATCAGTTTATGGGTATAGCATTGATGACCGACGTCCCACACGATTGCGTCGGTCGGCGAGGTAAAGGAACGATGAAGGGCAAGCGTAAGCTCTACGACCCCGAGGTTGCTGGCAAGATGACCGCCATTAGAACCGACCGCTTCGATAATTACCTTGCGAATTTCGGCAGAAAGGGCCGGGATATCGCGCGCGGATATGCGCTTGAGATCATCGGGAGAATGGATCCCGGCAAGAATGGATCGAGTCATAGGAGCGAAGTATACCATATCAAACGGCAAAAAAAAAGACCGCGAACTCATGCGTTCGCGGTCCCTGTAGGCGCTGTGGCCGTTTCGGGGACGACGGCGCGCCGCCTGTCCCGAACGCGAAAACTCGCCGGTACCCGAGTCGATAGCCTCCGGGCAGTCAGGCGCGAGCGCCCAGTATAGCCCGGTAAGCGTTATTTCTTCTTGTGCCGGTTTCTTCTGAGTTTTTTCTTCCGCTTATGCGTCGCGATCTTCTGGCGTTTTCTTTTTTTTCCGCAGGGCACGTCGGCACTCCTTATCGATAAAGTCTAGATATAATATCGTTTGTCGGGATGCCAGTCAAGTACCGGAAGGCGATGCAAGGAAATCCCCGATAATCCAAGAAACCGCGCCAAACGCGTCCGCCGGCACCGAAACAACCCCAGGGAGCGATCGTACATAGGTTTCCTGCCGTTTAGCGTACTGTTTCGTATTTGCCGCAACGCAGGCCTTGACGGCCAAACTATCCCGATTAAGGTCGTTTCCGTCAAAAAACTCCCGATAGCCGATTGCCCGCATCCCCGGGTCATCAGGGCCATATCCCGCGGCCACGAGGCGCGCGACTTCGTCCGCAAGCCCTTGCGAGAACATCTCGTCGACGCGACGGTCAATGCGATCATACAAGTCACTCCGGTCACGAGTCAGCACGAGAACGAGGAACCGATAGCCCGGACGAAACGACGTGGGAAGCGCAAAAGACTCAAAAGTTGTCCCGGAAACCGCGCATACTTCGAGGGCGCGGGTAATGCGGTACCCGTCGTTCGGGTGTAAAGCAGAGGCGCGCTTTGGATCTCTCGCAAAAAGTTCGGCATATAAGCTGGCTGAACCCTCGCAGGCGAGGCGCTCTTGAAGCTTCGCGCGAATGTCGGGGTCCGAAGGAGGCGTTACCGGAAGGCCATACAGGAAATTTCGAATATAAAAACCGGTTCCTCCGAGAATAACGGGAACCCGTCCGCTCGAGTGAATCCGGGAGCACGCCTCATCGGCAAGAGAGACGAAATCAGCCACAGAAAACTGATCCGAAGGGTTCCGAACGTTAATGAGCTCGTGGGGAAGGCGCTGCAACAGGGAGGGATTTGGCTTAGCCGTACCGATATCCATGCCGCGGTACACCTGCATGGAATCGGCGCTAATGAGGCCGATGAGCCCGGCAAAGGGACCCTCATCGGCAAACACGCGCTCCGCGATAGCCGTCTTGCCAGACGCGGTCGAACCGAAGATGACGAGTACCGGAATTTCCGGCGATCGATCCATCGGGATAGGTGGGTAGTGCTACTTTTCGATCTGGTATTCCACCGTCTTGGTGAATACCTGATGGGCCGCGAGGGAGACGACCTTTCCGTCATTATCCTCGATTTCTGGGTCACGAACCATCGAGAGCTGGTATGCCCGGCGGATAGAGGCGCAGGTCACTTCGTACACGTTACCCGTGAATTCTACAAGCTGTTCCAGTGGAAAAATCATACGATTACAATAGAACTTTTACGCCGATTATTCAAGACGACCTTGCCCATGTCCCGGATTATGGCTACATTTTACCTACGAAAACGGAGGAACTATGGAAATGAATCCCGGTCAAAGGGCATCTCGCCCCTCTTCATCGTTGGTTACGCTTGGAGTGGCCGTCATTGCCGCCTTAGCCCTTGCGTTTACGGGCTTTTTCGTGGTGGATCAAACCGAGGACGCGGTCGTAACGCGCTTCGGCCGGTATCGCACGACGGTCGGACCCGGGCTTCACTTCAAGCTCCCCCTCGGAATCGACCGTAGTTTTAACGTGCCCTCCAAGGCCATTCAAACCGAGCAATTCGGTTTCAGGACCGTGCAAAGCGGCTCCACGAACGTGTATGAAAATAACATCACGCAGGAAACGACGATGCTGACGGGTGACCTCAACATCGTCGACGTCGAATGGATCATCCAGTACCGCATCAATGACCCGCGCGCCTGGCTCTTTAACGTCCACGAAAACGTCAGACGATCGACCATCCGGGACGTGTCCCAGTCGGTCATCAACACCCTCGTCGGGGACCGAGCGATCCTCGACGTCATCGGGCCCGAGCGCCCGGCAATCGAAAACGCGTCAATCTCGATGATGAACGAGCAACTTCGAGAGTTCGACCTCGGAGTGACGGTAATAAACGTCCAACTCCAGAACATCGTGCCGCCCGCCGGCGTGCAGGAAGCCTTCGAGGACGTCAACAAGGCGATTCAGGACATGAACCGCCTCATCAACGAGGGAAAGGAAGCGTACAACGCCGAGATACCGAAGGCGGCGGGCGAATCCGAAAAACTGGTACAGATAGCGAAAGGCTACGCCGCGGAGCGCGTAAACCGCGCGCAGGGCGACGTCGCCCGCTTCAACTCCGTTTTTGCCGAGTACCGAAAGGCGCCCGACGTGACAAGGCGGCGGCTCTACCTCGAAACGATCGAAGCCCTGTTCTCTTCCGAGCGCGGCACAACCTTGGTCGACAAAAAACTCGAAAACTTCCTCCCGCTCAAGACGCTCGACAAGGGGGCTTCCCGATGAAACAAACATCATCACGCATCATCGTCATAGCACTAGCGGCTATCGTCTTCGCGCTGTTCGTCAATCCTTTCTATGTCATCAGCGAAGGCGAGCAAGTCGTCATTACCCGGTTCGGCGAGATCGTCGCGTCATCGTCCGAAGCGGGCCTTCATACGCGCGCGCCCTTCGTCGACTCGGTCGTCAAGTATCCGCGAAAGGTCATGTCGCTTGAGGGAGATTCCCAGCGCATCCCCACAAAGGAAAACCAGTTCATCATCGTCGATACGACGAGCCGGTGGCGCATCTCCGATCCCGTGAAATTCTACGAATCGGTCACCTCGGTCGAAGCGGCGTACTCGCGCCTCAGCGACGTCATCGACTCGGCCGTGCGGACGGTTATCACCTCCTCGAGCCTCAATGACGTCGTGCGCAATTCCAACATCATCAACGAGCTGCAGCATCGCGAAAACTTCGCGCTGGGCGCCGATGCGGAAGAAGTACAGCTGAGCCAAATCACCGGGGAAAAAATAAAATACGAGACGATCTCGCGGGGACGGCGGGCGCTGAGCGGTGAAATGGCCGACATCGCGCGAACGAAGGTCCCCGAATTCGGCATTGAGCTCATCGATATCGTGCCGCGGCAAATAAGGTATTCCGACGAGCTGACCGAGAGCGTGTACAACCGCATGATAAAGGAAAGAAATCAGATTGCGCAAACCTTCCGCTCGACGGGAGAGGGCAAAAAGGCCGAATGGATGGGTAAACTCGAAAACGAACGCAAGACCCTCCTCTCCACGGCATATAACCGCGCGGAACGGATTAAGGGCGACGCCGACGCCGAGGCCTCGCGCATCTACGCAGACGCCTACAGCAAGGACCCCGAGTTCTACAGCTTCTGGAAAAGCATCGAGACCTATCGCACGACGATGCCGACCTTTGACAAGATCATGTCCACGGATATGGAGTACTTCAAATATTTGTACTCCCCGAACGGCAGATAACGATGATAATTTCAGGCGAACGCGCGATAGACGGGACGCGAAGAACGACGATTGACTCTGGCCTTTCGGCGCGCGACTTCGCGAAGACCCGCATGCACGAAACCCTCATTGAGCAGGGCTACGCCCTTGCGTTCGACGGAACAATTTCCCGCTGGTCCGTTTCGGGTACGATCTGCGACCGCGAAGGAACGGCCGAGGAAACCATGGTCGCCTACGGTCCCGCGTTCGGCGGAACGACGCTTCTTTCGCTCATCGAAGGCGACGACGTCGAGGCGGCTTGGTCCGCCTTTTACCGTTTCACCGCGTTTTTCGAGCGTGTCGCCTCGTATGGCGCGGTTGGACGCGAGGCGAGAGCGGCCGCCGTCGCCAACGGCCCCGGCGGTATTCTCGCATCGCCCGACGGCGGGTTTCTCGTCCTTCCCACCGGTCTCTACGCGCGGTCCCTTCAAGCTCGCGGGGCCCAATACGTCGCGCGCGAGCGTCTTTTATGGACCTTTCCCGACGAGGATCGCGACGAGTCGCGTCGGTTCGGTTTTATGGCCGGAACCCTCGCCTATCGCGTTATGAGCGGAAAGTCGCCCTTCGAGGCGGTTCACTCGCGCGACCTCGACGCGCACGAAGTCGCGGACGCCATCGCCCGGCTTATGAGAGCCGCGGACTTCGTTCCCGTCGAACTCGAAAACGCCTCGGTGCGAAGGCCCGCGGCGGACTGCGTCAACGCCCTCGTCACGATCGCCCGCGCGACCTCGCTCGATACCTTGCTTGCCTTTGGCGAGGATTATCGATCCGTGCTCGACCCCTCTCGGGGCGGCTCCGGCGCTTCCACCGAGGTCTCGCGAACGCGCGAGCGGATCGTTCGTGGCCGCATGTCCCGCGCGAAGCGCGCAGACTTTTTTCGCGTACGCGGTCGCGCGCTTGCCATCGCGGCAATAGCGCTCACGGCCATGGCGGCCTTCGCCATAAGCTGGGCGCGCGACGCGGCGGGCCGGCCGACGACGAAGGGAATGTCGCCGCGCGAGGTGGTTCTCGGCTACTACGAGGCCATCGGCGAGCTCGACACGGCGCGCATCGGCTCGTATGGAGCTAGGGGCGCCAAAAACGATTACGACACGCTCGCGAGCACGCTCTTCGTCTCGACGAGGATGCGGCTTAACTACGAGGCGAGCGCGTCGCTCGTAACCCCGGGCGATCTCGCGCTAAATGGACCGAAAAAAGGACAAAGCGTGTTCGGCGTGACGGGCCTGAGCGTCGAGGAACTCGACTCGAGCGAAGACGCAGCGAACTTTCGCGTGTCGCTCTACTTGTGGGTTCCCGCGATCGAGAACGACGCGCGAGACTCTGGATGGATACCGACCGAGGCCGAAGAGCCGCTGACGGTCTATCGCCATCGCGACAAGGTAACCGTGCGGCTCATTAAGGGGCTCTGGCTAGTTGAACGCGTCATGCCCGAGGAACGATTCGAGGTTATCGCGGGAACGGGGGCAATCTCCGAGGCGCTTGCGTCAGGCGAAACGCCTCCCTGGGCCCCTACTCGGTAACGCCAATGCGCGAAGGCGGCCAGAATCTGAACGAAGCCGCGCCGAGAATGCGATTGACCGGAACGTACTGCGGCTCGATATTCGATCTATAAAGAAAAGAATACGCGTCGTCGGGATCGACGGGCGCGAGACGCATCGTATAGGAATGACGCATGTCGAGCGAGTTAAAGCGATTGTCTCCCATCATGAAAAAGCAGTTTTCCGGAATGTACTCCCCGTCGCCTGAGGGAAACTCGCCCATGTTTCTCTGATCGTTCTTCTCGAGATAGAACCGATACGTCTCGGCTTCCGAGAGAAGCTCGTTTCGAACCGCGTCGGATGTATACTCGCCCGCCGTCACGTTCGCGACAAAAAGCTCGGCGTTCCTGACGACGAGACGGCCGAAAGCGAGCTTGAGCATGACGTTCAGCCGCTCGGATCGGTCAGCGTACAGATTCGCGCGTCCCGGCGTCGAGGCCCAACTCGTCATAAAATCCCGGAACCAGAGATACCCGCCGTTCGTCGTCAAAAGGACGCGCGCGACGTCGTCGCTTGACTGAAAGAGCGACACGATTTCAAAGCGCGCGCGCGGAAAGAGCTCCGGGGCGACGACGACCGTATCGGGCGTTCGCTTCAGCGAGGCAAAGCGCCTTACGATGGCCTCGGCCTCGCGACGGGAGTCGGCGAGATCAAGGCTAGCCCGTTTTGACTCAATAGAAGTGACTTCGGCAAAAGCATCCTTCGTGAGGGGAATGCCCTTCACGAGGGCGAGTTCCGACCTCGGGAGGGAAGCGACGTCCCACGTTGCCCACGTGGCGTCCTCGGCGACCGGCGAGAAATCCGAATCGCCCGCGCGCTTCGCGTACAGCACGCCGTCCACCATCATCAGTTTTTCCCCGGGTACGCCCGTGACGCGCTTGACGAGCGGATCGGCCTTAACGCGTCCGAACTCGTCGCGGTTAATGTTGATCGCAGTGAAACTGAGCATATAAACGAGCTGAGACGCGAAAGACGTCACGCGCGCCTCGCGCGTGTCGTTGTAATGCGGATTATTGAACACGACGATGTCCCCGCGCGCGTAGTCGCGCATCCTGGGAATGCCGACCTCGGTAAGGGGAAACTTCGGCCCGGACGGCGTCTTCACGACGACGACGCGATCCCCGATCATGAACTCGGGAACCATCGACTCCGAGGGAATGGCGTAGAGCTGAAAGAAAAACAAATTGATTATGAGCACGAGGCACGCGGCCTGAACGAGCGCGTCGATCCATTCAAGGGCATGGCGGACGGCCGATTTCGGGCCTTCTCCGACGGTACCAAGCCCGGGGAAGTGCTTGGCCACCCGTTTTTCCGAAAGCCGGTATTGCGTCACCAAGGTCGCCACGACGACAGCCACCCAGAGAAGAGCGGACGCGACGTCGATGGCGTATGAGCTTTCCGTTCCCCCGGAACGCCGCATCACGAATGCCGCGAAGAGAACGAACGGCAGGTACTCGAGCGCCTTTCGGTACGCCCCGAGGCGCTTTCGGTTCGGAGCGAGTCGAAAGCGAAAAGAGATAGCGGCGAACACGGCAGTAAAGCCGGCTGCGAGGAGGAAGCCCCCGATCGATTCGGTGAGCGGAACGCTAAAGGAGACGGCGGAAAACAGCGCTGAGAGGATTACGCACCCAAGTATCAAAAACGACATGGAGACACTCCTATCGGAATTTTTTTCAGTATAGCAAAATAACAACTCCCGGGCTATACTGTAACATCTTATGGAATTCGACCGTATTGAGGGAATATCCCCGGACTTCCCGATACTCGCGCCAGACACGCTTCCGCATCTCGCACAGGCCGCCTTTGAGCGACTGTCCTTCACCCTGAAGCGTACGCATCTCGATCATCTCGTCGAAATCGGCGAAAACCCGCAGGCTAGCGAAAACGACCGACTCGTCGCCGCGTACCTTCTCGAAAACGCGATTATTTCGTCGCGCGGGGAGCTTCCGCTCTGCCAGGATACCGGGACTGCCCAAGTCTTCGCCTGGAAAGACGAGGGAATCCTGACGGGACAGGACGACGCGAGCGCGATCGGCAACGGGGCGCTGGCCGCATGGAAACAGAAGTCGCTTCGGTATTCGACGACCCTACCCGACTCTTTTTTCGAAGAACGCGATCCGGGCGACAATAGCCCCGCGCAAACGTCCATATTCGCCACGGTACCCGCGCCCGGTTCAAAGCCAGCCTATCGTTTTCTTTTTTGCGCGAAAGGCGGCGGTTCCTCGAATAAGACCTCACTCACGCAGGCGACGAAGGCCGTACTCGAGCCTTCGGCGTTTTCCGCGTTTCTCCGTGAAAAGATTTTCGCCCTTGGTACGGCGGCCTGCCCGCCGTACGCGATTTCCGTCGTCGTGGGGGGCATAAGCCCGGAACAAAACCTCCTCGCGCTTAAGCTCGCAACCGCGGGATATTTCGACGACGCGGTCGACGGATTCGATTACCGCGTCATGGGCGTCACTCCGGAACGCGATGAAATGCTGGAGCGCGAGGTTTTATCGATCGCGTCGGATACGGGCCTCGGCGCACAGTTCGGCGGAAGATCGCTCGCAACATCCGCGCGCGTGCTTCGCCTGCCGAGACACGGGGCGAGCGTTCCCGTTTCCGTCGGGGTGTCGTGCGTCGCGCACCGAAACCTGCTCGCGCGCATCGACGCAGACGGCGTTTGGCTCGAGCGAACGGTCACAAACCCCGAATCGATTCCCGGTCTCGTCGACGTAGCGTCCGCTTGCCGCTCCGTCAGTCCCGACGCGATCAGAGTCGACACATCAGACGGCGTCGCGTCTCTGTGCGCGCGCCTTGCGAACGCTTCCCCCGGCACGCCCGTGCTCGTCACGGGGCCGCTCCTCGTCGCGCGCGACGCTGCTCATGCCCGCTGGCGAGAGCGCATCCGCGCGGGAGAAGCGCTTCCCGACTACGCGATGCGCTATCCGATCATGTACGCAGGTCCGGCCGAGACCCCGGAAGGACGCGCTATCGGAAGCTTTGGCCCGACGACGGCGGGCAGAATGGACGAGTACGCCGACGAGCTCATGAGTCGCGGGGCGGCGCTCGTTACCATAGCGAAGGGAAACAGAAGCGAGGCGTGGCGATCCGCATGCGCGGCTTTCGGCTCGGTGTACCTCGGAACGCCCGGAGGAATCGCGGCCCTTATCGCTGAACGCCACGTCGTCGATTCGCGCGTCCTGGACTATCCCGAACTTGGCATGGAGGCCGTACGGCTCGTAACCGTGCGCGACATGCCGGCCTTCGTCATCATTAATGGCCGCGGAGAGGATTTCTTCGCGAAAAAAGGGGAACTGAAATAATGGCAACCATTAACATCGAAGGCGCGCTCGAGCGGTTTGACAACGAGGTCGATATCTACCTTGAGATCGGCGAGGCTTTCCTTGAATCGGGCAATGTCGACTCACAGGGAATCGCCGCCGCCTTCGCCGCGGGAGATCCGAAAAAGGCGCTTTATTTCGCCCACAAGATTAAGGGCGCGGCGCTTACCGTCGGCGCGGACGGACTCGCGTCCCTCGCGGGAAAGCTCGAGTCTGGCCTTCGCTCGGACGAAACCGCCGATTACGCCGATTTAGCCGCTTCCATAGCGCGCGAAACCTCGCTCGTCCTGGCGGAAATGGCCGAGATTATCCAGAAACTGAAAACGCCTTCCTGAAATTAACGCGAAGTATTTCCCTCATCTCGGCTTCGTCCGCGTTCCGTATCTCGCAGACGCGCGCCGTGACGGACGCGATGTCCGCGGGCGCCGAAAACGCCTCTCCGCGAAGCGTCATCCACGGGGCGTCGGTCTCGGTAAGAAGCCGCTCGACGGGCGCCGACGCAACGGTTTCCGCAAGCGAGCGATCTCCCCGCAACAGCCCCTTCCCCGCGGAATAATAGGCGTTTACGCCCCGTTTACCGAAGGCGCGGGCCTCAGCGGGAGACCCGGGCCAACCATGAAAGATCACGGCGCTCAAGGCCGATAGTTTTTTCGAGTCCGCGAACAAAAGCTCCATCGCCTTTCGCGCGTGCACGACGAGCGGAAGGCCGCTATTCCGCGCGAGAAGAACCTGCTCGTCCCAGACCGCGCGCTGCCTCTTTTCGTCCGCGCGAAATTCCCCGGTAAACCGATCGAAGCCGCACTCCCCGATCGCGGAAATCCGCCCGTCTCTGACAAGCTCCGAAAGAAAGCCGAATCCCGCGTCGTCCGGATTTTGCGGATGTATGCCAAAGGACAGAATGACCGAGCCGGGATGGGCGCGGGCGAATCGCTCATGCCACTCGAACTCCTCCCTATGCCAGGAAGAGGCGCACACGACCGAGCCGGGAACGAGTACGGGGTCATTCCCCAGCGAGGACGCGAGATCGAAGAGATGAATGTGAGCGTCTGAGTACATACTACGATTATATCGCTAAAGATCGCGTCCCGTTACCCGAAAATATAAGCATCTGGGGGTTATCGTGAAAAATTACTATATCAGAGGCTTGTCCGGCTCAAGCGATTACCTTTCGGTTTTGGAAGAAAACGACGAGGGATTCATGGTTCGCATCTATCGCGACCAAGACGGATACGAAAAGATCATCGACGACTTCATGAGCCGGTCGCTCTTCGAAAGCTGCCTACGCACGGGATACTTGCTGGAAATGGAAGAAGCCGCAGCCTTCGCGATCGCGTAAAGCCGACCTCGACGAGAAACTACCTTACAGAACGGCGGTCGGACACGAGTTCGATCGCCGTTTCTATATCCCCGCCGTCTATCCAGCGAATCGAAACTCCCTTCCGCTCCATTCCCCTGAACCAGGTTTCCTGCCTCTTCGCGAACCGGCAAATGGCGACCGTGAGCCCTTCTATATAGTCGCGTTCGTTCGGTATCTTACCTTGCAGGTATTCGGCCGTAAACCGATACTCAAGGCCAAGGCGCTCGAGCCGTTCCCATGACACGCCGCAGGCATGAATGCCCCGCACCTCGTCGACCATTCCGGCGTCGATTCGCTCGAGAAGCCGCGCGCGTATGCGCCTGCGCAATTCCGGACGCGGATACCGAATGCCGATGACGAAGGGCTGGATGGCGGGCCGATCTCCGGAGGTCGAGGCTTCCGATGCGACCGCTGAGGCCTCAGCGGCGTCTGAGGCCTCAGCGGCCTCGGCGATCTCAATCGCGCGAATGAGCCGTGCGCGATCCTCGTAATCGGTCGTGTTATGGGTTCGCGCGCCCGTCGAGACGAGCCGCTCGGCAAGTTCTTCGATTGACAGGGCGTCGAGTTCGGCTCGAAGCTCAGGACGGGGCGGGGCATCGGCGAACCGGTATCCGCGCACGACGGAGTCAAGATACATCCCGGTCCCTCCCGCTACGATGGGAAGTTTGCCCCGCGAAAGCACGTCAGCGATCGCCGCATACGCATCTTTTTGATATGAGTACACGTTGTACTCGTCGGGCAGGCTCGCGACGTCGATCAAATGATGCGGTACGTCACCGTACTCCGCGAGGTCCTTGCCCGAGCCGAGGTCAAGCCCGCGATAAATTTGCCGGGAGTCGGCCGATACGATCTCGCCTGAGAACCGTCGCGCAAGAGCGCAGGCCACGGAAGTCTTGCCGGTCGCCGTGGCGCCCAACACGACGACGCAGAGCTCGCCTACCATACCCTCAGCACGACGCATTTGAGATATTCCGATTCGGGATACCCGAGCAAGGAAGGATGGTCGGGGCCGGGACCGTAGGACCCGACGATCTGAACGGTGCGCTTCGCGTCGCGCGCCGCGTTTTGAATCATGCGATAAAAGTGCGTGGGACCGAAGAAGTGCGAGCAGGAACAGGTAACGACGTATCCGCCTGATTCTACGATCTTCATCGCGCGTAAGTTTATTTCCTTGTAACCGCCATACGCCTTGTCGACCATCTTCGCGCTTTTCGTGAAGGCCGGCGGGTCGAGCACGACAAGATCAAAACGCTTGCCTTCGCGGTCATATTCCTTTAAAAGGGCGAATGCGTCGGCGACCTTCGCCGTCACGACGGAATCGGCGCCGTTCCGCGCGGCGTTTTCCCGTACTGTGGCCACGGCTTCTTCGGAGATATCGACCGCTTCGACCGAAACGGCCCCGCCCTTCCATGCGTTGAGCGCGAAACCGCCCGTATGGGTAAAGGCATCAAGCACGCGCTTACCCCGAGAGAACGACGCGACGATCGCGCGATTTGACTTTTGGTCGAGAAAATAGCCGGTTTTCTGCCCTTTTTCGAGATCGACGAGGAGGGATAATCCGTTTTCGCGGATAATAATTACCGGATCGCCGGAACCGAATACCCAGCCTTTTCGCTCTTCGAGCCCCTCGAGGGCGCGAACATGCACGTCGCTCCGCTCGAAAATCCCCGCGGCTCCGGTCGCTTCGGCGAGAGAGGCGATGATATCGTCGCGAAAAACGTCGACGCCGAGGGTTAAAAACTGCGCCGATAGCCAAATCTTGCCCTCATCGTCCACGAAACGATCGACGATGAGGCCCGGAACGAGGTCTGATTCCGCAAAGAGCAGTCGGTACGAGTCTCGTTCCGCGTAGAGCGTCGATCTGAGGCTCAGCGCTTCGCGAACGCGCCGTGCGAAAAAATCCCGGTCAATCGCCTCGTCGCGCCGTTTTGTGAAAATGCGCACGCAAATCTTGGATGCGCGATTCATGATTCCGGTGCCGAGATATTGTCCTGACTTCGTCAGAACCTCGACGGGTTTGCCGGAAACGCAGTCACCCTGATAGCGGCCGATCTCGTTGTCGAACACCCAGGGGTGCCCGAGTTGAATGCGCTCTTCTTCGCGCGTTTTAAGGTATACCTTGTCCATAAGAAAAAGAAGTATATACGTTTCGTTGCCTTAAGCCTACTGGTGTGTTATTGTTTGCGTATGCACATCGCCATCAAACCGCTCGCGGCCCTTGTCGCGACATGCGTTCTCTCGATTCATCCCCTCGTATCGCTCACCGAGGCCGAGGCCCGAAAAAACTACGCGGATTCCGCCGCGCAGGAACTCCGTGGCTACCTTCCCGACGAGGTACCGCTCGCCGAATTGGGCGATTGGCCCCGATCCGTCAATGAGACGCTCTTCATGCTCTTCAGAAAAACGGAACTCCATCGCGGACGGCTCGAGGTGCGCTATCTCCGTTCGAACTCCATCGTCGCGCGACTGTTCCCGGACGGCACGGTCTTGTTGTCGACGGGTCTTTTAGACCATATCGACGTGATTCTCTTTGACCGAATGGCCTCCTCGGCGCGACGCGTCCGCTCGCTCGAGCGAGAGCGCGAAGAGGCTCTGCTTCCCTTTCTCGCGCCGCTCGCGGCGGAAACGGCATTGGACTTTGGCTTCGTCTTGAGCAAAGAAGGGCGGCCAAACGAAACGCGACCTGACAGGTCGTCCGTGGACCGCATGACCGCGGTGATGCTTACGCTCGCGGGATACGAAACGAAATACCTTGAGACGTGGCTTACGGAGTTATCGCGAGCCGGAGTACCCCCCGCGCTGAAGGATTGGGCGTCTCGCTTCCCCGCTCCTTCGAAGCGGCTTGCCTCGCTCGCGTCCTCGTCCGAATCGATAACGAGGCTTTCCGCGGAGCTTGCGGCCCTGCTACAGGCCACGGCCGTCAGCTCTGAAACGCGCGACATACTCGCGTCCGCGGAGGCAGTCGCCGCCATGGCGGGAGACATACCGTATCTCAGGCGGCTTCAGGCGCTCGCGCTCCATCGTAAATGGCTCTCAACCGTCTCTCCGAGCGAGACCATGCTGATAACGCATATTCCCGTTGCCGCCGAGCTAGATCGCTCATCCGAAGTCTTTCTTTCGCATGCGTCGGAGATGACGACAAAGTCGGGAACCCCTGCGGCGATGGCGCGGGCCTTCGCAAACCCGGTGCCGGTACCCGGAGACGCCGAAGCCTTCTCGCTCGCGATTGACTCGTATCGACGCGCCCGAGCGACCCTGTCGGATGGCGCCTTCGACTCTTCGTACGCGCGGCTTCTTGCCTTTGCCCCCACGAACGACGAACGAAAAAAAGCGCTCGCGATAGCCCTCGGCGCCGCCGAAAGCGAGGGAGACGGAGACTCGCCCGTCGCGCGCGCAAACCTGGCGGCCTTGCTCTTCTATTCGGGAACGGACCGCGCCCGCGCGCGAAATCTCGCCGAACGATTCGCCGTGGGACTTGAAGACCGAAAAAAAGCGTACGGGAACGCGGAAGCCAGTCCCGAGGCGTCGAGTATCGTTCGCGCGGGATACCCGTGCGACTCGCGCGACATCGCGATTAACCTTGCAGTAATGATGAAATCCCTCGGGGAAGAGAAAAAGGCCGACGCGTATCTCGCGCGCATCCGCAAGCTCTTTGCCGACGCGCGTTCCGTGCCGTCCCCCGCGCGCGCGTCGTTTCGCCGGCTCGTGCCGGGCGACTCGGTCGACTCTTTGGTGACGTTCTGGGGAAAACCCGCGAGCATCGCGTATAGCTATTATTCGGAATGGTGGGAATACCCGTCGCTCAAGGCGCGCGTTCTCGTCGCCAAGGAATCGGACGGAAGGGAACTCGCGCGCTTCGTCACTATCGGCGTCGGCTCGCCCGTGTCTCCCGGAGGCAACGTGCGGGTCGGAGACGCGCTCGCCGATTTCGAGTCCGAATTCGGCGAGGCCGCATACGCGGTTGCCGACGCACAAGCATATCTTTCGGGCGGCGTGCGCTTTACGGTCTTTGCGCCCTTTGGGACGATCCGCTCGATTTCCGCGGGGTATTAACGCGACGGAACGAAGTCCTCGACCGGTTCGCTAGAGCGAGTCGAACACATCCTGCATCGTGAATACTCCCGATACCGCTCCGCGATCGGC
>CAYSEA010000030.1:0-32266 GCA_964429975.1 uncultured Treponema sp.
ACGGCCGCGATGTCTACCGGCTCGAGCACGCGGTCGATGCCGCGCTCAAGGCAGCTCGCGAGCGCGTTCGCGGTATCGAGCGAGGTGAGGCACGCGCAGTTGTGCTCTACGGCACCCCGCCTGATGCGGAAGCCGTCTCTCGTGCGGTCGCGTCCGCGCGTCGGTGTGTTGATGACGAGCGAAAGCTCGCCTGCGCGAAGCGCGTCCATGATATTAGGCGAGCTTTCCGAGGGCTTTCCGATCGCGCCCGCCTCGACGCCGTGCTCCAGGAGATACGACCTCGTGCCCGCGGTGGCGAGAATGCGGAAGCCCGCGCGCGCGTACCGCTCGACGATCGGCAGGGCCTCGGCCCAGTCGCGCTCCCGGAGGCTTACCGCGACCGTTCCCTTAAACGCGCCGTCGTCCTTCATCCTGATTTTCATGCCCGAGGCGCGGAAGCCCTTGTAGAGCGCCTCTTCCCAATTCTTGGCGATGCCGAGCGCCTCTCCCGTCGACTTCATCTCGGGGCCGAGCGCGGTCTCGACGCCGTAGAGCTTCTCGAAGCTGAACACCGGCATCTTTACCGCGTAGTACTCCGACTCGCGGTATACGCCCGTGCCGTAGCCCATGTCGGCGAGCTTTTCGCCGAACATGCACCGCGTCGCGAGATCGACGATCGGCACGCCGGTGACCTTGCTGATGTAGGGAACCGTGCGGCTCGAGCGCGGGTTTACCTCGATGACGTAGACGTCGTCGCCCTTCGCGATGAACTGAATGTTGATGAGGCCGATCACGTTGAGCTCGCGCGCGAGGCGCTCGGAGTAGTCGGCCATCTTTTTCTTTTGCGTGGCCGTGAGACTCGGCGGGGGATACACGGAAATCGAGTCGCCCGAGTGGATGCCCGTCCGCTCGACGTGCTCCATGATTCCGGGAATGAGGATGTCCGTGCCGTCGCATACCGCGTCGACCTCGGCTTCAGTTCCCTCGATGTACTTGTCCACGAGGATCGGGTTTTCCTGCGCGACCCGGTTGATGATCTCCATGAACTCGGCGACGTCCTCGTCCGAGTACGCGATTTCCATGCCCTGTCCGCCGAGGACGTACGAGGGCCTGACGAGCACGGGGTATCCGAGCTCGCGCGCGGTCGCGATTGCCTCGTCGGTCGTTAATACGGTTTTTCCCGCGGCCCGGGGCACGCCCGTCGCTTCGAGCGCGCGGTCGAAGAGCTCGCGGTCCTCGGCGCGGTCCACGTCGCGCGCCGCCGTTCCGAGTATCGGCACGCCCATCGCGGCGACGGCCTTGGCGAGCTTGATCGCCGTCTGCCCGCCGAACTGAACGACGGCGCCGATCGGCTGCTCGTTCTCGACGATGTTTTCGACGTCCTCGGCCGTGAGCGGCTCGAAGTACAGTCGGTCGGAGATGTCGAAGTCCGTCGAGACGGTTTCGGGGTTGTTGTTGACGATGATCGCCTCGTAGCCGAGTTCCTCGAGCGCCCACACGCAGTGGACGGAGCAGTAGTCGAACTCGATGCCCTGCCCGATGCGGATCGGCCCCGAGCCGAGAACGAGTATCTTTCCCTTCGCGGTGACCTTGTCGCGCTCGTCGAGCGCCTCGTTTGCGGAGGCGTAGTTGGAGTAGAAATACGGCGTCACGGCCTCGAACTCGGCCGCGCAGGTGTCGACCATGTTATAGCCCGGCACGATGTCGAGCCGCTTCCTGAGGTAGCGGATCTCGCGCTCGTCCGAGCCGAGGAGCCGGGCGATTTCGCGGTCGGGAAAGCCCGCGCACTTCGCCTCGAGCAGGGTGTCGTAGTCGCGCGCGCCGAAAGAGAGGCGTTTTTCTATGTCGATGATGCGCGCGAGCCGGTCGAGGAACCAGGCGTCGATCATCGTCAGCGCGTGAATCTCGGCGATCGTGGATCCCCGTCTCATGAGCTCGGCGATTTCCCAAAGCCGCTCGTCGCTGATTTTCGAGGTCAGCCGCGCGTGAATCGCCTCGGTGGAAAGCGCGGCGATGCGCCGGTGCCACAGCGACCAAACGTTCTGCTCGAGCGAGCGGATCGCCTTCATGAGCGCGCCCTCGAACGACCAGCCGATGGCCATGACCTCGCCGGTCGCCTGCATCTGCGTGCCGAGCTTCCGTTTCGCGTTGACGAACTTGTCGAAGGGCCAGCGCGGTATTTTTACGACGCAGTAGTCGAGCGCGGGCTCGAAGCACGCGAACGTCTTTCCCGTCACCGCGTTCTTGATTTCGTCGAGCCGGTAGCCGAGGGCGATCTTCGCGGCGACCTTCGCGATCGGATAGCCGGTCGCCTTCGAGGCGAGGGCGCTCGAGCGCGACACGCGCGGGTTAACCTCGATGACCGCGTACTCGAACGAGTCCGGGTGCAGGGCGTACTGCACGTTGCATCCGCCTTCGACGCCGAGCGCGCCGATGATGTTGAGCGCGCTCGACCGGAGCATCTGGTGGTCCTTGTCCGAGAGCGTCTGGCTCGGCGCGACGACGATGGAGTCTCCCGTGTGCACGCCGACGGGGTCGAAGTTTTCCATGTTACAGACGATGATGCAGTTTCCCGCGCCGTCGCGTATTACCTCGTACTCGATTTCCTTCCAGCCGGAAATGCACCGCTCGATGAGCACCTGCCCGACGCGCGAGAGGGATAGTCCGTTTTTGGCGATTTCCTCGAGCTCGCCTTCGTTCGCGGCGATGCCGCCGCCGGAGCCGCCGAGCGTGTACGCGGGCCTGACGATGACGGGAAAGCCGATCTCGCGCGCGAAGTCGCGGGCGTCGGGCCACGTGGTCACGACCTTGCTGATGATGCACGGCTCGCCGATCGATTCCATCGTGTCCTTGAACGCCTGCCGGTCCTCGGCCTTTTTGATCGTCTCCGAGGTCGTGCCGAGAAGGGCGATGCCGCGCTCGTCGAGCCAGCGCGAGTCCGCGAGTTCCATCGCGAGGTTGAGCCCGGTTTGCCCGCCGAGCGTCGGCAGTATCGAGTCGGGTTTTTCGAGTTCGATGATGTTCTTGAGCGTGTCGACCGTCAGCGGCTCGATGTATACCTTGTCCGCGACGTTCGCGTCGGTCATGATCGTGGCGGGGTTCGAGTTGACGAGCACGACTTCGAGACCTTCTTCCTTGAGCGCGCGGCACGCCTGGGTTCCCGCGTAGTCGAACTCCGCGGCCTGTCCGATGATGATGGGACCCGAGCCGATGACGAGTACCTTTTTTATGGATGGATTAAGCGGCATCAGGAGGCCTCCTTGCTTGCGGTTAACGATCGTGCGGTTCGCGCGACGGGCTTCGCCTTGTCGAGCGTCGCCGCGTCGATCGCGGCGATAAAGTCGTCGAAGAGATACGCCGTTTCGCGCGGTCCGGGACTTGCCTCCGGATGGAACTGCACCGACGAGACGGGTCGGCCCTTGAAGCGGAGGCCCTCGACCGTGCCGTCGTTTACGTTGACGTGGCTGATCTCGGCGACCGCCGGGTCTACGGAGGCGGGGCTGACGCAGTAGCCGTGGTTCTGGCTCGACATGTACACCTTACCGGTCGCGAGGTCCTTGACCGGATGGTTCGCGCCTCGGTGGCCGAACTTGAGCCGCTCGGTATCGAAGCCGGCGGCGAGCGCGAGGAGCTGGTGGCCGAGGCAGATGGAAAAGAGGGGGACACGCGAGTCCATGAGCTCGCGGATATGCCTGAGGATGCCGGAGCAGTCTTTCGGGTCTCCGGGCCCGTTCGAGAGCATGATGCCGTCCGGTTCCGAGTCGAGGATCACGTAGGCCGGCGTATCCCAGGGCCAGACGGTAACGGAACAGTCCCGCGCGACGAGGGAGTTGACGATGTTTCGCTTTGCGCCGAAGTCGAGAAGGGCGATTTTTCTCGAACCCGTTCCGACGGTTTCGGGGTGGCTTCTGCTGACGCGGATCACTCCGTGCCGCACCGAGTAGCGCTTTATCTCCTCGAGTCGAATCGAGATGTCGAGGGGTTTTTGGCAGGTGATGAGCCCGTTCATCGTGCCGGCTTCCCGGAGTTTCCGGGTGAGAGAGCGCGTGTCGATGCCTGAGAGAATGGTAACTCCGTGTTCGGCGAGGTATTCGTCAAAGGGGCGGGTCGAGCGGAAATTACTCGCGAAGGGCGCGATTTCGCGGACGATGAGGGCGGATATCCAAGGACGGCTTGATTCGGTGTCTTCCAGGTTGATCCCGTAATTGCCGATCATGGGGTAGGTCAGGACGACGGCCTGTCCCTCGAACGAGGGATCGGTAACCGTTTCCGCGTAGCCCGTCATACCGGTCGTGAAGACGACTTCGCACAGGGTTTCTTTTTCTTCCCCGTGGAACTGTCCCTCAAATACCGTGCCGTCTGCAAGAATTAAGTATCCTTTCATCTGTTCCTCTTTTGGGGATTTCATGAATAAAACGCGTGAAACTCCCCGTTCGAGCGATACGTTAGCAGTATCCCTGAAAAAATGCAATTATACCTAAAAAAGATAGTGAAAACGTAAAGTATACTAAAAACACGATTTCCTTATAAAAAATTAATGATAAAGCACGTGAAATATCAAAATATGCCAAAAAACGGAGTCAATTACTGACTTGATAGGTTATAAAAGTGGAAAACGTACATGTTTTAATTAAAAACTATGTATGCATACGCGAAGTTTTGAAGAATTGAAAACCAAAGAAAAATAAAAAAAAGAGCGGACAATCCGCTCTTTTCAAAAAGTCTTGTTGTAGACCGATTATTTTTTAGTATTTCGACAAATAGCTGTCAATTTCCCACTGAGAAACGCGCGTATTGTAGTCGTCCCACTCAAGTTCCTTCGCTTTAACGTACTTTTCGAAGATGTGATCGCCCAGAACCTTCTTGACGAAAGGATCCTTTTTCATCTCCTGAACGGCTTCCCAAAGGTCGCCGGGAAGATTCTCGATCTTGCTTCGCTTGCGGGCGGCGGCCGACATCTCGTAGATGTTTCCGTCGATCGGCGCGGGTGGTTCGAGTTTTTCTCGGATTCCCTCAAGGCCGGCCGCAAGCACGAGGGCGAGCGAAAGATAGGGATTTGCCGCTGGATCGGGACTTCTGAGCTCGACGCGGGTCGAATGGCCCTCGGCTGACGGAACTCGGATGAGCGGGCTCCGGTTTCTCGCCGACCAGGCGATGTAGACCGGGGCTTCATAGTCGGGAACGAGCCGCTTGTAGGAATTGACGAGCGGATTGAGTACCGCGGTCATTCCCTTGATATGCTTCATGATGCCGGCGATAAAATGGTAGGCGACGGGCGCGAGCCCATGCTTGTCCGATTCGCTCGGAAAGGCATTGCCCGTATCGCACGAAAGGGAGAGATTGAGATGCATCCCCGACCCCGCGATCCCGAAGATGGGCTTCGGCATGAACGTCGCGTGGAGTCCGTGGTGTTGGGCAATCGTTTTGACGGCGAGCTTGAAGGTCATCATCCGGTCGGCCGATTCGAGCGCCTCGCCGTACTTGAAGTCGATCTCGTGCTGTCCGCGCGCGCACTCGTGGTGCGAGGCTTCGATTTCGTAGCCCATTTCCTCAAGGGTCAGCACTATATCGCGTCGGGCGTTTTCGCCCCGGTCGATCGGACCCATGTCGAAGTATCCGCCGTTATCGAGGGTTTTCAGCGTCGCTCCGCCGTCATCGTCCGTATGGAAGAGAAAAAACTCGAGCTCGGGACCTACATTGAGTCCGTAGCCGAGTTGTGTGCACTCGGCAAGCACGTTTTTGAGTACCTGGCGAGGGGAGCCCTGGAAGGGAGTTCCATCGGGCGTGTAGACGTCGCAAATAAGACGCGCCACTCGATTGGGCGACGGCCGCCAGGGAAAGAGACAGAAGGTGTTGAGGTCCGGCCGGAGAATCATGTCCGATTCCTCGATGCGGACGAAGCCTTCTATTGAAGAGCCGTCGAACATGCACTTGTTGTCGAGGGCCTTTTGCAGCTGACTCGTGGTTATCGCGACGTTTTTCAGGGTTCCGAAAATATCGGTAAACTGGAGCCTGATAAAGCGAACGTCGTTTTCCGCGACCATCCGCAGTATGTCTTCTTTCGTATAGGTATACATATCGCTATACTAGAATACCGGATAAAAACTGACAAGTACCGGAAAATCATTGGTTTATTGCGGAAAGATTCGTCATTTTCCGTTGTTTTCGGCTATTTGCACTATACAGTAAGGCTTGTCTCGGATATAGTACGGATACTTCTAGAGAGTCAGGGTTGACGATTCCATCAGGATCCGTCTTCCCCGTGGAGCGGCCATACCGGGCCGCGTCGCAGAGCGGCACCCGCGTTCGCGTGGTCGCATTTTTATCGTAAGGAACTAACATGGATTACATTTCTCCCGACGCGCTACCAGCGTCAGACGACGCGCTTGCGTCCATGGAGTCGAAGGGCCTTTCCTTCGCCGATCTCGGTCTCGATGAGACCACGCTTCGCGCGGTAACCGCAAAAGGCTTTACCGAACCCACGCCGATTCAGGTACTCGCGATTCCCCGCCTTTTGAGCGGCGACGCGAACGTCATCGCCAAGGCGAGAACGGGCACCGGCAAGACCGCGGCCTTCGGGCTTCCGCTCGTTCAGGATCTCAGGGGCGACCGGCAAAAACCCCGCGCGCTCGTGCTCGTGCCGACGCGCGAACTTGCCTGTCAGGTCGCCGCGGAAATCGATTCTTTCCGCACGGAAAAGTGGCCCCGCACGACGACCGTCTACGGCGGGTCGTCCATCGTCGATCAGCTGCGAACCCTCAGGCAGGGCGTCGAAATAGTCGTCGGAACTCCCGGCCGCGTCATCGATCACCTCGAGCGCCGTTCGCTTGACCTTTCCGGCATCGAGTACTTTATTCTCGACGAAGCCGACGAAATGCTCAATATGGGATTCATCGAGGATATCGAGGCGATATTCGGGCGAGCGAATCCCGAAGCCCGCGTGCTTATGTTCTCGGCGACGATGCCTCCGGCGATCCTCTCGATCGCGTCCAACTTCATGGGCGAGTACGAGATCGTCGAGGAAGAGTCGAGACCCGAAGAGGCCGTTCTCACCGAGCAGTTCTACTGGATGGTGCGCGAGGACGACAAGACCGAGGCCTTGGTCCGTCTCATGGATTCCTCTCCCGAGTTTTACGGGCTCGTGTTCTGTCAGACGAAGGCCGACGCGGACGCCGTCGCGAAGGAACTCGACGAACGCCATTATCAGGCGGCGGCCCTTCACGGAGACATCGCGCAAAGCCAGCGCGAGAAAATCCTCGCGCGCTTCCGCGCGAAGAAGACCCGCGTTCTCGTCGCTACCGACGTCGCGGCGCGCGGCATCGACATTGAGGGCTTGTCCCACGTCATTAACTACGCCCTTCCGTATGACGGGCCGACCTACACGCACCGCATCGGACGAACCGGACGCGCGGGCGCCAAGGGTATGGCCATTACGTTCGTCCGTCCCGAAGAGCGCCGACGCCTCGGGTATCTTCGCAATCAGGCGCGCGGGGAGCTTCGCGAGGGGCAAGTCCCGTCGATCAAGGACGTTCTCGACATCAAGCGAGAGCGGCTCATGGGCGCGACTTCCGAGGAGCTCGCGCGGTTTTTCCCGATAGAGGGAACCGCCGCCGAGACCGAGGTCTCCGTCGAAATCCGCGCGTTCGCCGAACGGCTTACCGAGGGTCGCGAGGCCATCGACGTGCTCTCCGCCGTGCTTTCGATGCAATACGGCTCGGAGCTTTCGAGCGATCACTATAGCGAGATCAGGGGCGTTCGCCCGGAAGGTCAGGATCGGACGCACGTGCGGCTCTACGTCGGGCTAGGCCGTCGCGACGGAATGACGAGACGGGGTATTGCGCAATTCTTCAGGGATCTCATCGGCGTTCCGGAGCGCCTTGTCGATCGCATCGACGTCATGGACGCCTTCTCCCTTGCGACGCTTCCCGCCGAGGCCGCGCGCGCCGCGCTCGACCTTTCGAAGCAGAAAAGAAACGTTCCCCACATGCACGTTGACGTCAGGGACGGCCCTCCCGAATTCCATTCCGGCCCACGAAAGGGTCCGGGAAGGGGTGGCCCCGGTCAGCGCCCGCAAGGCGGGCGATATCAGGGTTCATCAGAAGGTCGCCCGAGGTTCCAGCGACGCGAGGGCGAGGGCTCGCCGACAGGCGCGTTTTCCGCTCGTGATGGCTTGCGTGATGGAGGTCCGAAGCGGGCCTCGCGCACGTATAGCCGCGGACCGAAACCCGCCGGCAGGGCTCCCGCGGGCGGAACGCCCGTAGGCGCCGGCGCGTACAGAAAAAAGACGGGCGAATAATCCGCCGCGCGCCGATGTCCGGTCGTTACCGGATGTCGGCGTGCCGGCCGTCGCCTCGCGTCAGCCGTCGCCTTGCGACGGCTATCGCTTTCGCGATCAGTGAAAGAATCCCGCCATCGCGTAGCTATTCAGCCACCGTTGCAGGGGCGTTATCCAGTCGGAGTCATGACACCCTTCCAAAAAAAGTTCCTCGTACATGTCCGTGATATAGGCCCTGATAAGCGTGACGTCGCGAGGCGCGACGTCGTCGGCGCCGGCGAAAAGCGAATTGATGAAATCAACGACGAAGTTTGGCGTCACTTCCTCAGGCCATATTCGCGTGAGTGCATAAAGCGCGGCCGGGATGCAGTTGACGCTGTGCTGCTTGATGTAGAGCACGGTTTCCGTTATCGCGACCGCTCCGTCAAAGAGTTCTTTGTTGAGCGCGCTCGCTTCTTCTTCCTTCATCCCCAATTCCTGGAACGCGACCCGATAAAAGGTATACGCGAGCGTGACGATGATGACGTGAAGACTCGGCACGCACAAAAGATGCGGATCGAACATATGGATGATCCGGAAATTTCCCTTATAGTACTTTGGCCGCTTCGTCGTCGTCATGCGGAAGCGGTACACTTGCGCCGCGTCGCGGTAGCAGCGGTCGATCAGCGCGAGGAACCGCGCCGTGTAAAGTACGCCCGCCTTCCGCCCGTAGCGCTTTCTGATATAGCCGAGCGGCCGTATCCAGAAGGCGACGAAATCGAGGTAGACGGAAACGCGATTCGGCGTGAACGGAACCGTTGCGTCGAGCGGATGGTCCACGTTTATGACTGGAATTTTCTTGAAGCCGAATTTAACGGAAAACTGCAGGGCGAAAAAATCCCGGAAGACCGTCTTGAGATAGCCCATAAGGGGGCCGATGCCGGCGCGGCTGAAAAAAGCGTGAAAAAAAACCGGCGCGATGGCAAACCCGCGGGTCGTGAGCCGTTGGCTGTCTTTTTTCATGAGAATAGCTCCTTCGCGATGGCGACCGACGCCATCGCGTCTTTCGCGAAATAATCCGCGCCGATTCTTGCGGCGTACTCCGCCGTCAGGACGGCGCCGCCGACCATGATTTTTCCCGCATATCCCGCCGAGCGCAGCGACCGTATGGTCGTCTCCATGCTCGAGACCGTCGTGGTCATGAGGGCCGATAGTCCGACGATGCCCGGCTTGTCGGCGAGCGTCCGTTCCACGACGCGCTCGGGGCTGACGTCCTTGCCGAGGTCGATCACGGCGTAGCCGTAGTTTTCAAGCATCGCCTTTACGATGTTTTTTCCGATGTCGTGAATGTCGCCGTGAACGGTCGCCATGAGGATCGTTCCTTTCGGCTCGCCCGCCTCGCCGATCGACGCAAGCCGCTCGCGAATCGCTTCGAAGGCTTTCGCGACGGTATCTGCGCTCATGAGAAGCTGGGGAAGGAATTTTTTTCCGCTTTCGTAATCGCGGCCGACTTCGTCGAGCGCGGGAACGATGTGCCCGTCGATTATCTCGACCGGCTTGAGCCGCTCGAGGAGCCGCTCCGCGGCGGCGCGCGAGCGGTCGCGGAGACCCGCGACGATGATCGAGCGAAGGTCGTCATTCGCGATCTCGCTTTGGGCTTTCGCGGCGGGCGACGGTGAGAGCGCAGTCGCGGGAGTCCCGGCCGCGGGAGTCCCCGCAAGGCTCGCGAACGGAGAAGGGCCGGACGCGTACTGCCCGATATAGGATAGGCAGTTTTCGTCGTAGCCCGCGATCGAGCGGTACGCGCGGTAGGCGCCCATCATCGGCGCTGAAAGCGGATTCACGATACAGGCGGAAAGGCCCGCGGCGAGCGCGGCGGTCAGGAAGGTCGCGTTGACGAGGTCGCGCTGCGGAAGGCCGAACGAGATGTTCGAGACGCCGAGAACGGTGCGGACGCCGAGTTCGGAGCGGACGAGCGAGAGCGCGCGCACGGTTTCCATCGCTTCTTTTTGCTGGGAGCTGACGGTAAGGGTCAGCGTGTCGACGACGATATCCTTGCGGTCGATACCGTACGATTCGGCCGTCTCGACGATCTTGCGGGCGACGGCGAGCCTTCCTTCGGCGGTCGGCGGGATACCGTCTTCGTCGAGCGCGAGGGCGACGAGAACTCCACCGTATTTTTTCACGATCGGGAATACGGCGTCCATGACCGCCCGCTTGCCGTTAACCGAATTGACGAGCGGCTTTCCGTTATAGTAGCGAAGGGCGCGTTCGAGTACTTCGGGTTCGCTCGAATCGATTTGGAGCGGAGCGGGGAAGGTGCGCTGTATCGCTCGAACCGCGTCGACCATGACCGCGGCTTCGTCGATTCCGGGAAGACCGACGTTGACGTCGAGTACGTGCGCGCCCGCCTTGATTTGCGCGTCGGCTTCGGAGAGCATGTAATCGGAGTCGCCCGCGAGGAGGGCCTCCCTGAACTTCTTTTTGCCGGTAGGGTTGATTCTCTCGCCGACGATGATCGGGTCGTCGCCGATGGTGACGGCCTGTCCCCAGGACGATACGCGGGTCGTGCCGTTTCGCGCGACGGGCTTCGGCGTGAGGCGCGCGCACCGTTTCGTCATGGCGGCGATATGGCGCGCGGTCGTGCCGCAGCACCCGCCGAGCACGCGCGCTCCGATCGAAGCGCCGTACTCGAGCGCGTCGGCGAACTCGGCGTCGGTGACGTGAAAGACCGTTCGGCCATCTTCCACGGTGGGAAGGCCGGCGTTCGGCTCCATCATGACCGGAACGCTCGCCGCGCGCACGAAGGAAGTGGCGAGCTCGCGGGCGTGCGCAAGGTCATGCCCGCAGTTAAAGCCGACCGCGTCGACGCCGAGTCCCTCGAGCGTCGTCACGACGGTTTCGGCGTCCGCTCCCGTAAGCGTTCGGTTGTTTTCCTGAAAGGTCGCCGAGGCGAGTACGGGAAGCGACGTATTTTCCCTGACGGCGAGAACGGCTGCCTTGAGTTCGTAGAGGTCGCTCATGGTCTCGATCACGACAAGATCCGCACCGGCCTTCTCGCCCGCCCGCGCCATTTCGGCGAAGGCATCGTACGCCTCGTCGAATGAGCAGTTTCCCATCGGCTCGAGGAGCCGTCCGGTCGGTCCGATATTGAGCGCGACGTAGCGGTCCTTGAACGCCGACGCGGCTTTGCGCGCTATGCCCACCGCCGCCGTCACGATTTCGGATGCGTCGTATCCTTCCTCCGCCATCTTGAGGCGATTAGCGCCGAACGTGTTTGACAGAATCACCGTTGAGCCCGCGTCGAGGTAGCCGGTATGGACGCG
This sequence comes from uncultured Treponema sp., assembly GCA_964429975.1. Lineage (GTDB taxonomy): Bacteria > Spirochaetota > Spirochaetia > Treponematales > Treponemataceae > Teretinema. The sequence continues at coordinate 11,560 of CAYSEA010000030.1, forward strand.
GCAAATGAGGTCGGGATTCGTCAGGTTGAGTTCTTCAGGAAATTTCCAGGTCGGCCCGTCGCCCGCCGAGCGGAACGATTGCAGGACCGTGCCCATGCTTCCGTCGAGAAATATGAATCCCGACGCGAGCGCCTCGCGGAATTTCATCGTGCCTCCGCGAGTATTTCCGAGACGTTCCCCACGATTCGGGAAACGACGTCGCTCTTGTTCATCGCGTAGATATGTATGCCGCGCACCCCGTTCGCAACGAGGTCGATGATCTGCTCGGTCGCGTACGCGATTCCCGCCTGCTTCATCGCCTCGGGCTTGTCGCCGAACCGGTCGACGAGGGCGAGGAATTTCGGCGGGAGGTAGGCGTTAGAGAGCGCGACCATGCGCTTGAGCTGGGAACCGTTCGACACCGGCATGATGCCGGCGAGCACGGGCACCGAGATGCCTTTCGCCTGCGCGCGATAGAGGAAACTATAGAGCATGTTGTTGTCGAAGAACATCTGGGTCGTGAGGAAATCGCAGCCCGCGTCGACCTTGCGCTTGAGGTTGTCCAGATCCGCGTCCTTGTTCTCGCTTTCCGGGTGGCCCTCGGGGTAGCAGGCGCCGCCGACGCAAAAGTCGCCGCGCGATTTGACGTCCGCGACGAGGTCGGAGGCGAACCGGTAATCGCCGGGCGGCGTGAAATCGGGGTCTTTCGGGCGATCGCCGCGAAGCGCGAGTACGTTCAGGATTCCTCGGTCCTTAAGCTCGTCGACGATGCGATGCACCTCACCTTTGGTCGAGGAAAGACAGGTCAGGTGGGCGATCGGGGTGACGCCCGAATCGAGGAGATGCGAGGCGATTTTTACGGTGTTAGCCGAGGTGCCTCCTCCGGCTCCGTAGGTCACGGAAACGAAGTCCGGCGCGTGCCGGGAGAGTTCGTCGGTACAGGCCATCACGGAATCGAGGCCCGAGGCCTCTTTCGGGGGAAAAACCTCGAAGGAAAGGGTAAGGCGCCGTGTCGCAAGAATTTCGCTGATCTTCATTATAGGCCAGTATGCAGGAATCCCGCGGATATTTCAATCGCAATCTTAGCGCAAGACTCATTTGCCCAGCGGGCGTTTATACGGTATAGTCAAGAATCATGTCGCTCAATTGCGCCGAAATCGACTGCATTCTCCGGGAACTTGACCTTCCCGGCTCGTTCATACAGGAGATCGTTCAGCCCGGATTCGACTCGCTCGCCTTGCATGTGTACAAGGGCGCGCAGGGCGAAAGCGAAGGCGCGTCAAAGACGATCTTCTTTTGCCTGACTCCCGGCGCGTGCCGCGTTCACGAAGCGCGCCGTAAAATTCCGAAGCACGACCGACCTCTCAGATTTATGGAATTCTTGCGTTCTCGTATACGCGGCGCGCGAATCGAATCCGTCGATCAGCCGGACGCGAACCGTATCGTGAGAATGACCCTGTCGCGCGCCGGAGAGCGACTCGTTCTCTATGCGCGCCTCTGGAGCGGGGCGGCGAATATCATTCTGACCGACGAGACCGGCGGTATCCTTGACGTTTTTTTCAGGCGCCCGAAACGAGGCGAAGTCTCGGGCGGACGGTGGGAGCTTCCTCCCGCATCCGGGCCGACTGTAGTCGGGCCGACCATAGTCGGGACGACCGTAGTCGACGGCGCCGCAGTCGCCCGATGGGCCGTGCGCGAGCTTCCCGGCGAAGGAAGTTTCAACGAGCGGATCGACCGATGGTACGCGGAACACGCGGAAGCTTCCTCGCGCGAAGCCTTGCTCGCCGAAGCCCATCGGCGGCACGCGCTTCGCATGGCCCGGCTATCCTCCGCGCTTGCCCGTCTCGAAAAAAAGCGGGCGTCGTTTCTCGACGCGGATCTCTATCGCAAGCAGGGCGACTTGGTAACCGCAAATCTCCATCTCATCCGCTCAGGCATGCCCTCCATCGAACTTTCGGACTACGAGCGGGACGGGGCCCCGACGCTCATCTCGCTCGATCCGCGGCTCAAGCCGCAGGAGAACGCGGCGCGCTATTACGAACAGTTCCGCAAGGCCGTGTCGGGTCTCGCCGATCTTGAAGACGACATAGCCGCGACGCGGCGGACGATGGAAACCCTGACGGAAGAGCTTTCCGCGCTCGACGCGGAGCGAAATCCCCTCGTGATCCAAAAGGCGCTCAGAAAGCAGAACACCCCGCGTCAGCAGGTGAAGCGCCGGTATCCCGGGCTCGTCTTTCGCGTCGACGGGTGGCTCATTCTCGTCGGGCGCACGGCGGCCGAGAACGACGAGCTTCTCAGGCGGCACGTCAAGGGCTCCGACCTCTGGCTTCATACGCGCGATTGGCCGGGTGGCTACGTGTTCGTGAAGAATCGGCCGGGCAAGTCGGTTCCGCTCGATATACTCCTCGACGCGGGAACGCTCGCGCTTTTTTACTCGAAGGGGCGCAAGGCGGGAGTCGCCGATCTCTACTACGCGCAGGTGAAACACCTCCGTCGGGCGAAGGGCGCGCCGCGCGGAACCGTGCTTCCGTCGAACGAGCGAAATCTCTCGGTGAGCCTCGACGACGTTCGGCTCAAACGGCTTGAAGCCTGCAAGGACGAAGAATGAAACGATGCCGAATACGCGCGCTCGCCGCGTTCGCGACACTCCTCGCGCTCGCGGTTAGAATGCCCCTTTTCTCGGACGATAGCGTCGGGCCCGGCGCACGCGCCCCGGTCGAGAACGCGCACCTCGTGCTCCGCGCCTTCATGGTATCGTATCCCGAGCGCGTCTCCGGCGTCGATTACGACGCGGAAACGCGTGACTGGTATATGACTATCGGCGGGAAGCGGCTTTATTGGGCGAATGGCCGTCTCTTGCCCGCCGCCGATGCGGGCGACTACGCGAAGTGGCGGCCGTATGTGGACTATCTCTATCCCCGATCCATTCCCGATTCGGCGGGCTTTCCCCCCGAGCTACTCGAACGCCTTTCTCCGCGCGCGCTCGCCGAGCGCCGAAAAAGCGCGCCCGGGTACCATGTCGCCTTTTACGACGCCCTTTACGATGGAAGGACGCGCCGGCGAATCGAGTCGCATATCAAGCGCTTTGACTATCTCGGGAAACGCGTCTCGGTGCATGAGTCGGTCGTCGCGCCGCTCAAGCGCGTCGAGGCGAAAATCCGCGCGCTCGCGAAAAAAGACGCCGAGGTCGAGCGCTTTCTCGCGTCGATCTCGAGCGTCGAAGGCTACAACTGGCGCGAGATCAGCGACAGCCCCACGCGAAGCAACCACAGCTGGGGAATCGCCGTCGATATACTGCCGAGAAACTGGGGAAAGAAAAACATCTACTGGAATTGGGTCAGCTACTGGAATGATCGCTGGATGATGATTCCCACCGACCGCAGGTGGGCTCCGCCCGACGCGGTGATAGCCGCCTTCGAGGAAGAGGGTTTTATCTGGGGCGGCAAATGGCTGCTCTGGGACACGATGCATTTCGAGTATCGCCCCGAACTGCTGACCTTGCAACGGTGGGGCCATGCAGGGGAGGACTATCGATGAACGCGCTTGATATGGTATTCATCGTCGCCGCCGGTCTCGCATGCGTCCTTTTTCTTTCCATCGGCTTGTCCGTCGGCGCGAAGATAGGCGCCCTGCGCGCCGAGCGATCTCTTTCGGGCCGCCTTGACTCAGAAAGGCGCGACGCGGTCAAGCGATCCCGCGCCGTGCTTGGCGGCCAGCTTTCCGAGCAGCTCGCGCCGTACCTGCCCGGCTTTCCCGGAGACCCGACGGAGGTTCGTTTTATCGGAAAGCCCGTCGACTTCATCTCGTTTTCGGGCTCTTCGGGCGGCGACGTGGATGAGGTGGTGTTTATCGAGGTGAAGTCGGGCGAGTCCCGCCTTTCGCGCGTCGAGCGCTCTCTGAGGGACGCGATCGAAGCGGGTCGCGTGCGGTACGTTGAGTATCGCGTTCCCGACGAGACTTAAGCGGTCGTGTACGCCCCGCTCATGATGAGCCGCTCGCAGTCCCCGCGCGGCATCGGGCGCCCCGTGAGGTAGCCCTGAACGGTCTTGCAGTTGATCTGCCGGATCATGTCCAGCTGCTCGTCCGTCTCAATGCCCTCCGCGATGGTGTCGAGCCCGAGCTTGTTCATGAGATTCACGATGGCGTCCGTTATGTCGAACTCGACGCTGCTCGTCCTCTTGATGTTCGCGATAAACGACTTGTCGATTTTCAGCGTCGTAAGCGGCAGGTACTGCAGGTAGCTGAGCGACGAATACCCGGTGCCGAAATCGTCGAGCGAGATGCCGACGCCGAGCGCCTTCACTTCGTTGAGTATCCTGACCGAGTCGTCGAAGTTTCCGATGAGAACGCCCTCGGTGATCTCGATTTCGAGCGAGCTCGGCTGCACGCCCGTCTCGTCGAGCGCGGACTTGAGGTCTTCGACGAAGCCTGAGTGCTTGAGCTGCACCGGCGAGACGTTAACCGACATTATCCCGGTGAATCCGAAATCGTTCTGCCAGTCGCGCAGGACGTCGCACGCCGTGCGCATGATCCATCCCCCGAGGGGAATGATGACGCGCGTTTCCTCCGCGATCGGTATGAAGCGCTCGGGGCTGACGTAGCCAAGCTCCTCGTCGAACCAGCGCACGAGTGCCTCGAACCCGCGAAGCTGTCGGGTCTCGGCGTCGAATTGGGGCTGATAAAAAAGCTGAAATCGCTCGTCCTCGAGGGCCTGAAACATGCGCTGTTCCATGTTGAGGCGCGACAGGAGGTTTTCCTGCATGACGGAATGGAACAGCGACAGCGTGTTTTTCCCGCGTCGTTTCGCGTCGGTCATCGCGATGTCGGCGTACTTCAAGAGGTTTTGCACGGTTTCCCCGTCCTCGGGAAAAATGGACACGCCGATCGAGACGGACGTCTTAACCTCAGAGTTTAAAAGTAGGTACGGCTCGTTGAGGGTTTCCTGTATCGCGTTTAAAAGCGAGAGAAGTTCGGCGTCGTGCGCGTAACGGTGAATGACGATGAGAAACTCGTCCCCTCCGAAGCGGCTCGCCTGGATGTCGCCCGCCTTAAAGCTCGCGAGCCTCTGGGCCATTTGCCTGAGAAGCTCGTCGCCTGTTTCGTGGCCGCGCGAGTCGTTCAGCGGCTTAAGGTTATCGACGTCGAGGATCGCGAGCGCGAACTGCCGGCCTGCCCTTCGCGACGACGCGAGCTCGTCCGCGAGTATCGTTGTGAAATGCAATCTGTTCGGAAGTCCCGTGAGCGTGTCGAAGTACGCGAGCTTCTCGAGATTGGCGTTGAGGTCCTCGATTTTTTCGAGTTTGACCTTCAGGTTGTTTTTCGACGACGCGAGCTCGGCTGAAAGGGCGGAAAGTCGCAGGTTTTGCTCTTTCAGGCGATTCTCGCCTTGCTTGAGTTCCGTCACGTCGGTTATGTACACGCATATGTGCTCGGGCTCGAGTCGGGAGATGGTAATGTCGAGCCATTTGTCGAGCAGGTCGCTGTGGCAGGTATGGTGGCCTACGCGGCCTTCCCTGAGCGTACGCTCCCCGAGCTCGGCCCAGGGAATCGAGGATGATCCGTAAATAGTTTGAGAGAGAAGCTTGCCTATGACAACCTCGGCCCGGGAGCCGCTGATGCGCTCCCAGGCCGGGTTAACGTATTCTATTAGATAATCTTTTTTTCCCGTCTCGGGTATAGGAATAGGCGTGGCTACGAGAACCAGCTGTGGCAGTGTTTCAAGAATCGTACGGTAAAAGTGCTCAATACTCATAACTGCGTAGCTGATTATACTCCACGTGTACTATTCTGTAAAACGAATTTTCTGCCAGACCTGGTTATACTGCTCGAGGTTCTCTCCGAGGTCTTCCTTGAGTTCGCAGTTCGCGAGCGCGTCCGCCTCGTAGTACGGCTTGACCTTCTGCAACGCTCCGGCTTCGGAGTGGATCGTGGCGGGGAATCCGAAGGAGTCGAGGAACTCCGCGTAGATATCCGGCCTCAGGAAGAAGTCGATAAATTTATGTGCGAGCTCGGGGTTTTTCGCGCCCTTGGGGATGCAGAAGCTGTCGATATACATCGGCCCGCCTTCCTTCTTCGGGATGAAGAACGCGACCTTGTCGTGCATCTCCTTCGGAACTTCGGCGTATATCGCCTCGGCATAGCCCTGAACGACCCAGAACTCGCCCGTGGAGAACGACTTGGCGAAGCCTTCGGCGTCAAACTTGACGAGGTTCGGCTTCCATTGCTCGTTGACGACCTTGAACGCCGCGTCGAGCTCGGCTTGGTTCGTCGTGTTGACCGAGTAGCCGAGCCAGGCGAGCGCGTCGCCGAGTACTTCGCGCATGTCGTCCATCATGGACATGCGTCCCGCGAGATCTTTTCGCGCGAAGATGTTCCAGCTCTCCTCGAAATCAGCGACCTTGTCCTTGTTCACGGCTATGCCCGCCGCTCCCATGAAGTAGGGAACCGAGACTTCCATCTTCGTGTCGTACGTCGCCTTCGCGAGCGTGTCGGGCCTGATGTGTTTCGCGTTCGGAATCTTCGCGAGATCGATCGGCTCGAGCATGTCCTGGCTCTTCATGATCGAGACGTAGTCTCCCGAGGGAATGACGATGTCGTATCCGGTACCGCCCGCCTTAAGTTTCGCGTACATATCCTCGTTCGAGGCGTAGTCGTCGTACACGACCTTGACGCCGTATTCTTTCTCGAACTTCTCAATAACCGAGTCGGGCGTGTAGTACGTCCAGTTGTAGAGATAGAGCGTGTCTCCGGCGGTTTTCTTGCAGCCGGTCAAGCCTGAGGCGAGGAGCGTCAGTGCCCCCGCCGCGAGTACAGCAAAAACGCGATGGTAGTTTTTCATTGCGTCGATGCCTCCTTATATGAAATGGGTTACGCGCAGCGCGCGGATCACTTGGATGCGGCGATGTGCTTGAGGAAATCCTTGAGCAGGAATGCGATGATCATCGTTCCGAGAATCATGACGAACGACAGCGCGTTGATCACCGGCGATATGCCGTACCTGACCATTGAGAAGACGTACAGCGGCAGCGTCGTCGAGCCGGGGCCCGATACGAAGAAGGTGATGACGAAGTCCTCGAGGGACATGGTCACCGACATGAGGAACGCGGAAAGTATGCCCGGCATGATCGCGGGAATTATTACCTTGAATAAGGTCTGTTTTTCGCTTGCGCCGAGGTCGCGCGACGCCTCGATGATCGAGAAGTCGAACTCGTCGAGGCGGGCGAGTACCATGAGGAAAACGAACGGAAGGCAGAACGTGGTATGCGCGATGAAGATGGTCATCATTCCGAGGGGTACGTTCACCGCGGAAAAGAAGATGAGCATCGAGATTCCGATGATTACCTCGGGAAGGACCATCGGCAGGAAGCTGATCGTCTGTATGTACGCGCGGAAGCGAAAGCGGTACCAGTTTACGCCGATGGACGCGAGCGTTCCGAGCACGGTCGCGATGAACGCGGACGCGAACGCGATGATGAGACTGTTTCCGAACGAGGTCCAGAGTTTTTCGGAGCCCATGAAGAGCCGCTCGTACCAGCCGAGCGAGAATCCCGTCCATACCATTCCCTTGGCCGCATTGAACGAATAGAACACGATGACCGCGAGCGGCACGAAGAGAAACGCGACGCTGAGCGCCATCACGGTGCTGGAAAGCGAGATGTGGGTCTTGTTCTGGTATGCGCGCCGCGCGTGTCGGGAGCTCTCGCTCGTCGGGCGGATTTTCGAAAGGCGCGTAAGGAATTGCTGGTAACCGGACGTATGCGAGCTCATTGAACCGTCTCCGTCTTGCCGTGCGCCGCCTTGGCGCGCGCCGCTTCTCGGGCGCTCGTTCCCATCATCCACAGGACGCCCGCCGTGCTCGCGACCGTGATGATCATGGAGAACGCGGACGCGAGCGGCCAGTTTCTGACCTTCGTGACCTGATCGACGATGACGTTTCCGATCATGTACGAGTCTTTCCCGCCGACGAGAAGGGGGACGGTATACGCGCCGAAAATCGGGATGAAGGTGAATATCACCGCCGTGACTATTCCCGACCGAACGTTCGGGAGGAGCACCTTGAACATCGACTGCGGCTTGGTCGCGCCGAGGTCGCGCGCGGCCTCGAGAAGCGAGAAATCGAACTTGTCCATCGCGGTAAAAATGGGAAGGATGGCGTAGGGAAGGTACATGTATACGAGCACCAGTATCACCGCGCGCTGATTATAGAGAAGCGGCAGGCCTTCCTTGATGAGACCGATTTTCTTGAGCGTCTCGTTAATGAAGCCCTCATTGCCCATGATCGCTATCCACGCGTTGATGCGAATGAGCGAGTTCGTCCAGAAGGGTATGATGATGAGGAACAGCAGGATGGTCTGGTACCTGCTTCGCGCCATGGCGTAGCCGCACGGAAGCGCTACCGCGATCGAGACGATCGTCGCGATCAGGGTGACCCACAGCGTCCTGACGAAGAGTTTTCCGTAGCTCGAGTTGATCATCTGCGCGTACGCGTTAAGCGAGAACTCGAGTTCGACGCCTCCATGAAGCCCTTTTTTCATGAAGCTATAGCTCACGATAATGGCTATCGGAAGGATGAAGAAGAGGCTAAACCATAAGCCCATAGGGTAGCTGTACGCGGGGCCGTAATTCGAGCCCGCAATCATCCGTGGTCGGCTCATTGGTTGATCACTTCGACGATATAGCCGTCGTTTGCGCTCCATGACACGTAGACCGTGTCCTTCCAGGCGATTTCCGGGCCGTCTTCGAGGTAGTTCTGATGCTGTTTGAAGACCTTGAGCGTGGTTCCGTTTTCGAGCTTGACGTAGAACTTTGACTGAAAGCCCGAGTATACCGGCTCCTCGACGTAGCCCTTGAAGACGTTAATCTCCCTGCCGTTGGTTTGGGGCTCCTCGAGGGTGATGCGGATTTTCTCCGGGCGCACCGTGAAGCTCACTTGCTGGCCGGGTTTGGTCTCGTCGTAGTCGGTGACCTTAATCTGTTTTCCGAGCTCGGGGATGTCGAGCGTGACCATGAACTCGTCGGCCTTGTGCTGCACGCACTCGACGACGCGCGAGTCGAACAAGTTCGTCTCGCCGATGAATTTCGCCACGAACTCTGTCGCGGGGCTTTCGTAGATCTCGAAGGGAGTCCCGATCTGCAGGACCTTTCCCTGGTTCATAACCGCGATGCGGTCGGAAACCGAAAGGGCCTCGCTCTGATCGTGGGTTACGTAAATGAAGGTGATGCCGATCTTGTCGTGTATCGTGTCGAGCTCGACGAGGAGGTTCGAGCGAAGCTTCGCGTCGAGCGCCGAGAGGGGCTCGTCGAGAAGGAGGACGCTCGGCTCGTTGATGAGCGCGCGCGCGATGGCGACGCGCTGTTTTTGCCCGCCGGAAAGTTGATTCGGCTTTTTTTGCAAATGGGCGTCCAGCTGCACGAGGTGAAGGTAATCCATCACCTTCGCGTCTATCTCGCGCGAGGGAACCTTGCGTATCCTGAGGGGAAAGGCAATGTTCTCGTACACCGAAAGATGCGGAAAGAGCGCATAATTCTGGAACACGGTATTCGACTGCCGCATGTTCGGGTCGATGCCGATGATGTTTTTCCCGTCAAAGGAAACCACGCCCGAGTCCGGAGACTCGAACCCCGCTATTATGCGCAGGAGGGTGGTTTTGCCGCACCCGGACGGCCCGAGAAGCGAGAAGAACTCGCCTTTTTTTATCCCTATGTTCGCGTCTTCTAACGCGCGAAAAGTCCCGAAAGACTTGGATACGTGTTCAATTGAAACGTCACACCCTTTCAATCTGTTTTTTTGCCCTCCCGGAAGGCCCGTGATGATACTAACGTACGCAGACTGTGTTGTATTTGCAGTTTTCTGTCAAGAGATATCGGCACCCGAGCCTCATGAGTTCTGAAGCAGGGCTGCTGCCCCTTCGATAACCGAAAGCTCCCGCGCCGGAAGGCTGTTCGGTCGGCCCGCTTCCGCGAAGGCGACCCTGCCGAGGAGCTGGGCCGGGCCCGACGCGGGGCAAACGGCCGTCAGCGCGTTTTGGTTTTCCCATATCGCGCGAAGGGCCCATTCGTCGCGGCTTCTCGGCGTCGGGGCCGTCCGGTAGAGCTCGTGAACCGCGGCCGGCGGATTTTCGAGTATGCCGCCCGCAAAGGGGTCGAGCGCGATAAGCGGGATGCCGTTCGCCCCTCCCGCGCGGATCGTTTCCGCGAGATCCTCCCTGAGGAAGGAATAGTCGGTCGCCCAACAATCCCACCGGGCGTCCGCCTCGATTGCGGCTGCCGCGGTGAGGGCCGTGTCGGGCGCGGGTCGGGCGGCGTCGCCGGGCGCGTAAAAGCCGCAGGCGCAGACTCGCGTTCCCCGCGCGGCGAAGGCCGCCTGAAAAAGCCCGTTGTCGCGGTATTCGCGCGCGGCTTCCGGGTTTGGCACATCGACGAGCAGGATGTCCCCCGGCTTGGCCTTGGCTTCGTCGAGGAAGGCGCGGAGACCTTCGGCGGTCGACTCGGTACAGTGAAGGATGAGCGAGACTCCCTCGCGGCGGACGGTCGCGCTCCCGACGCCGGCTCCCCCATACGCGAGGGTAACGCCGAGGTTAGAGGCCGCTTCAAGCAGCGTCGACCGATCCTTCTCCGATGACCCGTTTCGGAGATCCAGCGTTAGTATAGAAAAAACCTTGTTTGCTATTTTCGGTAAATGGCGGTATAACATAGAGATATAGTACACGAAATCTAGGGGAGATTCAAATGAAGCATAGTGTTGGTAGCGTCGTTTTGCAAATTTCGGTTGCCTTGTTTTTGCTGGTCAGCGGTATTACCGGCCTTCTTAACTCGAGCGCCGGGGACCTTGCCCCCGTCGTCGCCTTCCTCGACCAGCTCTTCAATAGTTCGTCGATTTCCACGATCGTGATTATCATTCTGTCGGTCAGCGAGATTATCGCGGGCTTTTTTCTCATCTCGGAGCTCTTTACGTCGGATCTCAGGATTACCGACATGATCCTGATGTTTTTCATCATTCTGTGGATCGTCAATATCGTGCTCGTCGACTTTATTGCCCCGATCGGCAGTGGAACGACGTTTGCAAGCGTATCGTCAGTCCTCCGCTACATGGCGACCCTTTCGAGCCATCTCATGGTTCTCGGCGCCCTGATCGTGGTGACGAAGAAATACGCCTGATTCGGGTCCTTACCGAATCGCCGACAAAAGGACCATATAGAACGCCGTGCCTCCGAATATGGAGAGCATGGCGTTTTTTTTCCATGCGTGAAGGGCAATAACGAGGGCGATCGCCGCGAGCTCCCGGATACCCGAGGGCCAGAGCGCCCAATCGATATCCTTGAGGCAATAGACGACGAGAATCGCCATCACCGCCGAGGGAATGAATCGCTCGATGAAGCGAAGGAGGGCCGGCGGTTCCCTCCGAGAGAACAGCACGAAGGGGAAGGCCCGAGTCGCGAGGATGATCAGGGCGAAGACGACTGTGGCGACGAGCGCCTCTTTGACCGTCAGCATGGCTGTCGCCCTCGGGTCAGCGCGAGGAGTACGATAGCCCCGGCAAGCGCGACGATCAACATATTGCCCGGTCCCGCGACGATGAGAGCCGCTACGGCGCAGGCAATGCCGATCGCCGGCGGAACGAAATCGCGCGAGCGGGCGAGCTGGTCCATGAGCAATACGACAAAGAGGGCCGTCAGGGCAAAGTCGATCCCCTGAAAGGAAAAGGGGATGAGCGCGCCGGCGAGGGCGCCGATGATTCCGCCGAGTATCCAGTATGACTGATTAAGGAGGGCAATCGTCCCGTAAAAACTTCCCGGCGCGAAACCGTCGGGAAGCTTGACGCCGGTAAGCAGGGCGTACGTTTCGTCAGTCAGGGAAAAAACGAGGTAGGGCTTCCATGAGCCGACGTCCTGAAACTGCTTGATGAGCGAAAGCCCGTAGACGATGTGCCGGACGTTGACGAGAAGCATCGCCACAGCCATGGCGGGGAGGGGGACTGCCGCGGCGAACATGCCCACGGCGAGGTATTGGCCCGCGCCTGCGTACATGAATAGACCCATGAGCGGGGCCATCCACCACGGATATCCCGCCTTTACGAGCATGAGCCCGAACGGAATGCCGATCGCCACGTACCCGAATAAAACCGGAAGGGTGATCGGAAAAGCGACGCGAATGACGGTTCCCCATTCATGCCGCGACGAGTCTCTCAGGAATCGCATAGTCATAGTGTGCTTCACTATAGCGAATCCGGATTTGATTGACCATACCCGGGAAGTATGCGAAAATTACCGTCTGAAGGGCCGTTTCTTGTCTTTTTTGGCACGAAAATCGGCGCGTTTTGTCAGGAGGAACTCCATGGTTGCTTTAGTTGTCGGCATTGTTCTTATGGCGTTTACCGTGTTTGCCGCCCTGCCTCCCGAGACTTTCGGCTTCGGGTTGGGATGGGGTACGGATATAGTACTGTTCCTGCGCGGGTGTATGCCGATTCTGGCGGCTTTTATCGGTTTGATCTCCGTTTTTATCGGAATCGCCGATTTGAAGGACAAGGAAGAGGCGAAACGAGAGGAAGCCGCCGCGAAGGCCGGGGCCACCAAGGGAGAATAAGGCTTTTCCACTCGATCTTCCCTTTGGTCGGTTCTTTGCCCACTTGACAGCGTTCCCTGATTTTCTTTATAGTAACTGAACCCACATTATCTGCGTTCGGCGTCGCCGTTTGGTGGACCCGACAGATCTATTATTAGTAAGGTATGTATATGAAGACACTTTTTTTGAAAGAACGAGAGGCTCCCCGCGCTTGGTTTGTCATCGATGCCGAAGGTAAGCCGGTCGGTCGCGTAGCCGCCAAAGCTGCGTACATGTTACGCGGAAAGCATAAGGTCACTTACGCGCCCCACCAAGAAACCGGGGATTTCGTCGTGATTATCAATGCCGGGAAGGCCATTGTTACCGGTAATAAGCCTGACGGAAAGATTTATTATCATCATACCGGCTTCGTCGGTGGACTGAAATCCTTCAGTTTCAACGACCTCATGGCGCGTCATCCCGAGGATCCTATCCTCCGTGCGGTAAAGGGCATGCTCCCGAAGGGACCCCTTGGACGCAAACTGTTGACCAACGTGAAGGTCTATGCCGATGCTAACCATCCGCATGCCGCCCAGAACCCGCAAGCGGTCGAAGTTTAACGAGGAGTTACGAACGTGATCAAGAATATCGGAATGGGAACAGGAAGAAGGAAGACTGCCATCGCCCGCGTGTTCATCCGCGAGGGATCCGGTAAGCTTCTCGTTAACGATCTGGAGCCCGCGGCGTATTTCGCGACCCTCGAGCAGGTACAGGTCATTCGCAAGCCCTTAATGGTTACCGCGAGCGACACGAAGTTCGATATCGTTATCAAGGTGTCCGGCGGCGGCCTTAACGGTCAGGCCGGCGCATGCAGCCACGGTATCGCCCGCGCGCTTTCGCAGGTAGACGTGAATAATCACGCCTCCCTCAAGGCAAACGGACTTTTGACCCGCGATTCCCGCATGGTCGAACGAAAGAAGTACGGTCAGCGCGGTGCGCGCCGAAGATTCCAGTTCAGCAAGCGCTAATCCGGCGTTTGTCGTCGAGAAAACGGAATGGGCCTCTGCCGGTATCCTCAGGATACTCACGGCGGAAGGCCCTTCTTTTTTGGTGCGCGAAGACGCGCTCGAACGGCGTGGCGTATCCGTGCCGAACGCAGGCGACCGTATCGAGGATGAGGCCGCCGCTTCCCTGTATGCCGCCGCACGGGCTTTTCTGGCCGAACGCTCAGGACTCGCGTATCTCTCCCGAGCGGAGCATTCCCGCTACCAGCTTTCCCTAAAACTCTCAAAAAAAGGCTTTTCCCGCGCAGAGTCGGAAGAAGCCCTTGATGTTCTCGCTTCGGCGGGCTCACTCGATGACGCCCGATTTGCCTCGGCGTGGATTCGTAATCGCCTGATCGGGCGGACCGAAGGTCGCGCACGCCTTATGGCCGGGCTCCTGTCGCGTGGCGTCGATCGGGCAATCGCTGACCGTGCCCTTAACGGTTATTTTGAGGATTCAGACGAATTGGAACTCTGCCGCCGCGCAATACAAAAACTTGAGCGTATGGGGCGAACCGGCGAAAAGATGCGTATTTCCTTACAAAGGAAGGGTTTTTCGAAGAAAATAATCTCAGATTGCGGTAAAAATGGTGAAAATGAATAATTTAGCTTGAGGTGGCGGGTATTATGGGGTATATTTTTTGCGAGGCATTATGAATAAGGAAATAAAGACAAAAAGAATCCAGATATTTTCCGCTCTTGAAGTCGCGAATATGTGCGGAGTCGTCAATCAAACAGCGATCAACTGGATTCGTAATGGACATCTCAAGGCATTTAACACACCCGGCGGGCAGTATCGCGTCTATAAGGACGATTTAATCGAGTTCATTCACGCTCGCGGTATGCGCGTTCCCGAGATTCTGCTGGAAGGCGGGCCGTCGGCTAATTGGAAAAGCCTCATCGTTATTGACGATGACAAGGGCCTGAATACGGCGATTCGTTCCTATCTCGAGAAAAACATACCCGATCTGAACGTTTTACAGTCGTTTGACGGTTTTGACGCCGGAGCTCAGCTCGTGGAGAAAAAACCCGGTTTCGTCATTCTTGACCTCGCCTTGCCCGGCATCGTCGGTCAGGAGATTTGCAAGCGAATCAAGAACGATCCCGCCTTCGGGAAACCCTATGTGATTATCATCACGGCTCTCGAAGACGCTTCGATCGAAGACGAGATGTATTCGCTCGGCGCGGACAAGTTTTTCCGTAAGCCCCTCGTTCTCGCGGACATTCGTTCCGTCATCGAGTCGGCCATGGAAACGACCTGATCTCAGCCGGACGCCTGAACCGCGTGTACGTAAGATGAAGCCGCTTCGGTTTGCCGGTACCTTCGCGCCCGGGTTTGAGGCGGCGATTCGCCTGTCGTTGCGCGAAGACCTTCCCGAGTCAGGCGATGTTCGTCTTTCAAGCGGTTTCGTCCGTTTTTCTTTTTCCGGGATCCCCGCGCGAACCGCCGACCTCTCCTATTTTAACAACATTTTCGCCGTGTTTCGCGAGTGGGATACCTCGTCGATGCCGTTTCGCGCTTTGGTTCGAAAAACGGGCGGCGAAGAAGAGTTTGCCCGCGTCTGGGACGCCGTCGCTCCGCGCGGAGCTCGCAGTTTTCGCGTGCGTTTTTCCGCCTCGAATCGCTTTATGCCCGTCGACAAAGACGTGAGCGCAGACGCGGAGCGACTGATCGCGTCGCGAACGGGGCTTTCCGTCGATCGGGTTAGTCCCGATATCGAGTTCTGGTATTTGACGCGCAGCGAAGGATGGTCCTGCCTTGCCGCGCGGCTTCCGTCGCATGAAAGCGCGATCGAGCCGCGCGCGGGCGAACTGAGGCCCGAGATCGCGCGCCTCTTGGTCGCTATGGCGGCCATACCGGCCAACGCTCGCACGCTCGTCGATCCCTTTGCGGGATATGGGTCGATTCCCGAGGCGCTTCGTCGGAAATTTCCCGATGCTGCCGTCTATGCGCTCGATGTTGACGGCGAGCGCGCGAAAGGCCTCTCTCTCCGCTTCTCGCCGGTCGATCGCGTGCGTGTCGCGGAGGCCGACGTCACGCGCTTTCTCGACGCGTGTAATCTTCCCGAAGGCGGCGTAGACGCCATCGTGACCGATCCGCCCTGGGGCTTTTGGGAGGGCGATCGCTACGGCGAGGCCGGTTCCATCCGCTCGCTCTATGACGCGATGCTGTCCGCCTTTGCCGTCGCTCTCGCGCCCTCGGGGCGGCTCGTCGTGCTTACCGGGGCGAAGCGTGAGTTCGAAGAAGCGGTCGCGGCATCCGAGGCGTTTCGCGCCGAATCGTCCGTGAGCGGGTTTCGCACGGACGTACTCGTTAACGGAAAGAAGAGCGCGGTATATAGCCTTTCAAATCGGCGGGAACCGCCTCAATCCGGTTCGTGATAACGGCGCGCACGCCGCCTTCGAGCATCGCGCGCGCTTCTTCCATTGAATCGACTGTCCACGCGATTACCGGCTTTTTTCCCGTCTCGTAACGCTCGCTTTCGAGCGCGTGCTCACGCGCGGGTTTTTTAATGTCGGCGAGCGAGAACCACAGACATTCTCGGTGGCGCAGGTAGAAGGGAACGGAACGATACGGACAGTAAATGGCCGCCGTCGCGTGCGGGCCGTGCGCGCGATAGGCGAGTAGGGCAAGCGGATTGAACGAGGAGACGATCGCGTTATCCCTCGCGTGGCGCGCAAGGCATGTTGCCGCTGCCTCGGCGAGCGGGCGCGGATGTAAGCTATCGAGCTTGAGCTCAAGGTCGACGAAGGCGTCCGCGCCGATCGTTTCGAGGGCTTCGTCAAGCGTGGGAATTTTCTCGCTCGCATATGATGGAACGGCCGCGTCGGGATGAAGCGCGTTAAAGAAGGAACCCGCGTCCACGGCGCGAAGCTCTTCGAGCGTCATTTCCTCGACGCGTCGGTGGATGCCCGCGATTCGGTCGAGCCAATGGTCGTGGGTGACGACAAGCTCCCCGTCCGCCGTCAGGTGTATGTCAAGCTCGACGCCCGCGCAGTTAAGCGCCCGCGCGGCCGCGAAGGCGGCAATCGTGTTTTCCGGCGCGAGGGAACTCGCTCCCCGGTGGGCGAGGAACGCCGGACAGCTATCAGGCAGAGCCCTCGTCCCCCTATCCCGTTTTTCTCGCTTCATGCTTGTGATTCCCCTTTTCATGATATACTAGCACGAAACGAGGCGCGACGGACGCGACTTTGCGCAAGGGGTGCATCATGACAAAGAACGGAGAGGGATTCTCGCGGTATCTTCCGCTTACCTTCCTCATAGGTTTTGGCTTCTTTACGGTGGGGATGATGGATCCCCTCTACGATAGCTACGTTCAGATATTTCTCGCGAGGTACATTCCGTACAAATCGGTCATCGGCGTCATTATGTCCCTCGATAACCTGCTCGCGCTTTTTCTCATCCCGCTCGTGTCCGTATGGTCCGATCAGACGCGCACAAAGATCGGCAGGCGTATGCCCTGGATACTCGCCTTGCTTCCCCTATCCGCCGTCTGCTTCGCCGCCATTCCCTACGCGGCGGAGTATTCGCTCTATGCGCTCGTGATACTGCTGTTGTTCCTGAACCTTTTTAAACAGTCCGCGCGCGGGCCCGTCGTCGCGCTGATGCCCGACACGATACCCGGCCAGTATCGATCGCAGGCGAACGGCGTCATCAACACGATGGGCAACGTCGCCGCCATCGTCGGCACGCTTTTTCTCGCGCGCCTCATGGACGTCGATCGCATTCTTCCCGTTATCGGCGCGACTAAAAACCGCCTTGCCTTCCCGGCGGCGGCGGTGTTTGTTCTCGTCGCCGTCGTGTTTCTGTTTTTTTTCGTGCGCGAACGAGATTCATCGGGAAAGCGCGATTCATCGGGCAAGCGCGATAACGGCGGCTCCGATACTGCCGATGACGCGAAGGAGCCTTTTTTCAAAAGCATTTCTCTTGTGTTTTCGGCGCGGGACAAAAGCGGCTTTCTCGTGCTCGTGAGCCTCTTCCTTTGGTTCGTGGGCTATCAGGGCGTCGTTCCTTATTTGACCGAGTTCAGTATCAAAACTTTTAGCCTTACGACGGGGCAGGGACCGCTCGCCATGGGAATGGTCGGCATTTCTTCCGCGCTTTTCGCGATTCCGATGGGATACGCGGCGAGTAAGTGGGGGCGGAGGCGGATGATTCGCATCTCGCTCGTCGCTATCGCCTGCCTTATGGTCGCCGTATACTTTCTTGAGCCGTTCGGCGCCCTGCTCGGCCTCGGCATGAAGGAGATGACGCTCGCGTTCTGGGGCCTCATGTTCGGGTACGGCGTGTTCTGGATATGCGTCGTCGCGAATTCCTTTCCGATGCTCTGGCAGATGGCGCATTTCGGCAATATCGGGGTCTACACCGGCCTCTATTATACTTTTTCGCAGTTAGCCGCGATCGTCGCCCCGGCCTTTTCCGGCGCGATTATCGACGCCGCGGGGTACCGCTCGATGTTCGTCTTTTGCGCGGTATTCTTTTTTCTTGCCTTCATCACGATGGGCTTCGTGACCGGCGGCGAGAAGAACGACGCGCCGGTCGAACTCGCAAAGTAAATTGAGACGCGCTTGATTTGTTTGCGCGATTTCTTGACGCGTCTTCTTGACCGGGTCACGGTCTTTCAATACGATTGCGGTACATGAAAGACTTAACCCGGGGAAGCGAGGCGCGCCTCGTTTTCTTTTTTACGCTCTCTTTATTATTCGGAAACGTATTCCAACAGCTCTACAATACGGTTGATAGCGTCGTCGTCGGAAAATACGTCGGCAAGGAAGCCCTTGCGGCGGTCGGTCAGGCGTTTCCCGTGTTGTTTCTTTCGATAGCCCTCGTGATGGGTTTCGGCATGTCGAGCAACGTGCTGATCGCGCAGGCCTTCGGCGCGAAGCGGTACGACCGAGTCAAGGCGGCGATTGATACCTCGTTTATCGTGACCTTCGCCTTTTCGCTCATCGTGGCGGTATTGGGGTATGCGTTCGCGCCTTCGATACTGGCCCTCATGCGGACGCCCGGAGACGTCGTGATCGGAGCGACGCTCTATCTTCGGATTATCTTCGCCGGAATACCCGCCATGTTCGGTTACAACGCGATCAGCGCGATTCAGCGCGGCCTTGGCGACTCGAAAACGCCGCTCTATGCGCTCATCGTTTCCACGGTCATAAATAGTATCCTTGATCTTCTCTTTGTGGTCGCATTCGGGTGGGGTATCGCGGGCGTCGCTATCGCGACCATCATCGCCCAAGCGGTTTCCTTCGCGTGGACATTCGCCTATCTCGTGAAGCGGAATCCCTATATTCAGGCGAACCCGTTCGCCATGCGCTTTGATCGCGAGGTATTTTTCGCCATCATGAAGATGGGTTTGCCGTCCGGCATTCAGCAAGCCCTCATAGCCGCGGGGTTCATGACCCTGACGGGCATCGTGAACCTTTTCGGCACCGATCCCGCGGCAGCGTTCACCGCCGCCTCGAAGCTTGAAAGTTTCGCCGTTATGCCCGCCATGAACTTCAGTATGGCGATCGCCTCGTTCACCGGTCAGAACCTCGGAGCCGGGCGGATTGACCGGGTAAAGCGGGGACTTCGCGCGGGCATCGCGATGGCCTTCTCCCTTACCTTCGTCGTCGCGCTCACGCTGTTTTTTTTCGGCAGCACGCTTATCACGCTGTTTTCCTCGGACGCCGAAGTGCTCAGGATCGGAAGCGAATACCTGAAAATAGTTTCGCTCGCCTATCTCATGCAGACGGTGATGTTTTCCGTTTCGGGGGTTATCAGGGGCGCGGGGCGAATGACCTTTACGATGGTCATGGCCCTGCTTTCGATGTGGATAATCAGAATTCCGCTCGCGCTCTATCTTTCGTCGCGGTTTGGAACGCGCGGCATATGGTACGCGATCGACATCGGATTTTTCGTCGGTATGACCGGCTCTCTCGCGTATTACTTCGCGGGAACCTGGAAGTCAGCCGCGTTGTCCCCGTCTCTGAGCGCCGACAGCATTTCGGTGTAAAACCGGCGCTCTATCGCCGATTCGGGTATCCCGCATTTCGCGAGCGTCTCCCGAAGCGCGGCTTCGGCGCAGGCTATCGTTCCCTCGTCCGGCTCGTCGGCCAGTATTTCAAGCTCGACGAACCAACCGAGACCGGCGATGAGCGAAAGCTCGATCGTGACGGGCGTTCCGTCGCCCGCGCGGCACCGGAAAGACTTTGTCGCCTTTTCTTTCTTGATGTATATCGCGAAGCCGATGTCTTCGAGGAGACACTCGAGCGCGCTCCGGTCCGATACCGAAAATTCCCGCTCGTCGTTTACCTCGATGTCTCCGCGCGTTTCCTTGCGTTTGTAGGTTACCGTCGAAACGCCGTCCTCGTCGCGAACCCTCACCTTCATGAAGGAACCCGTAGGGCCTTCTCGGCCCTCAGGGACGTCAAGGCCCCAGTACTCGTCGCGCTTTATCGTCTCGCGCTCGAAGCTCGCGAAGGCGCGAATCGCGTTCTCGGTTTTAGCCGGATCCGCGACGCGCGCCTTTATCTCGATTTCCGTCATCAGTTCCAGTCGAGAATCGACTGATCGTAATCGGACGGGGCCTTGTATCCGAGAAGCTCGATGCAGGTCGCCGCGAGGCTCGATATGCCGAGGCCTTCCTTCAGGCTTTTTTTATACTCGCCCTGATACGCGGGGTCGAAGACGATTCCCGGCACCGGGTTGAGCGAATGGCTGGTCTTTGCCTTGGGCGAGCCGTCGCTCTTTCGCGACACATCGCCCGACTTTTTCTCGTGCTCGAACATGTCGTCCGCGTTGCCGTGGTCTGCGCTCAGGACCATGATGCCGCCAGCGGCCGTTACGGCCTTGCGGAGCCGCGCGAGCTGAAGGTCCATCGCCTCCATCGAGCAGATGACCGCTTCGTAGATGCCCGTGTGGCCGACCATGTCGCCGTTGGGAAAATTGAGGCGGATGAAATCGTACTTGCCCGAGCCGATCGCCTCGAGCACGTAATCGGTTATCTCCGCGCACTTCATCCAGGGCCGCTGCTCGAAGGGCAGCACGTCGCTTTTTATCTCGACGTAGGTCTCGAGCTTTTCGTCGAACTTGCCGAGCTTGTTGCCGTTGAAGAAGTAGGTGACGTGGCCGTATTTCTGCGTTTCGCTGATCGCGAGCG
>CAYSEA010000031.1:0-15057 GCA_964429975.1 uncultured Treponema sp.
GCGCCGATGAGGCTCGCAAGATCGGGAAAGGGCCCCTCGAAGGAAATCCCTTCGGCGCGAAGTAGGGTCACGAGCTTATCGGTGCCGCTTCCGGCGAGGAGGCATATTTTTTTCGCGCGCTTCGCCTCTCGCGCGAGGGGCGCGAAGTCAAGGTTCTTGTCCGTGCCCCCGGTCAACAGTACTACCGGTTCGGCGAACGACGAGAGGGCTGCGACGACCGCCTCGGGTATGGTCGCGGCCGAGTCGTTGTACCATTTGATGCCGCTTACTTCGTGAAAGAGCTCGAGGCGGTGCTCGATGCCGGTGAATCGCGCGAGCGCGGGGCCTATTTCCGCGACCTCGGCCCCGTAAAGGGAGAGAGCCAATCCTGCGTTGAGGATATTCTGCCGCATGTGTCGGCCGGGAACCGAGAGCGCCGCGGGAAGGAGTTCCGTTTCCAGGCCGTTCGCCCGAAGCATTCCCCGCCCGTCGTCCGCGACCCAGGCCCCGTCGAGTCCCGCGGGCAAGGGCGCCTCTCCGTACCAGCGAACCGCGGCGCGCGTCTCGCGCGCGAAGCGCGGCCCCCATTCGTCGTCCCGGTTGCAAAGAAGGAAGTCTTCAGGGCCCTGATCGGCGTAGATGAGCTTCTTGTCCGCGACGTACGGCTCCATCCCGCCATACCAATTCTGGTGATCCGCCATGATCGGCGTGAGGATCGCGACGCGCGGCTTGAGGAGGCCCCTTCCCCGGAGGTCGGAGAGCTGCCAGCTCGAGAGCTCGAGCACGACCGGCGTCGTCTCGTCCGTGCCGTCAAGGAAGGTCAACGGGCTCACCGTGATGTTCCCGCCGAGAAAGGCCGGATAGCCGAGTTCGACGAGGCCGAAATGAAGGGCGCTGACCGTGGAGGATTTTCCCTTGCTTCCCGTCACGGCGAGAATCGGCGCGCGGGTGAACCTGAGAAATACCGATACGTCCGTCTCGATCGACTTCGCCGCTTCGAGGTACGCGTTTCCCTCGAGCTTGACGCCCGGGTTTTTTATGACGGTGTCCGCGTTCCGGAAGTCTTCGATCTCGTGCGCGCCGAGGACGTAGCGTATCGAGGGAAAGTCCGCGAGCGCCTCGATCGAGGGCGCGAGTTCTTTCGCGGTTTTCTTGTCGGTAATCGTTACCTCAGCGCCCGCCGCGGCGAAAAAGCGCGCGGTCGCGAGGCCGCCGCCGTTGAGACCGAGACCCATGACGGTAACCTTGAGGCCCGCTATATCGGCGCGGCGCGTGAAGGGAGGGATGTTATAGTTCAACGAGATACTCCTTTTGCTCGCGTTCATTGAGCTCTGCGCGGACGTGTAAGTTTTCCCATCTCCGCGGTATGTCTGCGGGCACCGCCGTCTTCATCTCCCTGAAAAGTGGCATGAGTTCCGAGAAGGGGGCCGACTGCAAGTCCTCGAGTATGCGGTCGAGCGACGGCTCGATAAAGGCGCGCGCGCGGTGCAAAAGCGAGGGGCCGCTTTGTCCGAGGGCGTTCATCGAAACGCAGCGCTGTTTGCAGGTGATCGGATAATACGGATGGTTTCGCTTTCCCTCGGGAAGCGCGAGCTTCGAGAAAAACTTGTTGATGTCGGCGTCCATCCAGATGCCGTGTACCATGTACCCCTCGCCCGACTCGCCCTTCCACGTGACCGGGATGGTCTGGTTCAGCGCGAGCTCCGATTCGGTCGTCGCGTCCGATAGGGGAAGATAGTCGCACTCGAAGTAAAGGCGGTTCGAGCGATACGCGTGCGTTCGCGCGTTCGTGCCCGGATCGGTTATCTCGCATTCGAGCGGCCGGCACAGAAGGTCGATCATGACGAGATAGAGATACCGCTGTCCCTCGTGCGGGACGACGCGGTAAAACGAGGGGGTATTGATGGAGTAGGGATCGAAAAACCAGCGCGTATCCGCGAGTAGCCAGGGGCAGAGCTTCGCGACGCGTGAGGCGATGTTCGCGATTGCCTCGACGTAGCCCGCGGGAGGGGCGGGGTTATCCATTGAATGGTGAACGGGCAGGGCAGGCACGTCGAGAATGCCGTCGAGGATCATGAATTGGTCCTCGCCCTGATTATATCTGAACGCGACGGGGCCCGCGCGCGTCCCCGATCGGGGAATGCCGCCTAAAATGGCGTTGACGGCGCCATCGGTCGAGGACACAGTAATCCGGCTTGTGTTCCGGCCCATAGGGCAGTATACTAACCTATAATGAAACATATTGAAAGATGCGCGATACTACTGGTTTTCGCTCTTCTCTGCGGCTTCGTCGCGGCGGAGCAGTATGGCGTCGTGGCATACGCCGAGGGCCCGTCGTTCATGAGAATCAGAGACGGAAAGACCGAGGTTTTCCGGCCCGACGAGAAAGACGTCGCCGGGATGGAGATTCTCTCCGGCGATATCTTTCAAACTTCGAGGGGAGCCTTCCTTGAGCTAACCTTTAGCGCCATCGGAGCCACGGTGCAAATTGCGGAGAATACCTCATTTCGATGCAACGTCGAGGATAATGGAAAAAAATCGAGCGGCGAGCTTTATTACGGTCGCGTTCGCGCAAAGGTCGGCAAACTCACCGGCGGGTCGACATATAAACTGTCGTCTCCCTCCCTCGTCGCAGGCGTGCGCGGGACCAATTTCGGCCTCGACGTCATTGCCGCGGATAATTCATCGCGCGTGTTGCATCGCGTGTTTTGCCTCGAAGGTTCCGTTCTCGTGGGAGACCTTTCGGGCCCGACGCTGAAAACCGTATTGCTCCAGGGTCAGGAGATGGTCGAGAAAATTGCGGCGTCTGAAGACGTCGTAGCCGACGGCGAAGCGGATCCCTCCGTTGCAGAATCTATCCCGCTCGAAAAAGTGACCGTCACGCCCGCAGTCGTCAATTTTTGGGAACAGCATCCCTTCTCGGCTGTTGCCGTAGAAGCGCCTTCCGAAATGGCGGAGGATGCCCTTGCGAACGCCGCGGCGAACGATGTGCCCGAGCCGAAGTCAGAGCGAAACAATATAATGAAGGTCCGGTACGCGACCGCTGCGCTCATGGGTGTCGGTTTTCTCACCGCCATCGGCTCCGCGATTTGGGAAGGCACCATTGGCGAGGACGACTGGCGCGCCGACGCGGGAATGAAGGCCGGTATTATTATGTTTGGATCGGGCGGCGTTCTCGCGCTCTTAACCGGCTTGGCCGATTAGTCCGCGCCCGGCATGTCGGGCGCGTCGAACGAACCCTCAAAAAGATATCCCCCCGAGCCGGTGACGTACATTTCGTTCGCCTGAACGTCCCATGACGCCGCGAGCCTTCGGGAGTTGTCCTGGTCGCGCCCGATTTCCTCGTCGGGGTTGCCGTCCGTCCCCGCGCTTTCGAAGATTACGATCGCGTCCGTTTCCGTCTGACCCGAGCACACGGCCGTGGCGAGCGCCGCGCAGGCCACCGCCGAGGCTCCCGATTCCTGGCGGGCGAGCGCGCGCACGAGGATCGTTTCGCGGGTTACTGCCTGTGCGACCGAGGGTATGACGTCGCGCGAGGGAAACGCGCGACGCGCGAGGGACGAGAATCCTGGAAAGTCGAGCGTGCCGAGGGCACGGGGGAAGGCCGTCACGACGTCTTCCCTGACGTGGATCGCCGAGCACGAAAGATTCGTGCCGGATATCTCGAGGGACTCGACGACGTTTTTCGTCTCGGGCGTGATGACCGCGCCCCCGAGAATCGAGAAGGGCGAGCCGAGCGCGATGCGGAATTCGTGCGCGCCGAGTATGTCGACGGATCGATCGCCCCGGTTCGTGCGAAAGACAATCGTTCGAGCCGCGGCCCGGCCCGAGTCGAAGGCAAACCGCGCGGCGCAGAGTATCGCGTCGTCGGCCGTTTCCGCGAGCCGTCCTTTCGGGCCCAGAACGCGAATCGCGTTATCGGGCGATAAAAAAATCACCCCGCTCGAGCCGATGCCGTATCTCCGGTCACAGAGGAGACGGGCGAGGGCAGGGTAGGAGCTCGGGTCGATCGCCGTATCGAGCGTAGCCGCGGCTTTGTCCTTGCGCGTCGCGCTCTCAGGTTTTCCTTTCGCGTCCAAGGCCGCGAGGTCGATAAGGACGAAACCGTTTCCGGCGATTTGCATCTTGTAAAAGGGTATGTTCATCGGTGCCCCGATTGCGCGCCGAATCCCGCCTCGCGGAGGGCTTTCGTCGCTTCGGACAGCTCGTCGTAGGGATCGACGCGATCCCGGTAGATGATCGAGTTTTCATGACCCTTCCCGAGAAGGAGGACGAGGTCACCCGCGCGGGCGAGCGATATCGCCTTTCTGATCGCCTCGGGCCGGTTCGGAATGAGGAAGAGCGTCTCGTCCCGCGTTTTCTCCGGGCAGCCTCGCGCGATTTCCTCGAGTATGGCGAGCGGCTCCTCGCCGCGCGGGTCTTCGTCCGTGAGAATCACGACGTCGGAATAGTCCGCGGCGACGCGTCCCTGCTCGGGGCGCTTTACCGTGTCTCGCTCGCCTCCCGAGCCGAAGACGCTGATGATGCGCCCTCCTATCCGCTTGCGGAGCGAAGGAAATATGGCCTGAAACGACGAGGGCGTATGGGCGTAATCGACGAGCACCTCGAAGGGCTGGCCTTCGGTAACGACCGTCATGCGCCCCTTGACGGGCTTGAGCTCGGGCAAGAGGCGAACGACGTCGGCGAGCGGTCGCTCGAGAATGCGCGCGACGGCGATCGAGGCGGCGAGCGCGTTGTATACGTTGAAGGCGCCGGGGAGGTTGATTCGCGCGGGAAAGGATTCCTCGCCGCAGGTTATGGTGAACGAGGACCCTTGCGCGTCGTTTTCTATGTCGCTCGCGGAAATTCCCTTTTTTGTGTTCGCCCATGTTGAATAGCCGTATACCGGTTTCGTCGTGGACGCACGGAAATACCCGGACGCGGTATCCTCTTCGTTGACGACGCCGAACGACGGGATCGTACGGCCGGCTTTGACATGGTCGTGAAGGTCGAGCGCGCGAAAGAGGTTTGCCTTGTCGCTCTTGTACTGATCCCTCGTGCCGTGGAACTCGAGGTGCTCGTGCGTGACGTTCGTCATGATTCCGACGTCGAACAGCACGTCGCCGAGGCGGTTCGTTTTCCGGGAAAGCCCGTGCGACGAGGATTCGATGACGGCGTGCGTAAGCCCGTTCGCGCGCATGCAGGCGAGCTTTTTATGGATCGTAACGGCTTCGGGCGTCGTTTGGTGCTCGGGATTCGCGAGCGCCTCGTCGGCGAGACAGTAGTCCACCGTGGAAATGAAGCCCGCCTTGATCCCGCAGAGCCTGAGTATCTGCCAGACGAGCGAGACGGTCGTGCTTTTGCCCTCGGTGCCGGTTATCCCGATCACCGCCAGTTCGCGGGACGGATGGTCGTGAAACGCCGCGGCCGCAGGAGACATCGCGAACCGGGCGTCTTCTACCCGGAGATAGGCGACGGACGGGTCGTACGAGTCAAGGGGACGCTCGTGCACGATCGCGCGGGCGCCCTTGCTGATCGCGTCGGGAATGAACGCCGAACCGTCGGCGTGGAGGCCTGAGAGGGCGAAAAAAAGCGAGCCGGCCGTTACCTGGCGCGAATCGTAGACAAGCTCCGAAATTTCGGGATCAGCGGTCCCGACCCGAGCGATTGCGCCGATGGATTCGGCGAATGTAGACAGTTTCTTGATCATACCGTTTCAGATTGTATCAACGCCGTCTTGCGTTGGCAACACCTTCCCGGTAGTATGTCGCCATGTATGAAGTCAGAGTAGAGGCCGAATTCGCGGCCGCCCACTTTCTTTCCGATTATCACGGGAAATGCGAGCGCCTGCATGGCCATAATTATCGCGTCCTCGCCCATGCCCGCGGGGATGAACTCGGTCCCGGCGGGATGCTCGTCGATTTCGGGATTCTCAAAAAGGCGCTCCGGGACGCGTGCGCGGAGCTCGATCACGGCAACCTTAACGACGTTTCGGTTTTTGCCGGGAACCCGAGCGCCGAGCGGATAGCTCGACACATTTTCGCCCGCCTCAGGGAGTTTGCGCCCGAGGCTCCCCTTTGGGCCGTCGACGTGTACGAAACGCCCACGAGTCGCGCCCGGTATTCGGAATAAGCCGGGTTCGCGCGTTTTTTTCGGAGCTCGTAACGGCGATGTAACCCTCTCGTCCGCTGGGAGGTTTTTGCGTGTTACGCCGCGTTGCGGAGCGTTCGCATGCCGAAAAGTACGTACTGCCACTATTTTTTTTAAAACGTTAAGGGAGGATACATGATCGACGTTTCACACGTTTCTCGCGCGTACGGGGATTTCCTCGCCGTCGACGATGTCAGCTTTTCCGTGCAGAAAGGCGAGATTGTCGGGCTATTAGGACCCAACGGGGCGGGAAAGACCACGACGATGCGAATGATCACGGGCTTTCTTGAGCCGACTTCGGGCGTCGTCACGATAGACGGACGCGCGATGACGGGGGATGCGCGGGATCTTAAGGGAAAAATCGGGTATATGCCGGAATCGGCGCCGCTGTACGGCGAGATGTTCGTGGCGGATTACCTCGAATACGTCGCCGAGATGCAGGGCATCGCGGACCCGGAAAAGATCCCTGAGATCGCGGCGGTGTGCGGGCTCGAGGAAGTCATGCACAAAAACATCAGCGATCTCTCGCGCGGGTATCGCCAGCGGGTGGGGCTCGCGCATTCGCTCTTGCATGACCCGGAAATACTGATCCTTGACGAGCCGACGTCAGGCCTTGACCCGAACCAGATCATCGAGGTGCGAAACCTCATCCGCAAGATAGGCACGACGAGAACCGTCATTATTTCCACCCATATTCTCAGCGAAGTCGAGATGCTCTGCGACCGCGTCATAATTATTTCACGCGGGCGCATCGTCGCCGACAGTCCCACGAAGGATTTGCGCGCGAGGTACGGCCACCGCTCGACGCTTCGCGTGCAGATGTCCGGCTGCTCGACTTCCGAGCTCGAGGGCGCCCTCGGGCGGCTCCCCGGCGTCGCGGGCCTTGCCCCCGCCGAGGGAGACGAACTTGCAAGCGGGACGCGCCTTTCGTGCGCGGAACTTTCCGTGGAGGGGGACGCCGATCCCCGTCCCGCCGTTTTCGCGCTCGCGCGGGATTCGGGATGGACGCTCTATGAGATGACCGTCAGGAAAAACAGCCTTGAAGACGTCTTCAGGGGACTTACGACCGGAGGGGACGAACAATGAAACGGAATGGATCGGCTTGGGCGGTGATCGCCCGGCGCGAATTGGCGGCGTATTTCGCGAGCCCGGTGGCGTACATCGTCATGGTTTTCTTCGTCGCCTTTTCGGGCTTTCTTTTTTTCTCGACGTTTTTTCTTGCGAACCGCGCGGAGCTTCGTGGCTTTTTCTCCCTGCTTCCGGTGCTGTTCGCGTTTTTCATTCCGGCGATTACGATGCGCCTCTTCGCCGAGGAAACGCGTAGCGGAAGCCTCGAGACGCTCATGACGCTTCCCGTGACCGCCTTCGACGCGGTTCTCGGCAAGTACCTCGCGGCTTTCGCCTTCAGCGCGTCCATGTTGCTTCCGACGCTGTGCTACGCGATCACGATCGTCCTTTTGGGCGATCCCGACTCGGGTCCGATGGTCGGCGGCTATCTCGGTTCGCTTTTTCTCGCCGCCGGTTTTTCCGCGGTCGGCGTGTTCGCGTCGGCCGTCACTAAAAATCAGATCGTCGCGTTTTTCATCGCCTTCGCGATATCGATCCTGCTCGCGGTCGTGGACGCCTTCCTGATTCTCCTCCCCGCTCCTGTCGTCGGCTTCCTGCAGGCGATCTCCGCGGGCTATCACTTTCAGTCCATCGCGCGCGGTATCGTCGACACGCGCGACGTGCTCTATTTCCTCTCGCTTTCGGCCCTCTTCGTCTCGATGACCGTCAAGGCGATTTCCGCCAAGGGAGGCGCCCGATGAACGGAAAAAAAACGAACCCATTTACCCGCGCGCTTTCGTGGCTCGCGGGCCCGAAGAGCGACTTTCCTCTTTTCGTCATCGCCCTTATTCTCCTCAACCTCGTCGGCGCGCGCGCCTTTCTCCGGCTTGACCTGACGGAAAGCGACTCGTATTCCCTTTCGGGAGCGAGCCGCGAGATCGTGCGCACGCTCGAACAGCCGCTCGCGGTAAAAGTTTTTTTTACCGAAAGCCTTCCCGCGCCGTATAACGGCGTCGAGCGCTACCTTCGCGACATTCTCGTGGAATACGACGCCGCGGCGAACGACAACTTCAGTTATGAGTTTTTCGACATGAAAAAAGGCGAGAACGAAGAAGTCGCCAAATCCTACGGCCTTTCCATGGTGCAAATCCAGGAGGTCCAGGACGACGAGGTCGGCTTTAAGAACGCGTGGATGGGCCTCGCGCTCGTACACGGCGACCTCATTGAGACTATTCCCGAGCTTTCGAGTTCCGACGGCCTCGAATATTTGCTTACCACCAAGATCGGAAGGATGGTCGCGACCGCGAACTCCCTTTCGGGCCTCTCGGGGAAGGTCGCGATGACCGTCTACGTTTCGCCCGAGCTCGCGCAGTTTAACATTTCCGGGTTTAACCAGATCGAAAAGCGCGCGCTCGACGCGTGGACTCGCGTCAACAAAAAAAACCTCGACAGGATCGACTTTCAGAAAGCCGATCCCTCGACCGTCGGAATCGACGAGCTTGCCCGTCGGTTCGGCCTGCAAAAAATCAGTTGGTCCGATCCCGCGCAAGGCGAGAAGTCCGGGCTTATCGGCATCGTGCTCGAGCATGGGGAACGCTTCGCGGTCGTTCCGATGGAACTCGCGCGAACCCTCTTCGGCGGCTACGCGATCGCGGGTCTCGACACGATGGAAGATTCTCTCGAAAACGCCTTGCGGACGCTCATGTCCACGTCCCTTTCGGTCGGATACTCGACGGGCCACGGCGAGCAGCCTTTGAACGACGAGCGTTCCGGCGCCGGCCGCTTCGCGCGCCTCGCCGCCGATACGTACGAGTTTCGGGAGTTTAACCCGGACGCCGAGGATATTCCCGCGGGGTTGACCTCCATCGTTATCAACGGGCCCAAGGAGCCGTTCACCGAAGCGGGGCTGTTCCGTCTCGATCAGTTTCTCATGAAGGGCGGTTCCCTGATGGTCATGCTTGATCCCTTCGCGGAAATTCAGGCGGATCAGTCCATGGCCGCGTACGGGGCGGAGAGCGAGTTCGTTCCCGTCGATACCGGACTGGGGCGACTGCTCGAGCGATACGGCGTTTCGGTCGGGAAGAACTACGTCCTCGACAAGACTTGCTACGAGGCTCAGCAACGCGGCATGGGCAAGGTGCCACTCTATTACGTGCCGATCGTCGGCCGTGACGGACTCGCGCAGGATACCCCCGTCTCGAAGAACCTTTCGGGAGTCATTTTCCTGCAAGCCGCGTCGGTTGACGCGAAAGCCGAATCTCTTCCCGAAGGAGTCGTCGCGACGGTTCTCGCGAAAAGCTCTTCCGAATCTTGGCTCATGTCAGGACGCATCAGTCTGTCTCCGTATGGCATGGTGCCGCCCGCGGAGGACACGATGTCTTCGCAGGGACTCGCCGTGCTACTCGAGGGGAAGTTCGCGAGCGCGTTTGACGCGATCCCCGCGGCGCTCGACGCGCCGTCCGCGGGAGGGACTTCTTCGGGCGTAGAAGCGGGCGAGAAACGCCTTTCCGCGGCGATTTTGCCGGGCAAGGTGTTAGTCGTCGGGACCTCGAAGATCACGACGGCCGCCGTCATGGACGAGCAAGGGCGCCAGCCCGTCGCGATCTTCGTGCGGAACGCCCTCGACACTCTCAACGGAAGGTCAGACCTCGCCGCGATGCGCGCGAAGGGCCTTTCCCTCAATCCGCTCGACAAGACGAGCCCCGCCGCGCGGAGTATCGCCCGCGCCGCGAATCTCTATGCTCTTCCCGCTCTCGTCGTCGCTTCGGGTCTCGTCGCGTGGAGACTCAGGACGCGCAGGCGCAAGGCCATCAAACGACGCTACGAACAGTCCGGGAACCGAACCGAAGGAGGGGTAAAATGATCAGCAGAAAAAAAATCGCGCTCTTGTCTTCGGTCGCCGTCCTTGCGGGCGTATACGCGATTCAGCTCGCGCTCTCGCGGCCCGAATCGGTTCGCACGCTCGCGATCGACTCCGCGATCGACTCGATCGAGATCGCGCGTCCGGACGCGCCGACGCTGACGCTTTCGAAAGAAGGCGATTCTTGGCTTGTCGGCGAAGGACGGTATCCCGCCGATGCGTCCCGTGTTGAATCCATGCTCTCGCTTCTCAAAGAGGTGAAAATTCTCGGTATCGTCGCCTCCGACGCGACGCGCGGCGAATACGGGCTTGAGGAGGGCTCCGCGATTTCGGTGACCGCGCTCTCCGGTGGAAAGAAAACTCGCTCGGTGACCGTGGGTAAGGGCGCCGTGAACTCGATGCAAACCTACGCGAGCGTCGACGGAGAGGAGTCAGTGAGCCTTCTTTCGGGAAATTATCGAGGCGCCTTCGGCTTGTCGGCCGACGACCTGAGAAGCCGGGATATCTGGACGATTGAGGCGGCATCCGTGACGCGCGTTTCCTCCGCGCGCGACTCGTCTTCCTTCGCCCTCGAAAAGGCGGGAGAGCCGCCGACGTGGTCACTCGCGCCGGGAGATGCGAAAAAAGCCTCCGCCGCGATCGACGCCGAGAAGGCGAGCGCGTGGGTAACCGGCCTTCTGTCGCTCAAGGCGCAGTCGTTCGCGCGCGATGACGCCGCGCTGCCCGCGCGATCACTCGTCACGGTTACGATTACCTCGGGCGGCGTGGACAAGTGGATTCGCCTGCATGAAAAGGGATCGGACGGTATGTATCTTTGCACCGCGAGCGGAGTCGCTTCTCCGTTTTACCTTTCGTCGTGGACCGCGGAAAAAATCCTGAAACCGCTCTCAGAGTTGGTTAAATAAAAAAAACCGATGCCGTGCGACTTTCGTCGTGCGGCATCGGCCTCGTGCGCATTTAGCGACGCACGGGTACTCCCGCGGCGGCGAGCGCGTTTTTTATCGCGCCTATCGTCCAGTCGCCTGAGTGTACCATCGAAGCGATGAGCGCGGCGTCGGCCCGCCCTTCGGTAAGGACCTCTGCCATATGCGCGGGCGTGCCCGCTCCTCCCGAGGCGACGACGGGGATACCGACGCGCTCGGAGATCATTTTCGTGATCGGAATCTCGTATCCGTCCCTCGTTCCGTCAGCGTCGATCGAATTGAGGACGATCTCGCCCGCGCCGAGCGATTCCGCGCGGATCGCCCATTCAAGCGCGTCGAGTTCCGTCGCGACCCGTCCGCCGTTGATATAAACCCGATAGCCCGATTTCATGGTCTCGTCGCGTTTTGCGTCCATTCCGAGCACGATGCACTGGTTGCCGAAGATGCCGGCTCCCTTCTCGATGAGCGAGGGATCGCGCACGGCGGGGGAGTTGAGGCTCACCTTCTCCGCGCCCGCGAGGATCGTGTTTCTGATGTCGTCGACGGTCGAGATTCCGCCGCCGACGCAAAACG
Source organism: uncultured Treponema sp. (assembly GCA_964429975.1). Classification (GTDB taxonomy): domain Bacteria; phylum Spirochaetota; class Spirochaetia; order Treponematales; family Treponemataceae; genus Teretinema. Next base: position 11,512 of record CAYSEA010000031.1, read on the forward strand.
GAATATGGATCGCCTCGGCGACCCTGCCGATGAGGTCGAGCGTGGGGCCGCGGTCGCGCGCCGAGGCCATGATGTCGTAGAACACGAGCTCGTCGACCCCTTGCCGGTAATACTCACTCGCCATGATAACCGGGTCGCCGATGTCGACGTTATCGAGAAATTTCACGCCCTTCGTCGTTCGCCCGTCCTTGACGTCGAGGCAGACGATAATTCGTTTTTTCAGCATTGAGCGCCTCGCTTGCCCGCGGCATCGAACGGAACGCGCGCGAAATTGGCGAGCATTCGTAATCCCCATTCGCCCGATTTTTCGGGATGGAACTGGAAGGCTTCGACATTGTCCTTCTTGACGGCCGCCGGGACCGGGAAGCCGTAATCGACCGTCGCCGTGACCATTGCGGGGTCCGCGGGCTCGACGTAATACGAGTGCACGAAATAGACGTCCGTTCCGGTGGGTACGCCGTCGAAGAGGCTCGAGCCGCCGTTTTTCCACGTGAGGTCGTTCCATCCCATGTGGGGAACCTTGCGCCCGAGCGAGGGAAAGTCGCGGGGAAACCGCCGGACGACGCCGGGCAGTATGCCGAGGCAGGGCGTGTCGCTCTCCTCCGAATGGTCGAATATGATTTGGGAGCCGAGACACACGCCGAGGAGCGGTTTTCCCGACGCGGCCCAGTCCTTGAGGAAGGAATCGATGCCCGAGGAGCGAAGCTCGGCCATGGCGAATTTCGCCTCGCCGACTCCGGGAAAAATGAGGCGGTCGACGCGCTCGAGATCGGACGGTTTTTTCGAGATCCGATAGTCGGCGCCCAGGGCCCGCAGGGCAAGTTCGACGCTGCGGATATTTCCCGCGTTGTAGTCAATGATGCCTGTCATGGCTCAATCCTACCGACGGACGGTTACGAGGTCAAGAGTGAGCGCAGGCGTGCCGATAATTGGTATATATATGACGCTCAATGAACTTATCGATCTTTTACGATCTGTGGTATTCTCCCGCGAGGTAGTGATTGTCACCGTCTCGATTGCGCTGTATATCAACGTCGTTAATTATGTCGTCGGGTATCGGAAGCGGCCCAAGCGCAGCCCTCTGCGCCGGAAAAAGGTGGTGGCGAAACCGGTACCCGAGGGGGATGGCGAAGAAGACGGCGAGAATGAGGACGAAGAAACCGCGAAATAGGCGCGGGCCCTTTCGCTGCGCGGATAGGCTTCGGGATCGTGAGTTTTCCGGGCGCGGGCCAGCGGGTCGTCTCGCGAAGGACGCCCTGCCTGATGAGTTCGATCGCGGCCGTCGTAAAATCCGCCGTTCTCCAGAGCGTCAAGCCGAACTCTTTCATGGAAAGGCCGTTGCCCGCCTCGGCGAGGGCGAGGGCCGCCTCTCCCGCCCGATACCTCCTCCGGTTTCTCGCGATAAAATCCCGTAAAAGCCATCCTTCGTCCGACTCGCGCATGTCCGTTCCGTCGCAAACGTCGCAGCCGGTACAGGCGATCCGCTCTTCCCCGGCTTCGGGCCCCGCTTTCGGGTCGCCGAGTTCCGCGAGCAAAAGCTCCCTTCGACAGTCTCCGCTTTCCGAAAAGCGCGCGAGGGCGAGCGAGCGAAGCCGTTCGTTCGGCCGTTTCGCCTCGATTCTTCGCCTATCCTCGGGCGACCACAAGAGCGTCGCGACCGCCGGCTCTCCGTCCCGCCCGCCGCGCCCGGCTTCCTGCACGTACGCCTCGACCGTCGGCGGAGGGTCGCGATGAATGACCGTCCGCACGTTTTTTTTGTCGACGCCCATTCCCCAGGCACAGGTCGCGCAGAGGATCGCCCGGTCGTGTACGTGAAACCATTTTTCCACCGCGCTCTTTTCCTCGCGCGAGAGGCCCGCGTGGTAGAACCGCACGTCTTCGTCGCGGAGGGTTTCCCCGATGACGCGAGCGCATCTCTCCGTGCCGGCCCGCGTCGAGCAAAATACGACTGCCGGCCGCGTCGCTCGCTGGGCCTCCCGCACGAGCGGTCCTTCCTTTGAAAGGCACGGAACGACGCGATAGAGAATATTCGGCCGGTCAGCTCCGCCGCGCACGAGGTGCGCCCGGCCGTCGAAGAGCACCTCGGAGATTCGCGCGAGCACCGGCGGGGACGCGGTCGCGGTAAAGGCCGTGCAGGCGTCGGGTTTCAACGCGCGAACGATTTCGCCGAGCTTGAGGTACGCCGGGCGAAAGGAGTCGCCCCATTCCGAAACGCAATGCGCCTCGTCAATCGCGAGGTGGGATACTCCCCGTTTCGCGATGCGACTCATCAGTTCTTCTCCGGCGAGGACTTCCGGGTTCGCGATGATGAGTCGCGCGGGTTCGACGCCTCCGCGACCTTCGATTTTTTCGTAGCAACGCCGCCTTTCGGCCGCATCCTGCCCGCCCCTGAAAATCACCGGGTCAAGGCCCGCCTCGCGGAGCCTTCGCTCTTGGTCGGCCATGAGAGCGAGCAGGGGATAGACGACAAGCGTCGGCCCGTCGAGAAGGAGAGAGGGCAGCTGAAAGCACAGGGACTTTCCCGCCCCGGTCGGGAGGAGCACGATTTGCCGTCCGCGGCTCTCGCCGTCTTCGTCGCGAATATCCTCCGACGTCCCGTCATCGGCACGGGACGCGCTGCATACCATCGCGTTCGCGCGGGCCGCGGCTACCGCGTCAAGCACGTTCGCGACGACGAGCCGCTGCCAGGGAAAAAGATAGCGTATGCCAAAGACTCGCGTCGCGACCTCGGTTACCGGATCTCGGTCGTCCGCGTCGCGCGCGCTTATCTGACGCGTCGATGTTCCCGAGTTCTTCATGGTAGGGATTTTCGCCAAATCAGGGTCAGTGGCCATAATCCATTGTGAAATTTCGCGAGAATGTGCTACTGTGTAATCCTTCTATGGGTTAATCCATAGGTGACCTTAGTATCAAAGTGGAGAAAGTATGAAACGCGATACCGCCAAAAATCTCATCCATGCGCTGGTGCCCCTGACCTTGCTCATTATCTTTACCTTGTTCATTTGCTTTCCGTCGAGCATTCCCTTTTTAGGCATCAAGCCATCGTCTTTCGAGGGTATTGGTACCATTCCTTTTTCGCTTTCCATACCGATAACGAAAGAATCTAAGAAAGGCGTTTTGTCTTTTTCCTTGAAGAAAGTCCCGCCCGGGGTTTCCCCCGCCGGTTGCACGGACATTGCCGGCGGTACCGTCGTGACCGCGCCGTTTTCACTCGGGGAAACCGAGGTAACGGGGGCGCTGTGGGATGCCGTTGCCGGTCATCCAGCGGCGGCGCGATTTGTCTTTACGGGAAAGCACGTGTACGGACCGACCTCGGACAGCCCCGTCGCGTGCGTAAGCTGGCGCGACGCGGTCGTATTCTGCAACGCCCTTTCCGCGTCCCTTGATCTCGTTCCGGTATATCGTTTCGCGGAAGGAGCGAAGGTCGACGGCCCCGTAACTTCGGTTCTCGATCTCGAGCGCCTCGAGGACGCGGTTGTCGCAATGCCGAACGCGTCTGGGTTCCGCCTTCCTTCCTCGGACGAATGGGAACTCGCCGCGCGGTAT
>CAYSEA010000031.1:15067-30350 GCA_964429975.1 uncultured Treponema sp.
GCGCGGTATATCGACGGAACTTCGTGGACGCCCGGCAGCCATCCGAGCGGAAGCGCCACGCCGTACTACGAGGATACGCGCTCTTCCCTCTATGCCGTATTCGCGGCTGATACCGTCGCTCCGGTTCGCTCGCGCGCCTCGAACCAGCTCGGCATATACGACATGAGCGGGAACGTGTGGGAATGGTGTTTTGACGCTTTTTCCGAAACGACCGCAGTTGAGTCTCCCGCCGACGAAACTACCGTCGGCAAACGTGTCGTTCGAGGCGGAACCTGGCTCGGGACGGCGTATCGCCTTCAGATCGGCGGAAAATTCGGCAGTCGCTCGGATATCCTCGAGCAGGGCCAGGGGTTTCGGCTCGCGAAAAGCGGTTGGTAACCCACTGCCGTGAGCTGAGCTGAGTAAGCTCAGCTCAGCTCAGCTCAGCTCAGCTCACGAGCCGCACTTGCGGCTCGCCTCACAAACCGAGTTCGCCGACGGCCTTCTCAAGTTCATCCAGTATCCGCGCGAAGGCGCGGCACGCCGCCTCGACGGGCTCGGGGCTTTCCATGTCAACGCCCGCCACCTTCAGCGCGTCGATCGGGTAACGCGAGCCGCCTGATTTCAGGAACGCGAAATAATCCGCTTTTTCTTTTTCCCCGCCTGAGTACACGCGCTCCGCGAGCGCGAGGGCTGCGGAAATTCCGGTGGAATACTTGTACACGTAAAAGGCGTTGAAGAAGTGCGGTATCCTGAGGCACTCAAGGTCGCTTGCTTCCTCAAGGACCATCTCGGGGCCAAAGTACGCCTCGAGCAGTTTTCGGTATTCCGATCGAAGCAAGTCTGCGGTGAGCGGATTTCCCGTCTCGACGAGCTCGTGCGTTCGCTTTTCGTATTCGGCGAACATCGTCTGACGATAGAGCGTCGCGAGTATGTCGCTCGCCCTCGTTGAGAGAAGATACGCCCTCGTCCGCGCGTCGGTCGTCGATTTCATGAGATGCCTGAAGAGAAGTTCCTCGTTAAAGGTCGACGCGACCTCCGCCTCGAAGATCGTGTAGTTATACGAAAGGAAGGGGTTGTTGCGCGCTGAGTAATGGCTGTGCATCGAGTGACCGCCCTCGTGGGCGAGGGTAAAGACGTCGCGCAGGACCTCGTCTTTATAGTTCATCATGATAAAGGGATAGCCGTCGTAACCGCCGGACGAGAACGCTCCCGAGCGCTTCCCCTTGTTCTCGTATTTATCGACCCAGCCGCCGAGAAGCCCTTCCCTGAGCGTGGAAACGTATTCGTTCCCGAGGGGGAGGAGCGCGTCGGAAATCAGGTCGACCGCCTCGGCGTACGGCGTGACCCGCTTCGCGTCCGGCACGAGGGGTACGTAGACGTCGTAGTGGCGAAGCTCATCGACGGCGAGTACCTTTTTTCGGAGGGCGTAGTAGCGGTGCAGGTCGCCGAGGTTAGCTCGTACGGTCGAGATGAGGTTGTCGTACACCGACTCGCTCACACGATCGGGGAAGAGCGCCATCGCGCGGGCTGAATCGTATCCCCGGATGCGCGCGTACGCGACGTCCTGATTGACGCTGCCTGCGTAGCATGCGGCGAGGGTGTTCTTATGCGCGGCAAAACCCGCGTAGAATTTTTCGTAGGCCCCTTTTCTGATCGCGCGGTCAGGGCTTTCCAGAAACCGGGACCAAGTCGACTGGGTGAGGGGCTCGGGACCCTTTCCGGCGTCGACGGTTCCGAACTCGAGGTCGACGTTCGTCAGGATCGAGAAGGCGTTTCCTGGCGTCTGCCCCGACTCGGTAAGGAGGGCGAGAATACGCTCCTCGCGCTCGGAAAGTACGTACGGCTTCAGCCTCAGGAGCTTTTCCAAGAAGACGCGATAATCGGCAAACGGCCCGCCCGCCTGAGAGCTCGCGGCCGACGGAGCCGATGCGGCCGACGCGGCAATCCATTCGGCGACCCTGCCTTCGGGCAGCGCCTGTATCGCGGGCACGAGCCAGCTCGTCCCGGCCTCGAAGGCGCTTATCGCCATCATATATCTTCCGACGCGATCGAGACTCGATGCGTTGCCTTCGTCCTCCGACTTTCGCAAGAACGCGTAGTTGCCGAGTTTCTCCGCCAGTCGCTGCGCCGCGCTCCATACGTCGAGCGCGCCGGAAAGGTCGTTCGCCGTCGCGGCTATGGGGTCGATGAGACGCGCTTTATGGGCGTTGACGGGCTCGAGCATCGACGAGAACTTCGCGAGGTCGGCGTTCCACGCCGCGTCGTCGGAATAGAGCGTGTCAACCTTCCAGGTATCGTCCGACGGGACCTCGTCCCGCGCGGGAATGCTTGTTTGTTTCATGATGAGAAGATACAATACTAAGGGATGAGTGAGCAACTGTCATCGTACCGGATCAAGCGCGGTCGCAGGGTCTTTAACTCGTATAGCGCCGTCAACTCATTTTCATTTGCCCTCGTCACCGGTAACACGGTCACCTTGTATGCGATGGCCCTTGGGGCGTCGAGCACGGTCGTGGGCCTTCTTGGCGCCTTCATGTATCTGTCGTTTTTCGCGATTCCCCTCGGCAAAATCGGAGTCGCCCGCTTAGGTCTCGTCAAGACCTTCGCGCGAAACTGGATGATGCGGAATTGGGCCCTCATACCCCTTCTCGCGATTCCGTATTTAATGGCCGCCGGCCTGCCGCGCGTCGCGATTTTCATACTCGTCATCGGCGTTTTTCTTTTCAATCTTTTCAGGGGCGTCGGTCTCATAGCAAACAATCCGGTGATAGGACTCCTCGCTCCCGGAAAGGACCGGGGCGAGTATATCGTGCGCCTATCGCTCATCAATAACGCTACGGCGCTCCTCGCGACGCTCTTCCTCGGGTTTCTTTTATGGCATAACGAGGGAATCGAGACATATAATCTCGTCGTGATAATCGGCATCGCGACCGGCATCGCCGCGTCCGCCCTCCTCTTCAAGCTTCCCGAGCCCGCGCTTTCACCCTTGGGGGATAACGCGGGAACGTCGAATACGCTCGCCTGCGCGCGCGAGGCGATGCGCGACAAAAACTTCCGACGCTTTGTCGCGAGCTATTTGATCATCGGCCTCGGCATCGGGATGGCGCGACCGTTTATCGCAGTGTACTGCAAGGCCGTGTATGGGCAAAGCGACGGGGTCGTCGCGATCTTTACGGTGTTCTCGAGCCTCGGTGCCCTCGCGATGGGCGCCGTCATGCGCCTCGTCATCGACCGGCTCGGCGCACGCCCGATGTATATCATATTCGCCTCGATAACTCTCGCGAGTCTCGTGCCCGCGATCGTCTCGCCGGGAATCGGATCGGCCCTGTTTCCCTTCGTTTTTCTCGCGTTTCTCTCGGCAGTCACGAATATGGGATTCGCCGGGCAGGAAAGCGCGGCCCAAACGTATTTTTTCGCCATGGTCCCGAAGGAACGGATACTCGACCTCAGCATGGTGTATTACTTCATTCTCGGCGGGACCGGCGCCTTGGGCGCGATCATCGGCGGGACCTTCCTCGACTTTCTCGCCTCCCTCGGCCTTTCGGGAGCCGCGTCCTTTCGCGTATTTTTCCTCGTGAGCGCCTGCCTCGTCGCCTGGGGAGTGCGCGTTCAGCGAAGGCTTCTCGATATGGGAAGCTATCCGGTCAAGGATACGCTCGCCGTTCTTTTTTCCCCGCGGGACATGCGCGCCCTCACGCTTTTGCGAAAACTCGACGCGAACGAGAATCCCGACGAGGAGACGGACATTATCGCGGAACTCGGGGAGATCGCCTCGACCGTTTCGGCCGACGAGCTCCTTATCCGCCTTGCCTCGCCCCGTTTCGCCGTGCGCTACGAGGCGCTTCAGTCCGTGTCGTCTCTCGAGCGTCTGTCGGCAAAGGTTCGCGACGCCCTGCTCGTCGAGCTAAACACCGGGGCGTTTTCCACGGCGGCGCTCGCGGCGCGCCTGCTCGGGCAATTTCGCGCGCATCAGGCCATGACCCCCCTTCGCGAGGCGCTTACGAGCCCTGACTACCGACTCGCAGGAGAGGCAATGCTCGCCCTCGCGAATCTCGGGGACGCGCGGGGGCAATTTTTGGTAAGCGAAGTCCTGCTATCCACGAGCAATCCCTTCATGCTCGTGCGCGGCATACAGGCGATGGAAGTATACGGTTCCGCAGCCTCGATTCCCATTCTGCTCGATTTGCTGCGGAACGAGGCGCTTCCCGAGCATATCGCCGACGAGACGGTCTTGACCCTGTCGACGCTCATGCAGGTTCCGAAAAAGTTCTACTACGCGTACGGGGATTTTGTCCGCGAGCGAAAGCGCGCGGGCCTGATCATACTCGACGCCATCGAGGAGGCTTTTTCGCGCTCGCGGAAGGTTGATCCGTCGCTCAGGGGCATCGTTCACGACTTTATGAGCGACCACGCGCAGGATAGTCCCTTCGTTCGATGGCTGCTCGACTTCGGGAAGGGCCGTACGGGCGTGTACTCCGCGCTATTGATGAGCGTTGCGCTTGATTCTGACCTCAATCGACTGGAAGCGTTTCGGTTTTTCCTCTGTTTTTGGGCTGTCTCGCTATTCGAGAAACCCGCCCTTATTGAAAAGTAAGGGGCGATAGGGTATTCTGAAGCCATGAATATGCATGGCACCCGTGCGCGCGCGACGTTCGCGGCATTGGTTTTATCGACGCTCGCGCTCGCGACCGCTTGCTCCGGTTATATCGGCTATGGGGTAGTAAATTGGTCCGTACCCGAGCATTCGCTCGTCGCGGGCGACGTCATTCCCGTCTTCATTCAGTCAAACATCGGCAAAGTATACGTCGTCGGCGCGGGCCCCGATCGCAAGGAACGCGTCGAGCTTCCCCTCTGGCAAATAACCCTCTATAAATCAGCCTCGAAGGCCCGAAAGGCCGCCGCGGCCTTCGGCGATTATCGGTATCTTTACGCCACGGCGAAGGTCGACGGCCTTCCCGTGCGCGCCCAACCAGACAACACTGCCCGCCAAGTCTATCGCCTTCGCGAGGGCCAAAAACTGAGAATCGTCGCGTCGGGCGAGGGCGCGCCTGTTCTCGCCGGAAACGCCCCCCTTGAGGGCGAATGGCTTTCCGTCCTGACCGACGACGGTTCCGTCGGTTGGTGCTTCTCGTATAACCTCGAGGTGTACGACGAGCGGGCGGGCGGAGAGGCGGGTCCAGCTTCCGCCGAATCGGGCCCGGATGCCGTTCTCGATTCCATCCTTTCGCGCGCCTGGCTTCCCGACTACTATCGCGCGATGATCGACTCAGGTCGCGTCGATATTTCCCGCATACGTCCGCAATGGGGCTTTTTCCCGGGAAAGGACTCCCTCGTCGCGCGCATCGAGCTCGCGGACGGCGTCGTCTCGTTTCCGTATACCTCGATCGTCAAGGTAGGGGAAAAATCCTACCGCTTCGAGGGGAGCACGCTGACTCTCGACGTCCGGCGCGACGACACGGTCTTCGCGCAATACACCGACGCCAACGGCATGCCGCAGTCGTATTTCTTCGTTTCCCTCGACACGACGCCCGAGGACCTTATCGAAGCGGAGCGCGCCCGCCGCGCGGGCGTCATCGAGTCCATCCGCTCCGCGGGTCCCTCCTTCGTTTCGGGCAATTACGGAGCCGTGCGTTTCTTGTCAGGCGACGCGTTCCTCTGGAGCGGGTATCAGCTTTTGACGCCGGCCATTATACCCGCGGGTTCGGGCGGCGGCGGCTCGGTTGAAGCGCGCTATTTCCTCCACGAGACGGTCTCTTCCGAATATGACGGATCGCTCACCTTTACGTTCGAATCGAACAAAGCGCAGGTTACGTTTCTCTTCGATATTGGCCCGCAGGGTTTGAAGCTCGAGCAGGTGAGCCCCAGAAACATAAAAGACTCCGTGATCATTTCCCGAAACCTCACGCCGACGGTCATCTTTCTGACGCCCGACGCCGCGCAGGGCGAACGCTAATGGCGTTCGTGCAGTTTTCCCGCGTATCGCTCGCTTTCGGGGACCGCGACATACTCGATTCCGTCTCGATGAACTTAGCCTCCGGCACGAAGGCCGCCCTTGCCGGCGCGAACGGCTCGGGCAAGACGACCTTGATGAAGGTTCTCTCCGGGGCAGTTTTACCCGATTCCGGTGAGCGCGCGATCCAGCGCGGCACCACCGTTTCGTATTTGCCGCAATCCGGTATCGTGCATTCCGGCCGTACGCTCGTCGAAGAGGCGGAGACCGCGTTCGCGCGCGGCTACGAGCTTGCCCGGCGCCTTGAGTCCCTCGGCGACGAGCTTTCCCGCGAGGATCCCTCGTCGGCGAAAAGCGCGCGTCTCGTCGAGGAACACCATGATGTCCAGGTTTCGCTTGAGACTCTGCAATGGCATCGCAGAACGGCTCTCGCCGAGCAAATACTCACCGGCCTTGGCTTTGCCAAGGCTGATTTCTCGCGTCGCGTCGAGGAGTTTTCCGGCGGCTGGCAGATGCGCGTCGCGCTCGCGAAAATTCTTCTCGAGCGCCCCGACATCCTCCTGCTCGACGAGCCGACGAACTACCTCGACCTCGAGGCGAGGGACTGGCTCGAAACCTGGCTTCGCGACTTTACCGGTGGCTTTCTCGTCGTCAGCCATGACCGGTACTTTCTTGACAGTACCTGCACCGAGGTATACGAGCTCTTTGGCGGAAGCCTGAAGCGGTATCCCGGTACCTATACCCAATACGAAAAGGTACGCGTCGTCGAGCTCGCCTCCCTCGTCAAGCGCTACGAGGAGCAGCGGGCCGAGATCGAAAAGACCGAGGCGCTCATCGAGCGGTTTCGCTATAAGGCGACGAAGGCCGCGATGGTCCAGGAGCGGATCAAGCACCTCGAGAAAATGGAGCGCATCGAGCTTCCCGAAAGCATCAAGCGCATACACTTCACGTTTCCTCCCGCGCCCCATACCGGCCGGCTCGTGCTTTCCGTCGCGGGACTTACGCGCCGCTACGAGGACCGTACCGTTATCGATTCACTCGACTTCGTCCTCGAGAAAGGCGAGCGGCTCGTCGTCGTCGGGCGGAACGGCGCGGGGAAATCCACCTTGCTTCGCGTGCTCGCCGGCATCGACGCCGATTTTACCGGCACGATCGCTCCCGGGGCGGGAGTCCTTTCGGGGTATTTCTCGCAGGACAACGCCGAGTCGCTGAACGGAACCGAGCGCATCATCGACCTCCTCGAGTCCGAAGCGCCCACGCACCTCATCCCGCGCCTTCGCGACATGCTCGGCGCGTTTCTTTTCCGGGGCGACGATGTCTTCAAGCAGGTCTGCGTTCTCTCGGGCGGCGAAAAAAGCCGCCTCGCCTTGCTGCGTCTTTTGTTGCGTCCCATCAACCTTCTCATTCTCGACGAACCGACGAACCACCTCGACCTCCATTCCAAGGACGTACTTCTCGACGCCCTCCGCGATTTTGGCGGCACGGTCGTTTTCGTATCGCATGATCGCGGGTTTATCGAAAACCTCGCGACGCGCGTGCTCGAGCTGACGGCGGATCCCGCGGGAGGGCCGTCGATCGTGCGGAGTTTTTCCGGGGACTATCGCTATTACGCGGAGCGGATCGCGCGCGAGGCGGAAACCGATTCGCAATCCGCCACGGGCGCCGTCGGCGCGCGGACTGGCTCGGGCTCGAAGTTTTCCGAGGCGAGCCGAACGGACGGCGCCGCGCACGAGCGGCGCGCGAGCCCCGCGGAAGTGCGCGAAGCCGATAAGAAGCGCAAGTCCGACCTCAGGCGCCTTGAGCGCGAGGAGGAACGGCTGCTTTCGGAGATCGCCCTCGCGGAAGAACTGCTGCGCGAACAAGAAACCCTGCTGGCCGATCCCGCAGTATACTCCGACGGATCGAAGAGCAGGGTAGTGCAAGAGGAACTCGGGCGCGTTACCGCCCTCATCGAAGAACTTTCCGGGCGGTGGGAAGCCGTATCGCGGGACATGGAGGCATTGGCATGAAGGTATTGATAATCGGCGGAGCGGGCTACATCGGAAGCCACGTGACCAAGGCGATGGTGTCCGCCGGACATGAAGTAACGGTATTCGACAATCTGTCGTCCGGGTTATTGATTAACCTTCGGCCGTCGGCGGCGTTTATCGCAGGCGACATACGGCACGCCGACGACCTCTCCGAGGCGTTCTCCCGCGGGTTCGACGCCTGCGTGCACCTCGCGGCCTTCAAGGCCGTGGGCGAGTCGATGGTAGCGCCCGAGAAGTACTCGGTCAATAACCTTTCGGGTACCATCAATATCCTGAACGCCGCGTCCGAAAGCGCCTGCCGCAACATCGTTTTTTCGTCGTCAGCCGCCATTTTCGGCTCTCCCGAATACGTCCCGATCGACGAGGAACACCCAAAAAATCCCGAAAGCTACTACGGATTCACGAAGCTCGAGATCGAGCGCATCCTTGGGTGGTATGACACGATCCGCGGCATCAAGTACGCCGCCCTCAGGTATTTCAACGCGGCGGGGTACGACCCGAGCGGCGAGATCGTCGGGCTCGAGCGGAATCCGCAAAACCTGCTTCCCATCGTCATGGAAGTCGCGATGGGCTGGAGAAAGGAACTGCAGATATTCGGCAACGATTACGATACCCGTGACGGTACCTGCCTTCGCGATTACGTGCACGTCTCGGATCTCGCCGAGGCTCACGTGAACGCGCTTTCCTATCTTGAGCGCGAGGGAAAAAGCCTCGCGGTAAACCTCGGAAGCGAGAAGGGCGTCACCGTTACCGAGATGGTCGAGGCCGCGCGCCGCGTCACGGGCAGGGACATCCCCGCGAAATACGTGGGCCGTCGCCCCGGCGACGCCTCGGCTTTGATACCGACATCCGCGCTCGCGCGCTCCCTCATCGGATGGAATCCCCGCCATTCCGACGTCGACACCCTCATCGGCTCGACGTGGGACATCTATCGCTCATATCGCACGCCGACCGAACGCGCGTGAAGGAGAACGACATGAATACACGCGACGTGACTGACGATCTTTCCCGCATGGCCGATTGGATAAAAGGCGAGCGCGTTGCGATGGTCACCCTGCAACAGACGCTCACTTCCATACCTGCGATGGCGCCCGAATCGGGCGGCTCGGGAGAACTCGCGAAATGCGAGGCGCTCGAGCGTTCACTCGCCTCGTTGGGCTTTACCCGTTTTGAGCGTCACGACGCGCCCGATTCCCGCGTTCCGTCGGGCGTTCGCCCAAACCTCGTCGTCACCGTGCCGGGCGCGTCCGACGACCGGGCCGTCTGGATCATGACGCATCTCGACGTCGTTCCTCCCGGCGAGATGGAAAAGTGGCAGAGCGACCCGTGGACGGTCGTCGAGCGCGACGGGCGCCTCTACGGCCGCGGCGTCGAGGATAACCAGCAAGGGCTCGTCGCCTCGGTGTTCGCGGCCCTTTCGTTCGTCAAGAACGGGATCGTCCCTCCGTACCCGATCAAGCTCCTCTTCGTCGCCGACGAGGAAGTTGGCTCCGCTTACGGTATTCAGTTCCTCCTTCGCGAGCGGAAACTTTTCGGCGCAAACGACCTCGTGCTGATCCCGGACGGCGGGGACGAGACGGGCTCAACCATCGAGATAGCGGAAAAAAACCTCCTGTGGCTTCGCATAACCACGAAGGGCGTGCAGACGCATGGCTCACGGCCCGACCAGGGCGCGAACGCGCATCTCGCGGCCTGCGACCTCGCGCTCTCGCTCAACGCCCTCGAGCGCATTCTCGACAAACGCGATCCCCTCTTTGATCCCGACCGCTCGACCTTTCAGCCGACCAAAAAGGAAGCGAACGTCCCGAACATCAACACGATTCCGGGGGATGACGTCCTGTGCATGGACTGCCGTATCCTTCCGTGCTATAGCCTCGATTTCGTGCGCGCGGAAATTTCCCGCATCGCGCGGGAAGTTGAATCGCGTCATGGCGTGAAGATTTCCTGGAGCGAAGAGCAGGCCGTGGAATCCCGCGCGACCTCGCCCGATGCCCCCGTCGTTACCGCCCTCAAGCGCGCCGTGAAGGAGGTCTACGGCGTTGAGGCCCGCCCGATCGGAATCGGTGGCGGCACCGTCGGCGCGTATTTGCGAAACGCCGGAATTGACGCCGTCGTGTGGGGCCGGCTCGACGAGACCGCGCACCAGCCGAACGAGTACTGCGTGCTCGAAAACCTCATCGGCGACGCAAGCGTAATGGTTGCTTTCGCGCTTGGCGCGAGCGAGGCATAGTCAATGAATGGTGAATGGCGAGTGGATTCTACCGGCGCGGGGTTAGTATACCTACCGGTAGGTATACCAAAACCATTCCAAACCCTTATCGATGAAGCTCCCTCTCCTGCCGCCGCAGCCGCCCTATCGCGTCAAATCGTGCCTTCCGCCGATGAAAAAGAGTTCAGCCCGGGCGAAACGGCGGACCCGCTTGGGGAAGCGCGCCACTGCGTAACCCCGCGACTCGTCCATCAATATCCGAATCGGGTACTGTTGTTAACGACCGGAACCTGCCTCGGCTACTGCCGTTATTGTTTCCGGCGCACCTTTACCGGTCGGGGTATCGGCTTTATCGGCGGTGAGGAACTCGTCGAAGTTCAAAATTACCTTGTTTCGACGCCCGCCGTGCAGGAAATTCTCGTATCCGGCGGCGACCCCCTCTCCGGCACCGACGAGGAACTCAGTACCTTGCTATCCGAAATAAGGCGCGTTCGACCCGATATACTCATTCGACTGTGTACGCGCGCTAACGTATTCGCCCCTGAGCGGTTTTCCGATGCTCTCGTTTCGCGCCTTCGCGGCCTTCGCCCCCTCTGGGTCATCCCCCATATAAACCATCCGGCGGAATTAGGCCCGGCGCAGGTTGCTTCTCTCATGAAACTCGTCGACTCAGGGATTTCCGTACAATCTCAAACGGTCTTGCTTCGAGGCGTAAACGATTCAGCCACGACGCTTGCTGATCTTTTTCATCGGTTGACCTGTCTCGGGATAAAGCCCGGCTATCTTTTCCAATGCGACCTTGCCTTGGGGGTGGCATCGTTCCGCGTTCCGCTTGCAGACGGCCTTTCTCTATGGAAGTCGTTGCGTGAGCGGCTTTCGGGGCTATCCCTCCCTGAGTACGCCGTGGATCTTCCGGGGGGGGGAGGCAAATTTCCCCTGTCGGTTCCCGCACTCATGGGTCTCATCGTAGATTCTGGAACCTCTGGAGCACTTACGGTCCGGGGAAGTGATGGAAAAGTATACACCTATCCGGCGTTATAGTATGAAATAATAGACTATCTTCTGTATGGTTCTGTTTTGTCCGTAAGCCTAATGTGTTCTTATATATAGAAATAAGATTATTTGATTTCGTTTTATTGTGATTGGCACGCTTCTTGCTTGTAACAGGCGGGGGAACGTATGAGCGATCATGATTCAGTAAACGAGTATTTAAGGGAAATCCGCAAGTATCCTTTGCTTACCTTCGAACAGGAAATCGAACTGTCCCATAAAATACAGGACGGTGACCTTGCCGCGCGCAAGACCCTCATCGAATCAAACCTCAGGCTCGTCGTGACGGTGGCGCGAAAATACACGACTCCGGACCTTCCGCTGTTGGATATCATCCAGGAAGGGAATCTCGGCCTTATTACCGCCGCGCAAAAGTACGAATTCTCGTACAACGTACGTTTTTCAACCTATGCTTGCTGGTGGATTCAGCAGGCGATCACCCGGGCGATCGCGAACAAGCGCCGGATGATCCGGCTTCCCTTCCGCAAGGAAGAACTCGCGTCCCGCATCAGGCGGGCATCCGCCGAGCTTTTTCAGAAGTTTTCGCGCTGTCCGACGAGCGAGGAAATCGCCTCGGAGTTAGGGGTAACCCCGCGCGAGATCGTCGATATTATGATCAGTTCCGGAACCGTCACGAGCCTTGACGTACAGCTCGACGAAGAGGATTCCGTGTCGCTCAAGGACATCCTTCCGGATACGACGTATAACCCCGAAGAAATGTTTATGAAAAAGTATACGCAAGACTGCATGCTCGAGATCCTCGGGGACCTCAAGGAAAGCGAGCGGGACATCATGCTCAAGCGATACAATCTACAGAACGATGGCAAGACCTATACGCTGAAAACGATCGGCGCGCAATACGGCGTCTCAGCGGAAACGATTCGTCAGGTGGAGCTTCGGGCGCTTCGAAAGCTCAAAGGTCGATCGGGAGAGCTTCGCGAGATGGTGTACAACTGAGGTTGACACGGTGACTGTTCTGTTCGTATCTTGAACGTGGAATGGAACGGCGTAAAAAAAGCGGTACAGGACGTGATACCACGCGTTCGGCGGCGGGAAAGAAGAGCTCCCGTCGTTCTTCACCGCGAACTTCTAAAAGAAAGCGAACTCGAGCCGATATAACGACTAATCTGCTATTGCTTGCGGCGATATTCGGGATATCCGCCGTTCTTTTTCTGGGACGCGCCACGTTTGTCTCGCTACGGGACGGCCTTGTATCGGGTGACGCGCCCGCTCCCGAACGCCCCGCCGACAAACCAGCCGAAAAACCCATAGAAAAACCCATAGAAAAGCCCATAGAAAGACCCCTGACGCCGCCGCGTCCGGCTGAGCCTTCAACACCCACGCGAACTGCCATTCGAACGGCGGATCAGCCCGTGAAGCGGCCGATTCGACCGCAAGAGCCGACCGTCGCCGCGCCTCCTCCCGAGCGTCCCCGACCGATACGGCCGAAAGGCACGCTCGTGTTCGTTTTTGACGATGCCGGACACAACCTCGAGCAGCTCAAGCCCTTTTTGGACCTTCCGTTTCCCTGTACTATTGCCGTTTTGCCCGGATTGAGCTATTCTAAGGAATCGGCGCGGAGAATTCGTTCTTCAGGCAAGGAATGTATCCTTCATCAGCCGATGCAGGCTATCAATCTCGCGATGGACCCCGGTCCGGGCGCGTTACGCGCCGGAATGGAACCGGGACAAATCAAGGAAATAGTACGCAGAAATCTCGAGGAAATCGGACCGGTAACCGGCATGAACAACCACGAAGGGTCGCTCATTACGGCCGATCGGGTGGCCATGTCCGCAGTGCTTGACGTCGTCAGGGAACGGGGCTTGTACTTTCTGGACTCGCGAACGAACGTCGAGACGGTCGTTCCCGTTTTAGCCAAAGAACGAAACATGACACTATGGGAGCGCGCAGTGTTTTTGGATAACAGCCAGGATAAGGCCATGATCGTCGAAGCGGTCAGTAACGGCATGAAAATAGCCGAGCGTAAGGGCTCGGCCATCATGATTGGCCATATTTGGTCGAATCAGCTCGCCGAGATATTGACCGAGATGTATCCCGAGCTCGTCAGTCACGGCTATTCCCTCTCGTCTATCGCGCAATTCGCCGTTCTCGAGGATGACGAGGAATGAGAATTCTCGGTATCGAGAGTTCTTGCGACGAGACTGCCGCTGCCATCGTTGAAGATGGCCGTATCGTGCGCTCGAGCGTCGTCGCGACGCAAATTCCCTTTCATGCGACGTATAACGGGGTCGTTCCCGAAATTGCGAGCAGGAAGCACACTGAGTGGATTTTGCCCGTCGTCAAACAGGCGCTTTCCGAGGCGTCGCTCGGTATTGCGGACATCGACGGCATCGCCGTCACGAATCGCCCGGGGCTCATGGGCTCACTTCTCGTCGGACTAACCTTCGCCAAGACCCTCGCGTGGGCCCTCGACAAGCCCTATATCGCCGTGAACCACATGCTCGCGCACCTCTATGCCGCGCACCTTGAGCGCGATATCGCCTATCCCTACATCGGGCTTCTCGTGTCGGGCGGACACTCGATTATCTGCCGTGTATCCGATTTCGACAATATCGAAGTACTCGGCACGACGATTGATGACGCGGTCGGTGAGGCCTTCGACAAGGTCGCCAAGCATTATGGTCTCGGTTACCCGGGCGGCGTCGCGATCGATCGGCTCGCGAAGGGCGGGAATCCCGCCGCGGCGAACTTCCCGCTTCCATCCCTGCATAAGGGCGGGCATGAGTACGACGTGTCGTATTCAGGGCTTAAGACCGCGGTTATCAATCAAATCGAACAATTCTGGAATCCCGCGTTCGAGCGAACGCCCGAAAATATTTCCGCCGCCTTTCAGGAAACTGCCGTGCGCATTCTTCTATCGCGGCTCCTGAAAGTCGTTCGGGACACCGGGATCACGACGGTAGTCGCGGGCGGGGGCGTTGCCGCAAACTCGCGCCTTCGCGCCCTTCTCGCGGAACATGCGGAGCTCACGTGCGTTTTTCCGTCGCTTTCTCTCTGCGGGGACAACGGGGCGATGATCGCCGCTCTCGGGTACCGCTATCTTTCGCGCGGGGAAAGAAGTCCGCTCGACGAGAACGCGAGCGCGCGCGTTCCCGGATTTCGGAAATTTGGCCGCCCGCGGGGAACCTGAAAACCCTCGCGCTCTCGTTGACGAGTTCGCGGCCGATGGGCTACTATTGCCATATGAGTGCATCCTTTTCGCTTGATTCCGCAATCCGAAAGATTCCGGATTTCCCGAAGCCGGGAATCCTCTTTTACGACATCACCGGAATTCTCGTCAATCCCACGGCGTTTCGCTATTGCATCGACCAGATGGTCAAGCTGTACAAACACGAAAAGATCGACGCGATCGCGGCGATCGAGTCCCGCGGTTTCATATTCGCCGCTCCCTTCGCCGAACGCATGGGCATCCCGCTCATTCTTATCCGTAAAAAGGGAAAGCTTCCCGGAAAGACATGGGCGTGCAAATACGCCCTCGAGTACGGAACGGCTGAGATTGAAGTGCATCAGGCCGACGTCACGGAAGGCCAGCGAATACTCGTAATGGATGACTTGATCGCGACGGGCGGTACGCTGAACGCCGCGCGCAACGTGCTAGAGCAAGGCGGCGCGACGGTTACCGGCTTTTTTGGCGTCGTCGGCTTGCCCTTTCTCGACTATCAGCGCGTTCTTGGGGATATACAGGTGCAAACGCTCGTCGAGTATTTCGGCGAGTAGGCGATCGGCCGCGCGATTTCCTTCAAAAACGGACGGGATGAATCCTGTTGACAAAAGGCAGTCCCTGTGTTATTTTTCATCTCGCATTCCCCGGTTGTGTAATGGTAGCACTACAGATTCTGGATCTGTTTGTGGGGGTTCGAATCCTCCCTGGGGAAATACTTCAAGGTTACCTCGAAGAAGCTACAGATTGTTTTAGGGAGTTTCACGCGAAAGCGCGAAACTCCGGGCGAATCAAACAGCCTCGAAGAGGCTGTTTGATTCGCAATGGTCCCTTCGTCTATCGGTTAGGACATGAGATTCTCAATCTTAAAAGACGGGTTC
>CAYSEA010000032.1:0-30112 GCA_964429975.1 uncultured Treponema sp.
GAGACCGCCCGCAAGGGAGAGGAAGCCCTCGTCGAAATCCGCGAGCGCGGCCTCAAGGGAATCGTGCTCGCCGGGCGTCCCTATCATCTCGACCCGGAGATCAACCACGGCATCCCCGAGCTTCTCACGGGCCTCGGGCTCGCGGTCCTCACCGAGGACTCGGTCGCGCATCTCGCGTCGATCGAGCGGCCGCTTCGCATCGTCGACCAGTGGACGTACCACAACCGCCTCTATCGCGCGGCGCAGTACGTCACGACCGACCGCAACCTCGAGCTCGTTCAGCTCACGAGTTTCGGCTGCGGCCTCGACGCCGTCACCTCGGACCAAGTGCAGGAAATACTCGAGGCGAAAGGCCGGATGTATACCCTCGTCAAGATCGACGAAGGCTCGAACCTCGGGGCCGTCCGCATCCGCATGCGGAGCCTCATCGCGGCCGTCCGCGAGCGCGACCGCAACGAGACGCGGGCAAAGATGGGCCCGTCGAGCCATCGCCGCGTGATCTTCACCAAGGACATGAAGAAGCGCTTCACGATACTCGCGCCGCAGATGTCGCCGATCCACTTCAGGATCCTTCAGCACGCGTTCGAGTATTCGGGATACGATTTCGTCATCCTTCCGGACGTCGACACGAAGGCCGTCGACATCGGCCTTCAGTACGTCAACAACGACGCGTGCTATCCGTCGATCATCGTCGCCGGCCAGATGATCTCGGCGCTCAAGTCGGGCGCGTACGACCTCGACCGGGTGGCCCTCCTCATCTCGCAAACCGGCGGCGGATGCCGCGCGACGAACTATATCGGGTTTATCAGGCGCGCCCTTTCCGACATCGGCTGGGGACACGTCCCGGTCATCTCGCTTTCCGCCCAGGGCATGGAAAAGAACCCCGGGTTCTCCGCGTCTCCCGCGCTCCTTCATCGCGCGATGATGTCGATCATGCTCGGCGACCTTCTCATGCGCGTGCTCTACCGCACGCGCCCGTACGAGGCCGTGCCGGGTTCGGCGAACGAGCTCTACGAAAAATTCAATTCTCGCGCCATCGTTCAGCTCAAGAGCCTTTCGATGCGCGGCTATAACCGCCTCGTGCGCGAGATCGTGCGCGAGTTCGACGCGCTCCCGCTCCGCAACGTGAGAAAGCCCCGCGTCGGCGTCGTCGGGGAAATCCTCGTCAAATTCCACCCGACCGCGAACAACGACATTTTCGGGACGATCGAGCGCGAGGGCGCCGAGTGCGTCGTGCCCGATCTCGCGGACTTCCTCTTTTACTCCTTTTCGAACGGCGTCTACAAGCACAAAAAACTCGCCTTCCCGAAGTCCTCGGAGCGGAACGCCCGGATTTTCGTGTGGCTCCTCGAGCGCTATCGGACCGAGATCAAGCGGTCCCTCCGCAAGAGCGTACGCTTCACGCCGCCCGAGTCGATTTTCAAGCTTCAGGAAGGGGTCGACGACATCGTGCAGCTCGGGAATATGACCGGCGAGGGCTGGTTCCTCACGGCGGAGATGGTCGAGCTCATCCATACCGGCGTGCCGAGTATCGCCTGCGTTCAGCCCTTCGCGTGCCTGCCGAACCACGTTACCGGCAAGGGCATGATCAAGGAGCTCAGGCGGAGATTCCCGCAATCGAACATCGCGGCGATCGACTACGATCCGGGCGCGAGCGAGGTCAATCAGCTCAATCGCCTTAAGCTCTTGCTCGCGAACGCCCCTCTCGGGGAGCACCCCGACGATACGAAAAAGACCCCCGCGACGGGGCATTGATCGGGAAGATCGATGCCGCGCGCGGTCAAGGACGGAACCGAACGTGCCGATAGTGTAGTCGAAATGACTTTGAAACCGGCATCGACCAAGATTGCGCCTTCGGCTCCCGCACGCCGCGGCTTATGGCTCGCGGGCGTCCTGAGTGTCCTCCTCCTCCTCACCCAGGCCCGTCCCGCGTTCACGGTCGATGCCGGATTTCTTCGGGACTTTCCCGAGTCGGGCGAGGTTCGCGCCCGCGTCTTCGACGAATGGCTCGCCGAGGAACTCGCCCGGGTCCTCCTCCTTCAGCCGACGAGGTTGACCGATCGCTTCGGCAACGCCTTCCTCGTGCGTAACGAAAAAAGCAAAGACGGCGCCTTCTTGCGCATTATCGTCAGTCCCGATCGGGCAGGCGCACGGGTTGTCCGCGGCACCTGGGTGCTTTCCCGCCGCCTCACCGACGGCATGCCGGCCTCGATCAGCGTATATCCCGTAGACAACCCGAATATCGTCGTGACCGTCACCGCGGACGGCGCCTCCCCGGAGACGGACCGCTCGCGCCTCTCGCTCGAAGCGTGGGGCCGTTCGGTCCGCACGGGCGTCCCGGTGGGGGTTCCCCTCGTCAAGCTCTATACCATGGATATGTCCGCCGTCGTTTCGATGACCCGATCAACCGTGCCTTGGGCGGTTCTTTCGCCCGATACCTATCGGTATGTCGACCTCGCGCGGATGGTCGAGACGGTTCGCGCGCGGATCGGCTCGCTCGTGTACCTCGAAGACGGCGCCTTCGACGAGCGGGGGCGGCCCGTGTATATTCGCGACGGAAGCGCCCAAAAAGAGGAAGACGTCCTTGCAGCGGCTTTGGGAACGAAAGAGCTTTCGAGCATTTCAGGCGGGGTAAACTGCTCCGGCTTCGCCAAATGGATAATCGACGGGATGGTCAGGCCCGTAACCGGGTCCGGCACGAAGATCGCGTCTCTCATGGGACACACCTCGGCTCCCGAGACTCATTTTACCGAATCCTACCGCGAGCGTCGGGATCTTTTTTTCGCGCTCGACTGGACGCGCCATCTCGCGAGCGCCGCCTTGAGCCTCTCGTCCTGGCGAACGGTTCGGCCCGATTCCTCGGGCGTCGACGTCAAACTGGAGCCGTTTTCCGGCTTGCACGGCCATGAGCAAAACGTCGGCTATCGCGTTACCGATGCGTTGCCCCTGCTCTATTGGCTTTCCCTCGTCGAGCCGGGACACTTGTACCTCGGCGCCGTGAGCCGCGAAGTAGGGGAGCCTGCCTTGCGCACCTACCATCATATCGCGGTCTTTATGCCGTATTTCGACGCGGACGGACAGTTTGCCTGCGCCGTGTTCGAAAACGCCGAAGAAACCTCGATCGAGGCCTTTACCGCGGCGAATCGCGACGCGTGGGTCCATCTCGTGCGCGTTCGCGCTCCGGAAACGGGACGGTTTGCGCCGTAACGGAAATTAGCTGTTACTATTCCCCAAACCATTCATTTAACTACTCAAGGAAACCGGTTATGTCACAAACACGCGCGAATTTGACCGTTTTTTTCCTCACGCTCGCCTTATGGGGGAGTTCTTTCGGCCTGAGTGCCGAGGATTCCCCGAGAGACACCCTCGAGCGTGCCCGGACAGCCCGGAGTCCCGCGGAGGCGATTCGGCTTTTAGAGTCAAACCTCGCTTCGTCGGCGGAACTGAAACCCTATTTTATCGTCGAACTCGCTCGATCGACCGGACTTGCGGGCGATTGGGCAAAAAGCCTTTCGTGGAGCGAGCGGATTACGGCCATTCCTGAGCCCCTTGCGGATCGCCATGCCTGGTGGCGCGGTCAAGCCCTCGAACGCTTGGGACGAGCGGCCGAGGCGCTTGCGGTATATCGCGGGCGTATCGCTTCGGGACGCGCCGCCGATCCCGACGTGTATCGGGCTTACTTCAGAATCGCCGACGCGGATGCCGGGAAAACCCTCGCGATCATGGAAAAACGCCTGCCCCTCGACGCCGAGACCGCATATCTCGCGGGTATCTGCGCCGTTCGCGCGGGCGAGTGGGCCGTCGCCGAGCGTGTCTTTGCGGTGGTTCTCAAGGCGCCCGCGCCGGCGCGGACCGCGGCGACGGACGTCGGCGCGTGGGCTTCGTTTTATCGCGCGTGGAGCCTCTATCGATTGGCCCGCTGGAAGGAAGCGATCGCCGGTTTTTCGACATATCTCGATATGTATCCGGCCCATGAACGCGTTTGGCAGGCAGCCGGGGCCGCGGCCCTCGCCGCGATTCAATCGGATGGCGCCGCCCTTCCCTTCGCGGAAAAAGCCGTGCGTCTCGCCCCCGGGGGACCCGAGCGCGCCGAGTCCTTGATCCTTCTCGCGAGCGTTCAAATGGACGCGCGCGACCTTTCCGCGGCCGAAAAAACGCTCACGGGCGTCGCCGACGGCTCGGCGACGAACGGCGAGACGCCGCTTGCCCCGCGTTCCCTCTTTATGCTCGGCGAAGTTGCCTTCCGGCGCAAGGACCCCGAGGCCGCGGAAGCGCGATGGCGCGCCCTGCTTTCCCGTTATCCCCGCGACCCGCTTGCGGAGGAAGCCGTGTATCGCTCCGCGGAGCAATGGTACGTGCTGGGCGACTGGAGTCGTTCTGCCGCGCTTTTCATGCGGTATCGGGAACTCTGGAACACGGGACGTTTCGCGTCGTCCGTTCTCGCATCGGGCGGCGAAGCGATATATCGGTCCGGAAAGAAAGATCTCGCCATCCTGTGGTGGGAAGAGTTTCTTAAGAAGCACACGGCGTCCCCGGCCTATCCCCGCGTGATGTCCTCGCTCGTTCGCGCGTACGCGGAACGGGGCGAGTACGCCCACGCGCGGACGCTCGCGCGCGACTATCGCTCGCGGTATCCGGCCGAAGCCGCGTTTGACGGCATGGACGGCGAGATCGCGCGCCTCGAGCGGCTTGAGCGTGGGGAATCCGCCGGCGCGTCCGCGCTCGCGGCGGACTATGAGCGGCTGGGCAAATCGGCAAACCCGGCGGGCCGCGAGCGGGGTCTCGAGCTCGCGCGCGAGTACCTCGCGGATTTCAGCAAGCGGGCGCAAGCGCGCGCGGTGCTTCTCGAGATCGTCGCGAAGGCGCCCTTAGCTTCGGGACGCCTGCCCCGCGCGGAACGGATCGTCTATGCCTCCTCATACGCCCTGCTTGCCGAGTCGTACCGCGAGGGAGGGGAGTATCGTCTCGCGGCCCAGGCCTTTCTTTCGGCCGGTACGTATTTTTCGCCGATTGACGGGGAACGCGCCGCCGAATCCCTCTACGGCGCGACCGATTGCTTTCTCCTGACGTCGCTTCGGGGCGACGCCGAAAAAACGATGGAAACCCTCGACTCGACCTGGCCGGACTCAGTCTGGACGCGGCGCGCGAGGATGCTTATAACCGCGCATTGATGGAGGTCTCCATGAAACGCTTTCGACTGTCGCTTTCGATCGGTCTCGCGATCGCGCTTACATACGTTCTCCCGCTCTCGGCCGTCGCCGACGAGCTTTCGGTTCCCGATATCGAGACGAGAATACGCAATTCCGGAAACGCGGTTCCGCCGGCGGCCTTGCCGGCGCTTACGTTTCCCGAAAGCGCGCCGCTTCCCGATTCCCCTCCGCCCGCGCCGCCTCCGGCTGTCGTAGCCGCGCCTGAGAGCGTGCCTGACGAAGCGCCCGCTCAAGTTCACGTAATTCCGGTCACGCCGCGCCAGGCGCGGGAAGGCGGCCTTTCGGGGTTCGCTGAATTGGGCGCGGGAAGCCCGGGGGCCCTGCACGGCGCGCTTTCCGTCGAGCAGGAGCCCACGAATACTTCCGTAGGCTTCGGCATGGAACTCGGCTATTCTTCCGCTGACGGCTATGGCGGACGAAGCCAGGGCGCCGGATGGTTCGATCGCGAGATGGGACTCGGGCTCACGCTCGAATCCCCGACGGGAGGGAGACCCTGGGAGGCGACCTTGCGCATACGCGACGAGGCGGACGGACTGCAAGAGGCGAGCGAATACTATAGTCTCGCTTCGAGGAGCGCCGATTGGTCGCTTTCGGCCCTCGCCTTCGGTTCGGGCGTATCGGGCTTTTCGGCAACCGCCCTTTTTTCAGGCTCCCTGTGGACCGCTTTCGCGGAGCGACCGGGAAGCGCGGCCGTACCGGCCGTGCAAATCGGGGATTACGACGGATACCGACTTGAGCCGGGAGCGCGCTTCGGATGGAAACGCGGCGCGGTCGACCTTTCCCTGACCGGCCGTTACGCGTACGAGGCCGTGGCGGACGAAGGCGAACTTCATGCGCTCAGAGCCGATCTTGAGGCCTCCTGGAAGCCGGGCGCGTGGGGTCTTTCCGCCGGCGTCGGAGCCTTTTACGATGACGAGGACGGCGTCTCCGTTCCCTTCGCGGTATCGGCCTTTTTCGACGCCCCGGGTTCTTTCGTCGAGCGGGTGTCGCTTTCGGGCGGAATCGCCGTCGGCCGGATGGGCGTAAACGATCTCGCGCGCGAAAACCCCTTCGTATACCGCGCGGGCCTTCCCGCGTACGCTGCCGACTGGAACGGGATTCTTTCCGTGGTGTTCGCGCCCGCGCCCGAGTTTACGGCGAATATCTCGGGGGAATTCAGGAAAAGCCTTCCCGATCGGGGTATCCTGTATATTACCGGAGAGATCGTGCCCGACGGCCGCGTGGCGTGGGCCCGCTCCGAGCGCGAGAGCTTCGTTACGGTCGGTTCCTTAACATGGAAGCGATCGGTGTTTTCCGTTACGGGAACGTATACCGGCGAATGGCTTGATCGCCTCGGGCGCGATAGCCTCCACGGCGTATCAGGCTCGATCACGATAGCGGATCCCGATGCCGTCCATCGGTGGTCGGCGACCGCAGTCGCCGGTTTCGCCCTCGACGACAACGTTTTGCCGCGCCTTGCCCTGTCCGCGTCCGTGCGGCCGCTTCCGCGGTTTCTCGTGACGCTTTCCGCCGTCGACCTTCTTTCCCTCGCCGCGCGCGAGGGCAGGATGCTCGACGATCTCTATCAAGAGCGAAGCGGATCGGTGATCCTGTCGTTTCGCGTCGACTTCAATCCTGGAGGAAACTAAATGCTGAAGATACTAATCTCGGGCGGACCGGTCATGATTCCGATCGCCCTGTGCGCGCTGAGCGCGACGGTCATCATCGTCGAGCGGCTCATGTTCTACGCGTCGATTCGCAAGGGTCAGCGCGATCTCTTGCCCCGCATTCGCGCGAGCGTCGACAAGGGACACTACGACGAAGCCGCGGCCATCTGCGACACCGTCGAGGGCCCCGTATCGCGCCTCATGAAAACCGGTATCGCCTATCGCGACTATTCCGAGGCCGCCATCAAGGAGGCGGTCATGAACCAGGCGAACCGCGAGATTCCCCGGCTCGAGCGATATCTTTCGACCTTGGGCACCGTGGCGAACATCTCGACCCTGCTCGGCCTTCTCGGAACGGTCACCGGCAACATTCAGGCCTTCGGCGTGCTCGGCGAAATGGGAACCATGGGAAACCCGTCGGTTCTCGCGGGCGCGATCGCCGAGGCCCTCGTGACCACGGCCGCCGGTCTCATCGTCTCGATTCCGGCGATCGTCTTTTACAATTATTTCATCGCCGAGGTGAATCGCACGATTACCGAGATGGAAGCCTCGGTGAGCGATCTCGTGATCCTCCTTGCCTCCGGGAAGGGCTCCCATGAAGTTCAAGCGTAAGCTCGAGACTCGCGCCGTCATCGACCTCGTGCCGATGATCGACGTCGTCTTCCAGCTGATACTTTTCTTTCTCGTCTCGACGACCTTCGCCGTGCTTCCCGGCATCGGCCTCGAGCTGCCGGGCAGTGCGACGGCGGAAGGCTCGCGCACGAACGGCGTGACGATCACCGTTTCCCGCGCGGGAGCGGTCTACGTCAATAATGCCGAGGTTCCGATCGACGGGCTCGAAGCCGCGCTTGAGGCCCTGGCCGTAAGCGCGCCGCGCGAGACGGTTCCGGTCAGCCTCGAGGCCGACGAGGAAGTGACGAACGGAATGA
This sequence comes from uncultured Treponema sp., assembly GCA_964429975.1. GTDB lineage: Bacteria > Spirochaetota > Spirochaetia > Treponematales > Treponemataceae > Teretinema. Next base: position 7,786 of record CAYSEA010000032.1, read on the forward strand.
TCGTGCGCATTCTCGATTCGCTTCGGAGAACCGGCTTCACCGGCGTGAACCTTCGGACCGACCCGAAGCGCGGGGGAACGTGATCGTGACCGACCTTGATGTCCGCGAACGGGAACGACTCATCCGAAGCGCCGTCATCGCGTGCGCCTTTTGGATTGTCGCAATCGGCATCTTCTCGATCTTACCCGCGCGCGTCGCCGTGGAATCGGAACGTAGTTTTCCGTCAGTCATGATTCGCCTGACCGCGCAGGCTCCCGCCGCGTCTTCGGCCGCGCCGACTCCCGCCGCGCCGACTCCCGCCGCGCCTGCTGCCGCTTCGGCTCCCGCCCCAGCCGCGAAAGCTTCCGCGAAACCCGCGGCGAAGCCCGCGACGAAAGCTACCGCGACGCGATCCGCTCAAGCGCCCGCCGCTTCGGCTCCGGCCCCTTCGCGCGGGCTCGGCATTCCCGATTTCGGTTCCACCCAGCAAACCTCGTCTCCCGCGGGAGGCGAGCCGGCAAGCCTCGAGTTTTCCTCTGAGCCCGTTAAAACGCCGAAGGCTTCGCGTGCCGCGGTGAGCGAATTCGAAGGATCGGTCGCCGTCGCCTCTCCGCGTCGCGCCGAGGAAGGCGTTTCGTCAAGCGCGCCGCGCGCGTCCGCGGGCGCGAAAGCGACCGCGTCGGACGAGACTTCCAAGAGCCTTTCCGCGATAGCCGATTCCGTCGGGACCGGCACGAACGACGCCGCGGGAACATCAGGCGCAGGAACGTCCGCCTCGGGCACCGCGACTCAGGGGTCCTCACGCGCGACAACGACCGCCGTCACCGCCGGCGGCGCCTCGGTCGGCGCGATCAGCTTTACCGAGGGAACCGCGCGGCGTCTCGTGCATCCGGCGAACCCCTCGCTCGCGCTTCCCGACCGGCTCGCGCGGCTCATCGACTCGAACCGCGCCGTCTTCGTGACCATTACCGTGCGGGCCGACGGCTCGGTGCCCCGCTCGACGGTCGTGTTCTCGCCTTCAGCCCTCCTTCCCCCGGAGGTTCGCGACTATATCGCCGGCGAGGTTTCCTCGTGGCGTTTCGACCGGGGAACCGGCGATGGACAGGCGCGGTTTTCGTATAGTATAAAAGTCCAATGAGAGAGGGAATCAAGGCGATCGCCTTTGACATCGACGGAACCCTGTACCCGAATTGGTCGTTTTATTGGCGGATCGCGCCGTTCTTGCTGCTTCACTGGCGGTTTCTCGTCCACTTCGGGCGCGTCAGGCGCGAAATCCGCGCGTGGCAGGATGAACATCCCGGCGAGGTTCACGCGGACTTTCTTTCGTGGCAGGCGGAGCTTCTCTCGCGTCGCCTGCGCGTTTCGCCCGCGGCCGCGCGATCTCTCGTCGACCGGCTGATTTATGAGGGGTGGCGGCCCGTGTTCGCGCGCGTCAGGACCTTTCCTGGGGTTCATGCGGCGTTTGCCGCGTTTCGCGCCGCCGGACTTCCCATCGGCATTCTCTCGGATTTTTTACCGTCGCAGAAAGGATCGATATGGGGTCTCGACGCGATGAGCGACGTTATCCTCGGCTCGGAGGAAACGGGCGCGCTCAAACCCTCTCCCGTGCCCTTTCTCGCCCTCGCCTCGGCTCTCGGAGCGGCGCCCGGCGAAATCCTCTACGTCGGCAACAGCGTGACTTCCGACGTGGTCGGCGGGGCCGCGGCGGGAATGCGCACGGCCTGCGTGATTAGCCCGCTTCGCGCCTTCCTGTGGCGCCTCACGCGCGCGCGCGCCTTCGCGACCGGCGCGGACATTTCCTTTACTTCCTATCGCAAATTGGTCCGTGATGTGCTAAAATAATCAGTCATAACCCATACTCATGCAAAAAAGGGCGGGCAATGGACTTTTTCACATCTGGAAACATATTGACCCTTCTCATATCGGTAACGCTCATCGTCGTCGTGCGCCAGATGGATCGGAACAACCGGTCCATCGAGAAAGCGAAAAAATTCGGCGATCGCCTGAAAGACGAGATAGACGCCTTCATCAAGGAACGCACCGGCAAGCTCGAGGAATCCTCGATGTCGCTCGACGTTCAACAAGCCAAGGCCGTGGCCGCCGTGAAGCGACTCGAGTCGATCCGCGAGGACATCCTTTCCAAGGAGGCGAGCCTCCTCGAGCGAAACAAGGCCGTTCAGTCGTTCGGCCGCCAGATCGAGGCCTACGACGCCACGATTCGCCAGCTCCTTGAGATGACGAGCCAGGCCGAGAACAACCTTTCCCGCATTACCTCCGAATCGGACTTTGCCGACAACCTCGGCAGGAAGCTCCTCGCGAGCCAGAAGCAGCTTCAGGACATATCCGCGACCATCCCCGCCCTTCGGGACGAGTTTGCCCGAGAAAACCGCGCGATGCTCGAAGAGGCGCACGCGGACGTCTTACAGAGACTTTCGGGAACCGTTACCGACCTTGAGCGGCGGGTAGAGAACGCAAGCAAGCACGGCGCGACGCTCGTCGCGGAGTCTTCCGAAAAACTGAAAGAGATATTCCAGAAAGCGTATGCGGAAGCGACTCGGCGCGCCGAGCATCTCGAAGACGGCGCCTTCCAGAAATTGAAGGAGCAGGCAACAGAGCGGCTGCAGAAATACCGCGACACCGTCGAGGAAAAGACGGCGCAGCTTCACGAGCAGACCAAGGCGAAGCTCGCCGAAACGCAGCATGCCGCGAAGGCGTTCCGCGCCGACTGGCAGGCCGAGGCGACGGGCTTTTTGGAAGCCACGCGCGCGGACATCGCGAAGCTCTCCGCCGAGACCGACAAGGCGGTTTCCGCCATCGAGGCTCGCATTGACGGCGCCGACGCGACGGCTTCGGGTAAGCTCTCGCAGCTCGCGACGACGCTCTCCCGCGTCGAAACCGAGTTCGACTCGGGCCTCGAAACACTCCGCAAGGATATCGATTTTCGCATGGGCAAGTTCGAGGCCCTCATCGCAGACGCCGACCGGCTCGAAGGCGGCCTCCGCTCCGCCCTTCAGGATACCGAGAAGCGCGTCGTCGGCGACTTCGGCCTTTTCGCGAGCGATCAGGAGAAGAAGCGCGAAACGCTCGCCCTCAAGCTCGGCGAGGCGGGCGACGCGCTGACCGTCCGCATGAAGGCCCTCGAGGATACGCTCAACGAGCTGAAGTCCCGGGCCTACGATAACGTTTCCGAAAAACTCAAGGTCTTCGAAGACGATTTCTTCGGGGACCTCGCGCGCCGAAGCGAGGCCATTACCGCCGAGCTGGACCGCTGGAAGTCGAACGTCGACGAGCGGCTTGCGGTTCTTTCCGCGGAAAGCGAGTCCGAAAGGCGCGACGTCGAGGACGATTACGCCGCCAAGCTCAAGGAACGCCTCGCTACCGTCGCGGAGCAGCATCGCCTACAGTCGACGCGCATCGCGGAGCAGTTGGCGTCCGTCGAGGCCGAGCTCCGCGCGCGCGCTTCCGCGAGCGAGCAGTCGATCGCCGCGTTCGTCGAGCAGTTCCGATCCGAGTTCACGCAAGCCCGCGAGTCGGCGATGCTGCACGCGCAAAACGAGCTTTCCAACCACGGACTCGCCGTGCAGGACCTCCTGCGAAAGCAGGAACGCGAGATCGAGGCGCGCACGAAGGCGTTCTCGGAGACGATCGACGCGGCCCGCTCCGACGCCGAGGCCGTCATCGGAAACCTGCGTTCCGGCTTATCCGCCTGGCAGGAGCGGAACGACCGCCAACTCGAGGACGCGCGCGCCCTCATCGACGACCGCATATCCTCGCTCGCCGAATCGACGAAGGCGCAGGTCGCCGACCTCGAGGCGGCGCATCAGAGCGAGTTCCGCGACTTTATCGCCGACACGGCCGAGGAGCGAAAGCAGCTCCGCGAGTCGATCGACACGCTTAAGGCGGACATGAACGCGTCGAGAGGGGCGTACGAGAAGCGTGCGTCAGACGCGCTCGACGAGTTCCGCTCCGCGTACGAGGAGATGACCTCGGGAACCGCGCTCAGGGTTCGCGAGCACGCGGCGGAGACCGATCAGACGATACGTTCCATCAAGTCGACGGTGCAGGAGCTTCGCGAGGGAGTCGATCAGACGAGAGAGCGGCTCTTCCAGAAGATTCAGTCGGACTCCGACGCGCTCGCCAAGAACCTCGCGGAAATCGACAAGAGCCAAAAGTCGTTTATCGCGCAGACGCGCGTGTTCGACCGCGCGGAAGAGCTTCGAACCTCGCTCGAGGCGAGCATAGCCGAGCTCAAGGGCGAGGTGTCGCGCTTCGACGTGTATCGCGATACCATGGACGCCCTCGATCAGCAGTATACGAAGGTGCGCAAGCTCGAGGAGGAGGCGTCCCAAAAGGTGTCTCGCTTCATGGCCGAAAAGAAGCGCGTCGACGCGATCGAGAACGATTTCTCGAAACTCATGGCGCTGTCGGAATCCGTGGACCGCAAGGTCACGGAGCTCACGCTCACGAACGACGACCTTCAGCAGTATCAAGTACAGATACGCCGCTTCGAGGAGACGCTCGCCGAGGCCAACGCCCGCTACGAGCGGCTCGAGAAGAAGGCCGGCGTGCTCGATCAAACCGTCACGGGAGTCGACCGCGCCTTCGAGGGCCTGCGCGAACTGGAAGCCTCGCTCAAGGAATACCGTTCCCAGCTTGAGGGCGTTCCCGGCGAGCTCTCCGAGATCAAGCGCTCGCTTGATTCACTGCTCGATAACCGAGAGAAGACGACTCTCATGGTCGAGCGGCTCGCGACTCTCGACGATGTTATCTCCGACGTCGAGAAGCGCACCGAAAAGATGCAGACGGCGCGCGAATGGCTCGCCCGAACGGAGACGAGGCTCGAGGAAATTTCCCGGCAGTCGGAAGAGCGGCTCAAGCTGCTTTCCGATATTTTGAAGGATGACTCCGCGACCAAGAAGGGCAAGGGCGCGCCTCCCATCGGCATTCGGGAAAACGTCGTGAAGCTCGCGCATCAGGGATGGAAGGTCGACGAGATAGCCCGCGCGCTTCATCTGTCGCGCGGAGAGGTCGAGCTTATTCTGGAGTTGCCGCAGAAATAAGGAGGCAGGTCGCCCAGCAGGCGATTGCCTCGCCCGCGCCGACCGCGTCGACGCCTTCCCCCGTTTTAGCCTTTACGGACACGCGATCGAGGGGGATGCCGAGCGTTTCGGCTATCGACGCGCGAATGGCTTCCCGGTACGGCAGTACTTTGGGCCGTTCAAGCGCCACGACCGCGTCTATGTTCCCGATGCCCCAACCGGACGCGCGCACGCGCGCAAATGCCGCAATAATCAGCTTTCTCGAATCGGCGCCTTTCCACGCGGGATCGGACGGCGGGAACATCTCTCCGATGTCTCCGAGAGATGCGGCTCCGAGAAGCGCGTCCGTAATCGCGTGCAAGAGCGCGTCGCCGTCGGAGTGTCCGTCCTCTCCCTTGTCGTGCGGGATACGCACGCCGCCGACCATGAGGGGGCGCCCTTCGACGAGGCGATGGAGGTCCCACCCGAGGCCGGTTCGGAATCCTGGATCGGTCACGATATATCCTCGCGGAAGGTGATCTTTCTGTTTTCGCGGTCGCCCTCGCAGATATACACGTCGCCCGCGTACACTCCCCAAATTTCCGTGTCGTCGGTGTAGTGATGCCCGTCTATCGAGGCCTTTCGGTGGGCGTCGAGCAATTCGGTGAAGCGGAACCCTTGCGGCGTCTGCACGGAGACGACGCGGGAGCGATCGAGATGACGGACTATTTTGCCCAAACCGTCGGTTTCTTTCTGCGTGTCGACGGCCGGAATCGCCGGAACCGCAGCTCCGCGGTCGAGCGCGCACGCGAGAACGTCGCGGATTATTTTCTTCGTGACCCAGGGGCGCGCCGCGTCGTGTATCAGCACGGTCGTGGGCCATCGCTTGACGGTCGTGGCCCTCAGGAAGATCGACTCGAGACCGCGCCTCACGGAATCCTGCCGCGTGGCGCCGCCTTCGGCGAAGATAACCTCGCAACCCGAGCTTTCGATGAGCGGGAATATGCGCCCGTCTTCGGCGAGCACGGCGCGGGCTTCCGCCTGTCCGCCCGAGGGAACTGTTATGACAATAGGAGTAAAAAGCCCTGTTTCCAAAAACGGAAAGAGCGCTGAGGAAAGCACGCTTACGCGGCCGGTCGGTAGCTCGGCCACGGTGAGATATTCTTTTTTACCGGTACCCTGCATGCGGGACGATTCGCCCGCGGCAGTCATCACGAGCGTGTGAGTCATCTCAGTCTTCTGAATCGTCCTGGTCGCCCGAGTCGTCTTCCTCGGCGAGGTCGTTATCGATAAACTCCTCGTCATCGTCGTCTATGACCGGTTGCGGGCCCTTCGTCGGCACGGGGGCTTCTACGCCAAGGGGCTCGAGATGCGCGTGGATAAGGGTCTCTACCTCGCTCCGCGGCAGGTCGAGCGCGAAGGTAATTTCGTCCTCGAGCAGTTTTCTCGCGGAATCATAGAGCTTGCGCTCGAGAATCGGCAATTCCTTGACCTTGCTTCGGTGATACAGGGATCGAACGATCGTCGCGATGTCGATTACGCTGCCCTTTTTCAGGAGATCAAGGTTTATTTGATAGCGGAGTTTCCAGTCCGAAGGAATCGGCTCGAACTCTTGAGAGATCAGATCGAGGGCTTTCCGCGCCTCGTCTTTCGAGACGATCGCCCTGATGCCCAGTTCCTCGGCCTTGGTGACGGGAACCATGACCGTCATATCGGATACTTCGAGATAGATGACGTAATAGAGCACCATCTCGTCTTTAAACGATTTTTGCTTGATCTCGATGATCTTGCCGACTCCCTGGCTGGGATAGACGATCTTTTGATTCACCTTAAACGCGGTTGAATGCCTCATAACGTACAATTGTAGCATAAAGCAAGTGTCTGGTCAAAGCCCGTTTCGCGCGCCTCGCCGCGAAGGCGTCGAAGGGCTGCGATTACGGGCGATGAGCTGCGATTGACGACGATTGACGATGATTGACGGCAGGGTTATCGCGCGAAGGCTACCCCGGGCAGGGCTTTTTTGGGCCCAAACCGTATGAACTTGAACGGGTGAATGTCGAGGGCATTCGAATACCAGCCTTCGAGTCCATTCGTATCGATGACGTTGAGCGCCGGGTTATGCGCGACCGGCGCGATGAGTCCTTCCTCGAGTAACAGCGTCTCCGCCTTGGAAAGCCGTTCATATCGTTCCGTTTTATCGCGGGCGCTCGATGCGTCCAAGATGAGCCGTTCGTACTCAGGGTTATCCCACCCCGAGTCGTTGAGCGTCGATCCGGGCCGGAACATTTCGAGGAAGGAGAGAGGATCGGCGAAATCTCCTATCCAGGTAGTGATCCCGACCGCGTAGGTGTTTTCGCGAAGGGTTGAGTAATAGCCTTCATAGGGGATGGTGCGGACGACCACGGTAAAGCCGAGCGCGGACCAAGCCGTTTCGAGAAATTTCGTGAGCTTTGCGAACGCCGCGCCCTCGGGCACGCGAATTTCCAGGACGGGCAGGGAAGATGGATTGTCTATACCCGCTTCAACGAGAAGCTTTTTTGCCTTTTCGACGTCTTGCGTCGTGAGTCCCGGAAGCTCCGGGTAACCCGAGATCGGGAAGACGAGCGTTTTCGCGGGAATCACGTAATCCGCGCGAAGTTCGGCCCACGGTATGGCCGCGAGGAGGGCGTTTCTCACGCGCTTGTCCGCCCACGGTCCCCACGTCGCCCGAAAGAAGAAGTACTCGGTCGCGAACAGGGGCGTGAGAAGAATCGAGGATCTGTCGAGGATGCGATCGACGCGCGCGGACCCCGCGAGCCAATGAATCTCTCCGCGGTTGAACCGCGCGGTCAGCTCATTGGGATCGTCGTTCACGATCACGCGTATCGACGGAAGCGCGACTTCGGTTGCGTCCCAGTAGTGCGGATTTCTGGCGAAAACGATTTCCGTGTTCGATATTGCGGCGATGATAAACGCGCCGCTCGAAACGGGAAGATATCCGGCGGTTTGTCCGCGCTTGAGCGCCTCCGCGCGGCCATCCTTATGGACGGCGCTGAAGGCGTGATGGCACAGTACTTTCGGAAGGTGCTCCGCGGGGGCGACGAGGCTCAAGACGAGGGTTCGCGCGTCCTTCGCGACGATGCCGACGGCTGATCTGTCGGAGGTCTTTCCTTGACGATAGTCGGCGGCGCCCGTGACGCAGTCGAGCAGGGACGCGTACGGCGCGGACAGCGACGGGCTCAGGAGCGTGAGCCAGGATTCGGCGATTTCCGAGGCGGTGATCGGCTCTCCGTTGCCGTACTTCGCGTTGGCGCGAAGCGTGAAGGTCCACGTGAGCCCATCTTTTCCGACCGTCCATGATTCGGCAAGCGCCGGCACGGGATCCATCGAGAGCGGATCGTACACGAAAAGACCCTCGCAGATCGCGGTCAGCAATTGCGCCTCGTCTGCGTTGTATGCGCGATGGGGTCTCCAGTCGGGAAAGCCCGACGAGATGTTTACGACGAGTTCGCTTTGCGGAAAGTCGCGCGCGACGGCGGCAAACGCCGTCGAGAAGGCGACGGTGAGAATGAGAGTCGCAATAAATCTTTTGTCAGGCATTGGTTATCCCCAGTTTCTTCAGTTGCTGCAATTCTTCGACCTGCGAGGCGTATTCCGCCCTGCATTGATTGGCCTTCACGAGGCTGTTGCGTATCGCGGATATTTCTACCTTGACGCCGCGAATGCGTTCGCGCGTCGCGGCGGAGGATTCTTGCTTGAAATAGTCGTCGAGTCCCGAGCATTGCTTGAGAATCGTGTTGAGCTCGGCGACGTGGCGCGTCAGAAGGTCAAGAATCTGCTGTTCCTGCATCATCTCGACTTTCTGATAGGGCGCGGAACTTTTCAGCGTCAGGGCGGTAAGGACTTTTGAGCGATGCTTGAGGGCGTCGATAAAGGAACTGAAGTCGATGACCTCGCGCTTGCCCGTCTGCGTCGCGGGATCGACCGTCGTGATCGCGATTTCTTGCCGCTCTTCGGGGATGTTAAACGCCTTGCGAAAAATTTCGACGAATTTTTCCATGAAGGACTTCTCGACGCTCAGTAGCAGCGTTTGGTTTTCCTGAAGCTTGACGGCGATCTCCTCCAGCTGCGGCGAGATGCTTCCGACCGTTCGGATTCCGTCCATCAGCACGGGCTTGAACGACTCGGCCTCGGCGGATTTGGACGCGTTAGGCTTCGTCGATGCGAGACGAGCCAAGAGTTCTTGTTGGAGTACGGAGTGATCGGGCGAGTATTCCTCTTTCAGGATTTCCTCGATGAGCTCGGAATAGAACGGCTGATCCTTCATGGAGACCGCGAAGGATTTTTTTACCTCGCGTACCGCGTTTGTCATTCCGCCCGTGACGATCGTCGATGGATCGATGATAACTCCGGGAAGGACGAGCTTTCGCACGGCGATCTTATACCTCTCGCGATGGAATTCCGTCAGTCCCTTGAGCGTTTTCGTGATGGCGAGCGAGGCGCGCGAAAGCTGCGTGAGCGCGTCGTTAATAATGCTGATTGAAAGCGGGTCCCCGCCGCTTCGAAGCGATACGACGAAATCCGCGAGACCCTTCGTGTTCGCGCGGGACGAATTGGTAGAGAACGCCTCCCAGCTGAAGGTGCGATTCAACTGAACGAGCTTGGAAACGCGAGCAGTCGTGAGAAAGTCGCACGTGAACTGATAATTGTTGACGATGAAGTCGAGCATGCTCTCATACTGCGAAAGTCTCTGCCCAATCGCGCCCGCGCGTTCGCTATCGGTATAGGTATCCTCGGAGGGCGTTTCGATATCTCCGATCTTGCTGTCGTATTTATAGGGGTTTTCGTGGAGAAGGCCTTTCTTGACGAGCACGGTCTGAACCGTTTTCGTCGCGCTGTGCGTGATGCGATACTCGTCCATGAGCTTTGGGAGGAGAAACGAGTCGAAAAGCTGCTGTCGTTCGGTTATGGCGTGAAACAGTTGGTCTGTAAAGGCGTTTGTCTGCTCCATCGTATATACAGTATCGGGCAAAACGCCTAAAACGGCAAGTGCCGCTACCGTACCGGAGGGGTGAAGGTCAGGGCGGCTATGATGAGCAGGGAATCCGCGAGCGTCACGTGCGCGTCGGACCAGAGATTGAAGATCGGTAAGCCCACGCGAAGCGATATGCCGGCGCCCCAATCGTTCTCAAGGCGATACTTTGCGCTGGCCTGAAGCATCGGATAAAACCACCGGAGCGAGCTCCAGAGATAACCGTTAATGCGGCTGACTTGCTCTCCGGCGGGAACGTCGCCGGTATAGCTGACCGCGTCCTCGTCAACGCTTGGATCGAGAAATCCGTAGCGGAGCAGAATCGCCGGACCGCCGCCGAGGGATATCAGGAAGCGATCCTTCTCGATTGTGTAGAGGAAACTCGCGTCCAGAAGGAGAGAAGGCACAAAGGCCGTGCGATTCTCAATTTCGGCGGGAAGGGCCATGCCGTCAGCCCAGAGGTATTCGAGGAGGAAGAGCGAGGCCGATGGGGCAAAATAGAGGTTGGGTTTCATATAATGGCGGTATTCTGCCCCGATAATGCCGACGAGCGGACTTGGGGCGCTGTCGAGCCCGCCGGGTCCGACTTCCGTGACGCCGTCTCCGTTCGAGTTATAGACATAGTTCAAGCCGCCGAAAAAAGTCCAAGGAGAGTATTCCGCGGATGCGGGTACCGCTAAAAGGAGGAACGCGGAGATCGCGGCGAAAAGACACGCTGCTCGGATGTTCATCATTACCAGTATACCCCATCCGGAAGGGATATTTCCAGAAGTCCCGCCCTTCCGGTCTCAAAAAAGCGCCGTTCCTCCCAGGATGCGAGAAGCGTCGGTCCCGTTATCATGAAGCACCCGTAGGCATAACCGCTCGAAAGGCGCGGTAGGGTAAAGGCTCGCGTTTCGGTTCCCGTAAGAACGACGAAGGTTCCGTCGGAAAAGAGAGCGGCGGCATGCGTTCCTGAAACGATGGCCTCTGCCTCAATCGGCTCGCCCGTGCCTTCGCGCGCCCACGTTTGGACGGTCGGAGCGTCAGGCGAGCGCGCGCGTACCGAGAGCGCGGCGGTTTTGGGAATCGAGGAAAAAAGGCCGGCGAGCGGTTCGGTCATTTCCGAAACGGAGAAAGGGCGAACCGCGGAACGCCATGAATCGGCGGAAATGACGCGGGCGGGAGCTCGCTCGCCGTCGGAAGCTGCCACGGGGAGACGCTCTAGTTCGAGATAGAGGAACTCAACGCGCGAATCGCGCTCATGCTTGAATGACGCGTACCACATCGAGCCGATTCGATCGAGCGCAACGCAGTTTGATTCTGGATCAGCGCCGAGCTCGCGGGGAAATGCCCAAGGGTCGAATCGGCCCGTCTCGGGGAAAAACCGGATTACAAACGGCATGAGAAAGGATGAAGCCGCGTCTGAAAAGGTCGTATTGCGGTAGACGCGAAGCCCGACTTGTCCGCCTTCTCGAACGAAGCCACCGACCGACGAGGACGTATAGGTCTCGGGTAAGCGGTAGAGGGTCGCTCCGTTGCCGCCGATCATGACGCCGAGGCGGTTTATCAAAAATGCCGGCTTCCCGTCTATTTCGGTCATATCGACGACCCTTGTCGCTTCGGTCCACGGCACGAATCCCGTTGAGGGAATAGCGGATGGCGATGCCGCGGAATGAATGCCTTCCTTGGAGAAATAATACCAACCCGAAAGCGTGCCGTTGCCGTCGGGCGAAGACGCGCGGGATTCGCCGTTCGATATCATGGCGTCATCGCCTGCCCGAGTGCCTCTCGCGGAATCCTCTCCCGATTTACGGGCACAAGAAAAAAAAGTAAGCGCGACAAGCGATAGCAGGAGTAATGATCGATGCGTCATGGTAGGTAAACAGTAACCGACAAGGCCTTATTCGCGCAAGCTATAATATTCATAAAAGGCGCAGATCACCTCGCCGTTTGCTACGGATACGGTAAGCCAACCGTCTTCCGAAAGAAACCGCGAAAGTCCGTCCGGCAGTACCATCGAAGCTTCAGTTCCGCCGGGCCATCGCAGCCATTCGCCGTACGGCCATTCGGGCACGAGTACCGTATCCGGAGCGATGGTTCCGCGCGTCAGAGAGACTTTGAGTTCGCGCGTGGGCCGCATGGAGACGCTTGAGCCGAGAATCCTGCCCGCGAGCGCCGCGGACGCGAAGCGCGCGAAGTCGAAGAGACCGGGAGTGTCGAGCGCTGATACGCGCATCCGGAATTTTTTCCAGTTGATGCGCGATACGATACGGCGCGCATCGCTTTCCGGAACGCCCCGCGACGAGAGTACCGTTTCCGCGGCAAGAGCCGCGATCGCGCCCGTCGCGTCGAGCCTGAGGGTTATTGCCGTCGGCGTCGCGATCGCGTCGGCGGGATAGATCGCGCCGACCGGTACCGCCGCGTCATTCGGCGCGCCAAGGAAGGCAATTTCCGGCCGGGCGACGATGGCCGTCGCGATTCCCTTTTCCAAGGCGAGGGAGCATCGCTTGTGAACTCCGAGCGACTGACGTCTCGTGCCAATCCCGTCGCGCCATGTCACCGTCCATGAAATTGCTTCCCGCGAAGGGAATCCCGGCGGAAGGGCCATATCGTCGGGGAGTATGATTTCGACGCGTTCCGTTTTCGCCATGGGATCGATGAGTTGGGTGCATGAGATGAACGTCGCGGAGGCAAACGCTGCTGAGGCTAGCGTCATAAGGATACATAGGCTGATAAGCAAGGGCGGAGAGGCACGCGCGCCCTTCGGCGATGGAATGCGTCGTGTTGTTTTCACACTATGTCTATGGACGGGAAAGGGCTTCTTGCCCGTTAATGAGACGATGATTGACAGAATGGGATTCGGCTACAATACTGACAGGTAGGGGTGAAACGCATGAAAGCCTTGTTTATCGGCGGAACCGGAACGATCAGCTCCGGCATCGCGAAGCGCGCGAGCGCGCTGGGTTGGGAACTCTGGCTCTTGAATCGCGGCACGCGAAACGAACGCGTCGTCGACGGCGCGAAGGTGCTCTCGGGCGACGTTAATATGGATGAGAGCGAGATCGCGAAAGTCGTATCCGGTCGTGAGTTTGACGTCGTCGTCGACTTTATCGCCTTCGTGCCGGGGCAGCTTGAGCGCGACGTCCGGCTGTTCGCGGGGAAAACCCGCCAGTTTATCTTTATTAGCTCGGCTTCCGCCTATCAAAAGCCGCTCAACCGCTATCTCGCCACCGAGTCGACGCCGCTTGCGAACCCGCTCTGGGAATATTCCCGAAACAAGATTGCGTGCGAAGAATATCTGATGTCGGAATATCGCGCAAACGGTTTTCCATGCACGATCGTTCGGCCGAGCCATACCTACGACGACCGCTATCTTCCCGTCGCCATTCACGGCAAGCGCGGCGGGTGGCAGGTCGTCGACCGGATCATGAAGGATAAGCCCGTTCTCGTCCACGGCGACGGCTCGTCCTTGTGGACGCTGACGCACAGCGACGATTTTGCCAAGGCCTTTTGCGGCCTTATGGGGAACCCCGCCGCGATCGGCGAGACGTTTCACGTGACCTCGGACGAATCGCTCTGCTGGAATCAGATTTACGACCGAATCGGCGACGCGCTCGGAAAGAACGTCGTCAAGTATCACGTCGCGACCGATTTTCTCTGCGCTTGCGACCCTGAGTTCTCGGGGACGCTCGCCGGGGACAAGGCGACGTCGATCGTATTCGACAATACGAAAATCAAGCGCTTCGTCCCCGATTTCGTCGCGACAATCGGTTTCGCGGAAGGTGCGCGACGGTGCGTGCGTTATCTTCTCGATACCCCCACGGCGCAGGTCGCCGATCCGGATTTCGACCTCTTTTGCGAACGGATTATCGCGGCGCAGGAGTCGGCGAAAGGCGAGTTCTTTTCGAGTATTACGCGATAGGCTTTCGCGTGGATGCCTTATCGGAGCGAGCGGAGTATTCGGCATCCGTTCGGGGGAAGGTCGAGCTCGATCCTATCCCCGTGAATACGAAATGTTCCGTCCGCGGCCGCGTCGGTTTCCGACCATGTTCCGCCTTCGTGTACCCATATCGTGGCGCGAACGCGCGAAGAATTCACCGCGACGAGGGCGCGCTCTTCAGTGGTCTCGCGGATGAAGGCGAATTGCTCAGAAGCGAGGTGAACCTGATGATACGTGCCCCGCGAGAGCGCGCTCGATGAGCGCCGTAGCGCTATCAGCGAGCGAACGCGCGCTTCGAGCGCGGCAGAGTCGACCGTAGGCGCGCAGGCGTCAGAGACCCCGCTCCACCTTCCATGGTCCGCCGTTTCCTTGATTGCCGGACGAAGAAGCGCGTCGCTTCCGTCGGTTTTTTCGCCGCGAAGCCCCCATTCGCTTCCGTAATAAATCGAGGGAATCCCGGGAGACGAGAAAAGAAGCGTGTAGAGCGGGAAGAGGTGATCGGCGTTTTTTAGGACGCTCGCAACCCGATTGACGTCGTGATTATCGGCGAAGGTGTAGAGGGCGAGGTCGCGATACATTCCGTCCGCGCCTGATTGACGGTTCAGGCTCCAGGCAATCTCGAAGAAGTTCGCGTCGTTGAAGCTCGACCATAATCCCTTATAGAGTTCGTAGTTCGTTACTGAATCGAGACGATTGGGCCGGGCCCATTCGCGATAATCGCCGTGAACGACTTCACCCAGTAGCCAGAAATCTTTTTTGATAGCCTTGCATCGCGCCGACAGGCCGTCCATGAAATCGCGCGATAACACGTCCGCGGCGTCGAGGCGGAGGCCGTCGATGTCGAACTCCCGTATCCAGCATTCGACGGTATCCAGAAGGTACGTTCGCGTCTCGGGGTTTTCCGTATCGAGCTTGGCGAGATCGTAATGCCCGCTCCATCCTTCGTAATTGAAAGAGTCTCCCGCGGGACTTCGTTTTTTGAAGTCGACGTCTCGGTACCATGTCCGGTAAGACGACTCTGGCCCCCGTTCCCGCAGATCACGGAACGCGAAAAAGTCTCGCCCCGTGTGATTGAGGACGGCGTCAAGCACGACCCCAATACCGGCGGAATGGCATGCCGTAACGAGGGCGGTGAGGTCAGCATTGACGCCGAGTCTTCGATCGACGGTACGGTAGTCAGCGGTATCGTAGCCGTGGACAGAGGATTCGAATACCGGTCCGATATAGAGCGCGGTGATTCCGAGCCACGTAAGATGGGGGATTCTTTTTATAAGCTCTTGAAGTCCCGAACCTGGGGGCGATGAGAAATCGTTTCGTACGGGTGCCCCGCACATTCCAAGGGGATAGATGTGGTAGAAGATGGATGAGTTCATTGATGCTCCTATTGTTGACTATACCTACCGGTAGGTATAGTGTAGTATGTAAGCGAGCTTAGTATACCTACCGGTAGGTATACCAGGTAGCACAAAATTACCTAAATCATGCTAATCAAGCTTTGTTACGAGAATATTCCATGCATAAATTGATGAACTGCCCGAGTGAGCATATCGTTATCGAATTCTATTTCCTTATTAAGAACAAGCATGGCCCACGTGCGAACCATTCCTATAAAAGTCTCGCTATACGCTTTGGACCGTCCGCGCATATTTCCATGATCATTGGATGCGCTTTCGAACATACGTTCAATACTTCCGTTTATACCTTCCCTGAGAGGCAGATAGGCTTGATAACTTGTACTGTCGGGTGCTGCCGATGAAAGAGCAAGCTGTAAACGGTAAAAAGAAGCATGAGCGACGGCAAAATGAATGATATCCCGGGTAAGGACGGTCAAATTCATAACAATATCATGATTGTATTCTGTATCACGATCAACGATTACGAAGAGGGGTTCGCCAAATTCCTTAATTATTGCGTCCAAAAGTCCCCGTTTATTCCCGAAATAGTGATAGAGCGTTGGTTTCGTGATCCCGGACTTATCCACAATTTCCTGAATACCGGTTGACTCGAAGCCTTGAAAAGAAAAAAGGCCAAGTGCGGTCGCGAGAATGGTTTCTCGGGTGTGGGTTTTGTTTTCCATCGTTTTAGTATACCTACCGGTAGGTACAATGTCAACTTATATACCATTCGGTATATAATAATCATCTCAATTCCCTCTTGCTTCTTAAATAAACCGGAGTAAAATAGACCCATCATCCAGCATTGTTCGGAGATCTCTCGCAAACCATAGTTCTACCTACACACAAACTTGGATGAAAAGGAGATATCGCCATGGAGACCGCGTGCCCGAGATGTGGGTATTCCAATAATGGAATCGACGTGCATTGCGCGAATTGCGCTCTTCGTTTGCCCGAGACTCAGGCAGTCGCCAAACGATGGCGATTTCGCCCAAGAATTCAACCGCTGCATGTTTTTGTCGCCGTCGCTTTAGTGGCCTCGCTTGGATACGTTATCTTCGGCGGCGGTAATTGGATCATTCCCTCGGACCAGACGATCGACACTCCCGACACCCCTGACCTAGCTTCTGTCACTATGGATAATTCGAGCGAAGCATGGATCATCATGTGCGACTTCATGAAAGAACGGGTCAGAACTCCCGGCACGGCCGTCTTCCCCGCGCTTGGGGAACCGCGTTCGCACGTTGCGAAACTCCCGAATGGCGCGTACGAGGTTCTCGGCTACGTCGAGTTCGAAGGCGAAGGTAATCAGCGCGTCAGGCGGTATTACAAAGGAATCGTCGTACAATATCGAACGGGCTTATGGAAGCTTCAATCATTCGAGATGGACTATTGGGATATGATGGCCCGCTATTTCGTCGGCCTCGACGAATCCTCGGCGGGGGCCGTACCGGCGAAATGAACACGATGACGCCATTCGCGGCGCAGGCAAGCCCGCTCGAGTATGAAGAGATGTCCCTGAACGCATGGCCGGCGCTTAAAACCGATACGTTCAAGGGCTGTCTCTTGCGCTCGTCAAACGGATACACGAACCGCGCCAACTCCGCGAATCCCCTCTATGTTGACGCGGCGGATATTCGCGATGTCATCGAGTACGCGGAGTCGTTCTACGCAGCCGAGCGCCTTCCTTCCGTTTTCAAGGTGCTCGGCGTGCCGAGATACGAGGCCCTCGACGGGGCACTCGCGTCGCGCGGCTATGAGCGGATAACCGAGACGTCGGTCATGCGCGCCGACCTTTCCCGTCGGGAGGCGGCCGCGACGAGCGTCGAAGTGCGCGATTCGTTCAGCGAGGCCTGGGTTTCCTCGTGCGCCGCCTTTAACGGATCCTCGGCGGCGGTCAGGGAGACGATGACGCGAATGCTCGGCTTAATCCGCGTCGAAAGGATCGTCGCGTCAATCGTGATTGACGGCGTGATCGCCGCATGCGGCTATGGTACGCTTGAGCGCGGGCACGTCGGTTTTTTCGACATCATAGTCGACCCGGCTCTGCGGGGCAGGGGCTATGGACGGGAGATGATGGTCGGAATCATGGAGGAAGCGAGGCGGCGCGGCGCGCACGCGGGATACTTGCAGGTCGTGCAGTCGAACGACGTCGCGCGGCGCCTCTACGGAACGCTTGGTTTTGAGCCGTACTATTCCTACTGGTACCGCCGTCTCAAGCCCGCGGAGTAAAGGCTACGGGATAGAGCTCGCGGAGGAGGGTCTTGCCGCCCTCGGTGCGGAAAATCGACCGTTCCATCGCGGCGATCGCGGCCGGGGCCATCGCGTCCTCGTCGGCGTTCACGAGGAAGTCCGCCTCGACGAGGATCTGAAAGTCGATGCCGTCGATCGAGGCGTAGCTATGGTGATGGCCGACGAGGAAACAGACGCGGTCGGCGAAGGCTTCGTCGGCGCCGGCCGCCTCGAGCATCTCGCGGGCGATCGGCGGGCCTTCTAGTTCCTGCCACGGGCCCGCGGTCGAGCCGTGTTTGCGCTCGGCCTCGTGGATGCCGATGTCGTGGAGGACCGCGGCGGCCTCCACGCAGGCGAGCTCACTGCCCGCGAGACGCTCGGCGAGCGCGATCATGCGCGCGTACGCGAGCACCTTGAGGGCGTGGCACGCGCGGCGTACGTCCGGCGCGTTATACGCGACCATCCTCCGCGCGAGCTCGTCCGTCATCGATACGTCCGCCACGAGGGCTATCCCTTGTACGCGCTTTCGTGCACGCCCGACACCGCCCGGCCCGACGGGTCGTTCATCCCTTTCCACGCCGCGTCCCACTCGAGGGCCTTCGCGGTGGAGCAGGCGACGCTTGCCTCGTACGCGACCGTTTTCGCGGCGCTCGCCGACGGGAAGCATTCCTCGAAAATCGTTCGATAGTAATACTGTTCCTTCGTCATCGGCGTGTTGATCGGATAGCGGTCGGCGGCCCGGCGGAACTGCTCGTCGGAGACCTTTTCGTCGCAGAGCTTTTTGAGCGAGTCGATCCAGCTGTAGCCGACGCCGTCCGAGAACTGTTCCTTCTGCCGCCACACGATTTCCGCGGGGAGGAGATCCTTGAAGGCCTCTCGAAGCGCCCATTTTTCCATTCGCTTGACGCCGTCGGGGGAGACCTTCTCGCTCGCCGCGCCGGAAAGCTTGTCGCGCGGGTTCATGCGCATCGCGACGTCGATGAACTCCTTGTCGAGAAAGGGCACGCGCCCCTCGACGCCCCAGGCCGCGAGCGACTTGTTCGCGCGGAGGCAGTCGTAGAGATGGAGCTTTGATAGCTTGCGCACGGTTTCCTCGTGAAGCTCGCGCGCGTTCGGGGCCTTGTGAAAGTAAAGGTAGCCGCCGAAGAGCTCGTCCGAGCCTTCGCCCGAGAGGACCATCTTGATGCCCATCGACTTGATCGCGCGCGACAGCAGATACATCGGGGTCGACGCGCGAATCGTCGTGATGTCGTACGTCTCGATGTGGTAGATGACGTCGCGTATGGCGTCGAGGCCTTCCTGAACGGTGAAGTGTATTTCGTGATGCACCGTGCCGATGTGATCGGCCGCCTTTCGCGCGGCGGCGAGGTCAGGCGAGCCTAAGAGTCCGACCGCGAAGGAGTGGAGCCGCGGCCACCAGGCTTCCTGCGTGTCGTCCGACTCGACTCTCTTTGCCGCGAACTTTTGGGTGACCGCGGCGATGATCGACGAGTCGAGCCCGCCCGAAAGCAAGACTCCGTACGGAACGTCGCTCATGAGCTGCCGCTTGACGGCTGCTTCGAGCGAGGTACGGATAGCCGCGATATCGGTTTTCGCGTCCTTGACCGCATCGTACTCCATCCAGTCCCGCGAGTACCACTGCTTCGTCACGCCGCTCTTTCCGCTTTCGACGTAATACGAGGTGCCGGGCAGGAATTCGCGTATTTCCGTGCATACGCCCTCAAGCGCCTTGAGCTCGCTCGCGACGTAGTATCGTCCCTCGGTGTCCCATCCCTGATAGAGGGGGATGATCCCGATATGGTCCCGTCCGACGAGATACGAGTCGCGCTCGATGTCGTAGAGGGCGAAGGCAAAGATGCCGTTGAGGTCCTCGAGGAGGTCCGGTCCCTTGTCGCGGTAGAGCGCGAGGATCACCTCGCAGTCGGATTCCGTCAGGAATTCGTACTTTCCCGCGTATCGGGCGCGGATTTCCTTGTGGTTGTAAATCTCGCCGTTGACGGCGAGGGCGAGTTTTCCGTCCTTGCTGAACAGGGGCTGGTTGCCCGAGAGGGGATCGACGATGGCAAGCCGCTCATGCGCGAGCACGGCGCGATCTCCCGAATAAATTCCCGACCAGTCGGGACCGCGGTGCCTCAGTGTCTTCGCCATTTTCAGGACTTGATTACGGAATGGCTCCGTGTTTTGCTTGATGTCAAACGCTCCAACGATTCCGCACATCGCTCATTCCTCCTCAAGGATGGTGTGTCTCGCAGGAAGCCTCGGCGCCCAACGGGCGAAAAAAGAGGGGCTTCCCGCGTCAGGTCATATGGCTATGGCCGTACGCGGGAAGCCCCGTTGCTTCTCTGCTACAGGAACTATACCGAAAGGGGCCTTCGTAATCAAGAGCGAAAGTGTATAAATATGCATAAATAACTAAGAAATGTTAATAATATACACCACTCGATTTTATGTCTAATTAGTGCAAAATGTGCAAAATCTCTTGCATTTTGCGGTACTGTTGACTATAGTAAGAGTGGAGGAATGACCATGAGAAAACACCCTGCCGTGTTTGTGGTTCATTTCATAATTGTTGGTCTTTCGTTTGTTGCGTTCGCGCGCCCGGTTTCGGCGCAATCTATCCTTTCCGTGCTCCCCGAAGGCTCGGGCGGCCGGATCGTCGATTCTCTTTTGCTGACTCCTCGGGAAAATGATCTTGAAGTCGACCCGTTACCGCGAGTTTCGGCATTCGGTGCGTTGTACTCCCCGCTCATAATAAGCTTGGCCGTGGGCGAAAAGTCGCGCGCGCGCGTCATTTCGCAGTACGCTTCCTCCGTCAGTCTCGCGACGATCGCCTTGTCCGACGGTAATACCTTCGGGTACTTGACGACGAGCGCCCTGACCGGCGCCGCTTTCGCGACGTACGCCTTTCGTCGGTACGCACCCGAGTCTTCATATCGCCTGCCTGTCACCGTGGCCGCGTATTCTCTCGCAGCCGTGACCCTAGCCTCCGACGCGAGCGGGGATCGCTCCTTCGAGGGTCTCGCTCTCGACGTTCTCGCGGGAGTCGTTTCCGGTTATGCGCTTCCCGCGTTGCACGAGCGGCTCGGCCTCGAAAACGTATCCTTCGTGTTCCTGCCGGGAACGCTCGTCGTTACCCTGCGCCTGTAAGTGGTTGCCCCGCGATCGTGCTATACTCGAATCCATGAACGGCTTTGAGTTTATTTTGCGGGCGATCGATATCTATGAGGAATCCCTTCGAGAAGGAAACGGGCCCGGTCGTCCGAAAACCGTCGAGGCCCTAGCGCGCCGCATCGGGTACTCAACTCATCACTTTACGCATCTTTTTTCGGCGATCGTCGGAATGACTCCGCGCGAGTACATGACGGGGCGTCTCCTTTCGACGATGGCCCGCGAGATAGTCTCGACGGATGTTCCGCTCGCCTCCCTTGCGGAACGGTATGGTTTCGAGGATTACGAAACGTTTTCGCGCGCGTTCAAGCGCCGCTTCGGCCTTCCCCCGCGCATGGTGCGCGAATCGGGCTCGATCGGCTTTCCGCTCATGGAGCGTCCCGCCCCGAGTCGGCCGCGCGGGGAACTTCCGCTCGCGAGCGCGGAACCCGAGATAGTCGACGACCCGGGACATTGCCTCGTCGGGATGGCCTTTTTCATGGATGAGGGATCGCAGAGTTTTCACAAGCCGTGGGAAACGTTCATGAAGGCCCGTCGTCTCGTACGCGGCGCCGCTCCTGACGCTCCGACTTTTCAGTTTTCGTCTTGGTCTGACGACGAGCAGCTCGGGGGAATCTCTATCCTCTGCGCCGTCGAGGCCGATCCCGCGGCCTCGCAGGAATCCATTTTCACTACGCGACTCATATCCCCCTCGCGCTGTTTCCGTTTCGTGCATCGTGGAGACCCTTCAACTTTTTTCGAGGCTTATCGGTATATTTACCGCGACTGGTTCGGGACGCACAACGCCGCTCCGGCCGCCTGCTGGGAGTTCCAGCGGTACGGCGAGGGCGGGGATGCCGACGCGACCGGAATCTACATCCCCGTCGCCCTCTCGTAGTCCCGTTACGACGGAAAGAGAAACTCTCCCTCCCAGTCGAAGTTTCCGCTTTCCTCGTAGCATGACGGCCAGTGCGCGCACCAGTCGGGCACGCGCGTGTCTCTAATGCGGTCCGAGCTCGGGTGATAGGGTTTGACGTCGAGCACGGGGCTTCCATGCGCCGCGTCGATCCAGGCGAGCGAGACGATCCCTTTTTTTTCGTCTATATCGACAATCTCGGCGACGCTCATGGCGATGCCGTTCGGTCTCCAAGGCGAGCGGGTCGCGAAGACGCCGAGCGACTCCGGGGCGAGCCGGTATGGCTTTGGCGTGGTCAGGACGCTTCCGTACCAGCTCGGCGCTTCGTGCGGATGCCAGAGCACGACGAGGTGGCTAAACCCGCGCAAACCCGCGAGTCCCGGCGCGTACCGAGACGCAAGTTCCACGGCGAAGCCGCGATCCGTCCGAATCGATCCAATTGCGTTCATTTCCATAAAAACCTCCCGTTGCCCGGTGTGGGCTACGGGCTCAGTATGCGCGTCTCCGTGGCGTTACTCCTTGACGAAACGCCCGCTCAGGATGACGAAAACGACGATTTTGTTGAATTTTCGATGCTTTCTGTAGTACACTTACGCTGTAGGGATATGCGGCGACCCCGTATGGGGAAACGGCGCTTTTCCAGGAGGGTACTAGAATGATGCGACTGAATAAACCCAAACTGTATGTATTCTTATTTCTAATAGTAGC
>CAYSEA010000033.1:0-29278 GCA_964429975.1 uncultured Treponema sp.
CCTTCTCGGCGTCGTCGCCCGAGCGGAACGAAAGCTTCGTCGCCTCGACGTACCAGTCGCAGAAGTCGTTCCAGAAGAACTCGTATACGGCTTGCGCGCCCTCGTTGTAGCGATAGCCCTCGAGCGAGGACCGCACGACGAGAGCGGCGGCGTCGAGACGGTGATATATCCAGCGGTCAAGCTCGCTCAAGGCCGATCGGGGAACGTCCACGAGCGTTCTCCCCTCGAGGTTTCCCAGAATATACCGGGAGGCGTTCCATATCTTGTTCGCGAAGCGGCTACCGAGCTTGAAGGACTCCTTGTCGACGGGAATATCCTGACCCGCGGCGCACATAAAGGCGAGCGTGAACTTGAGCGCGTCGGCGCCGTATTCGTCCACGATCTCGAGGGGATCGATCCCGTTCCCGAGCGACTTTGACATCTTGCGACCCTGCTTGTCCCTCACGAGACCGTGAATGTAAATGTCGCGGAACGGCGCCTTGCCGGTGAACTCGAGGCCCGCCATAATCATGCGGGAGACCCAGAAGAAAATAATGTCGTACGCGGTGACAAGCGCCGTCGTCGGATAGAAGCGCGCGAGGTCGTCAGTCTTCTCGGGCCACCCAAGCGTTGAGAACGGCCAGAGCCAGCTCGAGAACCAGGTGTCGAGCACGTCCGAATCCTGCCTGATCCCGGCCGACCCGCATTTTTCGCACGCGGTCACGTCGTCGCGCGAGACGGTCATATGCCCGCACGCGTCGCAGTACCACACGGGGATTCGGTGACCCCACCAGAGCTGGCGGGATATGCACCAATCGCGGATGTTCTCCATCCAGTGCGAATAGGTATTCTCCCACTTCTGCGGATAAAACCGGATATCCCCGGACTTCCAGGCGGCGAGCGCCTTGTCGGCGAGCGGGCGCATCTTGACGAACCACTGATCCGAAAGATACGGCTCGACGGTCGTGTTGCAGCGATAGCACATTCCGACCGCGTGGGTGATTTTCTTCTCTTCCTTAAAAAGGCCGAGGGCTTCAAGGTCGGCGACGACCGTCTTTCGGGCGGCGGCGACCTTCATTCCGCGATAGCTCGCGGGCACGTTCTCGTTAAGCGTGCCGTCGGGGTTGAGAATATTGATGACGGGAAGGTCATGCCGTTTGGCGACTTCCCAGTCGTTGGGATCGTGGGCCGGCGTGATCTTAACCATTCCGGTGCCGAAAACGCGGTCGACGTACGAATCCGCGACGATCGGGATGAGGCGGTCTGTCAGCGGAAGCTTCACCATTTTCCCGACGAGGGACGAATAGCGCTCGTCTTCCGGATGCACCGCGACCGCGGTGTCACCGAGCAGGGTCTCAGGCCGCGTGGTCGCGATCTCGATTCTATTCGAGCCGTCGGGGAGCGAAAGACCGTCGGCGAGCTCGTACCAGATATGATACATGGCGCCGTTTGTATCTTCGTGCTCGACCTCGTCGTCCGCGAGGGCGGTACCGCAGGAAGTGCACCAGTTAACGAGATAGTTTCCGCGATAGATGAGGCCGCGCTCGTAGAGCGTGACGAACACCTCGCGCACGGCTCGAGAGCATCCCTCGTCGAGGGTAAACCGCTCGCGAGACCAGTCGACGCTCGCGCCGATCTTTCGTAGCTGATTCGTGATAATGGCGTGATGTTCGCCCTTTACCTTCCATGTTTCCTCGACGAAGGCCTCGCGACCGAGGTCGTGCCGGCTTTTTCCTTCTTTCTTGAGGCGCCTCTCGACGACGTTTTGTGTCGCGATTCCGGCGTGATCGGTACCGGGAACCCAGAGCGTCGGTTCGCCGCGCATGCGGTGATACCGAACGACAATATCCTGCAGGGAATTATTGAGGCCATGTCCCATATGAAGGACGCCCGTCACGTTCGGAGGGGGGATGACGACGACGAAAGGTTCCTCGCCTTCTT
This sequence comes from uncultured Treponema sp., assembly GCA_964429975.1. Classification (GTDB taxonomy): domain Bacteria; phylum Spirochaetota; class Spirochaetia; order Treponematales; family Treponemataceae; genus Teretinema. The sequence continues at coordinate 1,921 of CAYSEA010000033.1, forward strand.
TGCGCGACGCTGCGTCGGAAGCGGGCTTAAAGGCCCCCGCGTCTTCCCACGCGCCGTACACCCGATCCTCGAAATCTTTCGGGTCATACGCCTTCTTGAGCTCGATTGCCTTCATATGCTGCGTTCCTTGATCCTTGTTTGGCTGGTCTTATCGTGGATAGTAACCCTTTTGCAGGGCTTGTTCAACCTCGTCTATCACCTCGTCGGGCGTGGAGGCGCCTGCGGTAATGCCCACGCGCTCGATGGAAAAGGCCTCTTCGGGAAGGCCTTCGGCGGTTTCAGTAAGCCAGGCGCGGCCGGTCAGCGCGAGCGCGCTTTTGTAGAGACGCACGGTGTTCGCAGAGTTCTTGCCGCCGACGACGACGATGCCGTCGACCTCGCGCGCGAGCGCTTCAAGCGCCTTTTGCCGGTCCATCGTTGCCGGGCAAATCGTATTGAGCACGACGAGCTCCGAGACGCGCGCCGAAAGCGTTTCGGCGATCGCCTCGTATTCGCCTTCCCGAATCGTCGTTTGGCTTATGAGCACCGCGCGCTCGGGATAGCGCTCGAGAGAATCGGCGTCGCCTTTGTTCTCGAGAACGACGCAGCCGGGCGCGAAGCCCGCGATACCGGTAATCTCGCCGTGATTCCGGTCTCCCGCGAGAAAGACCGAGTAACCGCGTTCATGATACACGAGCGCGCGCTTCTGACTCGAAAGGACGCGCGGGCAGGTCGCGTCGACGACGCGCGCTCCCCGCCGCTCAAGCTCCCGGCGCTCGTCGGGCGGGATGCCATGGGCCCGCACGACAACCGTCGCTCCCCGAAAATCTTCCGGAATCGGATCGTAACCCTCGCCGATGACGACGACGCCCGAGGCCGAAAGGCGCTCGAGGGCCTGAGGGTTATGGATGAGGGGACCGTAGGTATACACCGGGCGAATCGGGCTTTCCAGCAAAGCCTGCTCCGTGGCTTCGACGGCGCGCCTGACGCCCATGCAATACCCCATGATGTCGGCCCGTACGATGGTTCTCGAAAGCGGCATGCGTTCACTGTACCCGAACACGAGACAAAAAAAAACCCCCGCGATTGCGTCGCGGGGGCGGTTCGGCCGTTTCCGGCCGTAAATACGCGTTACGGAAACCGGTTCGTTACACGACTTCTTCGGCAAGCTTCGCGCGCGGGGCTTTTTCCGTAATGCGGCCTCCGTCCTTGCGGAACCGACCGATAAAACTGATAAAGGCGCTCGCGATCATGATCGTCGAATACACGCCGCTCAGCATGCCGACCAGAAGCGCGAGGGCAAAATCTTTCATGTCGCCGGTCGTGAAGATATAGAGGGAAACCACGGCGAGCATCGTCGTAAACGTGGTGATGACCGAGCGGCCGAGCATTTCGCTCTGCGACAGGTTCAGGATATCGGTGATGCCCAACTCCGGGTGAAAGCGCATGTTTTCGCGGATGCGGTCGAAGATTACGACCGTGTCGTTGATGGAATACCCGAGAATCGTCAGGAGCGCCGCGATGGTGATGGAGTTAAACTGCATTCGCGTCCACACGATAAAGGCGATCATGACGAGAACGTCATGAAGGATCGCGAGAATGGCGCCTATGGCGAAATCCCAGCGGAAGCGAATCGTCGCGTACACCCAGATAAGAGCAAGGGTCATCAGAACGAGTAAGGCCGACTGACTCGCAAGTGTGGCCGAGAAGCGCGAGCCGACGAAATCGGAAGTGTACACGGCGACGTTTCCGGCGCCAAAGGCCTCTTTCAACGCGGAAGAAACGGCGCCCTTAATGTTCGCGCTTGCGTTCCGGTCGGTTCCGTCATCCGGCACGCGGATCTGGAACATGAAATCCTCGCTCTTACCGACGCCCTGCACCGTTGCCTCGGGATAGCCCGAAAGCGCGGCTCGCACTTGGTCGACGGAAATCGCGGTTGCCCCGGAAGGAACATAGTGCAGGCGGTACTCGGCCTGAGAAAGCCTGGCAAGCGCCCCCGAATCCTGGAACACGGCCTTGAGCGGCGTGTCCGCGCTCGCCGCGACGTTCACGCGAACTCCGGGAATGCTCGTGGCCGCGGAAGCGAAATCGCCGACCGTCGCGAAGGACGAATAGGGAAAGTTATAGGTCTGATTGTCCGAGCCCACGCCGGTCACGATAAGGTCGATGCCGGAGGAAGACTGCTCAATCGTCACCGACTGGCTTCCCTCGTAGGTAAGCGAAAGCGCCGTCGGCGCGATCCTGACCTTTTCGATAAAACCGGCCTGAAAGTCGATGCCGTAGTTGATTCCCTTCGTGAAATATCCGACGAGGCCGGCCGCGATTATCGCGACGCTCAGTATAACGCAGGGCAAAAACGCCCTATTAAACGGGATTACGCGCTTCATTACTTGATCCTCCAGCTGATGCTGACGTGTTTACTCTTAAGCGTGTCGGTGCCGAAGTCAAACATGAGTTTGGAGACGAACAAGGCGGTAAACACCGAGGACACGACGCCGATCGCGAGGCTATACGCGAAGCCCTTGATCGATCCCGTGCCGAGCTGCGACAGGAACACGGCCGCTATGAAGGTCGTGATATTCGAGTCCATGATCGCCCAGAAGGCATGATCGAATCCCGCGGCGATGGACGCCTGCCTGCCCTTCTTAAGGCGCAACTCGTCCTTGATTCGCTCGAAGATGACGACGTTCGCGTCGACGGCCATACCAATGGTCAGGATCATACCGGCGATGCTCGAAAGCGACAGTGTCAGGTTCAGAGCCGAAAGCACGCTGAACAGGATAAAAAGGTTGAGCACCTGCGCGACGAAGGCGTTGATTCCGGCGCCGCGATAATAGAGAAGCATGAAGAGGAGCACCGCCGCGAGGCCCGCGACGACGGCTTTCATTCCTTGTCGGATCGCCTCTTCGCCCATGCTCGCCCCGATCACCTGCTGGTTCTCGAGCTGCAGCGGCACGTTCAGCCAGGCAGTCCGCAAGACGGCTTTGAGATTCTCGGCCTCATCGGACGAGAATCCCGATATCTGCACGGAACCGCCGCTGATCGGCTCGTTGATGACCGCGGACGACTTGATCTTCGTGTCGGAAACGATCGCCAAGCGCTTGTCGACGTTGTTGGCGGTCAGTTCGGCGAATATCTTCGAGCCTTCCGAATCGAGAATGAAGTTAACCGTCGGGCGGCCCATGTCATCTCGGCGCGTTTCCGCGCTCTGAATGTGCTTGCCCTCGAGGGCGACTTCCTTCTTGAGGACGAGAAAGCCCGCTCGCTCGTCAAGCCCGTAGGAGTCCTTGCGATAGAGCCCCAAAACCTGCGTGTCCGCGGGAACCAAGGACGGATTAACGAGATTGTACTCGGCGTCGAAGGTATTCGTGGGGTTTCTCGTGTAATAGTCCATGAAGGCATTCGTCGCGTCCTCATCAACCATATGGAAGGCAAGCATTCCCTTACCCATGATAATGGAATTGATTCGATCCGTGTCGGAAGTTCCCGGTATTTCGATATAAATCCGGTCTTCGCCCTGCTGCCTGATGACCGGCTCAGAAAGACCGAACTTGTCTATTCGGCTATTGAGGGTATCGAGCGCCTGGGCCATTGCCTCGGCGCGGAAGACGCTCATGTCGGAAATGGTTTCCTTCTGAGCGGCGGCCGCAGCTTCGAGGTCGGCTTTGATGATGATGCTCATACCGCCGGAGAGGTCAAGGCCAAGCTTGACCGCGCTCGTCTGGGTCTTCTTCATCGCGAGGATGCGATCCCGGTAGCCTTCCTCGATAAAAGCGAGAACGTCGCCTTCGGAGGGAAAGGCGGCGAGAAGAGAGCGGGCGGTCCATGCGGTCGGCACGGGCTTTTTCATCGCCTTATAGTTCTTGCCCGCTTCCTTGACGAGAGGCGCGTATTTCTCGGATATGGCCTCTTGGCTTTCGGCGCGAGCCTGGGCCATCAAATCCTTAAGATCGGAAACGGCCATATTCCTCGCGTAATCCTTGATCTTCTCGCGAGAACCAAGGGCAAGCGCCTGATCCTCTTTCGCCGTTACGTAATACCATTTGACCGATGGCCATAAAAAGGCAAAACAAACCGCGATAACCGCAAGAATGAGTATGAATCTACTTCGTTTGCTCATAATACAACTCCAGATATGTCGAGGGAATTCCGGGCGCTTGAAGCCCTATTCCCCCGTTTAGACTCTTCACTTCGCGTCAGCGGTCGTCTTTTTGTCTTTCTTGGCGAACTTGTCACCAGGGTTTTCGTTCACGACCGTCGCAATGGCGGATCGGCTGAACTCGAGTTTGCAGGCATCGTCAACCTTCACGATGACGGTTTGTTCCTTGGTTGAGGTAACCTCGCCATGGATACCGCCGATCGTCACGATCTTGTCGCCTTTCTTCACGGCGGAGATCATCTTTTCGGTTTCTTTCTGCTTTTTATTCTGCGGTCTGATGATGAAAAGATAGAAAATCACGAACACAAGGCCAAAGGTAACGATCGGCATAAAGACGGAACCCTGGGCGGCGCCAATCTGCAGGAACGGGACAAAACTCATAAAAATACTTCCTTAGAAAGAAAATGATCTTTTGACAAGGTACCATACACGACGTTTTACAGTCAAGGCAAAAACAACGGGGACCCCGACGTGGAGTCCCCGCATAGTCGCTTTACAATACAAGAGTCTTTGACGCCACCACGCGAGCGACGCCGAATAACCGCGGCAAAGCCTCGGGAAGATAGGCCGATCCGGCACGCGCATTATACGCCTTCGCCACGACGGTCAGCTCCTCTTCGGAAGAAGAAGAACTGAGGGCGGATATCGCCGCGGCGCGAAAAAAGCCTTTCTCCGCGAGTTCCGCCGTCGATAGACCGGCATACAGCTTGCGGGCCGTACCGTCCACCAAGGCCGCGTGACCGTCATAGCCAATGGCCGCCACCGCGTCGGATCGGGAAACGTTCGTTGGTTTTCTCATGCCTCGGAAAAGCTTTCCTTGCCGGCTCCGCACACAGGGCATACCCAATCTTCGGGAAGATCTTCAAATGCGGTTCCCGGTTTAATGCCGTTATCGGGGTCACCGGCGGCGGGATCGTACTCGTATCCGCAGAGGTCGCATACGTATTTCTTCATTATAATCTCCTTTTTTTCGCGCGAAGTCATAGGCCATGCGCGGCGTCGCATATCGATGGCTTACGGCAAAGTATACGCGGTTTCCCGTCAACGGGCAAGCAATTCGTCCAGATTGGAGAGCAGTTGCGCATACCGCCGATTCGTCGGCTCAAGCGCCACGACCTGCTTGAGGTAGTATTGCGCCTTGCGGTAGTCGGTTCGCGCGAAGTACCATTCGTACATGGCGAACAGGGCAAGGGGGTTTCGGGGATCGGCGAGGAGACTCGAGCGAAGCACCGAAAGCCGCGTATCCGGATCAAGGATAAAACGGCTCTCATAGTAGTGAAGCACGCTTTTAAGCGACGAAGATGCCGAAGGAAGGCGTGACGCAATGACGGCGTGAGCGACCGTAGCATCCCCGATATCCACGAGGGCGCTGAGGTAGAGGGCGACGATCTCCTCGGAATTCGGATTATCGGAATACAGGGCCTTACCGATGGCGACGGCGCGATTCGCGTTCCCGGCGCCGAGATAGGCGCGCGCCATCAGTATCCGCGCGACGGGACTCGTGTCGAGGGATACGAGCCGTTCGCCGTAGCGAACGGCGTTTGCCCATTCCTGCGCGGAGATATAGTCGTGCACGAGGAGGGATACCGCCTGTCGGTTGTCTGGTTTCTTCGCGAGCGCGGCAAGCGCGAGATCCCGCCCCGCCTTTTGGCTGATACTCTGCCCCGTCTGATAGGCAACCTCGGCGGTCGCGAGAAGCACCTCAAAGTCATCGGGATACAGGCGAATAGCCTCCTGCAAAAAAGCAGTAGCCGATATCGCGTTCCGGTTCCATTCGCGCGCGACGCGGGCACGAAGCAGGAGATACGACTTATCGGTTCGGTTCGTCGTCGCGTAGGCGTCGAGCAGGGAATTCGCCTTGAGATACTCATTGCGTTCCACGAGGATTCGGGCGCGCAATAAAAGGTACGCGGCATCGTTCGGATCAGCCTTAAGTATGGTAAGCACATAGTTGTCTGCCTCGTCCCATCGGCCAAGATGAAACGCCGCCTCGGCGCAAAGCCGGGTAATCGAGAGCGATCCGGGATACCGGGTCGACAGGGTGCGCGCGATGCGGAGTCCCTCATCGCCCTGTCCGGAGCGCGTGAGCTGCCGAGACAAGGCTACGCCCGCGGGATAGCAAGAACCGTCGAGTTCCCATGCGCGCCTGAAAAAAGACTGCGCGAGCGGGGCGTTTCCCGTGCGTTCGGCGATCATGCCCCGGAGCAAAGGGGGCAGCACGGATTTTTCGTTGAGCTTTGCGGCGCGCCCGAGGGCAGCCTCTGCATCGGGGATCCACTCGCCTGCGAGCGGCGATACGGCGAGTACGAACGAGGGAAGCACGAGCGAAAGAAAATCGCCCGAACCCGCCGAGTAGTCGTACGCCCCGAGACGAGCAGAGCGTATCGACGCGAGGTAATTGTCGCTGTCGGGAACCGAAGGCATCGGCCAAGAGACGGCTTCAAGAGGATAGAGAATGCGCATGATTTCGCCTGCGATGGCAAGGGCAACGCGATTTTGTGACGTCATACCGCGCGAGTCGGCGCTGATGCGGGATACCGCCTCGCGCACGCTGTCCGGCGAGCCAATCTGAAGCAAGGCCATCGTGGCGGAATCAATCGAGTTTTTTTTAAGCTCTTCCCGAGACGGAAGGGCAAGAGTCGTGCCGCCCCGATCGCCGCCGGCAGCGGCAGGATCGATCACCGTTGACGCGCCATCGTCGGTTTTACCCGAAAGCACGGCCGTTCCCGTCGTGGCTGAGGGCGCCGACATATTCGAAGCTGACGTCGTCTTGCACCCCCCAACGAGGGCAAACGCCAAACTAACGAGCAACAGCGCGGGAATATTCCGAAATAGGCCGTTACTTCTCGTCATTCGCGCCTCGGCGCCTCGCGAGCCAAATCACGAAGGTGATGATCGCGGGAAGCAAGAGCAAGGGCACCCACCATAAAACGACGGTGGTGAAGGAAACGGGAATGAGATGCGTCGAGAAAAGCATGAAGATAAAACCGAGCGCGGCGAAAGCAAGGGCGGGTACCATAAAATTCGCCGAAAGCCGGTGGAAGCGAACAAAACCAGAAACGATGAACGCAAGGCCGATAAAAAGCATCAAAAGCGGCCACACTGCGGGAAAGCGAACGGGACATACGCCGAGATCGATGAGAAGAAAGAGCATGCCGGTCATAAAAAGGAAGGTCGCCGAAAAGAAAAAAGGCACCCGTTTAAGCACCGTGAAACCCGCGAACCACAGGAGCGAGCCCGACACGATACCCACGATCGCGACGGTGAAGCGCGGGAGCTCAAGGTTCATCAGCATAAGCAACGTCACCGCGACGGCGATAAACCCCACGCTGAGGGGGAGGAGGACAACGGAAACCCGCAGGATAATCTTAGTCACAAAATCCTTAACGCTCATTGATTATCGCTCCTCAGTATCAATTGTAGCCTCTTTATCACGTCTTGCCAATACGGATACCGACATGTTAGTATCCCATTCGTGCAAAAGAAAGCCCGCTTCGCCGCGTCAACGTCCGCTCGCTCGCTTGTCGCCGCGCTCGCGCTGTGCGCATGCGCGCTTCTCGCGTCGTGCACGGGAGCCTCCCAGGACTATCTCGTCGAGGGCTTACAGCGCTATGGCGACGAGCAACGGCAACTACTCGCGCTTCTTGAAAACGGCCACGCAGACGAGCAAACCCGCTTTGCCCTGACCAACCGCATCGCGGGAAACCTAAAGGCCGAGGGAAAGCATCGCAAATACGTTCTGTTTCTCACGTCATACGTGGAAAAGAACCCCGAAGATCCCTATAACGCCTACTGGCTCCTCATGGTGGCAAACGCCTATCTCGAGCAGAGCGCGCCCCAAATCGCGGGGTATTACTTCGAGCGAATCCTCGGAAGCAGCAAGGATCTCGAGATACACGGAAACTCGATTCACCTCGTATCCTTGCAAAACCTCATTAAGATCACGGATCAGCCGGAACTCCGCGTCAAGTATTACGGGGACCTCATTACCAGGTTTTCGGGAAACATAGACCTCGGTTACTCGTACTTCATGCTCGCGCGCTCGTACGAGCGGCTCGGCGAATGGGAACTCGCAATACAAACATACGCGCAGTTCATCGGTTACGGGCAGTATGATATCGTCATACCCGGAGTTCCCGACGCCTACGAATATGCGAAGCGCATCGTCGACTACAACGCGTCATCGAAGGACTGGACCTTTGAAACGCTCGACGAGCTCGTCGGCAACATCAAGACCGCCATCGGGGACTACGATTATCGCAAGTTGGACCGATACCGCGCAAAGGTCAATTTTTTCGCGATGTCGTGGAAGCAGGAATCGAGCGACCACAACTCGCAAGCCGACTTTCAAATGCGCGATTTCATGGGCGGAAACCGCATCCGCTTTAACGACACCCTCGACGCCTCGTCGAATCCGCACGAGGCCTTCCTCAGGACTTCTGGATGGAATCAATACGTAAGCGTCTGGTACCTGTATTTTAGAAAGGTTAATTTTCCCGCCGACCCGGACATTCACGGACGGTGGGAATGGGCCGGCATCTATTACGGGGAGAAAATGTAGGATGACGAACGCGCTCCGAGGAACGCCGAAACGGCGGATTCTCGCTCTCCTTTGCACGCTATCCGCGCTGTCGCTTTTCGCAAGCTCGTATGACGCACCGGCTGATCCGCAAATAGCCCCGGCTGATCCGCAAAGCGCCGTGACGGAGGAAGCTGACGTCGGTAAAGGCGCGGCTAAGCGGCCTTACCCCGCGCTGACCCTTTCGGCGCCCGATTCGTCGCTCGTCGAAAAATACCGATCCCAGTACACGACGCCCGAGGGACTTGCCTATCTCTCAGCCGTCATGAAGCGCTCGGCTCCCTACCGAGACTTTATCATCGCGGAAATCGAGCGACTCGGGCTTCCCGAATGCCTCGTCTACCTTCCCGTCATCGAGTCGGGTTTTTCTTCGACCGCCGTTTCCCGCTCCGGCGCAACCGGCATCTGGCAATTTATGCGAAACAGCGTCTCCGGTTACGGTATTCGCGTCGGCGAATGGATGGACGAGCGCCGGGATCCCTGGCTCGCAACGACGGCCGCGCTCAGGAAACTCAACGACAACTATCGCGATCTCGGGGACTGGAACCTTGCCCTTGCCGCCTATAACTGCGGCCTCGGCGCGACTCGAAAGGCGGTTAAGAAATCAGGCACTACCGATTATTGGACGCTGTGCGCACAGGGCTATTTCAAGCGAGAAACCATCCATTACGTTCCGAAATTCCTCGCGATCTCCGAAATTCTCTCGAAAAGCGATGAGTACGGCATTGATTGGGGACAATCGCCCGAAACGGCCCCCTATACGACGATTCCGGTCAAGCGTCCGATCGACTTATCCGTCGTCGCGCGGGAAACGGGAATCGATCCGACGGTACTTCGTTCAATAAATCCGGCGCTTCACTATTCGATCACCCCTCCGGACGCGCCCTATGCCTTCCGCATTCCGGCCATCTTGGAAGAACGGGTTCGATCGATCCTTGACGACCCGGATAAAATGCTTCTTGAGTATTACCTCTATGCCGTAAAATCAGGAGACACGCTTTTCGCGCTCTCCCTCCATTATGGCGTTTCGGTAGATATGATCCTGCAATATAACCCCGGATTGCGGCCGAACGCCCTGAAAATCGGCCGAAAGCTCGTGATCCCGGCCATTAAAAAAGTTGCCGCTTTCGCGGGGAAGAAGGATCGCGCAGATCTTAACTTTTCGGGAGTCTACCTCGTAAAAAAGGGAGATACCCTCTGGTCGATCGCCCTTGCGCACAATATTCAGGTAGAAACGCTCGCGGAGCGCAATAATCTCGGCGTTAATTCCATCCTGTCGTTGGGAAAACAGCTCCGCGTGCCGATACTGTAAGCCATGAGGTACGCACCGATATCCACACGGCTCCTTGCCCTCCTTGTAACGACGACGTTTACCGCCGCAATTCTTGTCTCCGAGGAGCGAACGGTTCAAGCCGTTTCCTCTGTCGACTGGAACCGGGGAACCGTTCATTCCATCATGACCCTTGACGCAGTTAAGGAAGGCATTAGCCTTCCGGCAGGAAGAAGCTCCGCGCTCCAGATCCTTGAAATGGAGACTCCCGCTCGGCTCAAGGACACACTCTTCTCAATTCCCGTCGATTCGTCCGACCGACTCGGAAACTACGTCGATCGCGGCGAAATATCGCTTGCCGACATAAATACCATCATCGAAAACGGCGCATGGACCCCTCCGTGGATGTCTCAGGATCTCGCCGGCGTCTCGATGACCGTGACCCTTGCGCTCCCCCGGTTCGGCTCGCTTTTCATACGTCACAGAACCGCATGGAAGCCGCGAGCGCCGCTCGACGCCGTTCCCACGCGTGCTTTTACCGGAATCGTCATCGACGCGCGGGGAAATCTCCCCGTTCACGGCGAATACGTCGAAGACAGAATCATTCCATGCCTCTTTCCGCGCGTGTGGGGCGAAAACATGGACACGCTCTACGAGCGAAACATGATTGACCCGGACCTCGCGAAGCGACGCGGAATCGTCGTGTATGCCACCGTGCCGGAAGACCCTGCCGTCGTCGAGACGGTCGGCACCGATCCCGTCAGGGTAACCGCCCGCCGGCTCTACGGTCAAAACCGAACGGATCCGATTATCTCCCGGCAAGACTTTCTGAAAATCATGTCCAACCCGGATAACCGTGCCCTGTTTGCGGCGGGAAAGGTAGCGATTCTCTGCGATCCCGATCGACTGTCCGGTATTCCGCTCGGTCCCGTCAAGGATGATGCGTACTATTTCGTATTTAATCGCGTAAAGCGCGCGCTCCAGGCACAACCAGTGGCGAAAATGGACTTTTCAGACGCATGGGAAGGGCAGAAACTGACCATGTACGATATAAAATTCATCGCTGACTCCGCAAAAATTCTGCCTGATGAGCGAAGTCGGCTCGACAGCATCGCCAATGCCCTCAAGCAAGCTTCTGACGAGGCGATATTTATCGTTGAAGGGCATACCGCAGACGTCGGCAAGAGCGACGGGGAACGCGCCCTCTCAATCGAACGAGCGGCTTTGATAGCAAGGGAACTTTCCGAGCGTGGAATCGACGCTCGGCGCTTTACCTCGACAGGTTACGGCGGCACACGACCCGTCGCTTCAAACGATACAAACGAAGGACGGGCGAGAAATCGTCGCGTAGAGATAACGATTCGGCTTCGCCAGGCGGCTCAATGACACGGGCAACGTTGACGGCACGAATCTTGCGTGGTAGTATGATACTAGTAAAAAAGGGGGAATCCGCATGTCAAACGTATCGACGCGGACGCTAACCGGTGAAACGGAGCTTCAAGAGGACCTTCTGACCGAAGAGGGGTATGACGCGGGGAAAATTTATTGCGCGAACTGCATTCAATGCAAGCTCGTTTCCGCACCCGCAGACCATACCGGCCAATTTTACCTTCGGGTCCGTTGCGCCGCCGGAAAATGGAAGAAAAAACTCGGCGGAGAGAAGCAGTATAAATACTTCACTGTTACCCGACGCAGTATTGATTGTTGTGATGCATACGAACCAATGGGCGACGCGGACGAGTTTATGAGCGATCTGAGACGAAACCTCCCCATCCGGGACGAAATCTACGAATAAAGGAAACACCATTTCAATGAACCGGAATATAGCCATGGCATCGCTTGCTACGGTGCTTGTACTTACCGCGGCGGGCTGCTCGTCCGTCCCTGATCCAGCAACCATTCCCCTTGATATGTCCGCGGCGGAGTTAAGCCAGAAAGGCCAGAATGCCTTTGACCAGAGTAATTATAAGGCCTCGGAAGTCTATTACCAGCTCATCATCGATCGATTCCCCGACTCTCCCGATTTGATCGTCGCGGCGGAATTCGAGATAGCGCACCTCCGCATACGGCGAAAAGACTGGGGGGACGCGAAAACCCGTCTTGATGCCATCATCGCGCGGTATGAAACCACGGGAGGCGCGGGACTCCCCCCGGAATACCTCGTACTCGCGAAAAACGACTTGACCAAAATCCCCGTGAAGCATGGGGGAACTCCTCCGGTCGAGGAGAAATAGATAAAAAAAAAGAACCGGACAGTCCGGTTCTTTTTTTTTAACTCGCGCATTATCGCGCTTTCTCGCGCTTTCGCATGAGTTACAGCGTCTCGCCGTGCGGCAAGATAATGACGTTAAGCTCTACTCCCTTTTCCGCGGCCGATGCCTCGACCGAGTCTTTCGTAAACTTCCCCCGCGGCTTAGGATGCGGCGGCGCGTCCCCGATGAGAATGACCGTTCGATCCCACAGCGGCATCCAGGGAAGAGAAAGCGCGCCATTGAGGCCTTCGTACACGGCCTCGGGAATATCCCTACCGCCCTGAACGCGAAAAGACCATAAAGCCTTTCGGAAGGCCGCGAGATCCCGCGTGAAGGATATCGCCTGTTTAACGAGGAAATCCTCGTCATAGTCCTTGTACAGCACGAGCGCGACCCGCCAATCGGGGTAGCCCGCAAGGGCCTCCGCAAGGGCCGGCACGAGGTCAGACCGCACAGTGCCGATATCGTCCTTCATACTCTCCGTCGCGTCGATGACGAACACAAGATCAAGACCCTTCTCTCCGCCGGCCTCAAGCAGGGATCGTATCATCGGGACGATTTCTTCCGGACCCTTCGCGTAGAGCGTCTTACCGCCGTTTTTATCCGCCATCTCGCTAAACGATGAAACGGTATCCTTCATGAATATCTCGGGCGTAGGCGGGTCGGTGCGGCGAACGGCGACCTGCGTAACCCTGATTTTAAAGGGATTGTCGGCGAAGGGGCCCGAATAGTCGCCATGTTCCCGGGCGAAGGCGCGAATGTTAATGAACGTCCCGTCGAGAATCTGGACCTCTCCATGGCGCGACCAGTCGTAGCCATAGGCGATGACGAAGGGTATCCAAATATGAAAAGCTTCCCCGACGGGGGTGCCGCGCTCGGTCGTCGAGTCGATGAGGCTCCACAGCTTTCGATCAGTTGGAAGAAAGGCTCCTTCAAGAAGTCGCTTCTCGTCGCCGTTGATCGGGTTATACTCGAGGGCGCGATAAGCGTAATTCGCCTCTTTCATCGCGGGATCTTTCGTCGTCTCGGTGAGGAGAATCGAGGCGATATCGGGCTTTTTTCGCACGTAGAGATGATATCCGCCCTCGGGACTCTGTATGATGCGTACGTCGTCGGGTCCGATCGTCAAGTCGGCGCAATACAGCGGCGACAGGGCAAGCGCGAGCGCCGCGAAAAGTATCGTTAGCTTCATACACCGATTATCGGCTTGATAGCGCCGACGATGAAGGTTTCTCGCCCCGAAGCGGCGGTAACTTTCGGCCACCGCCGATAGCTTGATTCCCCTCGCCCATCGGTGCTATTGTTGCGTTACTATGGAAAATAACGGAAAGAAACGAATATTGACCGGCGATCGTCCCACCGGCCGACTGCACCTTGGCCATTACGTCGGCTCCATCGCGAACCGCGTCAGGCTTCAGGACGAATATGAGTGCTTCTTCATCATCGCCGACCTACATACCCTCACGACGAAACCGGAGAAAGAGCACATCGAGCAACTCGCGGACAACGTCAGGCAGATGGTCCTCGACTACCTCGCCTGCGGCATCGACCCGAAAAAGTCGACGATTTACCTCCAGTCGGCCGTGCCCGAGGTAACCGAACTCAATCTCTTTTTCATGGACCTCGTGACGGTGCCGCGCATGAACCGCATTCCGTCGCTCAAGGACATGGCAAAAAACGCGAACCTCTCGGAGATGCCCCTCGGGCTCCTCGGATATCCGGTGCTCCAGGCCGCGGATATTCTCATGCCGAGAAGTCATCTCGTGCCGGTCGGTAAGGACAACGAAAGCCACGTCGAACTCACGCGCGAAATCGCGAAGCGGTTCAATTTCATGTACGGGGAGACCTTCCCGATTCCGGAAGTCATGGTTTCTGACTTCGGGTCCCTCGTCGGCACCGACGGTCAGGCGAAAATGAGCAAGAGCCTCAATAACGCCATTTTCCTCTCGGACGACGAAAAAACCGTTAACAAGAAAGTTAACGGCATGTACACGGACCCCAACCGGACGAGCGCCGAAGTGCCCGGTACCGTTGAGGGAAACCCCGTCTTTATCTATCATGACGCCTTTAATCCGAACAAGGCCGAGATTGAGGACTTGAAAACGCGGTATCGCACCGGCAAAGTCGGCGACGTCGAAGTCAAGCAAAAGCTCAGCGCCGCGCTCAACGCGTTCCTCGACCCGATTCGCGAGCGTCGCGCCCACTTCGAGACCCAATCGGGACTCGTGGACGAAATAATCTACGAGGGAACGCTCAAGATGCGCGAAGAGGCGCGAGAGACCCTTTCGCTCGCGAAAAAAGCCATGGGCCTTTCGTCCGTATGGAATCGCATCAGCCGCAAGGCGGAAGACGCGCGCAAAAAACGGGAAAAGGGGAACTAAGTGGCGGGAAACACCTTCGGAACGCTCTTCAGAATCACGACTTTCGGCGAAAGCCACGGCGTCGCGCTCGGCGTGACCGTGGACGGATGCCCAGCCGGCATGCCGCTCGAGACGGCCGACATACAAAAAGAGCTTGACCGCAGGCGTCCCGGCGCGCACGCGTCCGATTCCGACGGAACTCCCCGCGACCCGAAACTCAATCCCGCGATGACCAGCCGCAAGGAAGCCGACTCCTGCGAGATACTCTCGGGTATCTTCGAGGGGAAAACGACCGGAACGCCCATCGCCATCGTCGTTCGCAACACAAATCAGAAATCGGAAGACTACGGCGACATCGTGCGCAAATTTCGCCCCGGACACGCCGACTATCCCTTCTTCGAGAAATACGGCATCCGCGACTACCGTGGAGGGGGCCGCTCCTCCGGCCGAGAGACGATCGGACGGGTCGCCGCCGGAGCCATCGCGAAAAAATTTCTCGCGACGCAGGGAATCACCGTGCGCGCATGGACGGCCGAAGCGTGCGGCATCAAATGCTCGTCGTACGACGAGGATGAAATCGAGCGAAATCCCCTGCGCGCGCCCGACGCAAAGGCCGCAAAAAAAATGCTCAAGCGAATCATTGACCTGAAGCGCGACGGCGACAGCGCGGGAGGCATCATCGCCTGCCGCGTTTCGTCCGATACGGGGTATCTACCCGCGGGACTCGGCGAACCAGTTTTCGAAAAGCTCGACGCCGCGCTTGCCGGGGCGATCCTTTCGGTCGGCGCCATCAAGGGTATCGAGTTCGGAGCGGGATTCGCCGTCGCGGGCTTACGCGGCAGCGAGAATAACGACCCGATCAGGCGCGACCCCGCGACGGGACGCGCGTCGTTCGTCACGAACAACGCAGGCGGCATACAGGGAGGCCTTTCCACGGGCGCGGATATACTCTTTCGCGCGGCGGTAAAGCCTGTCTCCTCAATCAGCATCGCGCAAAAGACCGTCGATATGGACGGTAAAGACTGCGATATAGAGGTACACGGCCGCCATGACGTATGCCTGTGCCCGCGCATCGTGCCGGTTATCGAGGCGATGACGGCCCTCGTCCTTACCGACATGCTGCTGAGGCAAAGAGCCGTCAGACCGTAACGCGATTCGCTTCGCGTTACGATGGGCGCCACTGCACGATCCGCGTTGCGCGCGCCGAAAAACCATGGTATCCTGATTTTATGACTATCACCGACGTGAAGGCGGCCCTCGAGGCGGAATCCGTCGCGGACACGTGGCGCGACGACGTCGAGATCGTGTCCGCATGCGGCGCCGATCTTATGAGCGACGTCATGGCCTTCGTGAAAGACCAGGTTTTACTCCTCACCGGACTCATTAACGCGCAGGTGATCCGCACCGCGATCCTCATGGACATACAGGCAATCTGCTTCGTGCGCGGCAAGGCGCCGAATCAGGAAATGATCGACATGGCCCGCGACAACGGCATCGTTCTTCTCACGTCGCGGCTCCCCCTCTTTCTCGCATGCGGCAAGCTCTACCAAGCCGGCGTGCGTCAGGGCGGAGTCAGGGCGATAGACTGACGCGAGGGCGGGATGAGATACCACTATGACGTGCCGGGAGACGATTTTTCACGCGCAGGCCACGCCTCATCCGAGATAAAGAAAATTCTCCAGCGCCTCGGCGTTCCGGCCGACGTCATCAAGCGAACGGCCGTCGCAATGTACGAAGCTGAGATCAATATGGTCGTTCATGCGGGTGGCGGAGAGGCCGATGTCACGATAGAAAACCACGCCATCACCATCGTCATGAACGATACGGGACCTGGCATACCGAACATCGAACTCGCGATGCAAGACGGCTACTCCACCGCTCCCGAGCTCGTGCGGGAACTCGGTTTCGGCGCGGGAATGGGACTGCCGAACATGAGGCGAAATTCCGACGAGATTACCTTTCGAACCGCCCCCGGCGAAGGTACGACCGTCACGATGGTCATTCGCATACCGGACGCACGGAAAGCCGAA
Source organism: uncultured Treponema sp. (assembly GCA_964429975.1). GTDB lineage: Bacteria > Spirochaetota > Spirochaetia > Treponematales > Treponemataceae > Teretinema. The sequence goes on from CAYSEA010000033.1 coordinate 18,550, forward strand.
GCATGACGCGCTACCATTCGGTTATCCTTGACGAGGACGCATGCAAGGGATGTACCGTTTGCGTAACGACCTGCCCGGCCGAGGCGATTCGCGTTCTTGAGGGCAAGGCGCGCATCAGGGCCGAGAGATGCATCGACTGCGGCGTGTGCATCCGTCGGTGTCCGCATCACGCGAAGAAGGCTCTCAGTACCGCTTTGAGCGACGCGCTTGGCGCGACCGATGACACCGATACACCGAGGCCCTTCCGCATCGTCCTTCCCGCGCCGTCCCTCTATGGTCAGTTTCCCGAGCGCTTTTCCGTCGCCGATATTCACGCAAGCCTTCTCGAACTCGGCTTCGACGCCGTTTTTCCCGTTGCGGCCTCAACCCCCGCAATCGCGCGGGCGACCGCGTCGTTCTTCGACCGCGCGCGCTACCCCGACCTTCCGCGCCCGCTCATCTCGTCGAGCTGTCCGACCATCATCAAGCTCATCCAAATACGCTTTCCGACGCTCATCGCGAACGTCGTGCCGGTCATCGCCCCGATGGAACTCTCGGGCCGGCTCGCGCGCGAGGCCTTGGCGGCGGATGCTTTAGCGACCGGACGAACGATCCACTGTACCTTCCTTTCGCCCTGCCCCGGTAAGATTACGGAATCGGTCGCGCCGATCAGCGGCGGCACTTCGTCTATCGATTGCGTCATTGCCATGAAAGACGTGCACTTACCGCTCCTTCAAATACTTACGAAAGGTACGTTCAAGAAAGGCGAAACGTACGTCTCGTCACCCGAGGAGATCGCCTGGGGACGGGCAGGCGGCGAGGCCGAAGCGACGGCCGCCGGGGAAAAGGGCTCGTGGATCGCCGTTGACGGCATGGAACAGTGCATCCGCATCCTCGAAGACGCGGAGAACGGACGGCTATCCGACATTTCCTTTCTCGAACTCATGGCGTGCACGGACGGCTGCGTCGGCGGCGCGCTTACCGCGGCGAATCCGTCGATCGCACGCCATGTACTCCGTAAGCGCGAGGAAGCCCTTCGTCCCGGGAGCGATACCCTCAGCGCGTCCCGTATCGAAGAGGCGATTACCGAAAGTTTTCGCGATGAGCCATATCCCTCTCGTTCCGCCTTGCTCCTCGATCCCGACTATGCCACCGCGCTTTCTATGATGGAGGAAATCGAGCGTATCGTTGAGCGGCTCCCCGGTCTCGACTGCGGTTGCTGCGGAGCCCCGAATTGCCACGCGCTCGCCGAGGATATCGTTCGCGGAACCGCCAGCCTGACCGACTGCGTCATCATCCTCAAGGAACAGTATCGGGAGCTGCTTGATCAGGGGAATAGCGGGACATGAGCCGCGAAAAGGATGAGTTGAGGCGGAAGCTTCGAGAGGAGATACAAGCTCAGAATTTGGCGGATAGTACGGGATCTCTATACCTACCGGTAGGTATACAAAACAAGCAAACCATACCATCAATATCCCCGGACATTCGCGCCGAATTATCCGAAGCCGCGACGGTCTTCGCCTATCTTGCCCTTCCGTCGGAACCGGACGTATCCCCGCTCATTGAGCTCGCCTTGTCGGGCGGCGCAACCGTTCTCGCGCCGCGAATGGACGGAGACGGGCTTTCCTTCTTTCCCATCGAATCCTCATCCGGTCCGTTCGACGTCGGCCCGTACGGTATCCGCGAGCCGCCCGCGACGCGCCCTCCCGCTTGGCCAGGAAGCGCAATCGACGTCCCGGCGATCATCCTCGTGCCGGGCCTCGCCTTTTCGCCCGAAGGCACGCGATTAGGCAGAGGCAAGGGCTACTACGACCGTTTTCTTTCATCGTTGCTGTCGAACTACGTTACCCGTCGAAACGGGATAAAAATCGTCGGAATCTGCGCGCCGGAACGCGTACGGGCGTACGTCCCGAGCGAACCGCATGACATACCCGTCGATTGCCTTTGGACGGAAAAGGACGGTATATTTGGCGTATACTAAACGTGGAGGAAGTGCATGGGTGAGATACGATCGGCCATCGATATAGCGCTTGAGAAAACGGCGCACATTGAAGGGGATAAGGCGAGTTCCGAGCACAGAGAGCTCAAGAACGTCGGAAAACGGGCGGCCAGCGAGTTTCTCGAAACGGAAAACGCCGAAACGTTCTCGAAATCCCTCGCGGAAAAGGACGCGGAGCGGTCAAAAGCGGTACTCGAAGGCGCCTTGTCGATTCTGATTGCCGGCGTCAAGCTGCCCTCCGCGGAAACGGACCTCGCGCGCTCCAACCGAATCGGCGCGGCCCTCGAGCTAGCCCTTCCCGGCCGCGGCATGCTGCAACTCTTCGCGCAGGTAGCGCAGATACTGAAGCAGTATCTCGACGAGCGATCTCACCTTCGAGAGGCGCTCGAGCAGCAGTTCGCGCCGAAGCTTAAGGCTAAACAGCAGGAGATGTCGCGCAGATACGGGCAAAACGTCCCGATGGACCTCAACCAGGACCCCGAATTCGTTTCCGCCTATTCCAAAAGCGTGCGGATGATGGAGCAGAAATACGGGACCATCGTCGACGAGATACGATTCCGCGTGAAAGAAGCGGCGGGAATCGCGGAGGAGTGACGTTGGAAATGCGATAGGCGGATTCTCTTGACATTTTTTCTGCGTTCCGCTATTGTGACACTCGCCTGACACGCTCAGGCACTTTCCGCGGTAGCTCAGTTGGCAGAGCAAGTGGCTGTTAACCACTGGGTCCGGTGTTCGAATCACCGCCGCGGAGAAAGCGAAAAACCCCATCCGCCCGGATGGGGTTTTTATTTCGCTTCAGCGGTCTCTCCCGCGCGCGCATCCGTCCTACAGCAAATCGCTCGCGAGTTCCGCAAGATAGCTTCGCTCGCTTTTTACCAAATGGACGTGGGCGAAAAGATCCTGCCCCTTCATTTTATCGATGAGATAACTGAGTCCGTTCGAGCAGGAATCGAGATAGGGCGAATCGATTTGCTGAACGTCGCCGGTGAACACCATTTTCGTGCCCTCCCCCGCGCGCGTAATAATCGTCTTGACCTCGTGTGGCGTCAGGTTTTGCGCCTCATCGACAATGAAGAACGAATTCGAAAGGCTTCGCCCGCGGATATACGCGAGTGGGGTAATCGTCAACTTTCCGGTTTTTTGCATTTCCTCGAGATGGGAAACTTCCTTGCCCGTCGCGCGGAATTTCCGCTTGATGACCGAGAGGTTGTCGAACAGGGGATTCATGTATGGGCCGATCTTCTCGTCGACGTCCCCGGGAAGGAAGCCGATATCCCTGTTTCCGAGCGGGACGATCGGGCGCGCAAGCAAAATTTGGTCATACTCGCCTTCTTGCGCGACCGCCGCCGCCAGGGCCAGCAAGGTTTTTCCCGTTCCCGCCTTGCCCGACAGGGCGACAAGTTCGATATCCTTTCGCGTGAGGGCGTCGAGCGAAAACGCCTGCTCGGCGTTTCGCGGCTCGATGCCGTAGCATTTCCTTTTCTCGACGCGACTGATGAGTGCCGTCTGCCTCGAGTAATGCCCGAGCGCGCTTGCCGTGCCGTTTTTCAGGATATAGTACTGATTCGCCGACGGAACCTTCTTGAAGCCGAATTCCGCCACGGGGATTCCCTCGGGGTCGTCGTAGAGTCGTGCGATGAGCGAAGCGTCAAGCCGCTCGATCGTCTCGATATTTCGGTCGATAAGCGAGACGTCCCGGATCTTGTCGTTTTCGTAATCTTCGGAAAAAAGGCCGAGGGACTTCGCCTTCATGCGGAGGTTAATGTCCTTCGAGACGAGGATTACCTTGCGCGCGGGATTTTTCGCGGCGACGTATTCGGTGATGGCGAGGATGCGATGGTCTGCCGTCTCTTCCGGAAAGGATTCCGCCAGGGTTTTCGAGAAGGGCTTACCCGTCTCGATGAAAAGCTTTCCGAGACGCGGGCCGAGGCTGAGCCCATCGGTAAAGATCGCGTCCCCCGCGATCGAGTCGAGTTGGCGGGTAAACTCGCGCGCGTGAAAGTTGAGGAGGTCGTTGCCTTTCTTGAACTTGTCGAGTTCCTCGAGCACGGTGATCGGCAAGACGATATCGTTATCCTCGAAACGATAGATGCAGTTAAAGTCATGGAGAATAACATTAGTGTCGAGCAGAAATACCTTCGTTTTCTTTTTTGCCATACGTCCCTTTGTGCTTGTATGATACCCCGTTTTATTCGCGAAGTAAACGATAGCAATTGTCAGAAATTCGTTATATAATGTTTTCCGGAGAAACAAATGAAACGAATACTTTCTATATGTACGATGTCAGCGGCGCTCAGTCTCGCATTACTTGGCTGTTCGTCCAGCTCAGCCACGGATGAATCAGGCTTTATCCCGCCTGAGGAAACATATATCGAGAGCCCTCTCTCGCCTGAAAGCGCGAACTTCTCCGTGAGCGCGCGCGCTTACGTCGAAGGGATGGGAACGGGATGGAATCTCGGAAACACCCTCGACGCCCACGGAATCTCCGGTCTTGGGACCGAAACCTACTGGGGCCAGCCGAAGACGACGCAAGCGATGATGCAAGGGCTCTATGACGCGGGCATCAGAACGGTTCGTATCCCGGTGTCCTGGCATAATCACGTCAATGCCGCCTATACCGTCGACGTCGAATGGATGGCCCGCGTTCGCGAAGTCGTCGATTACGCGATCGACGAAGGACTGTACGTCATAATCAACATCCACCACGATAACGAAGAAGGTTTCTATTTTCCCGATCAACAGCATCGTGAGCGCTCGATCGCCTACGTCACCCGCATCTGGAAGCAGATCGCCCTTGAGTTCCGGAACTACGACGATAAACTCGTCTTCGAGCTTTTAAACGAGCCCCGTCTCGTCGGATACTCGAACGAATGGAACTGGTCCGACTCCGATAGCTTGCTTAGCAAGGCGGCGGAACTCATCGCCGAGATGGAACAGGCGGCCCTCGACGCGATTCGCGCAACCGAAAGCAACAACACGGAACGCTTCGTCATGATCACCCCGTATGTCGCGTCTCCTTGGGCGGCCCTCTCGGGCAAGTTCGCGATCCCCAACGATTCAGCCGACGATAAACTCATTCTCTCGGTGCACGCGTATACCCCGTACGTTTTCGCGATGGAAGACCCGGGAGTCAAAGTCTTTATGAGCGCGCATACAAGCGACATCGACAATTTTATGGGACAGCTTAACGCAACGTTCGTTTCCGGCAAGGGCATGCCGGTAATTATCGGCGAGTACGGGGCGACGAACAAAAACAACCTTTCGGATCGCGAGGATTGGTTCTCGTACTATGTGGCGAAGGCCAGAAGCTATGGAATGCTGACGGTCCTCTGGGATAACGGGAATCACGAAGTCCCGCCGTCGGGCGAGTTCAGCGAGCTCTACGGCTTTTACAACCGCACCGCGCAATCCTGGTACTTCCCGACGATCCTCACCGCGATACTCGGCGCGTTATAGTAAGCTCGATCAGTAGCCGCTTGCGGTTACTGATCGTTGCCCTTACTGCTTGAACGAAAGCCGAATGACGTTCCAGGAAAGCGGCGGCAAGCGCGCGAGAAGACCGTCACCGTCTATTCGCGCGGTATCTACCGCGCGCGGGATTACCCGCTCCGGGTTTTCCCGCGTATTGGTCGCGAGCGGATCGTCGTCAGACACGACGATATGCTCGATAACCGACAGCCCGGAAAACCCCGTCAGTTTCGCCTGAAGCGAGAGCGTATCGTTCGAATGCCGGTTCACGCAAAAGAAAACTATCTCATGGTCGGGACGCCTGAGTACGCCGACTGCCTCAAGATACGGGACCGTGCCGTAGGGTTCTGACTCATACCCCGGCGATTCTATCAGCGTTGTCAGTACTTCCCCGCGCGCGAAGCGCGAGCAATGCAGGAACGGATAAAAGATCGTCTGCCGCCAGGCCCGTCCGTCGCGTTCCGTCATGATAGGGGCGATTGTGTTCACCAATTGCGCGAGACAAGCCATGCGCACGGATTGGGCATGCCGCAAGAGAACAATGAGAAAACAGCCGACGACAAGCGCGTCCTCGACGTTATAACGGTCTTCCAAAAGCTTTCGCCCGACGTTCCAGACATCATCCTCGCTTTCTTCGCCCAAGGAATGATACCAGACGTTCCATTCGTCGACCGAAAGTTTGACCGTTTTTTTGCTTCTCTTTTTCGCCTTGACGAATTGCACCGTGCTTTCGACGGTTTGTATGAATCTTTCGAATTGCACCGACTCGGCCAAAAACGAGGCACGGTCATCGCCGTTTTTCCGGGCGTACGTATGGAGCGAAATATAATCGACGTGCTCATAGCAGTACTCCAGCACGGTCGCTTCCCACTGAGGGAACGTCGGCATTCCCGGCCCCGAACTTCCGCAGACGACGAGCTCGAGGGTCGGGTCAAAGAGCTTCAGCGCCTTCGCCACCTCCGCCGCGAGTTTTCCGTATTCATCCGCGGTCTTGCATCCGATCTGCCACGGGCCGTCCATCTCGTTTCCCAAGCACCACACACGAAAGTTATACGGCCGCTCGGCTCCGTGGGCGCGCCTGAGATCGCTCCAATAAAGCCCGCCGGAATGATTGCAGTACTCGACGAAATTCCGCGCCTCTTCGATACCCCGGGTTCCGAGGTTAAGCGCCATCATGACCTGGCTTCCGGCCTTTTCCGCCCAGCGATAAAACTCGTCGATGCCCACGGTATTCGGTTCCGTCGCCTTCCAGGCGAGGTCCATGCGCCGCGGGCGATTCTCGACGGGTCCGACGCCGTCTTCCCATTTGTAGGCGGACACGTAATTTCCGCCGGGGTATCGAATGAGCGGAACGCGCAATTCGCGAACCAAGCTCAGCACGTCAGTTCTAAAGCCATCGTTATCCGCCAACTCATGGTCGGGCTGGAATACCCCGCCGTAAATCGCCCTGCCGAGATGCTCCACAAACGACCCAAAAAGCCGCTCATCGACGGAGCATGCGACCAACTCACTATCTACTCGAATTTTCGCGTTACTGTCACCCATCGTTTCCTTTACGTTCCCGAGAAATGCTAACCCTTAACGGCGCCTGCGGCCAATCCCGATACGATATGCTTTTGCGCGTACAAATAAAACGCGATCGCCGGGGCCATGCAGATGACGAAAAAGGCGAGAATAATATTCCAGTCAGCGAGATATTGACCGACGAAATCCATACTGCCCATCGGCAGAGTATACTTGTTTTTATCGTTCAAGATAATGAGGGGAAGGAAAAAATTATTCCAGCTCGTTACCATCGCCAGCACCGATATCGTCGCGATCGCGGGCCGCGAAAGCGGTATGACGATATGCAGCAAGAAACCGATTTTACCGCATCCGTCGATCTTCACCGCATCCTCGAGCTCGCCGGGAATTTGCTGGATAAACCCCCGAAAGATCAAAATATGAAACGGCAGCAAAAAGGCAGTCTGCGGCAATATGACTCCGACAAAAGTGTCGAGCAACCCAAACGTGCGAAGCTGGATATATATGGGAAGGATCGCCAGAGTCATCGGGAACAGAAGTCCGAGCAAAAAATACTGATAAATCAAATGTTTTGTTTTTATCTCGAACCTGCTGAGCGCGAATCCCGCCATTCCGGCGGCGACGACGTCAATCGCCACGGTCGCGGTCATGACGATCAATGAGTTCGCGAGGTACCGGAAGAACCCGCTCTTCACGAAAATATTGATGTAGTTCTCGATCAATAGGGGCTTTGGCCAGCCGACGGGATCGACGTTCAACTGCCCGATGGATTTAAAGCCGCCGATAATCGCGAGATAGATCGGCAGCAGGACAATGAGCGCGAAACCGAATAGCAGCGCGTATTTTACCAGTACGATCGGCGGAATGCCCTTCACCGTTTTATGCGTTGAGGATTTCACGATTAGTCTTCCCTCTTCGTCAGTCGTTGATACAAAACGTTCACCACAAGGCACAACGCGAAAATTACGATCGCGGTCATGCTTCCAAAGCCGATTTTCGACGACTTAATCCCGAACTTATAGAGGTAGACGACCGCAGTCTCCGCGGCGTGCACCGGCCCGCCCTGCCCCATTGACCAGATAACGTCGAAGACCTGCAAGGAGCCGATGATGCAAAAGAAAAGCGACATTTGTATCGCCGAGCGCATAAACGGCAAGGTAATATTTACGAATGCCTGCACGGGGTTCGCGCCGTCGATGCGGGCCGCTTCGTAGTATTCGGCGGGGATACCCTGAAGGCCCGCTACATAAAGGATCATGTGAAAGCCAAAGTATTTCCAAAAAATCACGAACAGAATCGCCGGGAAGACGGTACTCGGGTCGGCGAGAAAGCCTTGATACGCGTAATCAGGCAATATGAAGGCAAAAACTTGCTTTAACAATCCAAACTGAGGATGATAGATAAAGCGCCAAATCACGCCGGTAATAATCTCCGAAAGAATATAGGGCAAGAAAAAGATCGTTCGAAACAGCACTAAGTGCCTGCTATAGTTTTTGCTGACGAATATGGCCAATAAAAAGGCGATCGGTAATTGAACCAGCACGGAAAATACGACGACGATTCCGTTATTCTTGAGAGCGTTCCAAAATAGCGGGTCTTCCATAAGGACGACGAAGTTTTTAAGGCCGATAAAATTCTTTAGGGGACCGAATCCGTTCCAATTGTAAAACGAGAAAAAAACCGTGTTAACGACGGGATAGACGATGAACGCCGTAACGAGTAAAAAAGCGGGTGAAAGTAAAAGATAAAAAACGAACGTTTCGCGATTTCTTGCCGTACTGCTCATGCTCACCCCTTCACGAAAAGCGGAGGGCTTGCGCCCTCCGCCTGATGCCCAAATGTTTTTATTTTTCCGCTTTATACGATTTGTCGATCGCGGCGGCGGCTTCTTCCGGGCTCATCGTGCCGGCAAACAGTCCCTGCGTAACGTCCTTTACGACCTCTCCGGTCGCGGGGGGCAAGTACTGGTCATAATAGAGCTGGAAGTAACTCGCGGCTCCGACCGCCTTATTGATCGCGATAAGGTTCGGGTCCGTCAACGCGGTCTCGGCTCCGATCGCGGTCGGGACGATTCCCAAAGGACCGGTGGTAAGGAACTTCTGCGTCTCGATATTGGTGATGAACTTCAGGAACGCGATGGCTTCCTTGGGAGCATTCTTTCCGATGACGAGACCGTCGCCACCGCCCATCAAATCGGTCAGCTTACCCTTGCCTCCCTCAACCGCGGGGAAAGACATGAAACCGAGCTTGTCGCCGAGGCCGACCTTTGCTTCGGAAGAGCCGATCTGAACGGCGGGCGCCCATTGGCCCATAAGCTCCATGGCCGCTTTTCCGTTACCCATCAACGCGGCTTGGTCACCGCCATAGGTCGCGGCGAGATATCCTTCCTGGAAGGGCTTCAGGTCGATCAGTTCCTTGAGCAACACGCCCGCCTTGACGAAGGGCTCATCGGTGAACGAGCCATTGCCGATCGTGGCTTTATCGAAGGCTTCTTTTCCTCCGAGACGCACGGCCAAATACACCCACCAGAAATGGCCGGGCCATTTGTCGCCCTCGCCGAGCGCGATGGGGGTTATTCCCGCGGCTTTGAGTTTCTTCACGCAGTCAAGAAAGTCTTTCCACGTTTCGGGAGGGGTCGTATACCCGACTTTCGCGAGAAGGTCCTTGTTGTACCAAATCCCGACGCCGCCCATGGTATACGGAAGGCCGTAAATTTTGCCCTTGTAGCTGTAGACGCCAACGGCGCCTTCGCCGATCTTACTATCCCAGTTCTTCTTGTACTCGTTCGTTATGTCCTTGAGGAGACCGGACTCGGCGAAAGAGTTCATTACCCCGCCGCCCCAGCTCCTGAAGATGTCGGGAGGATTTCCCGACTGCATGACCGTCGTCAGTTTGCTCTTGTACGCCTCGTTCTCGAGCACGGTGATCTTGATATCAACGTTCGGATTGAGTTTCATGAACTGAGAGGCGATCTTTTCCCACTCAGGATAGTGAAGGTCATTGCTGTCCAGGTGCCAGAAGTCAATCGTTACCTTACCATCAGCGGTCTTTTCCTTGCCCGAGCAAGAAATCATCACACTTGCGATCGTCAGAACAATGAGAATCCCGGCAATCCCCTTTCTAAAAACCATTCGGTCCTCCTTTTTCATTCTAAGGCCGTAGTGTAAACCTGAAAAAATTGGTTGTCAATTTTTTTGTTATGTATCAGTTTTTATGATATACTAATTCACAGGAGCGCACGAATGGGAAACCAAAGCATACTCGTCATCAACAGCACCGACGATAGTAAAATAATAAAGGGAATATGTTCCGAATTGCGCATCAAGATATTGCAATGCCTCCGCGACGAAAGCCTTAACGTCAATGATCTCGCGCGCCTCCTTAAAATCCCGCAATCCACGGTTGCGATTAACGTGCAGATTCTGGAAAAAGCATCGCTTATCCGGACGGAAACCATTAAGGCGAAAAAAGGAAGCCAAAAAATTTGCCATGGCCTCTATCAAGAAATAGTATTGCAGTTTCCCAATTCAAAAAAAGACGACAAAAACATCATTGAAGTTGAAATGCCAATCGGGTTATTTACCGGGTTTGACGTCTCGCCCCCCTGCGGCATGTGTTCAACTGAATCAATAATCGGTTTTCTTGACGTCCCTGACGAGTTTCTCAATCCTGATCGAATGAAGGCGGGATTGCTTTGGTTTGAAAAGGGATTCGTGGAATACAAGTTTCCCAACAATAGCCTTTACAAAGGCAACTCCC
>CAYSEA010000034.1:0-27048 GCA_964429975.1 uncultured Treponema sp.
CCGGAAAACAAAAAACCCCGCTTTCGCAAGCGGGGCGGTTTGGAGGGATGGGCGCGGGAAGGGAAGCCTTTGGTAAAGGTTCCCTTCCCGCGTGACCTCTTACTTCAGAAGTATGAACTCGACGCGGCGGTTCTTCCACCAGTTTTCGCGGTCGCCTCGTTGGACGACGGGCTTCGTGCCGCCGAGGCCGACTGTCGAGAGGCGCGAGCCGTCGACGCCGTTTCGCACGAGGAAGTCGCGCACCGCGTCCGAGCGCTGGCGGGAAAGCGGGATCAGTTCCGCGTCCTCCTCGCGCTGCGTGCCCGTTACGTTGTTCGCGTGGCCCTCGACCTGGATGCGGTAGTCGCGGAACTTGTTGAGGATCTCCGCGATGCGCTTGAGCACCTGCACGTTCTTGTCGACTACCGCCTTGTCGAGGCCGTTGAAGTCGGCCGCGTTCTCGCGGAAGATGATAGAGGGAACCGCGATCTTGAGGCGGTCGCCGTCGCGGATGACGAGCACGTCGACCGGCACGTAGCCGCGCACCACGCTCGTCATGCCGACCTCGTCGCGCACGGTGAACGTGAACGGATAGTCCGTCGCGGCCTGCACGAGCTCGCCCTTGAGCGAGCGTCCGTCCCAGATGAGGCGGTCGGCGATCTTGTCGGACCCGCCCGTCTTCCAGAACACGTTGCCCGCGGTGCCCTCGGGTTCGCGAATTTCGAACGACCATTCGGCGATAGCTGCCGCGGACTCGGCGGAAAGCGCGATGAAGAGCTCGTCGTCGAGCCCGTCGTTATCGGGACTGAAATATTTCGGGTTGAGTCGCACGCCGAGAGCGGGAGCTTTCGCGTTTGAAAGGAACCCTGAGCTCGTCGAGGTTACCGCGTCGCCTTTTTCGTACGCGAGCGAAAGCTCGGCGACGAACCTGCCCTGCGCGACATTGCCGGCGGAGTCGAGGCCGTCCCAGTTGATGACGGCGGGAAGCGTCGCCGTGTCGGCGGAGCTCCAAAGTTTCACGGGAGCGGGCCGCGACTTCGCGTCTTCCTTCGCCTGACCTTCGGGCCTGATTGCGACGCTCCATGAGGCGAGACCCTCCGCGACGTTCGTCACGAGGGAGATGCGCTGCGTGTCCTTGATGCCGTCGCCATTCGGCGAGAAGGCGGGATACTGCGCGGTGACGTACGCCTTCGGAACGCGCGCGTCGACGACTATGCCGGAAAGTTGCTGTGTCGTTCGATTGCCCGCGCGGTCCTCGCTCTGGGCGACGAACGTATACGTTCCGTCGGGAACGCGGTTGCCGGAATTATCGGTTGCGTCCCATTCGACGTTGGCGACTTCTCCTTCCCATTTCCACGCGCGGACTGTCTGCTTGCGCTCGTTGACCATGGTCGCGGTCCAGAGAGCCTCTTTCGAGGATTTTTGCGTCACGGGGAGGGCGTCCCGCTTGCCGTCGCCGTTCGGCGAGAAGGCGAGCCAGGGCGCGGAAATCTCTATCGAGGGGTAGCGCGTGTCGAGCTCGAAATCGGGCGCGGCGGAACGGGACGTTTGCTGGTTGATCAGCGTAACCTCGAGGCTTGCCGAATAGACGCCGTCGGCGGCTCTCTCGCCGGTGGTGGCGCCGGCGGTCGGGTCGGCCACGCCGTTCCACGCGAGCGTCGTCGGAACTCTGCCCGTGCCCGAGAAGGTCTTGACGGGTTTGCCCGCGCGATCCGAGACGACGAGGCTATAGCGCTCGACGGCGGTGCTTGCTTTGATGACGGGCGTGAAGACGATCGCGTCTTTCGAGCCGTCGCCGTTCGGCGAGAAGGCCGAGAGATTCGCCTGCAGGATGACGTCGGCTTTTTCGGTATTAAGCTCGACGATCGCGACGTTCGACGAGGCGGAGTTGCCCGCGCGATCGGTGGCCGTCAGTCGGTATCCGTACTTTCCGTCGGGCGCAAGCTTGCCCGATTCGTCACGGCCGTCCCAAGCCTTGGAGGCGTCGGGGACGGGTCCGAAGCGGAAAGACCTGATGGCCGATCCCGCGGGCCGTCCGGAGGAGTCGAGCGCGACGATTTCGCCGAGCCAGCTTTCCTCTGAGCTCGCCTGTTGGGTAAACGAGACGGTGTCGAGCTTGCCGTCGCCGACAGGAGAGAAGATGCTGCCGGAAGCGCGCACGCGCGCCTCGGGAGGCGTGACGTCCACGGTGAAGAACGGGGACTTCGCGACGGGCGAGTGTCCGTTCACGTATTTCGCCGAGAGGATGGCTTGGTATTCGCCTTCGGCGAGACGCGCGCCCGCATCGGACAAGCCGTCGTAGGCAAAGGGCTTTACGGCGCCCGTACCGGAGAACGTGCGCTGCACGGCGCCGGAGCGCGACGCGATCGTCATTTCCCAGGCGGAGAGGCCGGTGAGAACCGGAATGCTCGCCGTGAGCTCTACGGTATCCTGGGCGCCGTCGCCGTTCGGCGAGAAATGCGCCGTGTCTATCGTTACGTTGATGGCGGGCTTTACGGTGTCGACGATGATGTTGTCGACTTTCGCGACGGACGTATTGCCCGCGCGGTCGGTGGACGAGACGCGATACGAGTAGACGCCGTCGGGCGCGACGCTTCCCGCGTCGGTCTTTCCGTCCCACAGCGCGTCGGCGGGGATCGCTTCTTTCGTCTCGAACGTGCGGACCGGGTTTCCGGAGCTGTCGAGAATCTCGCCTTTCCAGAGATCCTCGGCCGATCCCGTGTGCGCGAGGCGGAACGTATCTTTGTTGCCGTCGCCGTCGGGGCTGAAGATCATGGCATTCGCCCCCGAGGGAGGAACGGCGGTAACGACGGGCGCGGTCAGGTCGACGTGCACGGTATGCCGCGCGGAGGCGCCCGGGTTTTCGTTGTCGTCGACCGCGGTCATGCGGAAGGTATAGACGCCGTCGCGGGCGATGTCGCCCGAGTCGGTTCTTCCGTCCCAGCGGATCGTTTCGGGAACGCTGATTCCTTCTTTCGGTTTTTTCAGCGCGTTCCAGACGGACTTGAAGTCCTGCATCTCGGGGCGCTCTTCCTTATTCGCGATCGTGCGCACGACCGTTCCCGATTCGTCCTCGACCGTGAAGGTCCATCCGACGATGTATCGTTGGTCGCGTACGCTCACCGGAACGAGCAGGTCGTCTTGCGTGCCGTCGTCGTTCGGGGAAATATAGAGGGGCTTTTCGTAGTCGAACGAAATATTCGGCGCCTTGTTGTCCTTCACGCCGAGACGCGCGTTGATGCCGCCGCCGATCGCGTAGAGGTCTTTGTAGAGCGGCTTGACGCCAAAAGACGGCGTGACTTCGCTTTGCGCCCATCCGTTTCGCGTGAGGAAGGTATCCTTTCCGGTGGAGTCGAGTTTGAGGTTGATGCCGATTCCGAACGACGGCATGTAGGTTTGCGCGTCTTTCGAGCTTTCTTTCATATTATACGTCCATCCGGTGCGGACGGTCACGATATCCTTGATGAGGGCTTCGAGGCCCGCGTCAAAGACGATGTTCTGAAACGTCGGAAGGGAAAGGTCGGTCGAGGCGCCGAGCTTGAAACCGTTGACGTCGACGATCGTCGCGGCGACGCCGAGTCGGGGAGTAAAGGCCGAGGGATATCCGGTCGGGTCTCCGCCTTCGATACCCAAGGTGTCCGGCGTGAAGGAGCGGCCGAGGCCTGTCATCGCGAGGCCAAGCCGTACGTCATGCAAGGCGCCGAGGTTTCCCGCGAGGTAGAGGACGCCGACGTCGCCGGTAAGGCCCCATCCTTCGCCAATGCCGCCGAGAACGCCGACGCCGACATAGAGGCTGTCGGTCAGGTCCTTGGCGAAGCCCGCGTGCATAAAGCCCGCGGTGCCGAGCGGAAGGGAATCGAAGGGGCTCGTCACGAAGTGAAAGCTTCCCGAGAGCACGCCCCAACGGGTGGGGTAGAGGGCGCCGAGATTGATAACGTGTCCGAGTCCGGACTGGTCGCCCGCGCTCATGATTGCCGCGTACGACGCGTCGAGGCCGATTCTCTGCTCGCCGGCCGAGAGCGCCGGATTTATCAGAAGTTCGCCCGGTAAGGCCGCGCCAAAAGCGCCGCCCGCTGCGCTTGCGTTTCCGCCAAGCAGTTCGGGGGAGAATAGCGCGATAGCCGATTCGCCGCCGAGGGGCGGGTTGTAGGCAAACGCGAGATGTGTGATCAGTAGAGCGGCGCCAATTCCCGCCACAATACGGGCGAGACGTCCGGGATGTCGAATCATAAAAATCCTCCTCAGAGACCTTTGCATAGTAACATAACACGTCTCTTCAATATAACGTTACTGAGTTAAGTATCTTGATAAACACTTAATAATTCATAATATATAGATAAAAAAAGCCCTATTATCTTGACGCATAAGGGGCAGATCGCTACTATAATTCATATGAGTGTTACATCCTTCAAGGGCGGTATTCACCCGCCCGAACGCAAATCATACTCCGAACATCTCGGGATAGCGTCGGCGTTTCCCCAGACAAAGATCGTCTGGATACCGGTCACGCAAGGCGGCGCCCCGAATGCCCCCATCGTTTCGGTCGGCGATGTCGTCGCGCGGGGGCAAAAAATAGCGTCCTCCGACGCATTTATGTCCGCTCCCGTTCACGCCTCCGTCGCGGGAACCGTCAAGAAAATCGAAACGCGTCTCGTGACGGGCAATGTCGATGCCCTCTGCGTCGCGATCGAGGCGGACGGTTCGGATCGAACGGCCTTTCTTTCCCCGCTTGATCCCTTTCGATGCACGAGAGAGGACTCGCTCGCGCGCGTTCGCGAGGCGGGTCTCGTCGGTATGGGCGGGGCGGCTTTTCCCACGCACGTAAAGATGAATCCCCCCAAGGGGACTAAGATCGATTACGTTCTCGCGAACGGCGCGGAATGCGAGCCTTACCTGACGATCGACGCGCGCACCATGGCGGAACACGCCGAAAAAGTCGTGGACGGCCTCGCGATCGCGATGCGGCTTACCGGGGCCCCGACGGGCATTATCGCCCTTGAGGATAATAAGGCCGAGCTCGTTCCCGTTCTCGAGAAGGCAATCGCTTCCCTGCGCGGAAATCCCGTCGGACCGGGGGCCTGCGATATTTCGGTGCGGCTCTGCAAGACGAAATACCCGCAGGGCGGCGAGAAGATGATCATAAAAGCCATCGTCGGCCGCGAAGTGCCGTCGGGCGGGCTTCCTTCGGCGGCGGGCTGCGTCGTGCAGAACGTCGGTACCCTGAAGGCGCTCTCCGAGGCTTTCCGGGAAGGCAAGCCCCTCATCGACCGGGCCCTGACCGTTTCGGGAGGCGCGTGCGCCGCGCCGAAGAACCTCGAGGTTCCGATCGGGACTCTCGTCGGCGATTTGATTCCTTCCGTGATTCAGCTTAATCCCGGCGTCGCCAAAATTCTGGCGGGTGGGCCGATGATGGGCGTCTCCATGAAGGGCGCGGACTTCCCCGTGCAAAAAAACACTTCGGGCGTTCTCTTCCTGACGAAGGACGAGACCTCGCTCATCGAGGAAACGGCCTGCATCGGATGCGGCGCGTGCATACGCGTGTGCAGCTGCCGGCTCGCGCCGGTGCTCATCGTGCGCGCGATCGACGGGGGGAACCTCGAAGAGGCGAAACGATGCGGACTCATGGATTGCGTCGAGTGCGGGACGTGCGCCTACGTATGCCCGGCGCGCGTGAAGCTCGTTCAGCGCTTCCGCGTCGGTAAGGCGCTCGTACGCGCCGAGGCTCAGCGAGCCCAAGCGAGAGCCGCGGCCGCATCAGCCCGCGCCGAACAAAACAAAGGAGAGCGGTGATGGCCGAGTCCGATAAAAACGAGATATTTCTTTCGTCGAGCCCGCATTATTCGATGCCGGCGACGACGAAGCACGTGATGCTCTGCGTCGTGCTTGCCCTGCTTCCGATCGCCGGTTATGGCGTGTGGCTCTTTGGCGTGAGCGCCCTCGTGACCATAGTCGTTTCCGTGCTTTCATGCGTCGCGTTCGAGACGGCCTTCCGCCTCATGACCGGCCGCGAGGCGCGCGCGAACGATTTTTCGGCGGTGATAACCGGGCTATTGCTCGCGCTCGTTCTGCCGCCTTCCGCCCCTGTGTGGATGACCGTCCTCGGCGCCCTTTTCGCCGTCGTCGTCGCCAAGGAGTTCTTCGGCGGCCTCGGGGCCAACGTCTTCAATCCCGCGCTTTCCGGCCGCGCGTTTCTCTTCGTGAGCTTCGCAACCCCGCTTACAACCTGGCTTGCCCCGAGGGCCGGCGGCGTTGTCGACGCCGTCGACGCGGTCACCACCGCGACTCCCCTTGCCTGGATGAAGGCGGCAGAGGGAGCGGTCGCGACCGCTTCGGAGATCGCCGATAAAACCGGCTTTTTTACGGCGGGCGAGCTCTACTGGAACCTCTTTTTCGGCCGGCGCGGCGGATGCATCGGCGAGTCGTCGATATTCCTCATCCTTCTCGCGTTCGCCTTTCTCGCGCTTACTCGTATTATTGACTGGAGGGCCCCGCTCGCCATGGTCGCGACGGCCCTTCTCGTGACCGTTCTCGCAGGTATAGACCCGCTTCTCACGGTACTTTCGGGCGGACTCCTTTTCGGCGCGACGTTCATGATCACCGATTACGCGACGAGCCCGGTCACCCCCGTGGGTCGTATCGTATTCGGCGCCGGAGCCGGACTCATCACCGCGCTCATTCGCGTCTTTGGCGGCTTCCCCGAAGGCGTCATGTTCAGCATCCTCATCATGAACGCGCTCGTTCCCTTCCTGAACCGCATCATCCCGCGTAAGTACGGCTGGGTAAAGCCCGCCCGCGCATCCGACGCCGGAGGAAAGAAATGAAGACGATGATCAAACTTTCGTTCGTGCTTGGCATATACGCGGCAGTCGCCTGCGTCGCGCTCGCCGGCGTCTACATCCTGACCGCGCCCCGCATCGCGGCCGCCGCGCGCGCGGAAGTAAACGCTTCCCTCGGCGCCATCTTTCCGGAGGCCGACGACTTCGTCGACGTGACCGAAGAGGTCGAGAGCCCCGCCTCGCAAATCGCGTTTAACGGCGCCTTCGTCGCGAAGAAGGGCGACGAGGTGCTCGGCATGGTGGTCAAGGCGACCGGCGCGACCTACAAGAGCACGACCTTGCTCGTCGGCGTCGACATGAAGCGCGCCCTCAAGCCGCTCGTGTTCATGGAGAATACCGACACTCCGGGGCTTGGCACAAAGACTTCCGAGGAGCCCTTCGTCGGGCAGTTCTCGGGTAAATCCCTTGACGACGGTTACGGGGTCGGCAAGGACATCCAGGCGATATCCGGCGCGACCATCTCGTCGAAGGGCGTTGCCGTCATAGCGCGCGTCGCGGGTTACGCCGCGGGCGAATACCTCGCCGCCTCGCACGGCGCGCCCGCCGGCACGGGAGCCGCTCCCGTGGTCGCCGAGCTCGCGCCGATGGCCGACGAGCGGGCGCTTTCCGAGCTTTTCCCCGACTGCGAGTTCGAAAAAATCGAGGGTCTCGCGAACGGCCTCGAAAAGACGATCGTATTTGACGCGTCATGGCTCGCGAAGAGCGGCGGAAAAATCTCAGGCGTCGCGATCAAGGCGCGCGGGCAAACTTATAAGGCCTCGACGCTCATCGTCGGCATTAAGCTCGACCGAACGCTCGCCGGTATGCGCGTGAGCGCGACGAGCGACTCGAAGAATTACGGCTACGAGATGCTGAATCCCGAATTTTACGGACGCTTCGCCGGAATGTCGGCTGACTCTCCCTTCACGGTTCGCGCGGGCTCCGCCGGCGAAGACGCTTCAGGCGAGAAAGTTCCCGCAGACGGGATCGACTCGATTTCCGGGGCGACCGTGACCACGCTCGGAGTCGCGAATATCGTGAAGGTCGCCTCGCTCTCGGGCGCGGCCTATCTCGCCGACGGCAAGGGCGGCGCGGGCTCCCCCGCGAACGCATCCCCGCTCGTTCTCAACGAATTGCCCGAACAGGAATAAGGAAACGCCGAATGAACAAATACGCGCAACTGTTAACGAACGGCATACTGAAGGAAAACCCCCTGCTCATGCTCATGATAGGGCTGTGTTCCTCGTTGGCCGTCACCACCGCGGTGGCTAACGGAATCGGCATGGGACTCGCGATGACGTTCGTGCTTCTCATGAGCGAACTCATCATCAGCGGGTTTCGCCGCCTCATACCTTCGTCGATCCGCATACCGATTTTCATCATCGTCATCGCGGCCTTCACGACGATCGTCGATCTCGTGATGAAGGCGTATACGCCGGCCCTTTCCAAGTCGATGGGGGTCTTTATCCCGCTCATCGTCGTGAACTGCATTATCATGGGCCGCGTCGAGTCGTTCTCGTACAAGAGAACCGTCGGGGAGAGCCTCGCCGACGCCCTCGGAATGGGCATCGGGTATACCTGGGTTCTCGTGGTCATCTCGATCATTCGCGAATTTCTCGGAGCGGGTTCCTTCTTCGGGATCAAAATTCTCGGCGAGCAGTATCAAGTGAAATTTTTCGCGAATCCGCCCGGGGGATTTTTCGTGTTCGGCATGATGATAGCCGTCGGTTTCGCGATTAATCGCGCGATCGCCCGCTCGGCCGAAAAAAGGGGTAGCGCGGCATGACACACTACGCACAAATTTTCATTTCGGCGGCTCTTATCGAGAACGTCGTGCTTATGCGCTTCCTCGCGCTCTGTCCGTTTATCGGAATGTCGACCGACACAAAGAAGTCGACGGGCATGGGAGTGGCCGTACTTTTCGTCACGGTGCTCGCGACGGCAGTCACGTACCCGCTCTATAACTTCGTGCTCGTGCCGCTCGAACTCGAGTTCCTGCAGATACTGACGTTCATTCTCGTGATCGCCTCGCTGGTTCAGCTCGTCGAATTTTATCTGAAGAAATCGGCCCCGGCCCTGTATAGCTCGATGGGCGTGTATCTCGCGCTGATCACGACGAACTGCGCGATTCTCGCGGTGACCTTCGACGTCATCGTCAAGGGATATACCTTCGCGGAATCGATCGTATACGCGATCGGCGTCGCGACGGGATTCCTCCTTTCGCTCTTGCTCCTCACGGGCATACGCGAGCGGATCAAGATCGCGCCGGTGCCGGCGTTCCTGAAGGGAACTCCCATTCTGTTTATCGCGGCCGCCCTGCTCGCAATGGCGTTCGGCGGATTTTCCGGGCTCATTAAGTAAGGATAGATACCATGCAGACCATCATGTATACGTTGATCGTATCGCTCGCGCTTGCCGCGACGCTCGGGTTTCTTCTCGGCGTGTTTAAAAAAGTCTTTCACGTCGAAGTCGACCCGACCGAGGCGGCCGTTCGAGAGGTTCTTCCCGGGGCGAACTGCGGAGCGTGCGGGTATCCCGGTTGCGACGGCCTTGCGGCCGCAATCGCGCGGGGCGATGCCCCGGCGAACGCGTGCACGGTCGGAGGGGCGGCGGTAGCCGCTGAAGTCGGGCGAATACTCGGTGTCGAAGCCTCCGCGGAAACGAAAGCGGTCGTCCTCCTTTGCCAGGGCGCGAACGACAAGTGCAAGCCCAAGGCCGAATACGTCGGCGTGAAGACGTGTCAGGCCGCGAAGCTCTCGGTCAACGGCACCAAGCTCTGCGACTGGGGTTGCATCGGCCTCGGCGACTGCGAGGTGTCGTGCCCGTTCGACGCGATCCATGTCCTTGAGGACGGCATTCCGCATGTCGATTACGCGAAGTGCACGGGCTGCGGTATCTGCGTCGCGAAGTGCCCGCAGAGCATCCTCTCGCTCTTCCCGACCGCTCGAAAGGGCGCGGTCGCGCTTTGCTCGAACCGAAATACGCGCAAGGCTCAGGTCATCAAGGACTGCAAGGTCGGATGCATCAAGTGCGGAAAATGCGAGAAGGTATGCCCCAAGTCATGCATCAAAGTGACGAACGGCATCCCCGTCGTCGATTACGCCGTCTGCGACTCCTGCGGCGAATGCGTGACGAATTGTCCCACGAAGGTGCTCGCGTTGCTTGAAACAACCGTCGCGGTGAGGTAGTCTGGCGGAATGCCGGATACCACTGACGATACGACACACAGTAACGACGAAGCGGGCGGCGGGCTGAAAAAGTCCGCCGTCGTCGCGATCATAGGCCGGCCTTCCGCCGGGAAATCGACCTTTCTCAATACCGCGTGCGGCGAGAAGGTTTCGATCGTCTCTCCCGTTCCGCAAACGACGCGCAACGCGATTCGCGGGATAGTGAACGGGGAGCGGGGTCAGCTCGTCTTCGTTGACACGCCCGGCTATCACGAATCGGATAAAAAACTCAACATGCGGCTCAAGGCGCTCGCCCGCGACCGGCTCGGCGAGGCCGATCTCTTGCTGTATCTCGTCGACGCGACGCGCGAGGCCGGACGCGAGGAAGCGTTGATCGCCGAATTGCTCGCTCCGTATCTCGACCGCGTCGTCGTCGCCATAAACAAAACCGATCTTGCCGACGCGAAACCGGCGGCGGTTCGCGCGTTTCTTTCCGCGGCCATGCCGACCCTGGGCGCCGACCGCGTTTTCGAAATTTCCGCGAAAACGGATGTAAACGTCGACGCGTTGCTCCTTCGCCTCGTGGACCTCGCGCCCAAGGGTGAGGCCATGTATCCTGAGGATTACTACACCGACCAAGCCGTCGATTTCAGGATTGCCGAGGTGATCCGCGAAAAAGCCATTCTCAACACGCGCGAGGAAATTCCACACGCGATCTACGTCGAGATCGCCGACCTCGAGATGAAAAAGGACGGGAAGGAACTGTGGGCGCGCGCCTTTCTCGTCGTCGAGCGCGAAAGCCAGAAGTCGATGGTAATCGGCAAGGGCGCGACGATGATCAAGAAAATACGCCTCGAGGCCGTGCGCGACCTCAATAAAATATTCGACTATCGGATTAATCTCGACTTGCAAGTAAAGGTCAACCGGAACTGGCGGCAGAAAGACCCCATACTGGGACGGCTCACCGGACACTGATGGCCGCGTGCGCGTCTGCTACCAGCGTGCGCGCCTGCTAGCCGCGTGGGCGCCTGCTACCCGTGTGCGCGCCTGCTAGCCGCGTGCGCGCCTGCTACCAGCGTGCGCGCCTGCTAGCCGCGTGGGCGCCTGCTAGCCGGGGCTTATCTGCGATCGACCGTACCGTCCGCGCGCGCGACATAGACTGTCGGAACGTTGCGGGTAAAGAGTCCGTTTTCGACGACGCCCGGGATGGCGTTGATGAGCGATTCCATTTCGTCCGGGTCAAACGGGCGCTCGCCCGCAGTTCCCGGTTTCCAAAGACAGTCGAGTATGAGGTTGCCGTTATCCGTCACGACGGGCCCGGCTTTCCTGACGCCTTCCCTGAGGCTCACCTCCGCGCCGAGCCGCTCGAGCGAGCGGGTCGCGCTGACGCGCGCCTCGGCGACTACCTCGACGGGAAGGGGGAACTTCACGCCGATCGATTGTACGTCCTTCGACGCGTCGGCGACGATGACGAATCGCTTCGCGTTATAGGCGACTATTTTTTCCAGCAGAAGCGCGGCCCCGCCGCCTTTGATAAGCCGTTTGTCGGGTGATATCTCGTCCGCGCCGTCGATCGTGAGGTCGAGGCTTCCGGCTATTTCCCGCGAGTTCAGCGAGTAAACGGGTATGCCGAGATCCTCGCAGGCGATCGTGGTCTGAAAGCTCGTCGCGACCGCGCGGATTCCGGTCAGCGTTCCCGCGCGGATAAGCTCCGCAATGCGCGCGACGGCGGGCATGGCGGTAGATCCCGTTCCGAGCCCGAGTTTCATGCCGCTCGCGATTTCGCCCCGCGCGACGAGGTCGTCGATCGCGAAGCGCGCCGCAAGTGTTTTCTGCGCGGCGGGGGACAGCAGTTCATTCGTCATATTCGACTCCCGTGAACAGGCGATACTGAAGGTATGCCTGATATTGCAGCATGGTGTATCCGTTGCAGACCTTGCACCCCGCCTTTTCCGCGCGGCGGAGCATCTTGGTGCGTTCCGGATGGTAGATGACGTCGTACACGGCCTCGTGGCCGTTGAACGAATAAAAGTCTATCGGGTCGTGGTCGACATTCGGCGACATACCGACGTTAGTCGTCTGTATGATGACGTCCGAGTAGCTTTCGAGAAGACTGCGGTTTCCCGCGTCGAGCGAGGCCCACTTAAAGTTATACTTCGTCGCGAGCTCGCGCGCCTTGTCGGTCGTGCGGTTAAAGACGCAGGCCTTGCCGCCGAGTTCCCGAACCGCGTGCGTGACCGCGCGCGCCGCTCCTCCCGCGCCGATGATCGCGACGCGAAGCCGCTTGAGGTCCTTTCGCCCGAGGAAGCCGAGCAGGGCGCGCGAAAAGCCGGGCCCGTCGGTGTTGTATCCGTTCCATCCGTCTCCGTTCCTGACGATGGTGTTGCACGCGCCGATCTCCCCGGTTTGCGCGGAAATCTCGTCGAGGTTCGGCAGAACCGATTCCTTGAACGGGAACGTGACCGAGAGTCCCGTGATGCCTGTTTCGTCCGCGAACTCGAGGGCTTCTTCTATTGTGTCCGCCCGGATGGGAAGATACACGGCGTTTAAGCTTTGCTTGCGGTAGCCCTTGTTGTGTATGAGCGGGCTCGACGTCGAGCTGAGCGGGCTTCCCGTGACGCCGAATACCTTCGTCGCGGAGGAGATTCCATGAATGTTATAAATCTCGTTGATCGTAATGGGATCGAGATGCCCAAGCGCGTTTCCCGTCCCACCCAGGCTTCGGATGGATTCTTCGCTCGAGACGAAGCAGATCGACGAGCCGAGTATCGGCGAGAGGACGCGCGACGGAAGGCCGTACGGACCCATCGCGATGAGGATGTATTCCTCGCCTGAGCATTGTTTCGCCTCGCGAAAGAGTCGGGTGACGTCGCCGAGACCGCGCGGCATGAAGGCTATTTTCGCGATTTCGTCCTTCGTGCGCCGCAGCTTTTGCACGCGCGAGCGGATGTCGGTTTCGGGGCCGGTCATGTTGTGGACGCTTCGGATGATGCGGGTGCCAAAAGCGCGGGCCGCTTCCTCGACGCTCGGTACCTGAAGGTCTTCCTCGAGATCGATGTACGCGAAATTTTTCACCGGGTTTATGTCCGCGAACGCGAGTCCCCGCGCGAGCATTGCCGTGCGCGAGCCCTCTCCCTCGAGAAACTGCCCGCCGTCCGATCTCCGCCTGATAGTCAGGATGCACGGTAAGCCCGCCATCTCGGGGAAGCGGCGAAAGTTGAGGCGTTCCTCGGGCGAGAGGCAGTCGACCCTGAGTTCCGCGATGTCAATCCATTTTCGGTACAGTTCGACGAGGGCGAGATCCTCCCTGAGCGTCGGGGCCGTCAAGACTAAGCATACTTTCGTTTCCATTGACGGGAAGGATACCGCAAAAGTCCTTTCGCTGGAAGACCCGGCGCGCGATCGCGGCGAAATTTATTGAGAAGGCCGGTTTTCCGGGTTACAATGGGTCAATTCGAGTTACCCGCCCCGCGGGTATCGTAAGGAGTGAATCGCAATGGAACATTTCGGCGCATGGGGACTCATACCGCCCCTTCTCACGATCGCTCTCGCGTTTCTGACGAAAGACGTGATCATTTCCCTGTTTCTCGGAATCGTTTCCGGGGTTCTCATCGTCGCCGGCGGAAATCCGGCCGTCGCCCTGATTAACACGACGGACCTGCTTGCCGCCGCCCTCAACGATGGCTGGAATATCCGCATATTCCTCTTTTGCGCCCTGCTCGGCGGACTCGTCGGGATGCTTTCGCGCACGGGCGCGTCGAGCGCGCTCGGCGTTTGGGCCGGCAAGCATTTGAAAACGCGCAAAAGCTCGCAGATCACCGCCTGGTTTTTCGGTCTTCTGATTTTTATCGACGACTATTTCAACTCGCTCGCCGTCGGGACGATCATGCGACCTATCACCGACAAGCATCGCGTCTCGCGCGCGAAGCTCGCGTATATCCTCGATTCCACCGCGGCTCCCGTGTGCATTCTCGCCCCGGTATCGAGTTGGGTCGTCACGGTGATGTCCGTCGTCAAGGGATCGGATAAGTTCGCGGAGCTCGGGATCAGCGAGTTCGAGTTCTTCATCCGCTCGATACCCTATAACCTGTACGCCTTGCTGACGCTCGTCATGGTCGTCGTCGTGGCCCTCACGAACCGCAATTTCGGGCCGATGGCTGCGTCCGAGCGTCTCGCTGAGGGAGGCGGGGCCCTCTGGAACGCCGAGAAATACGGCGCCGCTCCCGGCGAGGTCGATCACGTCGAGAATACGCGCGCGCGCGCGCTTGACATGCTGTTTCCGATCGTCGTTCTCATTATTACGGCTGTCGTGTTTTTCCCGCTTACGACCTGGCTCGCCGCCGTCGACGGTGAGTCGGTCAAAACCCTCGGAGCGGCCTTTGCCTCCATCCCGCTCGCGCGGGCGTTTAATGATACTGACGCGTCGGTCGCGCTTTTTTACTCGGCCGTATTCACGCTCGTCATTACCTACGTGTATTACATTGCCCGCAGGCTTCTCACCTTGAAGAGCGCTTCCGAATCCCTCAAGGACGGCATCGGCTCGATGGTTCCGGCCCTCATCGTGCTAACGATGGCTTGGACGATCGGCGGGGTTATCAAGTCGTCTCCCGCCGACGGCGGCCTTGGGCTCGCGAAATATCTCTCCGAGGTCGTCGTCAGCGGCGGCTTCCCCGTATGGGCGCTTCCCGCGGTCGTCTTCGTGCTTTCCGCGGTGATATCATTCGCGACCGGAACGAGCTGGGGAACCTTCACGATCATGATCCCCATCGTCATGCCGATCGTCGTCGCGCTCGCGCAGGCGCGCGGACTCGCGGGCGGCTCGCTCGTGAACGCGTCGATGATCAGCATCGCCGCCGTGCTGAGCGGTGCGGTTTTCGGGGATCACGCATCTCCCATCTCGGATACGACGATTCTTTCTTCGACCGGTGCGGGATGTCCGCACCTTGAGCATGTGTCGACGCAGCTTCCTTACGCGCTTTTCGTCGCGGCGGCGAGCCTTGTGGGCTTCGCAGCCGGGGGGATATTCCTCAGCGATCTCGTCGGATGGGTTGCCGCGCTCGCGGTGTTTGTCGGCGGCATGTTCGTGTTACCGAAGGTGTACGCGAAGCGATAGTCGCGCGGTCGGTTATAATAAAAAGCGGGCACCCCATGGGATGCCCGCTTTTTTTATCGCTTCTTCGCGCTCTGTACTATCCGCTCAGTTTTCCTGATCGGGAGCGTGAATCTCATACGTGCCGACTTCCTTGTTGAGGATCGTCAGCGAGAGAACGGTTCCCTCGGCGACGGCATACGGCACGGAGAACGGTCCTCCGGGATGCTTCAGCGCGACGAGTTGCACTCTCTCTCCCGTCGGCGCGATTGCGGAAAGCTTGATAGTGAAGGGATACGGATACTCAGGCAGGGTTTCCTGGAATATTCCGTAGACGAGGCCGTCGCTCGAGGTAACCGGCATCGCGATAACCGTCGAGACGCGGGAGTAGCTCGTGACCTGCGAGTTTCCCGCCGGCATTTGAGACACGACCGTTCCGGCGCGCTCGGCGCCCTCGGGCTGCCGTCCGGTGAAGTCGAATACGACTTGTCCCTTGCCGATTTCGGCGAGCGCAGCCTGGATGGAAAGGCCCACGATATTCGGCACGTTCGCCCGGTCGTTTTCCGGCCCCTTGCTCACGACGAGGTCGAGCTTGACTTGACCCGTGATGGGAGTGTCGGGCGGGGGGTTTTGCTCGAGGATAGTGCCCGCGGGCGCCGCGCTAAACCGCGGTAAGGGCGGCTCGGTAATGACGATGAGCGGGGCGTTCGTGGACGTAAACATCGCTTGCAGGTTGATTCTGACGTCGTCGATGCTCTGACCGACGTAGTTTTCCACGCGATCCATAATGATGCCGCGGCTGACGGTTACGTTGATTCTTCGGCCGGCCTTGACGATCGCGCCCGGAGACGGGCTTTGCTCGAGTATCGTTCCCCGATCGTCGAGCTTGTCGGAATACTTGAGCTGTATGCGGGGATAGAGTTCCTTGGCTTGCATCTCGAGCATGGCCACGGACAGGTCCTTGCCCCGAACGTCGGGAACCATGACCTGTTCGCTCCCCCGAAGGGAAAGGAAAAAAACGACGGCGCATGCGGATACGGTCAAGAGTATCACGGTGCTGCCGGTCAGGATTACCGTGCGCGCGTTTTCGCGAAGGCGCTCGGCGAGGGTATCGAAATTGACGCGAAAGTCAGAAAGATTAAATCTCATGTCGAATGTCCTTTGTTCCCGAGTACGGAGCCCACGAAGTCCCGTGATCCGTTTATGAATGATTTCCAGTCGAGGATTTTTTTTGTTCGCCACTGCAGGGTCTCGAGGGCCAAAACCCCGTCTCCCGTTTGTACCAGAATTCCTTCTTTTTTGTCTACTCCGAGCACCGTTCCCGGCATCGCCTGAGTCCGAGGCGTCTCCGGCACGACGTGCGCCCGGTGGACGATGAGCGTCGATTCGGTTCCGTCTTGAGCGCCCGCCCGCGCGAGCGTGTATGCCCCGGGCCAGGGGTGGAACGCCCGTATCGTCGCGGAAACGGCGCGCGCGTCGGAGTTCCAGTCGATAAGACCGTCTTCCTTTTTGAGCATGGTGCAAAAGGTCGCCTGCGACGAGTCTTGGGGAGTGCCCCGCTCGCAACCCTGCTCGACTTCGTCCAGAACGCGGGCGATAAGTTGCGCGCCTTCGCGGGCAGCTCGCTCGAGAAGCTCGCTTGCGTACTCGGTGCCGTCGAGGGGGAAGCGGGTTTGTGCGAGAATGTCGCCTGAGTCCATCTCGAGCGCCATCCTCTGTACCGTGACCCCTGTCTCCGCGTCTCCGGCGAGAATCGTCGCCGGAATCGGCGCGCATCCGCGCCATCTCGGAAGGAGGGAGGGATGTACGTTGTATGCTCCCTTCGGAAAAAGCGCGAGGGTCTTAGGCCCGAATATCTTGCCGAAGGCGAAGCATGCCATGCAATCGGGCTCTTGCGCGAGAATGCTCGCGCGAACGTCGTCGTTGATTTTATCGGGCGTCAGGATGGGCGCGTCCCGCGCTATGAGCCCTTCGTCCATGAGGCGGCGCGCGGCGAGGGCGACGGGAGTCGGTATGGGTTCTCCAGACCGTCCCGCGGGAGCCGGGGGATTCGTAAGCACGGCTACGATGCGGTGTCGCGAGGCCAGCTCCTCGAGGGCGGGAACGGCGCACTCGGGGCTTCCCGCGAAAAGAACGCGCAGCATGCGCGTCAAGCTTCCTTTTTGGCGGCGGCTTTTTGGAATCGTTCCTCGATTTTCGCCTTTTTTGCCGGATCGATGCGATCGATGAAGAGGATGCCTTCGAGATGGTCGTATTCGTGCTGGATCGCGCGCGCGAGCAGGCCGTCGGCCTCGAGGGTGAACCTGCGGCCCCTCTCGTTGAGCGCCTGTACCGTGACGCGTTCGGGCCTCGTCACGTTTTCCCACGACTTGGGAATGCTGAGACAGCCTTCCTCGTAGCCGCAGGTTTCCTGCGACGTCCCGACTATCTGCGGGTTGATGAAGGTCCGCTCGACGCCGTCGTCCACCTTGATGACGAACAGCCTGATGCTTTTGCCCACTTGCGGGGCGGCGAGGCCGACTCCGTCTTTTTCATCCATGGTGACGAACATCTCGCGTACGAGCTCTCGTATTGTATCGTCTATTTCCGAGACGGGCTGTGCCTTCTGGCGGAGAACCTCTTCCCCAAGCGTCATGACTTCCATGCTTATAAGGTACCTTTTTGGCGAGACGAGGTCAAGGTTTGCTCATTCCCAAGCGCATGCGGGACGCCCATGCCCTTGACAAAAAAAGGAGAAAAATCCATGGTAAGACATGCAAAGCTCCATCTTCGAGAATGACGACGCGATGCCCGACGTGGTAAAAAAGGCAGCGACCGAAGTTCTGCCCAAATTCGTATCTACCACGAGCGCAAACGTGATCTCGACGTCAGCCGTACAACTCGCCGCCGCGTTTGGCGATCAAGGCGATTTCAAGGTTATCGTGGCCGGTAAGGACGCCGCCCGCGATACCGCCGAGCGTAAGCTCGTTTCCGGATTTCAGCGAAACCTCGGGCTTCTCGTTCAAAAAACGTGGGTTGAGAAAGCCGACGAGGCCATGAAGGAAGAGATGCTCTTCCGCATCAATACGCTCTGCAAAAACCTCGCTCGTTACGACTATCATACCTCGCTCTCCGAGTTCCTTCCCGTGCTTCACGACGTCGTCTATCTTTTGTTCGGCACCCTCGCTAAGGCGGAGGGTTTCCTCGAGTACGCCGTCCGCATTGATCCCGACTTCGGTTTTTTCTGGTACTATATCAATAGCCTGCCGGCCCACAAGGACTGGTCGGAGGAAAAATGCCGGGCCGCGGTCCTCTTGGGGATCTGTTTCCTGGCGAACTTCTAGGAGCCTCCCATGAATCTCGATGCCGTCTGTTCCGTTCTTCGCTCGGCGTCTTTGCGGCTCGCGCGGTGCACGGCGGAGCAGAAGAATCTCGCGCTTCTCGCGGTCGCCCGTTCGATCAGGGAAGCGAGAGCCGGTATTCTCGAGGCTAACGCGCGCGACGTCGCTAAAGCACGCGCCGCAGGCATGACGGAGAGCCTTATCCAGCGCCTTGCACTCGATGACCACGCGCTCGACGACATCGACGTCGCCTTGCGCGCGCTCGCCGAACAAACCGATCCCATAGGCCAAGTCGTCGCGGGATGGTCCGTCCCGAACGGCCTCGAAATACGCCAAGTTCGCGTCCCGCTCGGTGTCGTCGCCGTCATCTACGAATCGCGCCCCAACGTCACCGTCGACGCGTTTGCCCTCGCGTACAAGAGCGCGAACGCGGTCCTTTTGCGCGGAAGCTCGTCGGCGCTCGAGTCGAATCGAGCGATCGTCGCGGCGATCCGCTCGGGCCTCGAGTCCTCAGGCGGCGTCGCCGACGCGCTCGCGCTTTCCGAGCCGGGTACGGGCGCCGACAGCCACGCGGACGTCGACTGGATTTTAAACGCCGTTGGAAAAATTGACGTTGCCCTGCCAAGGGGAGGGGCCGCCCTCATTCGCCGCGTCGTCGAGACCGCGCGCGTTCCCGTCATCGAGACGGGTTCGGGCGTTTGCCACGTGTACCTCGATGAAACCGGCGATGCCGCGATGGCCGCGGCGATCGTCGAAAACGCGAAGATACAGAAACCCGCCGCGTGCAACTCGGTCGACGTCCTGCTCGTTCATTCATCGCGCGCGGCCGAGATGCTTCCGATCGTGCGCGCGTCCTTCGAGAAATACGCCGCAAAGACCGGTCGGAAGGGCGGGGTAGAGCTTCGCTGCTGCGAGCGTTCGTTCGCCGTCCTTTCGGGTGCCGACTATCCGAACGTGGTTCGCGCGACCGAGGCCGATTGGGGCTTCGAGTTTCTCGATTACGTGCTCGCGTGCCGCGTCGTCGACTCGCTCGATGAAGCGGTCGAGTTTATCGGGGCGCACGGCACCAAGCATTCGGAGACGATCGTGACCGAATCGCGCGATAACGCGCGGGCCTTTCAGAGAGAAGTCGACTCTGCCTGCGTCTACGTCAACGCCTCCCCGCGGTTTACCGACGGCGGGCAGTTCGGCATGGGCGCGGAGCTCGGCATCAGCACGCAAAAGCTTCACGCGCGCGGGCCGATGGGCCTTTCGGCCCTGACGACCACCAAGTACCTCATCGAGGGCGAAGGACAGACGCGGCCATGATAAAGAAAATTATCGCCCAATCGAGAAAGATCGTCATAAAGATCGGGTCGAACACGCTCGCCAAGGCGGACGGAAAGATCAATCCCGCGTTCATGGAGGATCTCGCGTCGCAGTGCGCCGATCTCATGGCGCAGGGTAAGCAGATCGTGCTCGTTTCGTCGGGCGCGCAGGTCGCGGGCCTTTCGACGCTCGACCGCTGGGCGCGCAAAAAGGACATTCACTACCGACAGGCGCTGTGCGCCATCGGCCAGGTGGAGCTCATGGATAACTGGAGAAACGCCTTCGGGTCGGTCGGCATTCATATCGGGCAGCTTCTTCTCACCAAAGAGGACTTTCTCGACGATCAGCGAACGCTCAATATGCGAAACACCATATTCACCCTCGTCGACGAGGGCGTCGTCCCGATCATCAACGAGAACGATTCCGTGTCTTACGACGAAATCAAGATCGGCGACAACGATAACCTGAGCGCGCATACCGCCATTTTGTGGAGCGCCGATTTGCTTATTCTCCTTAGCGACATCGATGGGGTCTTCGACAAGAATCCCAAGGATTTTCCCGATGCCCGGCTCATCGGCGAAGTGCCCGACATCGACGCTCTGAGAAACGAGATAACGATCGGTTCCACGAACGGCTTCGGCACCGGCGGAATCGCGACAAAACTCGAGGCGGCCGAAAAGGTCACCTCATACGGCATTCCGATGCTTCTCGCGAACGGCGGCAGGCCGCGATTCCTTGAATCGCTCGCGAAGGGAACGCAGGAAGGAACCGTTTTTCTGGCTCGCGCGTAAGGCAGAGCCGAAGGGGCGACAATGGCAAAGATAAAGGCTGGATGCATCGGAACCGGTGTTATGGGATCGGCGCTTATGGAAGCCGTGGTTAAGGTCGTAGGCGCCGAGCAGGTTATCGTGCGCGACGCCGACTCGCTGAAAACCGAAGCCTTTTGCAGAAAGACCGGCTGCTCCACCGCCGCGACGAACCGCGACGTCGCGTCCTCGTGCGATTACGTCTTTCTTGCCGTAAAGCCTCAGTTTCTTTTTCCCGTGCTGGAAGAAATCTCCCAAGCGCTCGGTCACGATACGGTCATCGTCTCGATGGCCGCGGGCGTGCGCATCGAGCAAATCAAGAAGCATCTCGACCGCCATCCAAAAATAGTTCGCATCATGCCGAATACTCCGGCCGCGGTCGGCTCCGGCATGACCGCCATAGCTCCCGACGCCGGCTGTTCGGCCGCTGAGGTCGAGGAGCTTCGAAGAATACTATCCCTGACCGGGCTTACCGAAATCACCGGCGAGAGCCTGATGGACGCGGTTACGGCCGTTTCGGGCTCGGGCCCCGCGTATGGGTATCTCTTTATCGAGGCGCTCGCCGACGCGGCGGTTCGCATGGGAATGCCGCGCGCGCAGGCCATTAAGTACGCGGCTCAAACGTTGCGGGGTTCCGCCGAAATGGTCCTGCAGACCGGGACGCATCCCGGCGTTCTCAAGGATGGCGTGTGCTCGCCCGCCGGAACCACGATAGCCGCGGTGGCGAAGCTCGAGGAAAAGGGTTTTCGCGCGGCAGTTATCGAAGGGGCGATGGCCGCTTGGAATCGCTCTCGAGAGTTGGGAGCGTAAGGAAGGATTTATAGAAGCGGGATGACGCGGCGCGTCATCCTATATAGCGTTCTATGAGCTCAAACAGCTGTTCCGGCCGGAACGGCTTAAACAGGTAATCGGTAATATATCCTTGATGCTCGTGAATCGATTCCGGCGTCGCGTGCGTGGCGGTTTGCGCGATGATCGGGGCCTGCATCGAAAGTTCTTTTTTTATCTTTTGCGCGGCCTCATAGCCGTTCATGCGGGGCATGTGTATGTCCATCAAAATGAGCGAATAGTAATCCTTCATTTTTCCGACGCATTTTTCCACCGAGTCGACACCGTCGATCGCCAATTCCGTCGGAATACCGCGTTCTCCCAGCAGAGTCATGATGATTTCGGCATTAATCTCGTTGTCTTCTACCACAAGGACCGGCGACATGGTGCGTACCCCTATAAGTAGTATAGTGGGTGAAGTCTGAAAATTAAACCCTATTTTTCGATAAGTCGCGAAAAATCTACGCTTCGGGGCTAA
The DNA here is from genome assembly GCA_964429975.1 of uncultured Treponema sp. Classification (GTDB taxonomy): domain Bacteria; phylum Spirochaetota; class Spirochaetia; order Treponematales; family Treponemataceae; genus Teretinema. Next base: position 21,791 of record CAYSEA010000034.1, read on the forward strand.
TAATAGGAAATCCTGAAGGGACAATCCGCCGAGAACCCGGTGTCTTCATAGACCTTTCGGGCGGTTGTATTGGCATTTTTCACGAAGAGGGCGATGTTCCGACCCTTTGCGCGGCGTTCCCTCACTACGTGCGATACGAGCGCGCGGGCGATTCCCCGGCCCCTCCATTCAGGTGCCGTGTAGACGCCGCCGAGCTGATCCCATGAAAGCCCCCGCGCGTTCGTTCCCGCTTTCGCGACATAGCTGTCGTTAACGCGCGCGGCATAGAGTGCCTGACGCGATAGAGAGCGCGCGAGAATGGCTCGGCACGCGGTTCTGTCAAAGGGATCCCCGGGCGGCACGACTTCTTCCCGCTCGTACCCTTCCTGCAAGCTGAGGAGCGCGTCCTCGTCTCCCGGCGCGCATCTGACGAACGCTATGGATTCTGTGCCTTCGTTCAGTTGGGGTAACGGGAGCGTCGCCGCATCGGGCGAGGAGTCGGAAAGCATAAGGGTGTAATCGACGACGCGGTAGGGATGACGCGGCATCGCGTCTTCGAGAAAGCACGTTCCGTCCGTCGAGCCGAGAACGCACCGGATTGATTGTTGGCCGATTACGCGCATTATTGCCGGCTTCAGCGAGTCGAGAGTACCGGCGGCACCTGCGGAGCCTGTGGCACCGGTGAAGCCTGCGGTACCGGCGGAAAGGTCCAGACAATGGAGAAGGATACCCGTCGTAGTTCGCGCGATTACTCCCGCCAAAGTGCGGTCTTTCTCCCCCGCGAAGACGAGAAAGGCGTCGGCTATCGCTTCGGTGTTGTATCGCGGATTTCCTTTAACGGCAAAATAGCTCGTAAGCGTTATGCATCGTCGCTCGTGGCGGCGAAGGAAGTCAACGCACTCGGGAAAAGTTTTTTCCGTCATCCGCTCAAGAACGGCGCTCATCGGACGTCCTTGATCGGGAGCGTGCCCGTCGGAACGAAATCGCCCGCGATCGCGCCGAACGCGGCCATAAACGACCAAGGCGAATAGCCGTAAATGGCGATCGCAGCCTCGACTGAGGGAGTCCCGGTCAGTAGGACCGGCGATTGGGCCGAGACGACTATCACGCGCTTGCCGAGTCGACTGAGTTCCCACAGATAATCGACGTGTTCTTTTGCCGAAAGGCAGAAGATAACGGTGTCGCCCGATCGTGCGAGCCTGAGGAGCCCTCCGTTGATACCCGATGCCGCCGCGTCGGGAAAGCGACGGATTCCTTCCTCGAGAAAGGCCGGGAAGGAGCCTGCGATTACCATTCCTTTTCCGCGCTCTCGGACGGGCATGAGCTCGCCGCGAGCGAGCGTGACGGAGCGAACCGCCTGCGAGAGGAAGAAGCGCTCGCCCTCTCGATCGGGTACGCGCTCGGGTATTTTCGCGACGTCGGGAAACAGGGGGACCGATAAGTCGTCCTTGAAATACGCGAGCTTCGCCTCAAGCACGCGCCGCGCCGAGTCTGCGACGCGCGCGCGGAATTCCGGCGACTTGGACATTTTCGCGAGCGTCGACGTCCACAGCGCGTCTCCGAATCCGGGCGTCGTGGACGATTCGACGATATCGTTTCCCGCCTCTATCGCGAGCTGGACCGCGCGGGATACGCTTCCGGCGTATTCCGTAGCTCCGTTCATCATGATGTCGTCCGTGATCACGAGACCATCGAAAGCGAGGTCTTTTTTGAGAATCTCGCCGATGAATTTCCGCGAGAAGGTCGCAGGCTCGCTCGTGCCGGTGACTCGCGGGAAACAGAGGTGACCGGGCATGACTGCGGTTACACCCGACTTGATGAGGATATCGAACGGCACGAGTTCCCGCTCGAAGAGCGTCTTTCGCGAAATATCGATGACGGGCAAATGTCCGTGACTGTCGAGTCCCGTGTCGCCGTGCCCGGGAAAATGCTTGGCCGTGGTAAGCACGCCCGCGGCCCTACTGCCGGCGACGAAGGCCGCGCCAAGGACTCCCGCCGCGATCGGGTCCTCGCCGAACGAACGCGTGCCGATGACGGTTGAGTCGTGATTCGTATAGAGATCGACGGTCGGCGCGAAGTTCAGGTTGATGCCGAGAGCCGCAAGCTCCCGTGAAATATAGAAGCCGGAATACCACGCGTCCGCGGGGACTCCGCTCGCGCCTATGGCGAGGTTACCCGGAGTTTGGGACGTACTTCCCTTGATATGCCTGATCCATCCCCCTTCTTGATCGGTCGCAACGAAGAGCGGAACGGAGAAGCGCCCTGCGGCCGCGTTTTCCTGAAGGATCTTTATGGATTCCGCCACTTTGATCGTGTTGTCGGTGTTCCAGCCGAAGACCTTTATGCTGCCGAGCGAGCGGTCGTGTACCCAGGAAACGACCAGCGGCGAGGGATCTTCGCCCGCCCAGCCGAACATCAGGATTTGCGCGAGCAGCTCTTCGTCCGTCATCGCGTTGGCGATGTCGAGCGCGAGCTCCGCGTCGGCCTTCGCGTCCCAAAACGAGGGAAGGGTATTGTCTTGTGCGGATGAAGAGACGAAGAGAAACGCGGATAGCGCTACGACGGTGACGGACGAGGCGAGCGCAGACAGAGAGAGCCGCCGCGTTATAAACCGGTGCCGCACAGTTGCTCGTCGATGCAGGAGGCGGCTGAATGCGCCGCAATGGCGCCGTCGGCCGCGGCCGTGATGATTTGGCGAAATGACTTTGCCCGTATGTCTCCGGCCGCGAAAAGGCCGCGAATCGACGTTTGCATGTTCTCGTCGGTGATTATATAGCCGTTGTCGTCTTTTTTCGCGAGCGACGCAAGTTCGGTTCGGGGATCCATGCCGATGAAGATGAATACCGCGTCGCACGCGAGTTCCTCGCGCTCTCCCGTTTCGACGTTCTCGAGGATGACTGACGTAACCTTCGAGTCGGTTCCCTTTATCTCTGCGACCGTCGTGTTGAACCTCGTTCTGATATGCGGGTTTTTGAGCGTGCGCTCGGCTATCGCCTTTTGCGCGCGGAGCTTATCCTTGCGGTGAACCATGGTGACTCGGTCGGTGAGGTGCGCGAGAAAACCGCCTTCGTCGCACGCCGCGTCTCCGCCGCCCACGACTACGATATGCTTGTTGCGAAAGAAGGGGCCGTCGCAGGTGGCGCAATAGGAAACGCCCCGGCCGTAGTATTCCGTTTCTCCGGGTATTCCGAGCTTGCGGTGGTCCGCGCCCGTCGCGAGCAGGACCGTGCGCGACTGATAGCTCACGGGGTCCTCGTCGCTTGACTCGATGGGAATGATGAAGCGGTCTTCTTTTCTGCCCAGGCCGGTGACTTTTCCGTTGATAAACTCGGCGCCGAATTTTACAGCCTGCGCTTTCATGGCCGTCGAGAAATCGAACCCGCTTATCGGCTCGTTTATTCCGGGGTAGTTTTCCAGACGATCAATCAACGTCGCCTGTCCGCCTTCTCCCTTTTCCTCGATGACGAGGGTTTTAAGGTTAGAGCGCCCCGCATATTGAGCCGCCGAGAGTCCGGCCGTTCCGCCGCCGATAATTACCATGTCATAGACGCGTTCCATATACTCTAATAGTAAGGATTCTTCCGCGTATCAGTCAAGCCAATATACCTTGTCGGGAGCCTTCTCGTTTAGGAACATGCGTCGGTATCTTCCCGAGTGCTCGACCCGAACGTCGTTCGGAAAGTACCCGGTATGCAAAAACCAGACGACATCGAGAATGTCCTCCATTGATTCCGACATGGCGTATCGATAGTAAAGATCGGCGTCCTCGAGTTCGGCCTTTTTAACCGGGTCATTCGTCGCGTCCGGGTCGATAGCCGCCCGAATTTGGCTTCTGAGCCCGCCGTACCACGCATGCGTGACCGATAGGAGATTGAGTTTTTTTTCCTTATCCATTCGATAGAGTTCGTAGAGCCCCGCGACCGATGGGACCTTGAGCGTCACTTCGTACTTGTCCGCTTTTTTCAGCGCCGACCACGTGAGGGTGTAATATGCGTCGCCGTTCTCGATCTTGCGCGTGATGCCGGGTTTTTGGTCAAACATGCGTTCTATACCCGCGCTGTAGGGTGATTCCGCGTCGTGGGCCGTTGAGCCCGATCTCGAACCGACAGCGATCGCCGGGCGTTATCGATTGGGTATACTCGAAAACCGTACCGTCTTCGAGATAGGCGAGGCGAGTGATAAGAAACGCCGGCGAGAGGCTTTCCGCCCCCAGCAATTCCGCGACCGCATGCGGTATTGAAATCACCTCGTGCGTTTCAATCGCCCGATAAGGCATGATGGAGCAATGATCGGCGAGGTATCCGTAAAGGGAGAGCGCGGAAAAATCCACCGATTCGATGCCGGCGCACAGGGAATGGGGAACGCAACTCGTGTCGAGGATCATCGGGCGGCCGTCCGCTTCCCGGATTCGCTTCAGGAAGAAAACCGGATCGGTTTTACCGATTACGAGTTCGTTCGCGATTTCGACACCTGCCTCGCGCACGTCGCTTTCCAAAACGCGAGACGTCGGAACGCGTCCTGAGTCTATCATGTCGTCCGTGAAGCTATAGAGATTGTTGAGCGTTCGTCGGAGTTTCGGTTCCGCGACGAAGCTGCCTTTTCCGCGTTTTCGGATTATTCGGCCGTCGTTAATCAGCTCGCCGAACGCGAGCCTGACCGTGGTTCTGCTGAGCCCGTTCGCCTTGCACAATTCATGCTCGGACGGAAGTTCGTCTCCCCCGGCCCAAATCCCCTGATCGATGCGCGCTCTCATGAACTCGGCAAGTTGTCGATAGAGTGGCGGCCCTATTACGACGTCAAAGGCGAAATCCCTCGCACTGCGATGTCCTGCCATACGTACCTCCTTGCCTAATTCAATTGTCTGATACGTTAATTGTATCAGATGTTTCAAACGTTTCATACAAGATTACATAAAATAATTGATTTTTTAAATTGTATCATACAAGTCAAAGCCACAAATGGTATCCATGAACAGAGTTGCTACATCTTCCTTTCTCGTACTATGTCATCTCTTGCCTAACCGCCGTATCTTTGGTATATTTCGAAAACACAGGTCTTGCATTGCGCCAGTCTTCGGGATTACATCCCTCGGGCGGCGAGTGGAATGGATTTGAGGTAATTGCTATCGCAATTGGCGCCTGTCCTCGGGATTACATCCCTCGGGTGGCGTAAGGAAGTGATTGAATCAAATCGCTTCGCGATTCTTGGCGCCGTCCTCGTTACCTCGGGCGGCGTAAGGAAGTGATTGAAACAAATCGCTTCGCGATTCTTGGCGCCGT
>CAYSEA010000035.1:0-11904 GCA_964429975.1 uncultured Treponema sp.
CCGCTCCGCCCGATTGCAAGCCGCGACGATCCGCGAAAGTAAACCGCCCGAATAATTCCGCCGCGCCTTTTCACTTCTCATGGCAAATTCAACCAATACCGAAAACGTCCAGAAAATGACCTTTTCCCGATCCAGAAAAACCCGATCCAAAAAATACACGTATAGCAAAAAATAAACGGGGTTCAATGTTGGCCAATCCGGGGCAATGCTTGACAAGCTAACCAGCGCCCGCAGGGAGCCGGGAACCGGGAGCCGTTGACCGTGGACGGGGAACCGATCCGCAAGCAATGTCCTACTCGGAACCGCTGACCATTGACCGGGGAGCCGCTGGACAGGGACAGGACACCCGGAGCCAAAAGGAAAAGATACCCTGAACCGCCGCGCCCGGCCGGTCAATATGCCGCCGTCCATAGTCCATGAAAACACCCTGCCAGAGGCTTGAGGATTGCCGAGAACGCGCCCGAATTGCCCGGCCATAGTTGCGGACGGGGGAGGGGGAAAAGGCAATCTTACCGCTGGTAAAATGTGACTTTTCCAAAAGTCACATTGAAAGTCGCATTTTCATTTTGAAAATTAAAGCGCTCATTTTATGCCATTTTGTATTATAGCGTTTCAAGTCTTTGCTATACAAGAAAATAAAAGCGTAACTGAAACGGAGTGAAACAACATGAAATTGTATGAAATGGCCGGAAATTAGCTTCCCAAGCTCGTGACGAGGGTTCGACTCCCTTCATCCGCTATATTCCGAACAAAACCGGCAAAATGAGCATAACGACGAGAAAAATGAGACCGGCGATTTTTTTCATAAATTTCCCCCTAAATAGAGTTATTGGATAAACATAACGCATCTCGGGGCGATTATCAGGGGAAATCTCCATTATTTCGATTTATTTCATTTTCGTTGAATTCGTACCCGCGCCGTCGATTCCCGCTCGATAAATTCTTGCGCGTATCGCTTTTCAATCGGCTCAAGGCTTGGGTCTTCGATGCGTTCGGCAAGCCGGCTCATCATGGCAAGCCCGATGCAGTGGCTCATTTGATTCACGGAACTGAGCCGGGGAACGGTGTATTCATCAGTGAAGAGATTGTCGTATCCGACGATTGAAAGGTCCTCGGGAACCGATAGTCCGGCGTCGCGGGCCGCGCGGATTCCGGCAACGGCCATTGAATCGGAATAATAGAGGATCGCGGTCGGCGGTTCGGAAAGGGATAAAAGCTCGCGCGTTTTGGCGAGCGAGACCGAGGGGTCGTACCGACCGTCCCGGACGAGGGACTCGTCGGCCCCGATACCTGCGTTCTCGAGGGCGTCCTTCCATGCCTTTTTTCGGAACTGTACGGTGTGCGATTCGAAGCCAAAGCCCTCGATGAGCGCGATGCGTCGATGCCCGAGGGCAATAAGACGATCCATCGCCTGCGAGGTGCCCTGATAGTCGTCGCAGACGAAGTTATCCCATGTGGGACCCTTGACGAGGCGTTGAAAGAGAACGGCGGGAACGTTGAGTCCGCGCAGTTGCGCCTCGAGCTCCGCGTCTTCCTGCAGCGAGTTCACTATGACGCCCTGCGCCCCTTTGTTCGCGAAGCTTTCAAGGTGGCTTTGCTCGCGCTCGCAAATTTCCGCATAATACGACTCGTTCCAGTTTTCGGGGCAACAGTCGGTCAACTCGGAGTACGAGATGAGCACTCCGTACCGCGCGTTCCAGGCGCGCTCCTGAATGCCGTGGAGCACCTCGGCGAAGTACGGGTCGTTTCCCGAAATGCTCACGACCCCCACCGTCGCCGTCTCGCCGGTGCGCAGTGCCTTTGCCGCCATGTTCGGCCGGAACGCGAGCTCCCGTATCGCGCGCTCGACGCGTTCCTTCGTTTCGTCGGCCACCGCCCTCGTTCCGTTTATGACGTGCGAGACGGTCGTATACGATACTCCCGCGCGAGCGGCTACGTCCTTGAGCGTCGCCATGCTCATGCCGCTCCCCGCGTGACTTCGATCTCGCGCACGCGCCGTCTGACGCTCGCATAGAAGCGATGCCCGTTCAGAAGGGCCCGAATCGTTTCGTCGAGGAAGACCGCGACAAAGAGACCGGTGATCCCGAAGCCGAGTTTGAATATCAGTATCCATGCGGCCAGCACGACGAAGGCCGTGCCGAACGCCTGCGTGCCGAGCATCCATCGCGTGTCGCCCATGCCCCGAATGTTTCCGCCGAAGATGATATTCGCCGCGCGCGGGAACAGGGTAACCGAACAGATGAGAAGGAGCCGTCCCGTCTGGCCCATGATGCCGTCGTCGCGGGTAAAGAGGCCGACGAACGCGTCAGGCGCGAGAATGAAGGCGAGCGCGAAGGCGACCGCGACGAAGGCGCTCATGGTAAGGGCCGCCTTTCCCGTGCGGGAGATCTCCTCGGGCCGACCTTCTCCGGTCCGTCTGCCCGAAAGCGTCATGGCGGCGCTTCCGACGGCCGTGAATATGAGTGCCGGTATGAGCGTCACCGCCACTATAATCGTGTAGATGCCCGCCGCCATCGAGTCAACCTGATTGAGGAACCTGATGAGCAGGATGTTACCGGTGTTCCAGGCAAACTCCTCGAGACTCGCCGGAATCCCGACTTTGATGACCGAAAGATAGTTTCGGAGGTTCGCCCTGCGGATAGCCAGCATCGACATTCTCAGCGGAAGCTTTCGCGAGAAGGCACGGGACATGCAATATCCGCTTCCCACGATATCGGCGATGAGCGTCGCGATCGCCGCGCCTTGGATGCCGAGTGCGGGGAATCCAAAGTGGCCGAATATCAGCACCCAGTCAAGCGCGATGTTGATGACGGCGCGCAGAATCGAGGTAATCATGAGCGGCCGGGTAAAGCCGGTGCCGTTGTAAATCGCGTTGGACGCCGAAGTGAAGCCCGTCAGGACTATCCCCATGGTTACTATTTTTGCGTAGAGCGCCGCATGCGAGAGGATCGGCTCCTTGAGCCCCATCGCCATGAAAATTTGGCGGTTCCCGAAGAACCAGGCGAAAAAAACGATAAGCGCGAAAAAGCTTGAATAGACAAAGGTCGAGCCCGCGATTTCCTCGGCTTGGTCGTGCCGCTTTTCCCCGAGTTTTTGACTGACCAAGATTGCCGTCCCCGTACCGAGGGCGAAGAGGAAGGAAATGGTCGTCCATATCGTATAGCCCGCGTTACCGACCGCCGTGAGGTACTCGGGAGACGCATGGCCGAGGAACGCTTGATCGGTGATCATTTGAATCTGGCTGACGCAGAGGCTCGCCAGTATGGGAAGCCCGATGCGAAGCAGGGATCGATAGGTGTGGTCGTTTTTCATGTGTGTCTCCTCGGCGCGGTCAATAGCAAACGTTTGCGCAATCGTTTGCTACTTTACTGAAAACCACACGAGAAGGCAAGGGGTTTGTCGAAAAATTACCTATAGGGTGATCGGAATGGGCGATACCCCCCAAATATCGCGGGCATATTCCGAAATCGTGCGATCAGTCGAGAACTTGCCCATTCGCGCCGAGTTGAGAATGGACATGCGGGCCCACCCATCTCGGTCGAGGAAAGCTTGAGATACGCGATCCTGACAGGCGACGTAGGACTCGAAATCCGCGAGCAGGAGGTACGGATCTCCCTGAAAGAGGAGACCGTCGATGATGGGCGCGAAGAGGTCAATCTGATCGGGCGAGAACACGCCGCGACGAATTTGGTCGATGACGCGTCGCAATGTCGGGTTGCCGTAGTAATAGCGCAGGGGATCGTAGCCTTCCGCCTTGAGGCGTTGTACTCCTTTCGAGTCGAGGCCGAATATGAAGATGTTTTCGGCTCCGACTTCCTCCATTATTTCGATAGTTGCCCCGTCAAGCGTTCCGACGGTGAGTGCGCCGTTCAGGGCAAACTTCATGTTTCCCGTGCCGGACGCTTCGGTGCCCGCGGTGGATATCTGCTCGGAGAGGTCCGCGGCAGGAATGATCTTTTCGGCGTTCGACACGGCGTAGTTTCTGAGGAAGAGTACTTTAAGGAAATCCTTCGCGTCTGGGTCGCCATTGACCACGTCAGCCACGGAAGTAATGAGCTTGATGATGAGCTTCGCCATGTAGTAGCCGGGCGCGGCCTTTCCCGCGAAGATAACGGTCCGGGGCACGTGGCTTCCGCTTGGATCGTCCTTGATGCGATTATAGAGCGCGATGACGTGAAGGACGTTGAGGAGCTGTCGCTTGTACTCGTGGATTCGCTTGACTTGAATGTCAAAGAGGGAGGAGGTGTCGACGATGACGCCGTTCCTGCTCGCGATATAGCGGGCGAGGCTTTCTTTTTTTTCGCTTTTGCACGTGAGCCATCGCGCGCGGAAGGCGGCGTCCTCGGCAAAGGGTTCGAGCCGCTTCAAATCGAAGAGATTCGTGACCCACGCTTCACCGATTGCCTCGGTGATCAGTCCCGAAAGCTCCGGGTTGCAGAGCTTGAGCCAGCGCCGTTGGGTTATACCGTTCGTCTTGTTATTAAACCGCTCGGGAACGACAGCGTGGAAGCCCGAAAAGACGCGCTCCTTGAGAATCTCGGTATGGAGGGCGGCCACGCCGTTTACCGAATGGCTTCCGATAATCGCGAGGTTCGCCATCCTGATTTTTTGCTGTTCGCCTTCCTCGATGATGGAAAGTTCCCTCAGGAGGTTCGCGTCGCCCGGCCGCGCGCGGGAAACGTCCTCGAGGAAGCGGCGGTTTATCTCGTAGATGATTTCCAGATGTCGGGGCAGCACGCGCGCGAAGAGCTCGACCGGCCAGCGCTCGAGCGCTTCGGGAAGAATCGTGTGGTTCGTGTAGCCGAAGGTGCGGACGGTGATGTCCCAGGCGACGTCCCAGGCGAGCGACTCGATGTCGACGAGGATGCGCATGAGCTCCGGGATGGCGATGGCCGGGTGCGTATCGTTCAGCTGTATCGCGACCTGGTCGGGAAAGTCGGCGAAGGACGCGTGCGCCTTCCTGAACCGGCGTATGATATCCTGAATCGTCGCCGACACGAAGAAATATTCCTGCTTGAGCCTCAGTTCCTTTCCCTCGTGGCGGTTGTCGTTGGGGTAGAGCACTTTGGTGATGTTTTCGCTTTTTGCCTTTTCCGAGACGGCCTTGATGTAGTCGCCGTCGTTGAAATAGTTGAGGTTAAACTCGCGCGAGGCCTTCGCGGACCAGAGCCTGAGGTTGTTGACCGTATTATTCCCGTAACCGGGAACCGGCGTGTCGTAACCGAGCGCGACGATTTCCTCGGCGTCGGCCCACCGCTTGCGCTTCGTACCCGCGTGGTCGGTATAGTCCTCGCTTCGTCCATAGAAGTTGACGATGTACGAAAACTCGGGCCGCGGGAATTCCCACACGTTCCCGAGCCTGAGCCAGTTGTCGGGCGTCTCCACTTGATAGCCATTCCGGATGCTCTGGAAGAAGATGCCGTAATCGTAGCGGATGCCGTAGCCGACGGCCGGCAATTCGAGCGTCGCCATCGAATCCATGAAGCAGGCCGCGAGCCTGCCCAAGCCCCCGTTTCCGAGGCCCGCGTCCCATTCGCGCTCGCGTATTTCCTCGAGGGAGTAGCCGATGTCCTTCATCGCCTTGGCCGCCTCGGGGTAGAGATCGAGGTTGATGAGGCTGTTTCCGAGGGTTCTGCCGATGAGGAACTCGAGGGAAAGGTAGTAGACCCGTTTCGCGTTTCGGTTGTAGTAGGTTTGCTGGGTCGCGATCCAGCGCTCGATAAGCCGGTCGCGCGTCGCCATCGCGAGCGAGGCGTACCGGTCGTGGTCGGTCGCCGAGTAGGCGTCCTTGCCGAGGCTGTACTCGAGATGATGGAAAAACGACTGCCTTATGGCGTCCGCGTTCATGCCGAGCCTGCGTTCGCTCGCGTGGATGACGCCTGAACCGACTTTTGTATTTCCTTCCATACTGCACCCCTTTTTGCCCAGAGTGGCCTTATCCGAAAGTATAGTGTCCCGGGACGTATTTTCACAACTTTCGCGGTGGGTTACACTGTAATCGGGAAGCGGCGGAACGCCGGCGCTTTCGGGGAGGAACAGCATGGAACGACCGTTGATTGCCGTGCCGATCGGGGATCCGGCGGGTATCGGGCCCGAGATCGTCGTAAAGGCCCTTGCCGGCACGGAGGTGCGCGCGGCCGCGCGCGTCGTCGTGATCGGCGACCGAAGGGTGCTGGAAGGCGCGCTCGCGCTCGCCGGGACCGGGATGACTCTCAAGTCGATCGCGCGTCCCGAAGACGGCGACTGGTCGGCAGGAACGATCAACCTGATCGACCTCGACAACGTGGACGCGCGCGCGTTCCGGCCGGGCGAGGTGAGCGGGATGTGCGGGAGGGCCGGGTATCAGTATATCGAAAAAAGCATAAAGCTCGCGCTCACTCGCTCGGTTGATGCCGTCGCAACCGCTCCTATTCATAAAGAAGCCCTCAAGGCAGGCGGCGTCGACTTTATCGGGCACACCGAGATCTTCGGCGCGCTCACCGGCACGGCCGATCCCCTGACGATGTTTGAGGTGAGATCTCTTCGTGTGTTTTTTCTTTCCCGCCACGTCTCGCTTCGCCGGGCCTGCGACATGGTCACCCGCGACCGGATTGTCGACTACGTGCGTCGCTCGCTTGCCATGCTTTCCTCGCTCGGCGTCACGGCGGGAACGATGGCGATCGCGGGGCTCAATCCGCATTCGGGCGAGCACGGGCTATTCGGAAACGAGGAAGTCGACGAGGTGACCCCGGCCGTGGAGGACTTGCGTCGGGAGGGCTTCGACGTCGAAGGACCCATCGGCGCGGACTCGGTGTTCCATCTCGCCTTGCAAGGAAGATACAACTCGGTCCTTTCGCTGTACCACGATCAGGGACACATCGCGACGAAGACTTTCGACTTCGAGCGCACCATCGCCATTACCGGGGGAATGCCCATTCTCAGGACGAGCGTCGATCACGGAACGGCGATGGATATCGCCGGCAAGGGGATAGCGAGCGCGATCAGCATGGCGGAGGCGATTCTCGTCGCCGCGCGGTACGCGCCCTTTTACGCGCTGTCTACCTGACGATCGTTCCCCGCGCGACCGTCGCCTGGCGGAACCTCCGGTTCGTGCGGATTACGGTGACGCGGTCCCCCTCGAGCGTGATCCGGTCGACGAAGGGTCCGATCGTTGATCCTACCACGACCGTTTCGATCGCGACCGAGTTTCCGTCAGACTCGATGAGTCGGCACGCCACCGGGATTTTTTCGAATCCTACCTGATACCAAGCCTCGGGGAATGCCGTTTCGCTCAGGCGGAACCGTCCGTCGGCTCCCGCGAGAAGGGTAACCGCCACGCGCGAACCGCCTGAGTCCGCGAACTCGTACCCGAACGCAAGCGAGCCGTCGTCTTCGCGCGCAAGCGTTCCTGAGGCGAGTCCCCATTCGTTTTTATCAAAGGATATTTTCAAAGGGGCTGCGGGCGTTGCGCGCGCGAATCGGGCGGGCAGGGGAACGGCCTTCGGTTCGGGGGGGAGCGCGAGGGATGCGCAGTAGTCGGCGAGTTCCCCCGCCGCAGCCGGATTTTCCGGAAGCGGGTCGAACGAGGAGAGGGCTGCGGGAATCTCCGCCATGACAAGGCGCATGATCTCCCCGGTTCGCCTGATATCCGCGTTCGACGTCGTCACGACGACAAGATCGAATTTTGGCACGACGAAAAGATACTGTCCCGCGTAGCCCTGGGCCGAGAAGGTCGTCCGGGAGGGGTCGATCCACCATTGATAGCCGTATTCCCAGGAAGTATTGAACGAACCCACGGTCGTCGTGTGCGCCTTTGTCGCCGCGCGAACCCATCGTTTCGAAACGATCTGCTTTCCGTCCCACCGGCCGTCATTGAGCATGAGGAATCCCAGGCGCGCGATGTCCTCGCTTTTCAGCGAGAGCCCGTAGCCGCCGGCTGGTATTCCCTGGGGATCTTTTTTCCAGCGGTAGCCGGATATTCCGATGGGATCGAAGAGCGCTTCGCGCGCGAAAGTTTCCGCGTCTCCCGTGGCGCGTTGGAGTATTCCCGTCAGGATATGTGAGGCTCCCGTGTTGTAGTCGAAGGCGACGCCAGCTTCCATCATCATCGGGGTGTCGAGGACGTATTTGAGCCAGTCGTCCGAGGCTATCATGCTATCCAGGGAGCTATCCATGTTGGCGGTGGTGTTATCGTTCCAGTTTTGTCCCGTTCGCATGGTAAGGACATGCTCGGTCGTGAGCCGCTTCTTGCGCGCGTCGGTTTCGTTTTGGGCATACTCGGGGAAGTAGTCCAAAACGCGCTTGCCTCCGTTGGCGACGAGGCCTCTGTCCCGCGCGATGCCGAATATGGTGGATGAGAAACTCTTGGTGACCGAGTTTACGTTATGGGGTATGTCCGGGGCGTTGGGGTATCGATAGGCCTCGGCGACGATGTATCCCTTTCTGATGACGATCAGCGAATCAAGTCCGATTTCGCCCAGGTCTTTCGAACGGAGGGCGGTAAGGAGTTTTGTCGAGTCAAAGCCGGCGCTCTCGGGGCTCGCGCGCCGCCAGGAATCCGTCGGCCAATAGTCCCGTGCCGTATTCCGATCGCAAGAGGCGAACAGCGCGACAAGAGCGCACGCGAGAACGCGCACGAGGGTGCCGGAAACGTGTTTTCGGTTCATGGAGTGCTCCTTTTTACTTATTCTACCATGCTCCTTACGATTATGGAACTTCTGGTGCTATACTCTCGGAATATGTTTGGACCATTAATCGAAGAATGGTTTTCCGGGGTTTCGGTGACCCGGGAACCGTCGTACAACCTTTCGTTTCGCGAGATCTCCCGGAAAAGAAATCCGCTCACCGGATCATGGACCGTTGCCGTGCGCGTTCTCGCCTGGCTCAAGACGCCCGAGATTCGGTTTGACGAGATGACCGAGTTTCTTTTAGCCGCCATTCGGAAGGTCTCCGACGAACGGATCGGACGCGTCCGGTCTTCCTGGCTCGTCAGTTCACCTTCGGGGGGGATATACCTCTATGAGCTTTTCGATACGCCGAACAATCGCCGGAGGGGACTCATGCGAAACCGGTTTATCGTCCTCAATACCTGCGACGGCACCGTTTCCTTCGGGCCCGGAAACGAGCTCAACCGACCTTTCAGCGACCGTATGAGGGAGTTCATCGAACGGGCGCCCTCATTGCCCGCCGTTTCGCGCGCGCGGGAACTCGCTCCGATCCTCGAGCGGGCGTTCGAACTCGCGTAGAATATCGGTACGCGGGCCATACGTTGGTTTTTTTAAACCGACAGCGGAATTACTCGGTCAATTGACGTATAATTCAGAGAGTTTATAATTTTTAAAAGGAGTGCCGTATGAAGTGTATGCGTTACGTAATTCTCGTTGTATTAATTGTGTGTTTCGTATCGTGCGGAAAAATCAAGCAGATCAAGTCGATGGGGGAGAATCTCTCCAACATAACCGAGACGGCAAAAGCCCTCGAAGGAGCGGAAGATTCCGACTCGGCTTATGATCCCGCGCGCTTTTCCCTGAGCGAGAACGAGGTTCGGGACTTTTACCGCGCCGTCGAGAAACTCATGAAAAAGCACCCGACCGTGCATTTCGAGATTCCTTACGGTTCCGCCGTCGAGGCGATGGAAGCGGGTATAAACCTAAAGAAGACGATCGAGTCCGAGACGAAGTATGATTTTGACGGTTTCAATCAGGTTGCGTTGGCGATTTTCGCCGTAAGGACGCAGGGTATCGGCAGTGAAGTTGCTTCTTCGATCAAGGAGTCGAAAATCGAACTTGAGGGTTTCGACGTCGAGGCACTCGAGGGACTCGACGAGGAGCAACGCGCGGAAATTGAGGCGAGTTTGGAGGACCAGACCGCGGACCTCGAAACCGTAGACGAGGAGATAAACACCGAGGAAATGCAGAAGATTCGAGAGCACTATGACATGATCATGCGTGTCCGCTCGGAATTCGCGATACCGGACTAATCTCGTAGTGCGCGCGAAGAGAACCGGCTGACGTTGTGCGAGCGAAAAAAAGAGTATATATACTGTAGTATGAGAAATACGCTTCGGGCCGGTATCATCCTTTTCCTTTGCGCGCTAATCGGTTCCTGCTCGGGCGGCGGGTCGTACGATCCCGGCGATACGACCGTGGGCGAAAGCGCGCCTCTGTGCGGGATCGTTCTGTGGGGATCGAATCCCGACATGGACGCGTATGGCCCGTCCGTCAACCTCGAGTTCTCCTATTTTTATTACTCCGACGTCGCGGACGATGACGGCGCGGGCGGGTATTCCTACGACTGGTCGGCCGTCGACGCCTTTATCGAGACCGCCGTCGCGCGCGGCCACCATGCGATCGTCCGATTTCGCGATACTGACCCCGAACTCGGTTCTACGGACCGAAGCCTTCCCGCTTCCCTGTGGTTGAACGCGCGGAACGCGAAATATGACGAGGGGATAGAAGGCGCGACGCGAAAGACCGTTTTCTTTCCCGACTGGACGAACTCAAACCTCGCGGATTTCATCATCGATTTTTACGGCGAACTCGCGAGGCGATACCCCGATCAATCTACGGGACTTGGCTACGTCGAGGTGGGCTTCGGCCTCTGGGCGGAGTATCATATCGATTACGACAACCTGAGCGATTTCTCCGATTCGCTGACGGCCGTCAGGGACGGCGCGCGCGGAAGGCTCTTTCCCTCACGAACAGATCAAGTCAGAATCCTCGAAGCGATCGACGGGGCGCTCGTCAATATTCCCTGGGGAATCTCGGTCGACGCCGCCGACACCGGCTTTGGCCCGTATGAGTCGACCCCGCCTTCCTCGGCTCCCCGCTTCGGCCTTTTTGACGACTCTCTCCTCCATGCCGGATGGAATACGGAGAATCGTCCCAACTGGGATTTCTTCGGCGATCGCAGGGCCGCCGCCCATAACGGCGGCGAGTTCAGCTACTACACGGAGCTCGATCAGCGTAACGCCTTGCGCCTTCCCGGCGGGCCGAACGGATACGGTCTCGACGCCGCCGCCCGCGAGTGCTCTCTCAGTTTCGTCATCGGAGACGGTCAGACGGACTATCGCACTCCTGCCGAAATCGCCTCCGCGGGAGCCTTGCTCGGTTACCGGCTAGAGATCCTCTCCCTAACGAGGGAGAGCGACCGGTCGACGATTCGCGTGCGTAACGACGGCGCGGCGGCCGTCACCTACGACGTCTACGCGGCCTGTGGCGATATCATATCTGCGGAATCGCTCAAAGGGCTTTTGCCGGGCAGCGAACGAAACCTCGTCGTAATCTCGCCCGACGCAAGCTTCGAGAATCTTGCGTTCGATTCCCCCGTCCTCCTCTCCGGACAGCGCATCCCGTTTACGGTTCGCTAGCGAAGGTTTTCCGCATTTATCATGTTCGAATACGATTCGGGATCGAGGGGATAATCCCAACAGCCGCTATAATGTTCTATCTGTCCGCCGAGACCCGTTTTAAAGGTATACAGTCCGTACATTGAATGTCGCGGGTCCCCATTCGGTGGAACTCCCATGAGGTCGTATGTAACGCAACCGCGCGCGCGCAGAAGCTTGATCGTCTCCCATTGGAGTCCATAGTTCGGCATGCATTCCCGGTATTCCAGGCTCGATCCAGCGTACAGATAATACCCGCGACGTCCCATCGTGCCGACGATGAGTCCCGCGAGGGGTATGCCGTCCTTCTCGGCGGTAAGTACGTAAAATGACGGATCCACCATGCCGTCGCGCATGAGCGATCGATCGAATAATCGATAAAAGTAGGATTCATCCTCCCGGTAGAATCCCTTGCGAATCGACGTGTCAGCGTACAGTCGATACCATTCGGCAAGCCCTTCGGCTCCCCAAATCCCGTATGACACGTCGCTCTTGTATGCGCGGCGTATTCCGTTTCGCGTCGTCTGGCGCATGCGCGC
>CAYSEA010000035.1:12004-13501 GCA_964429975.1 uncultured Treponema sp.
AGATTTTCGAGAAATGGCCCGCGCTCCCATTCGTCGAGTTCCACGTGCGGTCCTTTCGGGACGTAGGCGTAACGCGCGTCCGATAGGCCCCGGCGAACGAGTACGACGAGGGGGAATTCGTTGCCTTGATGGCGGCATTCGAAAAAATGCGTCTCGCAAGTACACGATTCCTTAAATCGCGCCCAGAACCCGCTTTGAAAAAGATTATCCGAAGGCAGCCCATGGTCATGCGCCTTTCGTTCGAGAGTCATTGATAGTTCCTTGAAAAATTCGTTATTTCCCGAGCGTGGGATCCCCGTACGTCGCGGCCCGTATATCGTCAATCACCAGGTAACACCGGGGATCGGCATTACGGGATAGCTCGCAGATTTTAGCTACCTCCCGCCGTTGTGCCTGCACGAAAAGAAGCTGTACAGCACCGTCGCGCCCCGTTCCCTCGAATGAAGTAACCCTATATCCGCGTTCTCGTAATCGTTCAGCAATCAAAGAGCCTTCCGCGCTGAAAATACGAACGACTTGATCGCCTATCTTGAAAAACTCCTCGATTGAAATACCGACGAAGGTGCCAACGGAAAAGCCAAGCGCAAAGGCGAGCGCGGTAATCGGTTCAGTAATGCCGACCAAGACGCGTGAAACCGCGAAAATCCAGATAAGGGATTCTACGAAAGCAATTACAAGCGCGTGGAATTTTTTCCCTCTGATTATCATTGCATGACGGAAGGTACCGAGCGAGACGTCCGCCACGCGGGCACAAAACACAATCAGCGCTACGAGGAGCTGAGAAAGGGGAAACATGGCGTCACCTCAATCACGTATTTTGCCTGAGCAATAAATATAATATACATAGCTTTTTGGCGCAAGGCAATCTTGACGGAATAATAGTTGTGTATTACAACTACTGTATGACACAACAAACCACAATGCGTTTTAGGCGGTTTCTCCGGAAGCTTGAGCGCGAGACGGGACGCGCGCTTTCGGATGAGACCGAGTGCTGTTCGGTAACCGTGTCGCAATGCCATCTCCTCCTTGAGCTCGAACGTCTTGGTTCCGCGAACCTTCAGGAAATCGCGGACGCGCTCTCTCTCGATAAAAGCACCCTGAGCCGCACGGTGGATTCTTGCGTCAAACTCGGGTTCGTCGAACGGTCGGGTGACGAAGCCGACCGCCGTAAGCTTACCCTTTCGCTAGCCGCGGCCGGCCGGGAGAAATGCGACTTCATTAACGATGTATGCAATACCGAGTTCGCGGACGTTTTTAAGCACATACCGAAGGACCGGCACGCGGGAGTCATCGAGGCCGTTTCGCTTCTTGCCGATGCGATGGAGAAGGTTCGCAAGGAAAGGACGGAACCATGCTGCGCGAGGTAAAGCGAACGCGAACGGGTTTAGTATCCGGCGGACAAGTCGCGAAGCGCGTGAAGACGCTTCTTTCGCGCGAGGACCGGCTTGCGGCCATACGCCTCCGGTTTGGCGTTGGGCGTGATCGCGCGTCGGTCGA
>CAYSEA010000035.1:13601-18784 GCA_964429975.1 uncultured Treponema sp.
TGCGGCGGGGCATGATTAAAAGCGATGCCATGCGCGCGGTGCGTTTTGGGCTTCGCGATCGGGCCGTCATCGTTCCGGTGGAGCTTGCGCACTCCTGGCCACTGTTTCCCGCGTTTGCGGTCCTTGCCGTTCTCATTGCCTACCCGGGAACCGGGGTGGAGGGCCTTATTCTCTCAGAACGATGGATTGCGGCCTTCCTGCTTCGTTTCGTTTCTTCCGTAAGCATGCTTCTCGGATCGCTCATCATGGGGACGATCGGTTTTCCGCTATTACTGCCGTTTCTTCCCGGCAAATTCTTTTCGGTTAAGGGTTGTTTCCTGAGCGGGCTATGGACCGTCGGTGTACTCGTTATGGCGCGCGAGACAATCGGATCATACCCGCTTGTCGCGCTTTCATCGGCCTTGGTCGGGTGCGCAGTCTCGAGTTATCTTGCGATGAATTACACCGGAGCGTCGACTTTCACTTGCCAGCGAGGAACTGAGCGCGAGGTGTCGTTGAGTCTTCCCGTTATGGCGATTTCGGCGGGCGCGGGATTGATCATCGCGATAGCCAGATGTATTCTTGCGATCGTTCGGGGAGGTGCCTCATGAATGAGGATCAGACCTATCCCTTGAACGGGGAGACGCTCACGCTCGATGTCGACGCGTGCGTTGGCTGCCGTCAGTGCGTTGAGGTGTGTCCGCACGCGGTATTCGCCATCGATGACGGGGAACGCGCGGCGAAAATCGTCCGGCGCGGTTCCTGTATGGAATGCGGCGCCTGTGCGCTCAATTGCCCTGCGGTCGCCATCTCGGTCAGTCGTGGGGTCGGATGCGCCGCCGCGGTCGTCGATCGAATTCTCGGCCGTAAGGGCGCGTGTTCGTGCGATCAATCCGACTCGGCTAATCGGTCGGGATCTGGACGCGCGGGAAAAGCCTGCTGTTAAACAACGTAAAGCAATTCAGTGATCTAGTCACGGCGGCAGCGCGAATTGTAAGCTATACTTATGTAAAGTATGTGAGGAGGAATGCATGAATATCTGGTACTTGCTCGTGGCCTCTCTTGCGATAAACGCGGTATTTTTCGTTTTTGCGGCCTTTTTGCGTACGGACGTTTTTACTGATATAACCTACTCATTGAGTTTCGTTTTACTCTCTTTTTTACTCTATATAATGGTTCGACCGCAATCGTTAATCGCCTTGGCTGCCTTGGCGATGGTTGGTTTGTGGGCCGTGCGTTTGGGATCGTACCTTTTTTTCAGGATCATGCGCATTAAGGTCGATCACCGCTTTGACGACAAGCGAGACAACGTCGTGGCGTTTGGCTCGTTTTGGCTTTTACAGGCCGTGTCAGCGTGGATAATCATGCTTCCCGTCGCGGGCCTCGTCTTTGCCGACGATCGACTCGCGAACGTTCCGATATACGCATTCCTTCCGTTCGCCTGTGTCTATCTTGCCGGCCTTGCGCTCGAAACCGTGGCTGACGCGCAGAAGTACGCGTTTAAGAAGCGCAAAGAAAACGAACATCGATTTATGTCCACCGGCGTCTGGAAGTATTCGCGCCACCCAAACTATCTCGGGGAGATGCTCGTTTGGTGGTCGATCGCCCTCATGGGGTCCTTCGTGTTTTTTGGATGGGAGTGGCTGTATATGCTCGGACCCCTGCACATAACCGTGCTTCTGCTATTCGTCAGCGGCATTCCCCTGCTCGAGAAATCGGCGGAACGTAAATGGGGTGACGACGAATCGTATCGGCGGTATGCGGCCACGACGCCGATCCTCGTTCCGAATCCATTTCGACGCAGGATGCCTTCGTGATCGATGGTGTCGGCTTGCTTGTCGTAGTGCTGGTAGGCTCGTTTTTTTTTGGCTCTATCCCATCGGCGTATCTCGCCTCTCGTCTCGCCGGAAAGGGAGATATACGGACGCTCGGAAGCGGAAACTCGGGGGCGACTAACGTCTATCGCTGTCTGGGCGCGAGATGGGCCGTGCCGGTTTTGCTAGTCGACTTTCTTAAAGGATTCGTACCCGTCATGATCGCGCTCTTGTTTTTTAATAATGACGGAATTGCACCGCGAAGCGTCGGCGCGCTTGCGGGTAGCTGTGCCGTCCTCGGCCATATCTTTACCCCCTGGCTTGCCTTTCGCGGCGGCAAGGGCGTAGCGACGGGGGCAGGGGCGTTTACCGCTCTCATGCCTTTGGTCTTTCCCCCGTGCCTCGTAGTCTTTCTCATTGCCTTGCGCGTGTCTCGCAGAATGTCGGTCGCGTCCCTCGGCGCCGCCGTTACCCTTCCCGTAGCCTTTTTCGCGCTTGCCGCCGCGCGGGACGAACCGACTGAAGCTATCGTGGCGATCATGGTCGCGGTCGTACCCGTCGCGGTGATTTTAGCCCACGCGAAAAACATAGCGCGTTTGCGTTCGGGAACGGAAGCGACGCTGTTTTAACTTTCGTTTAGGAGATCGTATGGATGAATCGGGCGGCATTAACGGTTTTCAGCTCTACCATAGCTTCCTTTCGGGATATGAAAGCCTTCTCGGCGAGAAACGCCGCCTCAACGATATTAACGTCTTTCCCGTCGCCGACGGGGACACGGGCAATAACATGGTCGCGACCGTGCAGGCGACGCTACAGCTTCCGCGCGTATTCAGGTCCTTGTCTAAAACGCTGTCGTCGCTCGCCGATCGTTCGCTGTCGTCCGCGCGGGGAAACTCGGGAATAATTATCGCGCAGTTCATTAACGGGCTATCGAAAAACTGTCCCGATAAGCCTGTCGTATCCGCCGATGAATTTGGCGCCGCGCTCTCGCTCGCGGCGACGGACACGGGAAAGGCGATAGAAGATCCGCGCGAGGGAACCTTGCTAACGGTGTTGCACGTATGGACGGCCGAACTCAAGCGTCTTTCGGGCCGGGGCGGTTCATTGAAGGATCATTTCGTCGATAGCCTCGAAGCCGCGCGCACGGCGTTGAGGGAAACGACCAATCAGCTCGACGTGCTGAAAAAGGCGGGGGTAGTGGACGCGGGCGCCTCGGGCCTCGTCGCGTTTCTCGAGGGAATCGCCCGCATGCTCGTCACGGGAAAGGTCTCGTGGCAACGGACTTCGTTCGCCTCCGACGCGGCGGATTCCGCGGAATACGCCCATGACATTCCGGAAAGCTCGGAAGAGATACGATACCGTTACTGTACCGAGGCTCTTCTCCTGCACGCCCTTTCGCCCCCCGACGGCCTCGCCGACGAGCTTCGTCGCGTTCTTCGTCCCTTCGGGAATTCTCTCATCGTGTCGACCGGTCGAACCAAAACGAAGGTTCACGTGCACACGAACGATCCCGCGAAGCTTTTTTTCTACCTGAAGGATTACGGCCGCATCATCGAGCAAAAAGTCGATGACATGGTTCGCCAATACAAAGCCGTCCATCAAGCAGTCGCGCGAATCGCCATTGTGACCGATTCGATAGCCGATATCCCGGCGAGCCTCATCGATCGGTTCCAGATTCACGTCATACCCCTCAAGATACTCTGGGGAGACGACGAATACCTCGACAGACTCACGATCGACGCCGAGACCTTTTACCCGTACCTCGATAGCAGGAAAGATTACCCGGGAAGTTCGATACCGGACCCCGTTCGGGTCGATCAGGTGCTCTCGTGGCTCTCGGCTCACTACGAATCCATTATCGCGATTCCGGTCGGCAAGGTTTTGAGCGGCACCTGGCAAGTCATGCGCAGAAGCGCCGACGCATTGTCGTCCGGCGGACACCGCGCTTCGGTCGTCGACAGCAAGCTCAACTCGGCCGCCCAGGGACTCGTCGTCCTTGCCGCCGCGGAGGACGCGGCGCGGGGCTTTTCGCACGACGAGATTCTCGCGCGGACCGAAGCGCGGATCAAAGGCGCGCGTATCCTCGTGAGCGTGGCGACCTTCAAGTATATGGTAAGGGGCGGTCGGATCAGCGCGCTTAAGGGGGCTATCGCGGCGATGACGCACCTTAAGCCCATCATTACGCTTGACGGCGCGGGAAAGGGCGTCGCCCATAGCGCGTCGTTTACGCAAAGAGCAAGCCTCCGGAAGATTCTCGCCGAGGCGCGACGGCGCGCGACGGGTATTTCGCGCTATGCGGTCGTGCATGCCGCATCCCCCGAACGAGCCGCAGAGTTCGCGCGGGACGCCGCGCGGACGATCGGACGTGAGTGCGATTACCTCATGGAAATTTCCCCGATCGTCGGGATACATGCCGGCGTTGGCGCGGTCGCGCTCGCCTGGATTCCGGACGCCTAATGAGCGGTTATTCGCGTTTTTACCTTTGTTATGCTATACTGAACGAATGCGAGCGAAGAACATAAAAAAATCCCGCAACGATCCTTCGCGGGCCGCGTGCATTTTCATTTTAGCGGCCGTATTAAGCCTTCCCCTGCATGCGCAGAAAATCCTCGTTATTCATTCGTTTAATACCTCGTTTCCTTGGACCACCGCATTCGAGGAAAGCTTGCGCGAGCTGGCCGAGCGGCCGGGCGGCGAGCTAGAGCTTTATATCGAGAATCTCGACGTGACGCGCTTCGGAACCGCCGAGGAACGCGAGGCGTTTGCGCGCTTCATCGAGAAGAAATACGCGAACACGTTCATTGATGCCGTGATCGGCAATTCGGACCATGCGTGCGTTTTCATAGAAGAATATTTACGCTTTCCCGAGACTATCCCGCGGGCGTACTATACGACGAGCTATGAGAATCCGAAGCCGTGGATTTTTAGCATATCGGCCAAATATGACCGGGTCATCCGCGATACCTGGGGTCTTGTCGGAGAGGTTTTTCCGCAGATGGATAACGCAATCGTCATATCCGGGGATTCCTATACCACGAGAACCGTCTATTCGGTCATTCAAGAACTCGCGGAACGTTCCGGCGTGCCGGTTCGCCTTATCGACGACTTTACCTTCGACGAGTTGATGGCGGAGGTTTCGGGCGTATCGCCGACGACGGCGGTTTTTTTTACGCCGGTGTTGAAGGATAAAACGGGGGCAAGATCGGTTCCTAAGAAGCTTCTTTCTGATTTGGCCGAGCGTTCCCCGGCGCCGATATTTACCTTTTGGGAAACCATGACCGGAAGCGGGACGGTCGGCGGCTACGTCATAAGCGCGCGAACGGTCGCGAAAGAGATGGTTCACGCGATTCGCGATTACCTCGCCACGGGCACTTTCGGGGATGAGTATAC
>CAYSEA010000035.1:18884-24277 GCA_964429975.1 uncultured Treponema sp.
CGCTTACCGGTCTCCTTAATCGCCGCGCGTTTCTCCCGATGGTCGAATACGAGTTGCAGAGGCGGAGTCGGTTCGGCAGCATTGCGTCGCTCATAATAGCGGATATAGACCATTTCAAGGCGGTGAACGACACCTACGGCCATGACGTCGGCGATATCGTCCTCAAGGAAGTCGCGAGATCGATGCTGGAAGCGATTCGCGGCACCGACACGCTGGCGCGGTGGGGAGGCGAGGAGTTCATCGTGCTCCTTCCCGACACGGACGAACAGCGCGCGTTTGCCTTAGCGGAAAAAATACGGAAGAACGTCATGGATCTTCGATTCGAGCGCTGTCAGCCGATAACCGTCAGTTTGGGTCTTTCGCAGCACGGAATCGACGAGACGTTCTTGGACTGGTTCAAGGAAGTCGACGGGGCCCTGTACCGCGCGAAGGATTCGGGGCGAAACCGGACGGTCGCGGCCTCGGGCGTTCGACCCGATTCGGTCGCCGGGAATTCCATTTCCGAGCTTCTGATGCTGCAGATTCCCTGGCGGGACGAGTACCGAGTCGGCGTCGATTCGTACGACGCGCAGCACCGGGCCTTGTTTTCCCTTGCGAACGGGCTTATCAACGCGATCGTTAATGACGGGCGAAAGGACGAGATCATCTCGCTTCTTCGGTCGATCTCTACCGAATCGGCCGCGCACTTCAAGGATGAAGAAGGCTATCTCCGCGCGCATAAGTATTCGTTTATCGAGCGGCATGCGAAAGAACACGCATTCTTACTGCAAAAACTCGAATCGCATATAACGGCGTTCGTCGAAGACTCGGTTCTCTCGAACGCGGTTATTTCGTTTATATGCACCGATCTCATCGTCAAGCATATTTTGGGCGAAGACCGGACGAGCTTTCAGGAAATCGCCTGAACTGTCGATTCGGTATCGTGTGAGAAAATCACCGATTTCCATACTAAATCCTTAGCACAACGGATATTTTGGAATTATACTATAGGTATGCAGAGTTCGCCGGTACGGAAGGGCATCGGTTTGGGCAAGCGGGGCATGGTCTGCGTTGCGATTGGCGTGATGTGCCTCGTAGGTGCCTGCAGAAATCTTGAAGCCGAGCAAATTGTACGATACGAGTTTAGTTCCGAGGAAAGAGACGCGCAACTTGAGGATATTCTCTACTTATCGATCGGCGTACGGCTTGCGCGTGCCGGCTTTTCGAGCACGCGAACGGCGGAGCGGGCTCCGTACCTCCTTCGAATCGCCTATGTCTCCCGATTCGCCGCGGCTGACGTTTCGCTTACACTGGAATCCGCGGGTTTGCGCGATCGAATTTTGGGGGAGACGAAGTTTCGGTTGGTGCTTGACTACGACCTTGACGCCGTCATTGCGACCGCGATCGATGAGTTGTTGCAATCGTCGGGCATACTGAGCCCCGACGGAGCGTCCGCGCAAGAAGGTTCGGCTATTCAAGGGCTACTCACCGCGCCTTCGAAGGTTGCGATGAGCCCCGATGAGCTTCTCGCCGCGACGGCCCTTCGGTTTTCTGCCGCGGTTGCCCTTGGCGGTATGGTCGTCGTGGGAGACCTTACCGATTACTTTCGGTACGGAGTATCGGGAATGGCGGGCTTTTCGGCCCGTCTACCCCGAAAGGAGTGGAGCTTTTCTCTCGGAGTTCGGGTACTCGGCACGAGGCTCATAAACGATGAGGGGGTTTCCGGCGGGCCGCTCTATTTGAGTTCTGTCGGCGTTGACGCGCAGTTCGGCACTGGTTATAAGCATCCGTATCGACTTTCCGCCGCGGCTTCCTGCGGCCTCGCCGTCCTTTCGGTCGCGGACGGCGGGGAAACGTTGCATTCGTCAGTGCCCTATGCCGACGCCGGCATCACGTATCAACTGCCCCTCGGCTCGTCCTTATTCGCGGGCCTCGATATTCGGTATCTCGTGGCCTTTGACTCGGACCACGCGATTATGGGCGTCGTTCCGTTGCTGACGGTACGTAAGGAATTTCGATGAAGATACCGCGCGGTGCGCTCTATTCCGTTTTTCTCGCCTTTCTATTCATCCTCTTCGGATGCGACTCCTTTTCAATCAGCGACCATTTCTCGCGGGCGTCGGGCGAGGTTGATATTTCTCTGTCGCTTGAAAAAAACTCGATGCTCAGGGGAGAGACAATAGGACTGAATGTCGTCGGCGGGACCGCTCCGTATACCTTCCAGAAAACGGAGAAGAGTCTCTATCCGGGAACCGCGGGTGAGTTTCTCGGCGCGTTCGACGCCTTGAGTTTTACCGCCGGCGGTGCGATTGGGACGATTACGCTTACGGTGCTTGACGCCGCGGGGAATACGGCGAGCGCCGACGTAACGGTGGTTCCGCCCCCACCCACGAATGTCGCGATTGTCTACGACAAC
The DNA here is from genome assembly GCA_964429975.1 of uncultured Treponema sp. GTDB lineage: Bacteria > Spirochaetota > Spirochaetia > Treponematales > Treponemataceae > Teretinema. The sequence goes on from CAYSEA010000035.1 coordinate 21,280, forward strand.
GTAGCGAAAGAAGTAACGCTGACGTGGCTATACGCGGAGACCGGTATTCTCACTAATTTTATGATTCGGTATACGACCGATGAAATTAATTTTTACGATAAACCGGTGAGTTCTGCCAGTACCGAGGATGTGTATAAAAATCTTCCGCAAAATAAAGAATATTACTTTTCGCTGTATGCGGTATCAGGCTCGTTTCGCTCCACGCCGGTCGAAAGAACTATTTACGTAAGTCCTTGATCGTTTCAATCGTAAAGACGTAGGCCGCTTTTTGGCCTTTGAGCCATTCCTGCCGTCCGTAGTCCTCGAAGGACCGGTCGAGCGCGTCGAGGAGTTCGGGGTATTCGGCCCGTATCGACGGGGAGCTGACGAGCGCGCGTAAAAGCGAGCGTGTTCTGATGGATTCGATTTTCGGCGGTGGTTCCGCGTCTATTTCGCCGACCTTGCGGTTTAAAAGGCGCGTGAGTTTTTGAAATGCTTCCGCGGAGCTTGCCCGTTCGCCCGTCGCTGATGCCGAATCGCTTCGTACGGCGCTTTGCGACGACTGCGGCTCTGTCGCGAGCGATTCGGCCGCCGACTCGGCAATGAGAACCGATAGAGGCGTGGGCGCGGTATACGCCGGAACCGACGATTTGCCGTTTTCCGTCGCGTGAGTCCCTGCGGTCGCCGGGACAAAGGTCGGCGGCCGCGCGGAAAGGCGCGAGGCGAGAATAGCCGCGCGTTCTTCTTCCGCCCGCTTGAGTTCCGTTTCGATTTCATGGAGTACGCTGGGAGAGAGGTCTTGCGACAATGAGTCGTGATAATTCGCGCGCAAACGGGCGATCTCGCTGTCTTTATCCCTCAGTAGTTGGTCGGTTTGCGCCTTGAGCTCTTGCAAGAGATGCCACTCGGTCGTTATAAAGCGGTTGTCGTCAAGCGTCGCTAATCCAATATCCCTCTGATGAATATAAAACGCTACTGCGAGCACGATGCTCGCGCACGCGATAATGAAGGTGTTTGAGAGAAGCAAATATGCATCTGCGTTTGGTTTCTTCTTCATGGTTTATCGCCGTAATAATACCACATAATCGGTCTACTATGGTATAATTAGGGGCGATGAAAAGCAAAATTACGAACTATATTCGCTTTAAGTTATTTCTTCTCATCGTCCCGCTCGTCGTTATCGTCGTGATTTCAAGCGGCATCCTCTCGTCGCTCAAGACCAGGGAATCTTTGCTGCGCGCCGCGAACCGTCATTTGGCCTACAAGGCTGAGCAACTGCGGGATTACGCGTATAGCGAGTGGGGCGTGGTGGAGAGTCTCGATCTCGCGGAGCAGGAGCAGTACCGCGAGGCGGCCGAGAAATCTTTCGTATCGTACGCGCATTCCCTGCTTCGCACGGAGTCGGAGCGGATTTTTATCTTTGACGAAACCGGCACCGTTCTCTATCGCATGTCCTTCGATCTTTCGAGCCCCGCGACGCATGCCGCCAACGGCGAAACCCTTGCGAAGCCCTTATCGGCAGGTTGGTACGCTGGTCCTCTTTTGGGAGAAGATCGGGTCGGCGTCGTGTTTGCCTTCGAGCCCTTCGGGTGGACGGTCGCAATTACCGAGTCGAGCGCGCGGTTTTTCTCCGGCTTACGCGACATCATGTACGCGCAGGCTCTTATTCTCGCCGTCGCGATAGTGATCGCCGTCGGCTTTATCACGATATATGTCAGGCACGTCGTTCGGCCCGTCGAGCGGCTTTCGCTCACCATCGAGAGTATCGCGGAGACGCATAATCTTTCGCATCGAGCCGAAGTCGAGGAAGACGACGAGATCGGCTTTATCGCCGAGCGCTTCAATAATATGATGAGTACCTTGCAAGTCTTGCAAGATCAGGTCAAGCGAACGAGCCTCGCCGAGGTCAAGTCGCGCGAGAAGGCAGTGCACAGCGAGCTTGAGACGCTCTATCTTCTCGGCCGCGTATCCGATTTTCGCGATGAGCAAACCGGCGAGCATCAGGGTCGCATAAGCTCTCTGACGCGGCTTTTCTCCAGCCTGCTGGGGCACGACTCCGAGCGTCAAGAGTTCATCATGAACGGCTCTCGGCTTCATGACATCGGCAAGATAGCGATACCCGACAGCATTCTTCTCAAGCCCTCGAGCCTGACGCCGGAGGAATTCGAGACGATAAAGGCGCATACCGTTTTGGGCTATGATCTTCTCAAGGGATCGCGGAGCGAGATACTCGCGGAAGGCTCTATCATCGCCTATACGCATCACGAGCGATGGGACGGAACGGGGTATCCGCGCGGGCTTGCCGGCGAGGCCATTCCGATATCGGGGCGCATCGTGAGCATCGTGGACGTGTTCGACGCGCTTATCTCGGAGCGACCGTACAAGCGGCCCTGGACCACCGAGCGCGCTCTCTCCTATATTCACGAGCACAAGGGAACGCAGTTCGATCCTGCCTTGGTGGATATTTTCGTGGGCAATTTCGATCGGTTCGCGGAGATACTGGCGGAATATGACGTGTAGGTCTCGCTCGGCGCGCTAAAAGTGCAGTCTGAGCAGGATGTTCCTGTCGTAGTTTCCAAATCCTTTACCGAAAATATTTATTCCGCCTAAGTGTTCCGCCGTGTCCTTGACCCCGATCCGTATTCGTATCGAATGATGGTCCTGCAGTTTCAGGTCCGCGAGGCAAACGCCCGAAAGCTGCACTCCGTCGATGAATGATCCCTCTTCCGTCACGCTCCATTGTTTCAATAGACCGTATTGCGAGCCTTCCAGCTTCCACCACGATGGGGTGAGCTTTCCGCGCTTATCGCCGAAATCTCCGGGCGACGTCCAATAGCCGATTTCGACGTCGTTCACCCAGAGAGTGATATCCGACAGGAGATCGGGATTGGTTCCGGGGATCTCCGAGGATAGCTCCGCGGAGAGTTCCAGCTTTTTTAGGGAGTTGCCCTTGTAAAGGCTGTTATTGGGAAACTTGTATTCCACGAATCCCTTTTCAAACCAAAGCAATCCCGCCTTC
>CAYSEA010000036.1:0-23795 GCA_964429975.1 uncultured Treponema sp.
CGTGCGCGTTGGCCCTGTTGCCGATCGCGCGCGCTTCCGCCGACGAAAGCCGCATCGCCTTTCACGCCGATCGCATGAGCGGGTCCTCGGGCAAGCGGGGCAGCGTCACGACGCTTGAGGGAAACGCGCGCGTTACCGTCGGAAGCCTGACGATCAGCGGCGACCGCATCGAGCTTTCGGGAAAGGACTTTCGATACGTCAAGGCGCGCGGCTCGGTCACGGGAGAGGATCCCGAGAAAGGCTTTTCGTTCGGCGCGATTCAGCTTTCCTACGATCGCGAGACGGAGATCGCCTCGTTCCAGGGGGCGGCGAAGCTCGTCGACGAGAAGAACGAGGTCGAATGCTCGGCGGGGCTCATCTCCTATAACCGAAAGACAGAGGTCGCCTTCTTGCAGATAGACGTTCGCCTCAAGCGGCGAACCATCGCGTGCGAGGCGGGTTTCGCCTTGTATCGACGCGAGCTTTCTCTGCTCGATTTGACGGGTTCGCCTTCGGTCACCCGCGACGGCGATCAGTTCGGCGCGGATCGCATCCTCGTGAATCTCGACACCGAGCACATCACGCTTGACGGCTCGGTCACCGGCACGCTCAAGGATACCTCGTCGAAAGACGAACCCGCGAAACCGGATGAGTCCGCGCGGGCGGACGATAGCGAAAAGCCGGATGATAAAAAGCGGGAGGAGACGCCATGAGCCACACCTTGCGGGTTGAGGGTCTCAATAAATTTTTCGGCAAGAAACACGTGGTTCGCGACGTCTCCTTTTCGATGCAGTCCGGCGAGATACTCGGGCTTCTCGGGCCGAACGGCGCCGGCAAGACGACGACGTTCTATATGGTCGTCGGCTTTTACCAACCGTTCAGCGGTTCGATCTATCTCGACGACTTGCCCATCGCGCCATTGCCCATGTACAAGCGCGCGCTTCAAGGCTTGTCGTACCTCCCTCAGGAAGCTTCGGCCTTTCGGAAGCTGACCGTCGAGCAAAACATCTGGGCCATTCTCGAGACGCGCGCGGACCTCACCGACGCCGAGCGCCGAGTCAAGCTCGAGTCGTTGCTCGACGAGTTCGGCATTCAGGCAAACCGGTCGCAACCCGCGTATACCCTTTCGGGCGGCGAGCGGCGCAGAACCGAGATCGCCCGCTCGCTCGCCATCGAGCCGAAATTTCTCCTGCTCGACGAGCCGTTCGCCGGCATAGACCCGATCGCCGTGCACGACATCAAGGAAATCATACGCCTTCTTTCCCGACAGGGGATCGGCATACTCATCACCGACCATAACGTCCGCGACACCCTCGAGATAACCGACCGCGCCTGCATCATCAACAAGGGCGAAATCGTCGAGGAAGGCTCGCGGGACCATATCCTGCAATCCGATATTGCCCGGCAGGTCTACCTCGGCGAACAATTCAGGATGTGACGGGTAAATTGCCCTTTTCCCCGCGATATGGTTTACTCTTGGCATGACTATCACGATCCTTGCGGGCGGAATGAGCCCGGAGCGGGACGTCTCCCTTTCGTCCGCCTGTCTCGTCGCCAATGCCTTGCTCGAAAAAGGCCATCGGGTCTCTCTAGTTGACGTCTATGAAGGCGTTCGCGCCGGAGACTCACCGTCCCATTCTTCCGGGGCTTTCGTCTCCGCCGCCGATGGCAGGCGTTTTGCGTATACTGTTCCCCCCTGCGAACCCGATCTCGCCGCCTTGCGCGAGCGTAACGGCGGGCGGAATGAGCTCATCGGCCCCGGTGTTCTCGATCTCTGCCGCGCATCGGACCTCGCGTTCGTCGCCTTGCACGGCGGAATGGGAGAAAACGGGCAAATTCAGGCATTTTTCGACGTATGCGCGATTCCCTATACCGGCTCCGGCTACGCGGGCTGCCTTCTCGCCATGGATAAGGACGTCACCAAGCGACTTCTCGTTCGGGACGAAATACTCACCGCCGAGTGGGTCTCGCTTTCATGCGAGGGTTGGGCGACGGACTCCTCCGGGACCCCCTCGGATGCGCTTCGGCGCGCCCTTGACCTCGTTGCGCGCGAGGTTGGCTTTCCCTGCGTCGTAAAGCCGCGGTCTGCCGGCTCAAGCGTCGGCGTAACGATGGTTGACGATTCCGTTGGCCTCTCTTCTGCCCTCGCCGCGGCCGCAAAGTGGGAATCCTCGGTTATCGTCGAGCGAAAGATCACGGGTCGCGAGTTTTCGGTCGGCGTTTTGGACGGACAGGCGCTTCCCCCGATTGAAATCGTCCCGAAAGCGGGATGGTATTCATATGAAAACAAGTATCAGGCCGGTTTAACCGAGGAAATTTGCCCCGCTCGCCTTACCGCGGCCGAAACGAGCGACCTTCAGGCGAAGGCGCTCGCCGTTCATCGGTGTTTGGGCCTCGGCAGTTATTCGCGGATCGACTTCATCCTCGATGAAGCGGGTGATTTCTGGTGTCTCGAGGCAAATACCTTGCCCGGGATGACTCCGACGAGTCTTTTACCGCAGGAAGCCCGCGCTGTCGGGATCAGTTATGAGGATTTATGCGATAAAATCGCCCGACTGGCGGTTAATATCCGCGATTAAGTCTTATCCTGTAAAGTTTTTCTTGACATCCCCCGCTAAAAGCCGATATTATCGAAGCTGACAGCATCTATTATGGAAGGAGCATACGTATGAGTGTACTATATGTAGCCCTGCCCGCTGCCGGTTTGTTTCTTGGATGGACTATTCGCTGGCTGTACGCCAGATTTCAACTATCTGCATCTGAACAGAGAGCGGAACGTGTAAAACAGGATGCTATAAAAGACGCAGAAGCCCAAAAGAAGGAAATTCTTCTAGAAGCTAAAGAACAGCTAATTCGAGAAAGAAACCAGCAGGAACGGGAAAACAGGGAACGACGAAGCGAACTTCAGCGGTATGAACGGCGTTTAACCGTAAAAGAGGAGTCCCTCGACAAGCGCAGCGAGTCGATGGACAAGCAGGAAGAACGTTTTACCGAACAGGAAAAGGCGATAGCCGAGCGCGAAAAGTTCCTTCTGGACGAAGAAGAGCGATATCGCCTTGAGCTTGAGCGAATTTCCGGATTAACGACCGAAGAAGCCAAAGACCTCATTATTAAGGATCTCGAAAACGAAGCTCGGCACGATGCCGTGGGCCTCGTGAATAAGATCGAGCAGGAAGCGCAGGTAACGGCCGACAAAAAGGCGCGCGAAATTCTCGTGACGACGATTCAGCGAATCGCGACCGAGACGACGAGCGACATAACCGTCGCGACGGTAAGCCTGCCGAGCGACGAGATGAAGGGTCGCATCATCGGGCGAGAGGGACGGAATATCCGCACCCTTGAGACCCTGACTGGAGTCGACGTTATTATCGACGATACTCCGGAAGCCGTCGTCATTTCGTGCTTTGATCCCGTACGCAAGGAAATCGCCAAAGTTTCCCTCGAGCGGCTCATTCTCGACGGCCGGATTCATCCGGCGCGCATTGAGGAGATCGTTCAGAAGGTTACCCGCGAGATCACGCAGAAGATCTACGAGGAAGGGGAGAAAGTGCTCTTCGACCTCGGCATACACAATATGAGCCAGGAAGGCGTGCGCGCCCTCGGCCGGCTCTACTTCCGCACGAGCTACGGGCAGAACGTCCTGTATCACTCGAAGGAAGTCGCGATGGTCGCGGGAATGCTCGCCGCCGAGATCGGCGCGAACCGCGAGCTCGCGAAGCGATCCGCGCTTTTGCACGATATCGGAAAGGGCGCCGAAAACGACTCGGATCAGAATCACGCCGAGGTCGGAATGGACCTCGCCCGAAAGATGAACGAGGACCCGCGCGTCATCAACGCGATCGGAAGCCATCATAACGATATCGAGCCTTCGTGCGTCGAGTCGGTGCTCGTGCAGATCGCCGACGCGATCTCCGCCGCGCGCCCCGGCGCGAGGCGCGAGACGATCGATAACTACATCAAGCGGCTCGAGAATCTCGAGGCGATCGCCGAGGGTTTCGCGGGCGTCGAAAAGGCCTACGCGATTCAGGCGGGACGCGAGCTTCGCGTGCTCGTGAACAACGAGAAGATACCCGACGCGGACGTGAAAGAGCTTGGCCGCGAGATCGCGAAAAAGATCGAGAACGACTTGCGGTATCCGGGGCGCATCCGCGTTACCCTGATTCGAGAAACGAGAATTGTTGAGTATGCCCGGTAGGACATACTCGATGTGCCGATAACGAAAACGAAGCGCGTAAGCGCATAAAAAAACCCGCGCGATTTCGCGCGGGTTTTTCTTTGCCCTGAGGGCGTTCGCGGGGACTAGAGCTTGAAGCGGCTGATGCCCGATTCGAGAGAGGTCACGCTTCGGTTGTTACGCGCGGCGATCTCGCCGACGCGGCGCATCGTTTCGGCGATTTGCTCTACTCCCGTGGCCATCGACACCATGCTTTCGGTGACCTTTTGCGAGATTCCCGCGAGCGTTTCGCTTTCCTTCAATATTTCACGCCCGCCCCGAAGCATCTCCGAGGACCCGTCCTTTACCTTCGACGTTATGTCGTTCAGGTGACTGACCGAATCGAGTATCTCCTTGCTTCCGACGTCCTGCTCGTCCATCGCGTTCTTGATGCCGAGCTCGCGGTCGGACACGGTCTTGATGCGCTCGTTGATCGCGCCGAACTGCCCGAGAACGACGTCGGTCGATTTTGATATGGACTTCATCGATTCCTTGATCCTGCCGAGGGAAACGGAGATCGTCTTTGACTGACTCGCCGACGTTTCCGCGAGTTTCCTGATCTCGTCCGCGACGACGGCGAAGCCGCGCCCCGCGTCGCCCGCGTGCGCCGCCTCGATGGCCGCGTTCATCGAAAGGAGGTTCGTCTGGCTCGCGATCTGCTCGATGACGCCGCTGATCTCGAGGAGTCCCTCCGACTCGCGCGCGATCTCGCGAATGCTGTTTGAAACCTCTTCGAGATTTACCCTTCCCTGCTCCGACGCGTGAGAGAGCTCGTTGACGTTTTCCGCGTTATTCGCGAGCGTCGCGGTGACCGAGGCCACGTTCGCGAGCATCTCCTGTATCGCGGACGATGACTCCTCCACGCCGGCCGCCTGCTCGTCGATGTTCCGGTCGAGATCGCTGATGCGTTCGGTAATCATGACGGTCGCCGAATTCGCGGCCGCGACGCTGTCGTTTTGAAGCGAGACGTGCTCGCGGACGCCGCCGATCTGCGAGGAAATCTTCGAGACGGCCACCGTCGTCTCGTCCATCGTCTCGGAAAGTTCCCGCTCTATTCCCGAGAGCGTTCCCGCCTGCTCGCGGATAGTGCGTACGATGTCCCCGAGTTTCGTGAGCGTCAGGTTGAGGTATTTCGCCATTTCGCCGATCTCGTCCTGGCTCCACACGTCGATGCGTTTAGAGATGTCGCCGTCTCCCTCGGAGATGTCGCTGAGGATACGGACCGTCTGCTTTATCGGCGCGCTTATCTGCGAGATGAGCATGGCGAAGTTCAGCGTCGCGATGGCGAGCGATATGAGGAGGACGGTGAGGTTCCGGCTCACGAGAAGGAGAAGATCGACCTCGCCCGAGAAACTGCGGCCGACGGCGAGGTTGAAGATGAAAAGGAGGAAGAGGGCGCCGAAAATCGTGAAAAGCGTGCCGACGCCGAGCTTGGTGCGGAGGGACATGGGCTTGCGCGGGAGTATCCACCCCATCGCGTGCACGTGCTTCTCGAGCAGGTTCGTCGTCATGATGATGTGCGAAACGGTGAAAAGGAAGATGATTGGCACGCAAAAGAGGTTCGAGAGGAATGACTGGTACGGTTGCAGGTCCTTGATTCCGGAAAGCCCCGCGTTCGGCACGAGGACGCAGTAAAGTATGAGAGAGGCGATGTAGGCCGTGGGAAGAAAGACGCAGCTTTTCGGGCTCTTGAGCCCGAAGGAGATGCCGAAACCGAGGAGCCCGAGGAGGACCGCGCCGAGCGCATACTGCGACGGATTTGTCACGATAGAGCGGTATTGCTCGCCCTCGAACAGGCGGGCGAAATAAATGAAAAAATTCCAGGCGAGGGGGGGGACGAGATAGCCGCTCAGGAACACGAGAAAAATAGGCCTTTTCATGCTGTTTTCCTTTTGGGTAATGAAGCTTGTAAGAGCAGTATACCACGGAGAAAGTGCCGTTTCGAGTTTTTTTTCCGCGAACGGGGTTTCGCCATCGCTTGTCTTTCGCCTTGATCCCGTATAGAATCGCGCCAGCGGGGGTGCCCTGCGCGTCTTTTCAGGACACGCGGGCTGAGAACATACCCTTACGCGGGGCCCGTACGGGTCTCCAACCTGATCCGGGTAATGCCGGTGGAGGGAGCGATGAAAACTCGCCTGATCGCCTTCGTTCGTATTTTAGCCGTCCTCGCCCTCGTTTCGTCCGTTTTTATCGGATGCGCGCGCGCTCAATCTCGACCGGACGAGCTCGTCGTGTACGCCTACGATTCCTTTACGTCGGAATGGGGCCCGGGCCCCGAGCTCGCCCGCCTGTTCACGGAAAAAACCGGGGTCAAGGTTACCATGATTTCGTGCGGCGACGCCGCGCAGGTGCTTTCGCGCGCGGTACTCGAAAAAAAGAGAGCCGGCGCGGACGTGCTCGTCGGCCTCGACAACAATCTCGTTGACATGGCTCGGAGCGCGGGCGTGCTGGAACCGTATCGGAGCCCGGCTCACGTGACCGTTCCCGAGGAACTTCGGCTCTCGGACGACTGGCTTCTGACCCCGTACGACTGGGGTTATTTCGCGTTCATTTTCGACTCGGCTTCGTCCGTGAGCGCGCCGGGAAGCCTCGAGGATCTGACTGAACCTGAGTACGCGAAGCGGCTGATTCTTATGGATCCTCGAACGAGTACCCCCGGCCTTGGCTTCGTCGCCTGGACCGTCGCGGTATACGGCGACGAGTATCTCTCGTATTGGGAACGCCTGAAGCCCAACGTGCTGACGCTCGCGCCGGGATGGGACTCCGGGTATGGGCTCTTTACCTCAGGCGAGGCCCCGCTCGTGATCAGCTACACGACGAGCCCCGCGTATCACGTCGAATACGACAAGACCGATCGCTATCGAGCTCTAATATTTCCCGAGGGGCATCCCCGCCAGATCGAAGGGCTTGGCGTCGTGAAGGGAGCGGCAAACCGAAAGGCAGCGCGCGCCTTCGTCGACTTCATGCTCACCGACGAGGCCCAGTCGGTCCTTCCGCTCACGCAGTGGATGTATCCCGTGTCTCCCTCGGTAACCCTGCCCGATTCGTACGCCGCGGCCCCCCGCGCCGATAAGGCGCTCGAGGTTCCGCCCGCGCGCGTCGCGGCGGCGGTAGACGCGGTGATGGACGTCCTTTCGCGATGATTGCGCCCTCGCGAACGATGCCGCGAATCCAAGTGGCGGTATTCGCCATCGCATGCGTTGCGTGCGTCGCCGTCACGCTCGCGTTTGTCGTTCCCGCCCTTGCCGCGATTTTCCCGGCCTTCGTGAGCGAAGGCGCGCGCGCATCGCGGGGATATTCGCGCGTTTTTTTTGCGCTGCGCTTTACCCTGCTGCAGGCGGCCCTGTCGTCTGCGGCCGCCATCGCCCTCGGCATTCCCGCGGCCTTTCTCGTCGCGAGGCGGAATTTTTTCGGCCGTCGCCTCCTGCTTGCCTCGTCCGGAGTCCCGCTCTGCGTGCCTCCCGTCATCATCGCGCTCGCGTTCGTTCTTTTTTACGGGAGGCAAGGCTATCTCAATACGGCGCTCATGGCGCTGACCGGCGCGAAAGAGCCTCCCGTCGCGTTCCTGTATTCTCTCGCGGGTCTCGTGCTCGCGCATGGCTTTTATAACTTCCCCGTCGTCATGAGAACGGTGTCGCGCGTATGGGAACGCCTGCCCGAGACCGAAGGGGACGCGGCGAGACTGCTCGGCGCCTCTCAAGCGCGCGTTTTCCTTACCGTCACCGTCCCGCATCTTTCGGGTGCCATTCTCTCGGCGGGAGCCCTCGTCTTTCTCTATTGTTTTTTCAGCTTCGTGATCGTGCTTCTTTTCGGCGGCGTCGGGGGAACGACCCTCGAAGTCGAGCTTTATCAGGCCGCGCGCTCGTCGCTCGACTTTCGCCTCGCCGGGACGATCGCCCTCGTCGAGACCGCGCTCGCTCTGTGCGTCGTGCTTCTCTATCGACGGATCGAGTCGCGCCTCTCGGCGGGATCCTCGGGGTTTATTTCCCCGGTGCCGCGCACGCGCGTTCGATCGGGCGGGGAAGCTTTCGCGTCGCTTGTCTTCCTTGCCTTCCTCTTTCTTTTTTTCGCCGGTCCGCTTTTGTCGGTCGTCGTCCGTTCGTTTATGCCGACGGGGTCCCGCGCGGCGGCCTTTTCGCTTTCCGCCTGGCGCTTTCTCGCGCAGCGCGGCGGCTTTTTTCCCGCGCTCGGAACGACTGTCGCCGTATCGCTCGTGTCAGCATCTCTCGCGACGGCGTCCGCGCTCTTTCTCGCGCTCGCGTCGGGCGGCCGCGATATACGCGCCCTTTCGATCATCGCGCTCGCGCCGCTCGCCGTCTCGTCGGTGATGCTCGCGTTTGGGTGGAACCTCGTCGTTCCCCGGGGAAACGCCGTCACGCTCGCGCTCGCGCAAGCCGCCGTCTCATGGCCCTTCGCCTGGACGCAGGTTCGCTCAGCGCTTTCCCGGATACCGCGCGCCGTCGACGATGCCGCGTCGCTTCTTTCGGGGCGTCGGCTCGACGCCGTCTTTCGCGTGCGCCTTCCGCTCGTCGCGCGGGGCGCGTTCGCCGGTTTCGCCCTTTCCTTCGCTATCGGCGCGGGAGACGCGACGCTGCCGGTCGCCCTATCGCTCGGCGGTTTCGAGAACCTGTCGCTCATGCTGTTTCGTTTGGCGGGATCCTATCGGTTCCCCGAGGCCTGCGCTTGCGCGGTCGTTTTGGCGACCGTGAGCGCGCTCGTTTTTTTCGCGCAGGACGCGGAGGTCGGCGATGGGCGCGCGTGAGTTTCTCGTCGTCGATTCCTTGCGGAAGGACTGGCCGGATAAATCGATAGTCGCGTCATTTACGGTGTCGGCGGGCGGGTCGCTCGCCGTGCTCGGGCCGTCAGGGTGCGGAAAGTCATCCGTGCTCAGGATGATAGCGGGGCTTCTCGCTCCCGATTCGGGCCGCGTCGTTCTTGATGGCGTCGATATCACCGCCCTTCCGCCGGGGAAACGCCGCGTCGGAATGGTCTTTCAGGATTCCGCGCTCTTTAGCCATCTTTCCGTCGGGGATAATATCGGGTATGGGCTCGCGTGCATGGGCGTTCGTACGCGCGAGCGGCGAGTCGCGGCCGAACGCTGGCTCGACCTCATGGGCCTTGAAGGCTTCGCCGCGCGAAGGGTCGAAACCCTGTCGGGAGGCGAGCGGCAGCGCGTGGCTCTCGCCCGAACGCTCGCCGTGGAGCCTCGGCTCGTTCTTTTCGACGAACCCCTGTCCGCGCTCGACTCCGAGATGCGCGCGCGGCTCGGCGACGAGCTCCGCGCCCGTCAGCGAGAGCTCGCCTTTACGGCCCTCTACGTCACTCACGACGAGGCGGAGGCCGCGCGCCTCGCCGACCGCGTCTTGAGGATGCCGTGAACCACCGCCGCCGCTTGCGCATCCGGGCGGACGCGCGTTCATAGACAGCCGCCGGCCCTCTTCGCTATACTCGGTGTTCTATGGCTTTCCGTTATACAGATTATGACGTTATCGTTATCGGAGGCGGGCACGCGGGTTTAGAGGCCGCGCTCGCTTCCGCGCGTATGGGCTCGTCAACGCTTCTCGTCACCCAGTCCCTCGACTCGATCGGCAAACTTTCCTGCAACCCCTCTATCGGCGGTATCTCGAAGGGCAACATCGTCCGCGAGATAGACGCCCTCGGCGGCGAGATGGGACGACTTGCCGACGCGACGATGATACAGTACCGACTCCTGAACCGAAGCCGCGGCCCGGCCGTGCAGGCGCCGCGCGTGCAGGCGGACAAATACCGATACCATCTTTTGGCGAAGCGAACGCTCGAGCTTCAAAAGGGGCTTCATCTCTATCAGGACACGGTCGTCGACTTCGCCGTGAGCGGCGCCGACGATTCGGGCTTCGTCGCCTCTGGCTCGATCCGCGGCGTCGTCACCTCGCGCGGCAGGACGATAACCGCGCGCGCCGTCGTGCTGACGACCGGGACCTTTCTCGAGGGAAAGATATTCATCGGGGAGTACGAGGCCTCGAGCGGCCGGCTCGGCGAAAGCGCCGCCTGCGGCCTCGGCGTCGCGCTGAGGCGCATGGGCTTTACGGTGGGAAGGCTCAAGACCGGCACGCCCCCCCGCGTGCTTTCGAAGAGCGTCGACTATTCAGGGCTCGAACGCCAGGAGGGCGACGCCGACGTTTCGTCCTTTTCGTTTTCGGGGAGCCCGGAAAAAATCCTCCCGCAGATCGCCTGCCACCTGACGTATACGAACGGCGAGACGCATCGGATTATCCGCGAGAACATCGGTCGATCCCCGCTCTATAGCGGAAAAATTCAGGGCGTGGGCCCGCGGTATTGCCCGTCGATCGAGGACAAGGTCGTGCGTTTCGCGGAGCGCGAGCGCCATCAGCTTTTTCTCGAGCCCGAGGGGCTCGATACCGACGAGGTGTACATCAACGGCCTTTCGTCGTCGCTTCCCGAGGAAGTGCAGGACGAGTTCATGCGCACCGTTCCCGGCCTCGAGTCCGCGATCGTGACGAGGCCGTCGTACGCCGTCGAGTACGATTACTTGGACCCGACGCAGCTCTTCGCATCGCTCGAGACGAAACGGCTTTCGGGGCTCTTTACCGCAGGTCAGATAAACGGGACGAGCGGCTACGAGGAAGCGGGAGGGCAGGGGCTCATCGCCGGAATCAACGCGGCCCTTCGCGTGCGGGGCGAGGGCTCGTTCACGCTCGGCCGCGCGGACGCGTACATCGGCGTGCTCATCGACGATCTCGTGACGCTCGGGACGAAGGAGCCCTATCGCATGTTCACCGCGCGCGCGGAGTATCGCCTCCGGCTCAGGCACGACACGGCCGACGAGCGGCTTACGGAGCGCGCGCGCGATATCGGGCTTGCGGGCGACGCCGACGTCGCGCGGCTTCACGAACGGCTTGCGAGCCGCGAGGCTCTTACCGTTCTGTGGGACGCGAAGCGCGTGTCCACCGAGGACGCGAGGGCCTTCCCTTCGCTTTCGAAGCACGTGGGAAAAACGTGCGCCGAGGCGCTGCGCGATCCCCTCGTCCCCCTCGGGGACGTCATCTCCCTCGATCCGTCCTTTGGCGCGTTCACGCCCGAGGTCAGGACGTCGGCAGAGCTCGACATCAGGTACTCCCACTACATAGACGCGCAGGACCGGCGTGTCGACCGGCTCAGGCGAATGGACGGCGCGGAGATACCGGGCGATTTTGACTATGACGCCCTGCCGGGAATATCGAAGGAGTCTTTGTTCAAGCTGAAGGAAATCAGGCCGCGGACGCTCGGACAAGCCTCGAGGATCTCGGGCTTGCGGAGTTCGGACGTCATGCTTTTGATGGTGTACTTGCGGAAATAGGGCTTACGCGCCCTCGGCGAGAAGCGTGTCGGCGTCGGCCTCGGTGATGATCCCCTCGGAGAGGAGATCAAAGATCTGCTCGCTGACCGTAGCGTCGAAAAAGAGAAGGTCATCGGTGCCGATGGTAACGGGCACGCCCGCGTCGAGCATCTTCTTGACCGGATGGGCCTTAAGCGACGGAACCGCCCCCAAAAGATAGTTGCTTTGCGGGCAGACGTTACAGCGCACTTTGCGGTCCGCGAGGAACCGGAGTACCGAGTCGTCCGCGGCGGCGCCGATTCCATGCTGAACTTCGTGAAGGTCGAAGAACTCGACGAACCGGCGCACCGACGCGGCGTCGGAAAATTCCCCCACGTGCGCTTTTTTCTTGATATTGAGCTTCTCGGCGAGCGTGAAGAGGTACTTGAAGTCTTCGATTCCGTCCTCGACTTCGGGGCCGTAGAGGTCGATGCTTTTGAAGGTCCCGCTTTCCATGAGCGGCGGCGCCCATTTCGCGATTTTTGCCTTGTCAAAAGTTTTGCCAAACCCGAGTTCGGGGCGAAAGTCTATTCGGTCTCGGTATCGAGAGACGAATCCGGTCACCATCAGAAGGAATTTTTCGATATCCTTATGAAAATGCACCATAAAACCGATATCGATCGAGCCTTCAAGAATGGTAACGCCGTCGGAAATCGCGTCGTTGAGAGACATGTCGATGAGGCTTATGACGTCTTCGGCGGTTTGGCAGCGAGGGCGGGTATATTTGGAGATGACATCGTGCATGTCGTCGAGGCCGTTCATTTTACGGGGGAAATTCGGTATTGGCGTTCCGGACCATTCGAGGTATGAGCTGTAACGCATCCCTAAGTTGAGGTGATTGTGCGCATCAACCTTGGGACGCGTGATGTAATACTGCAAATCCTTCATTAATAATCCTTCTGCTACCGTTAGCTGCTCAACCAGTCTAGCACAGGGAGGTCGGCTTTTCATAGGTTTACCGAGAGCCCGCCTATTCATATGTATGTATCGGCGCTCAAGAAGTAAAACTTTACCGGGCTTCGCGTTCTCATGGCGGCGATACCCCCGTTTTCTGGTTGAAATCGGATGTTTTTACCCAGAAACCAGGGTCGCAACGCCCGATCTAAGATAAAAAAGCCACGTTTGTACCGGTTTCTTGCGCAAATCCCCCATTGCTTTTCGGTAGACCGCAAGCTGAACGGCATGCCGTTCAGGGTCTTCTTCCCGATCCGACTTGTAGTCAACGACGTAGACCGCTCCCTCAGACTCGAAGACGAGGTCCGCCTGCCCCGAAACGATGAGCGTTTGGCCGTCATGTTGATACTCGGTGAGAAAGCCGTATTCAGTCGCGCGCCAGTCGGCGGCGAGCGCGAGCGTGCCGAGGCGAGATTCGATAAAGCGGCCCGCCATCGCGGTTACCGCTTCCTTAATGACCTCGGGGATAAACGGAAGTTCTCGGCCTTCAAACCGCGCCTCGATACACGCGTGCACGAGCGTTCCAAAGTCTGCCGCAGAGATATTCGCCTCAAGCATCAAACGATGAAGGGGATCGTCCTGTTCTGCTTTTTTTTGCGTAGACTCCGCGCGGGACAGATCGCTTTCCATGCCAAATAGTTCCTCGGCAAGGCTCGATGCCGCGTATCGCCTGCGCGGTCCAGACGGATAATCCGCAAGGGGAAGCCCCTCAAAGGGATTTTTTCGCACTGGCGCGCTTCCCTTGTCGGCGTTTGACTCGATCGGATGGCGAAGTCGCGTCTCGCGCATGCGGACGCTACGCAAGATTGGATCAATGGCGGTAATCGTAAGGTTCTTCGCGTTCTCGGCAAGAAGCGCCGGCAAGAGGAGGTCAAGGAAGGAAAGATCCTTCGCGCCCTTCCGTTTATCGCGTTTTTCGCTCAGGTTCTCGAGAAGTCCGCGCGCCGTCGGCTCAAAATCGGCGTCATCCTCTTTTCTTTTTGTTTTTACGACCGCCGAAATGTAGAGGCGACGTTCGGCTCGCGTCATGGCGACGTAGAGAAGCCGGCGAAGTTCCGCCAGCGCCATGGAAATTTCCTCGTCGCGACCCTCGTCGTAACACCAGTTTACGGAGGCGTTTTCCGCGCCGTTGGGGCTTCCCGCGTTGACCGAAAGGCCCCATTCGCGCGAGAGATATACCGGCTCTCCGTTTCGCTCGCCGCGGCCGTTATTTGACGCGTCGACGAGGAAGACGACGGGAAACTCGAGCCCCTTGCTTTTATGCACGGTCATCAGCCGCACGCCGCCCGAGCGGTCGACGGGAATGTCGATGTTATTGATCCTCTCCTCGGATTCGCGAAGCTCGGCGATTCCGTCGAGAAAGGTCGCGAGGGTCTCTCCTCGCTCGTCGGACCTGCGCGCGAGCTCGAAGAAGTAGTCGAAGAGCTCGCGGTACGGCGCAAGGTCGCGCCGCGTCTCGATGAGGTAGCGATAGCCTTCGGCGTACCACGCGCGTGTCACGAGCTCGTGCGCGCTCACGCGGTCGACCGAGTCGCGGATGGACGCCCAGAGCTCGCCGCCGCGCGCGAACGCAGCGCGGTCGATTTCGCCCATCGCGCTTGCCGCGTCCGCCCCGAAGGGCTCCGGTTTCGGTTGCCCGTCGTCCGAGAGGCGGGCGAGCATCGCGATCGCGAAGCCCTCGTCTCCGAGGCCGACGAACGGCGAGCGAAGGAGGATGGCGTAGGCGGTGTCGTCGGCCGGGAAGACCGCAAGGCGAAGCAGCGAATAGATGTCGTTTACCGGCGCGTCGGAAAAAAGGCTCTTGATGGTTTCGGACTGGCAGGGCACGCCTCGCTCGCGCAACTGCGATTCGAAGAGCTGCTGGCTTCGCCCCGTGCGAAAGAGTATGGCGATGTCGTCGGCCGCGATCGGCCGCGTCGAGTCTCCGTCGCGAATCGTGAATCCGGATTCGATGAGGCCCGCGATGCGGTCCGCGACCGCCGCGGCCTCGGTTTCGTCGGGAGAAAGCGCCTCGGGCGAGGCCTCCGCGACTTTTGCGGCGTCTATGAGCAAAATTTCGATCGGGGAGGCCTGTTCGTCCGCGGCGCCGCGCTGAACGCCGCGCTCATCGTCGCGATTATCGCCGCGACTATCGCCATGTTCAGGCTTAGTCTCCGGCCTCGCGGCGATCGGCTCGAACGACGCCTCGTAGGGAGGAACGTCGCGGCCCTCGCGCCTCGCGTCGAGGAACACCGTCGGGAAAATCTCGTTAAACGACTCGATGAGCGCGCGCTCAGATCGGTAGTTTGTGGCGAGCGGCTTCGCGCCGGCGGAGCCAAGTTCCCGGGCGAGCGAGCGGAAGACCGAAACGTCGGCGCCCCTGAACCGGTAGATCGACTGCTTTTCGTCGCCGACGAAGAAGAGCTTGTCTTCGCTCAGCTCGTCGGCGCGGGGTACCGTCTTTTCCGTTCGGTCGGCCCGTTCGGCGAGGAGAAAGAGAAGGTCGCGCTGGAGATCGTTGTCGTCCTGAAACTCGTCTATCATAATCGACTTGAATGTCGCCTTGTAGGAAGCGCGTAAGGACGGGTCGTCTGTGAGGGCGTCAAGCGCCATTCTCGATACGTCGGTGAAGGTAAGCAGTCCCGCCTCTCGTTTTTTCTGCGCGAAGAGGCTTTGAAATTCCGCGAGAAGCGAGAAAGCGTCTCGGATAATGTCTTCGTTCAAACTAAAATTCGCGAGCGCGAGGAGCGGCGCGTGCGCTTTTTCCCGGTATTCTTGGCACAGTTCCTTCGCCATTTTTAAGGCTTCCTTCGTCGCGTTTCCCGGCAGGCGCACCTTGGCAAGGCGCGAGCTGAAGGAGAGAAAGGCGACAAACGAGGCGCGATCGGACGGATCGGGGCGATCAGGCACGCTTGAGAGAAGGTCCGCGATATCGTCGAGTGTTTTCGTTCCCCGCCCGAGCCCCGAGAGCGCGGCGAAGGACGCATAGGCGGAATCCAGCGCGGATTCGATGCGGCGCGCGGTCGCGTCTTTTTGGCGGGCAAAGGTCGCCGCGAGGTCGAGCGGATGCGTGATCGGCGAGTGACGCACCATCGTCTGCGCGAAAAAGCGGGACGGCAGTTCCGCGAGGGCGTAGCGTTTCATCAGCTGGCCGATTACGGGGCTCGCCCTGCGCTCGAGGAGGAACGAAAGGGCGAGCTCGTCGGCGAGGCTTTCGGCGCGCTCGTCGTCTATCGAGAATTCGGGCGCGATGCCGTACGAGCGGCAGGCCGCGCGCGCGACGGAGTTGCAAAAGGAGTCGATCGTGTCTATTCGCGCGAAAGAAAAATTCGCGACCGCCTCGCGCGCCGCGGGATGGTCGGTGTCGCGCAGCGTCGCGTGAATGCGCGAGTACATTTCGGCTGCGGCCTTTCTCGTGAAGGTAAGCGCGAGGATTGAAGACGGCGGGAAGCCGCGCTCAACGACGAGATGGGCGTAGCGCGCCGCGAGCACGCGCGTCTTTCCCGATCCCGCGCCCGCCGCGATGACCGCGTTGCCCCTGACCGTCGCCGCGGCGCGTTGGGTCGCGTCAAGCTCTTCCATCAGGCTTTCGTAGCTTCTCACGAGCGTCCTCCCACGGAATAGAGGTAGCGGCATACGGCGCGAAAGTCGCATGAGGCGCAGACCGAGCGCTCGAGCCCTTCAGGCCGCCTCCAGTCGTTTGAGCGGACCGCGGCCGCGAAGGAACTCACGCCGGCGCCGAGGGCGCGCATCGCGTCTTCGAATTCCTCGCGAACCTTCGGTCCTTTTTTGCTGGTGATTCGTATACCGTCGTTATCGGTCACGATGGGGCGAAATTTCCGTTCCTTGATGGAGGCAAACCACGCTTCCCTGACGCTCTTGCCGCAACACGGACTCTGTGGGGATTTTTCCGCAAGGTGTACGTACATCGGTATTTGGTAATCCGCGAGGATAGCGGTTTCCTCTTCGTCCCCGTCGGGATCGACGGTGTACGCGGAGGGTCCCTGCGACTTTCCGGATTTGTAGTCGATGATAACGGCGGTGCCGTCGGCGGGATTGATCGATATACGGTCAATCTTGCCGTAATATCTGACGCCGCCTTCCGTGAAGGAAAGGTCGTGCTCGAGATACGCAGGCGCGAAGCCGTCGAGGTATTCTGCGTCGCGCGCGAGTATCCCCGAGATACCGTCGGCGATTCGCTTGCTGAGCGTCTCGATGAGCGGGGCTGCGAGCGGTCCGCGAAATTCCGCGTGATCGCTCGTCGCGTCGCGCGCGAACGAGACGGCCCATTCTTCGTAACGGTCGAGGTGCGCCGAGACAAACACGCCGTCCTCTTCGCGTATTCGAGCGAAAAGGTCGCGTAGGACCGCGTGATAGAGAAGCCCGAGGTTTCGCTCGTTCGGGAGCTCGGCGTCGCGCGTCATCGGCTTGATGCCGAGCGCGTGCGAGAGAAACCAGGATGCGTTGCACTTGCAAAAGTACGTAAGATCGCTTTGGCTCACGCGAACCACGCCGTCGTGTGTTTGAAGCTCGCGCACGCGCGCCGTAAGCGCCTCGGGTTCGGCGCCGTATGCCTTCGAGAGATACGAAACCTCAGGCGGCCACGCGCGCTCGATAAAGCGATCGTATCCTTCCGTTTGGGCCCGATATGCGCGGTCGGGCTTCCCCTTCCCTCCGGTGAGCAAGTCTCGCTCGAGGGCGTAGGGGTCGCCGAGGGCCGCGTCCGGCCGCGCCGTGGCGGTAAACCAGCCGTGGGGGACGCCGAAGCCCTTGAAGCCGCGCTCGGAGAATGAAAAGCTCGCGCCCGCGATCGAGTATGCCGAGAAAAACGCTCCCGAGGCGTCGACGTCCGCGGCGCCCGCGCGCTCCCGTTTATCCTGCCTGAGAAAGCCGAGCGGGCGGTACGTGATCGAGGCGCGCTCCTGGCTCGCGTCGAGGACGAAGTGCCGCTCGAACGGGGTTCCCGCCGCGACGCGGAAGGGAAACACGCTGACGCCGCCGCCCGCGCGCTGGGCTACGTACGTCGTTTCCGAGAGCGTGGAGAGAAAGACCGGCCAAGGGCGATCGGGCGCGATATCGGGATACTCAAGCTCAATTGATTCAAGCTTCCGCAGCTCTGCGACGCATCGCGCGAGGACGGCGTCGTCTTCCGGCGGGAGGAGCATCATGTCCAGGAACCCGTCCTTGAACGCGAAGTACGCCTTCCTGACGTCGGCGAAGCGCTTCGCCGAGGTTATCGAAACGAGGTGGGACTTGAGCGCTCGATAAAAGTCGCGGAGCCTCCAGTCGGGTGCCTCCGATTTATGCGGCGTCCTGAAGGCGGCTTCCCACACGTCGATTTCGGTCGCGCCTTCCTTCCAGGGAGTGACGCAGTGATTGCGTATCCCGAAGCCGATGAGTTCCTCGGCGAGGTCTCGGCGCGACCAAGGGATCGCCCGATCGAGAAGGAGCGCCTTGAGCGCGCGGAAGATAAAGCCCGAGCCGACGCAGTTCTCGATGAGGGCAAAAAGCCTTCCTGCGGGAAGGGCGGCGAGGGGCGAGCCGGAGCGGTATCCGTGCCGGATGCCCCTGAGCGTCAACTCCCGCGTGAGGTACGGCGCGACGGTCTCGATGTCGGGAACGCTGATCGCGATCGACTCGGACGGAGTTCCGTCTCTTATCAGGGACTCGATGCGGAGCGCGACCGCGCGGTATTCTTCCCTGCTCGTCTCGAACACGGAAAGCGTTCGAGCCCGCGTCTCGTTTGGCGAGTCGTCAGCCGTCCCGCTTACGGATTTTTCCGCGAGCTCTTCGGCGCGAATCGCGCGGACGAAGGGGGTATTCGCGATGATGTCGGCGTATTCGGAGTAATCCTCTATCGCGTCGGGAAAGAACACGAGGTATGTTCGTCCCCGGTCGAGGATCGGCGGCTTTTGCCACGCAGGCTCGAAGAGACCGTGGCGCGAAAGGAAGGATTCATAATCGTCGGCGATATACGCGAGATCGCGGTCTTCACTATCCTTCGCGCGCGCGTCGCCGCCGCGCTCCCGGTTTCCGGAAGCTCGCCAGGGCGAAAGAGAGGGAAGCATGCGCGATATCCACGGAGAGAATTTTTCGCCCGATTCAGCAAACTGTGCCGGGATTACGTCGCTGAGTAAGGGCGCCTTTGCCGCCGCGTTTCTGCGCGCGAGGTCGAGCGCATAGAGCTTTCTGACGATCGAGGAGACGGGCCTGAGAGAGGAGACGCTCGCCCGAAGCGCGTCTTCCTTGAAGCGATCCCACGCGATGAAGCGATCGGCCGCGACGGTTCCGACGCCAAGAAAGCCGAGCGCGGACTCGAGCCAAAGTGCGGAGGCGACTTGGCTCGGAAAGACGAACGTCGTCGAGTCATCCTGCCAGTTTTCGCGGATGATCTCCCGTATCGGATTCGTCTCCACTACGCTTCCGCCGATTTCATCCCGTCGAATTCCTGCTTGAGTCGGTTAAACTCTCCCCTGATCTGCACGGTTTGGTTTGATTGCCGCACGAGCCGCTGGGCGAGAAGGCGCGAGAGGAATATGCCGTAATGAGGGCGCTCCCGGATGAGGGAGATAAAAACCATTTTCGGGATTTTTACGAGCGAGCCCGAGCCGACCGACATGATGGTGGCGGAGCGCCGGTCGTTCAAGAGGAACGACATCTCGCCTATGAAGATATCGTTTGGGTTGAGCACGGTGACGAGCTTCCGCTGCACGTAGACCGCGTATTTTCCCGAACGAATGTAGTACATGTCATTGGTGAGTTCGTTTTCCCGGCATACGATCTGGCGGTCCTCGAAGTTGAGCACCTGTTGTTCCTGCATGATGACCGGGATCGAGTTCGTGGCGTCGCGCTGGTTCGCGATCTCGAACGAGGCCTCGTTGCCCGACGAGTTATACGAAACGGACGAGACGAAGGACTCGGCGAGCTTGATGCCCATGCCGTGGAGGCCGGCGGTGAGCTCGGCCGCGAGGCGCTTTCGCCAGTCGAAACCGTCGCCGTCGTCCCTCACCGAGATTCTCGTTCGCAAGTTCGATATATCGTATGAGATGTAGACTTTCTTGTCGCGCGCCTGCGGGTCCTTGCTCTTCTCGGAAATCAAGTCGAGCATGTTTTTTCCCGCCGAGAGCCAGGCTGTTTTCTCGTCGTAGCTGATTTTGCAATTGCCGTGCTCGACGGCGTTGAGCAGTAGCTCCATGAGGGCGCCCTGCACGCCGGAACGGCCCTCGTCGTTGATGCGGTTCGTGTTATAGAGATAGTTCGTGATGAGGTTGCAGTAAAACAGAATGTCCATCGGGTCGTTGTCGCTCGTGAACGAGCCGGTCTCGTTCGTATTCATCTGCTGCTGCATGCCGCGGTTAAAGAGAAACTGCTTGTTCTGCGTGAGGATGCGGAGGATGCGGTCGACGTTTGCCTCGAAGTCGGCCCTTCGGAGGACGAGCAAAATATTGGCGTCGCGGTCCCTTTCGAGCGCGTTTTTTTCCTGATGGTTGTTCACGATGGCGATTATCCCGCCGAAGAGGAGCCACGGGTCCTCGTGAATGACCTTCATGAGCGCGCGCGCGTCCGTTTCCCCGTCGCCGAAATCGACGATCTTTATCTCCGGCAGTTCGTAATGGAAATACGAGATGGTTTCTTCGTTCTTCGAGAGGATAATCGGGATGAACTCGCCCGCCGAACGGCCGCAGGCGGAACGAAACGCGGCGACCGTGGAGGCTTTCTTACTTATTATGGGGATGCTTTTCATGACTGCTCCATGATGGTATTCTAGCACAATAAACAATAACGCACTATAATTTTAGAGATTGTATGTCAACCAACAGCTTTCTGCCAGGTAAACCCCTTCCTCTCGGCGCGACCGTCATGACGGGCGGCGTCAATTTCAGCGTTTTCACGCGAAACGGAACCGCTGTCATTCTTGAGCTATTTGAGTCGGCGGACGCGACCGAGCCGTACGCGTCCTATACCCTTGACCCGAAACGCAACCGCACCGGCGACGTGTGGCATGTTTTCTGCCCCGATCTCGGCAAGGACGCGCTCTATCTCTATCGCGTGGACGGGCCGTTTCGCCCGAACGAAGGCTTGCGTTTCAACGTGCATAAGTATCTTATCGATCCCTATGCCAAGGCCCTCACGCCGACATCTGTCTTCAAGGGCATCGAGTCGGCGGACCGGAGGCCTCCGCATATCGACATGGACCTCGCGTATTCGAGCGTCCGTTCGGCGGCTGGTTTCCCGAAATGCGTCGTCGTAGACGATGACGACTTCGACTGGCAGGGCGACCGCCCGCTCAACTATCCGCTTCGGTACAGCGTTCTCTACGAGGCGCACGTCAAGGGACTTTCCGTGCATCCTTCCTCGGGCTTGCCGCACGCCGGTACCTATCGCGGCGTAATCGAGGCGATTCCGTATCTCAAGGAGCTCGGGATAACGAGCCTCGAGCTCTTGCCGATTCAGGAATTCGACGAGTTCGAGAACTCGCGTACGAACCCGCGCTCGGGCGAGCGACTCACGAATTACTGGGGATACAGCACGATCGCCTTTTTCGCCCCGAAGGCCGCGTACGCGTTCGACCGCTCCGGCTCGGGGGCCGTGCGCGAGTTCAAGGAGATGGTGCGCGAGCTTCATCGGGCCGGCATCGAGGTAATTCTCGACATCGTCTTCAATCACACGGCCGAGGGAAACGAGCGGGGGGTGACGATGTCCCTTCGCGGATTCGACAATCCCATCTATTACATGCTCGAGGATAATCGGCGCTACTATCGCAATTTTTCCGGGTGCGGCAACACCGTCAACTGCAACCATCCCGTCGTGCGCACGTTTATCCTCGACTGCCTTCGCTACTGGGTTACCGAAATGCACGTCGACGGCTTTCGCTTCGACCTCGGCTCCATTCTCGGCCGTGACCAAAAGGGCCGCCTGCTCGAGAACCCGCCGATGCTCGAGCGAATCGCCGAGGACCCCATACTCAGGCAAACCAAGATCATCGCGGAAGCCTGGGACGCGGGCGGCGCCTATCAGGTCGGCTGGTTCCCCGGCGGGCGCTGGGCGGAATGGAACGACCGCTTTCGCGACGACGTGCGGGCCTTTTGGCGCGGGGATCCGGGAACCGCGCATCACCTCGCCACGCGGGTTACCGGCTCCTCGGACCTCTATCTCCGCGACGGGCGCAAGCCCTTTCATTCGATCAACTTTCTCACGAGCCACGACGGCTTTACCCTCAACGACCTCGTGTCGTACAACGGCAAGCACAACGAGGACAACGGCGAAGAGAACCGGGACGGAAGCGACCACAACGTGAGCTACAACTACGGCGTCGAGGGCGAGACCGACAATCCCGCCATCGAGGCGACGCGCGCCCAGCAGGCCAAGAACATGCTTCTGACCTTGCTTCTGTCGCTCGGCACGCCCATGCTCCTGATGGGAGACGAGATACGCAGGAGTCAGGGCGGCAACAACAACGCGTATTGCCAGGACAACGAGACGTCTTGGCTCGACTGGTCGCTTCGCGAGCGCCATGCCGGATTGTTTCGATTCGCGCGCGAGGCCATTCGGTTTCGAAAGACGCACCCCGCCTTCCTCCGGCCCGAGTTTCTCTCGGGAAAGGACCTCCCGCATCATTCGGCGCCCGACGTTACGTGGTTCGACGCGGAGGGCAATCCCGCCGACTGGTCGCGTCTCGCCTCGTTCATCGCATATCGGCTCATGGGGAGTCGCGCGGCGATATTGACGGATCGCGACGACAACGACTTTTACATCGTGTACAACGCCTCGGGCAAGGACGTGACCGTGACGGTTCCGCCGCCTGCCCCGGGGAAAGTGTGGCTTCGCGCCATCGATACGTCGCGGGAATCGCCCGACGATATTCTCGAGTCGGGGAAGGAAGAGGCGCTTCCCGGTCAGGATAAATTCGTCGCCCTCTCGCGAAGCGCGATTGTCCTCATCGCGAGAATGGTGTAAGGTGCAGATTAAACCGGTTTACTGACAAAGGAGCGCGCAACGCATGGAATTCGACAAGGAAAAATTTAAGGCATCAATACGCACGCGGCTCAAGCGTCATTACGGAAAGAACCTCGACGAGGCGAACCGACACGACATATACGACGCGGTTTCCACCGCCGTCATGGACCATATCACCACGAATTGGATGGCGACGCGCAAGGAATACGAGGACGGCCAGGTTCGGCAGATGTACTATCTTTCGGCGGAGTTTCTCATGGGGCGCGCGCTCGGGAACAACCTCATCAATTTCGGAATCATGAATTCCGTTCAAGAGGCGCTCGACGAACTCAGCTTTGACTATAACGTGATCGAGGAAGAGGAGCCTGACGCCGGTCTCGGAAACGGAGGACTCGGCCGTCTCGCGGCGTGTTTCCTCGATTCCCTCGCGACCCTCGACTATCCCGGACACGGCTACGGTATCCGGTATCAGTACGGGATGTTCGAGCAGCACATCGAGAACGGATACCAAGTCGAGTATCCCGATAACTGGCTCAAGCACCGCGACCCCTGGGAAGTCAAGCGTTCCGATCTCGCCGTGCGAGTGTGCTTCGGCGGGACTCCCGTCGCGGAAAAGGCCCCGAACGGACACACGTCCTACCGCCTCGTGGGGGCGGAGGAGATCACGGCGACGCCGTATGACGTTCCGATCGTCGGCTTCGGCACGAGGACCGTCAACCGACTGCGCCTCTGGGAGGCGAGCTCCGAGAACGGCTTCGACCTTCAGCTCTTTAACGACATGCACTACAACCGCGCCGTCGAGCGGCAGAACAGCGCGGAGAATATCTCCCGGGTCCTCTATCCGAACGACTCCGGCCCTTCGGGAAAGGCGCTCAGGCTCAAACAGCAATACTTCTTCACCTCGGCGAGCCTGCAGGACCTCGTGCTCAAGTTCAAGCGCGACCACGGCGCCGATTTCAAGAGCTTCCCCGACTATAACGTCATCCAGCTCAACGACACCCATCCGGTCGTAGCGATCCCCGAGATGATGCGCCTTCTGATGGACGAGAACTATCTCGGCTGGGAAGAGGCATGGGCCATCGTGACGAAGACCTTCGCGTACACGAACCACACCATTCTTTCCGAGGCGCTCGAGAAATGGCCCATCGAGATTTTCCAGGGCCTCCTTCCGCGCGTCTACCAGATCGTCGAAGAGATTAACCGCAGGTTTCTCGCCGAGCTCCGCGAGCGATTTCCCGGCGACTGGAAGAGGCAAAACTCGATGGCGATCATCGGCGACGGCATGATCAAGATGGCGTGGCTCGCCATAGTCGGCTGTTTCTCCGTCAACGGCGTCGCCGCGCTCCATACCGAGATACT
>CAYSEA010000036.1:23805-24034 GCA_964429975.1 uncultured Treponema sp.
CTGAAGAACGTGGCCCTGGCCGACTGGTACGGGCTCTATCCCGCGAAGTTCAACAACAAGACGAACGGCGTTACCCAGCGGCGGTGGCTTCTTTCCGCGAACCCGCGCCTCTCGCGATTCATTACCGGGAAGATCGGGCAAGGATGGGAGAAGGATCTTTCGAAGCTCAAGGGCCTCGAGCGCTTCGCCGACGACGCGGCCGTCCTCGACGAGTTCATGGCGATCAAGC
>CAYSEA010000037.1:0-17493 GCA_964429975.1 uncultured Treponema sp.
ACCGAACGCATCGGATTCCCGCGACTTGGCCGTGTATAATATCGCGCCGTTTGGGAAAACGCGCGCGAAACGTTTTTTCCGTCAAGCGGATGGGAGCGCGACCCGTCCCGCCCCTCCCTCGAATGGTACCAAAACCGACCGCCCGAAGCCTTGAGCGAACTCACCGTCACCTTTCTCTGCGACCCGATATGTTGGAAAAAGTGAACCGCCAAGGACGAGAAAGCGGACACGAGCTAAGTACTTTTACTGATTATTTTCTCTTTTCCCCAAATACCTTCTGGATATATTTGATTTATTGTCTTCAATAAGATAAACTCACCTCATTACAACAACAGAGGAGTACCGAATGCGTTCCGAGGAACCTGCATCCGATGGGCTTGATAGGGCCCAAATCAAGTTTTCTATCGCGGCCAAGCTTGTCTTGATTATCACGATTCTCGTTTTGGTCTCGCTGGGCACGATTACCGCCCTCGTCACGTACTACGTGAGCTCGGACGTGCGAATTACGGCCGAGGAAAACAACCATACGGTCAATACACGCTCCGCGACCGCGGCAGAAGCAGAACTCACGACCATCCGGGCAAACGTCTTCCTGTTGCTGGACCTCATCAACGCGGCGGGCTCGACCGGCGCCCTTTCGCGCCAAGCCGCGGCCTTTTTTTACGAACGAAACCCGTCCATCGCCGCGATTATACTCTCCGACGGATCGGGAACGACCCACTCAACGGAATACGTCAATAACCGATTTTTCCTCGCGAACGAACTCGACCCCACGCGCGTCGGCGAATTCGTCGGCTCTGAAAAAGAAAGCGTCGATCTAGCGGAAGACGGAGCGTCATTCGCCCTGAACGCCTCGCCCGTCTTCGGCGTCCCCATGATGGCCCTCGTGTACCCCTGGGCCGAATGGGGCTACAAACAGGCAGTCGTCATTCTTTTCTCTACCGAGTCCCTCGGGGAGACCTTCGGCACCGGAACCCTCAACACCTCGCTCATGGTCAACCACGCAGGCGACCTTCTCGTACACTCGGACTCGAGCCTCGTGCTCGCCGGGCTTAACATGCGCGACTACCCCCTCGTGACCGCCATGCGCGAGAATAACGACATTAACCGGCAGATTCGCTACGCCTACCAAAATTCGGAAACGGGCAAAAAGCAGGACTATTTCGGCGCGTACCGACGGCTTACCGTCGCCGACATCGGGGTCTTGACGACGATTGAGTCCTCGCTCGTGTTCGAAGGCGTCAGGCGAACGACCATCCAGAACGTCTGGCTGACCCTCGCCGTCCTCTGCATCGCCATACTCTTCATCTGGTTCTTCTCGAAGTCGATCAGTAAGCCCATTCGCCGCCTCGCGGCCGCGTCGGGAGAGATCGCGCGGGGAAACTTCGGCGTGACCGTTCCGTCGAAGGGCCGCGACGAACTCAGCGTATTGACGCGGCGATTCGGCGAGATGGCACTCGGACTCGCGGAACGCGAGCGACTCAAGGAAACCTTCGGCCGCTTCATTAATCCCGAGATCGCCGAAAAGGCGGCTCGCGGCGAGCTCACCCTCGGCGGCGAGGCAAAGACCGCGACCATCTTCTTTTCGGACATCCGCTCCTTCACTTCGATCTCCGAGCGGCTCGAGCCGTACGAGGTCGTCGAGTTCCTAAACGAATACATGACCCGGATGGTCTCATGCGTCAACACGACGCAGGGCGTCGTCGACAAGTTTATCGGGGACGCCGTCATGGCGATTTGGGGAGCTCCCGTATCGGCGGGCAGCCCCGAAGAGGACGCGCGAAACTGCATGAGAGCCGCCCTCGCGATGCGCGCGGCCCTCATCGAGTTTAACAAGGGCCGCGGCGGCGATAAAAAGCCCATCATCAAAATCGGCTGCGGCGTCAACACCGGAGAGGTTATCGCGGGACAGATCGGATCGCACGAGCGAATGGAATACACGGTGATCGGCGACGCGGTTAACCTCGCGTCCCGAACCGAATCTCTCAATAAGCCCCTTTCAACGGACATACTAATAACGGAACATACCTGGAACCTCGTGAGGGACTTCGTAACCGTCGAGGAGATGCCCTCGGTATCCGTCAAGGGAAAAAGCGAGAAGACGCGCCTCTTCGCGCTCGTCAATATTCCCTCGGCGACCGACATTCCCGGGGCGGGACCTTCGGGCCCCGCGACGCTGCAAGACGTGAGAGACCTCCTCGGACTCCCCACCCCCGATTATCAAAAGGTAGATCTCGATGCTGACGAAAAGAAATATAAGATCCAGGGCTAAAGACGCGCTGGTCGTTCTTTTCTGCCTCGCGGGCGCGTTCATGAGCTTGAACGCCTTCGCGCGGGAACTGAACGCCGCCCTCGTGAAGTTCAACGAAGGCCCGGTGGCAATCATCACCTTCAAGCACCGCTCCGCGCAGCGGCGCATAGCCGAGCGCGTGCTCTGGGACCGCCTCAGGCAAGAATCGCCCGTCTACAACGGCGACACGATACGCACGGCGGAACTCTCAGAGGCTACGCTCCATTTTCCCGACGGCACCGGCGTCGACCTCACCGAGAACACGATGATCCAGATCATCGTGAAGGACTCGACCTCGCGCGAAGTCTCGCTCGAATCAGGATCGGTCGTCGTGTCGGGCGGCGACGGAGAGTCATCCCTCGCGCTCTCGTCGGGAGGGAAACGACTCACGCTCTCAGCGGGAGGTTCCGTCGCCGCTCGCGCCGCAAGCGATACCGGCGGCCTTTCCGTTCGCGTGATCGAAGGCTTTGCCGAAACGACTTCGGGCGAGCGCATCGAAGGCGGCGAAAGCGCCTCTCTTTCCGATTCGGGTACGCTCGAAGCGGCGCCTGCGCGCCTTGCCTCCCCTGAGCCGAACGCGCGTTTCGTTCAGCACGGCGCGGGCGGCTATCCCGTCGCGTTTCGGCTTTCCGATAAAAGCGACGCGTCCGGCTATACGGTAGTTCTTTCCCGCGAGCGCGCCTTCGCGCAAACGAAACAAAGCGTAAGCCTGCAAGGCGAAAACGCCGCCGAGACGCGGTTACCGGAAGGCGCGTGGTACTGGCGGCTTCTTGACGGAAGCGATATCCGCGAAGAAGGGCAGTTCAGGATTTACTCGGCACCCGATCCCGCGCCGATCGCGCCGGCCGAAGGCTACGCCTACTCATACCGCGCGCGAAAGCCCGCCGTCCGCTTTCTGTGGACGTCGAACCCGTACGCGAGCTTTTGGCGGCTCACCGTCGCCGATAACCCGGGAATGAACGCGCCCGTCGTCGACCAGCGCTGCTCGAATCCCTCGTCCATCGTTTCGTCCCTCGCCGAGGGCCGCTGGTATTGGCGCGTGGCGCCGTGGTATCCGATCAACGACGAGGGCTTCTCGGGCGAGACCGCGGTTCGAAGCTTCACCATCCGAAGAAGCGGCGATCTTCTGGCCCCCGCGCTCATCGTCCCCCGAGCGAACGAGATTCTCAATACCCGCTCGACCTCGCGAAGCCTCGCCTTCTCCTGGCGCGACAACCCCGACATCGACACGACCCGTATCACGATCTCCGCTTCGCCGACGCTCGCCTCTCCGGTCGTGGACGCGGTCGTGCGGGACAACGTCTACGCGATCGACCGCGCGCGGGCGAATCTTGCCGACGGCCAATGGTACTGGGCGGTTCGCCAGCAGGACAGCGAAGGCGCGCAATCGCCCGCCTCCGAGGTTCGCCCCTTTATCGCCCTTTCGGGCGACCTCGTCCAGCGCGCCTCGTATCCGCCCGAAGGCTATTCGATTTCCCAGAACCTCGCGGCCGACACGCCCTTCACCTGGAAAACCAACGTTCCCTCGGACACGCGCTTTCAGGTTTCCGCGACGAACGACTTTGCCGAGCCCTTCGTCGACAGCGTCCAAAACGGCGGAACGGCGAGCGGTTCCGAACTACCCGTCGGCACGTGGTATTGGCGCGTCGTCGCGCGCCTGGGCGACCTTGAGCTCGCGACCCCTCCCCGGCAAGTCGCGATTCTTCCCCCGCTCGACACCCCCACGCCGGTCTTCCCGTCCTCGGGCGGGCGCGTCGTGATTCGCCCCGGCGTTCCCTCGGTATTCAAGTGGAATCCCGTCGAGGGAGCCACGATGTACACGTTAAAGCTTTTCAGGCCCGCGAGCGGCACGACGCCGCTCTACGAGCGATCGGCCATCGAGGGCACGGAGGCGACGGTTGCGCTCGACTCGCTCGCGGAAGGCTCTTGGTATTGGACGATTCAGGCCTTGGCCGAGGAAACCCCGTTATCGACGCGGCGCGTCGGCGTGATCGGTCAGTATCCCTTTGATCTCAAGCGGCTCAAGCCCATCAGCCTAGATTCGCCCGCAAGCGGCCTTCGCGTCGACGGCATCGAAGCCGTGCTCAGGCCCGGTACCGTGAAGTGGTCGAGCATAGAGCGCCCCGCGAGCGCGCGACTCGTGATATCGAGAAGCAAAGGCGGTCTCGACGCCCGTTCGATCGACAACGGTTCCGTTCCGGGGAGCGACGACATCGTCATAGAAAATCCGGCGCGCTCCGTTCGCCTTCCCCGGCTCGAAGCCGGAACCTGGTGGTGGACGGTCGTCGGCTTCACGGAAGACGGCTTCAACATCTCTCCGAACAATCCTTCGTCGATCGCGGTCTCCGCGATTCCCCGATTGCCTAAAAGCTCTCTTATCGAGCCTCGCGCAGGCGAGATACTCGGTCCTGACTTTTTCTCGTCGAACAAATCAATCGCCTTTTCTTGGGAAGTCGTTCCGGGCGCCACGCATTATCGCTTCGAGCTTCTCTCCCCGTCGGGAAAGGTCGCCCTTGTCAGCAAAGAGACGGCCAAAACCTCGGTGGTGTTGACGGATCTCAAGGCGCTGAACTCGGGGAAATTCCGCTGGACGGTCGAGGCCGTTCGCATCGTCGACGGCGTAATCGTTCTACAGCGAGGAGAATCCGCGCGGTCTGATTTCAAGATAGACATTCCGGAACTGAGCGCCCCTCGTTCCCGCACCAAGAGGACGCTCTATGGCAACTAAACCGCGCCGCATGCATCAACCGTTCTTTCTCGCTTCGTTCGCGGCCCTCGCCCTTTTATCGCACGAGCCGCTCGTGGGAGAAGATGCTACAACCGCGACGCAACAATCGGCGAACCCGGAGACGCCGGCCGTACCAATAGTCGAAAACGACTATTGGCACGAAGAAAACGACGACGGCATCGTCTTTACGCAAGCGATCAAGTGGGAAGAAGTCCGGTATTGCCCCTACTACGACGTCACGATTCAACGGCTTGGCAAGAAAGACACATGGTCGACCGTTCGGGAAGACCGCGTTACAACGCCGCAGATTGAGGTGCGTCTCGCGCCCGGCGAGTACCGCTACCGGCTTGTCGTGTACGACGTGCTCGAGCGGCCCGCCCTCACGAGCGAATGGTTTCCGTTCACGGTTATCCGCGCGCTTCAGCCGAAGATCGACGACGTATCCCCCGACGCCGTGTATTTCGAGGAGGATAACTCCGACTTTTTCACGGTCGAAGGCGACAACCTCCTTGCGGCGTCAACCGTAACCTTCGTATCCACAGATGAGGGAAATCGCGAGTATACGCTCACGATCGTTGAATCGGATCCCGACGGGGAAACCCTCCGCGTCACCTTCCCGATCGACTCGATCGATACCGGTTCCTACGCGCTTCGCGTCGATAACCCTGGCGGGCTTTCGGGTTCGTCGGAACCCGTCGTCTTTAAGTTCATCAAGCCGATGGACCTTGATGTGTCGATCGGATACATGCCGACGGTCGTCCTCTGGGACGGCACGATAGACAAATACTTCGAGTCCTCGTTCATTCCCATCGGCGTCATCGCGAAGGCGACGTTTATTCCGTATAAACGCTCGTTCGGGTATTTCGGCGTGGGACTCTTCGCGTCGGGCTCTCGCGTCAGTAACGAAGCCGAGTTTTACGATCTGACGATGAACTGGGCCATGGCGCATCTCGTGTTCGTGTATCAGCGTTCGCTGATAAAAAACAAACTCATGTTCGCGTGCCATATCGGCCCGGGCTATACCGTGTTTCATAACTTGGAATTCGCGTTTAATAACGGCGTCACGTCGCCGGCATTTTCCCCGTCGAGTTTTTCGGGACTCGCGGGCCTATCGCTTCATTATTACTTCAAGAAACGAATGTACGCTGACCTCTCCGGCGATTGTACCTACGTTTTCATGAAGGATATGCAGGTTTTCTCGTTACACCCGTCATTGTCGATCGGCTGGCAATTTTAACTTACATTTAAGGCACAGAGGCTGTTGATGAATCGTTCATTACGAAAATTTCTCGGGTTATCCCTGACCGCTCTCGCGATTTTCGCGCTTAGTTCGTGCGCGGATCATTTCGCCCCCGTTAAGGACTATCTTGAGGAGTACACAACCGAAGCCGGCATCGGCACGCACAGCATACTCACGGAATGGCGCAAGGATTCCGCGCAAGACGCGAACGTTCCTTCGGCCACTGCCGCTCGCGTCAAGTTTCTCATGCGGAACCCGAAACGGCACTTCCTCGCATACAGCATCGAATTTTCAGATCCCGCAATTCAAGCGGACGCCGCTCTCTTTACCGATTACGACTTCGTACCAGCCGACGACCGGCAGTCCTTCGAGCTCGAACTCTACCCCGCTTTTCTGCAACGCAACGAAGGCAAAGATATCTCGGCGACACTCATAATTACGAATCAAATGACGAGCATGCAGTATGACCCGTACTTCATCACGCTCGTAAGCAACACGGCCCCGCCCATACCGCAAGATACGGTCGTCATGATAAGTTCCGACAACAAAAACGTTATCTGCCTCAACCTGGACCTTTCCGACGAAATTCACGGCGACATAGACGCGATAGTCGTAAACGGCGATGAGTATCCCGTGGATTCGGTTAGCGCAGGCATGGTGCAATCGCTTTCCTTCGCGTCAGGTTCGCCTGCGAGGCCGACGGCGCCGGCCGGAATGCAGAGCCACGCCGGCACGACGGCCTTCGTCGACAACCCCCCGATGCCTGCGGTCTACATCGTGACGAATGACTCCGTGGCCTCGCCGAGGAACTATCTCGTCTCCGTACGCGACGAGCGAGGCCTCGTCAGTTCCGTAAGCGTCTCCTCGAACCCGAACAAACTCGGTCAGGTCCTCGTCAGGGACGGTAACGGACGCTTGATCTCGAACCTTTCCGAAGCGACTCTCGTACTACCGAGCGGACAAACCACGGCATCGGTCGTCCTCGCCGGACCTACCGGTTCTACCGTCAATTGGTCATGCGAGAACAACGGATCGATGCTTGATACCGGCTCAAACGACGCTAGCCCGCATACCTTAGCCCTGACGCCCGGCACCTACGCGCTTACCGCTTACGCGAGCATGGAAGGCTATGTCGACTCTGACCCGGTTACTGTGGAATTCAAGGTGATTTCGACAATAACGGAGGTGTACGTTAATCCAAGTATCGATATCACCATTATCGGGGACGGCACGCAGACAAGCCCCGTAAAGACAATTACCCAGGCCGTTTTGTTGTTGACTAATATAAATGACCCGGCGAACAAAATAATTCTTCAGAATAGCATTACCCAGGTCGAAAACCCGAGTTACCTAGATGATATAGTACATCTTGAATTCGACAATGACGCGCAATTCACGATCGAGGGAAACAACAATGAGATAGCCGGCGGTAACTTGAAGCGCTGCCTCTCTATCGCGTCCAGAACGAACGTAGTCAAAGTTCGGATTAAGTCCCTCAAGATCCACCACGGTAAAGCGAAATCCCCATTGCCCTACGGCGGCGGTATCTATTTCAACGCGCCGACGGGGGATTCGTCCTTGACCCTCGACAACTGCGAACTTTGGAGTAACTCCGTCGAAAACACGGGACAAACGTATGGCGGAGGAGGCGGGGTATACGCAAGATGCGGCAATCTGACACTGGTCAACAGTTCGTCCATCCGAGAAAACAAGATATCATCCGCATCGATCGCACGCGGCGCGGGTTTATGTGCTGAGGTTTCCGGAACCGTAGCGATCAGCGATTCGTCTTTCTCGTTCAACGAGACTACGGCTTCAGACACGACCGAGGGAGCGGGCTTCTATTGCGTCGGCGCGAGCGTGACGTCTCCTATTACGTGTACCATAGAAAGCACGCAACTAAACAACAACTCCGGAATCGCCTCGAACACGGGGTATGGTGGCGGGATATACGCCGAAAACGCCACGGTAACGGTATCGGGTACTTCCAAGCTTCAAGACAATTCCGCGAACAAGGAGAATCACGGAAAAGGCGGTGCTCTCTACGCGTATAACGCCGACGTGACCTTGACTGACTGCGAGATCGCAAACAACAAGGCTACTCATTCGTCAGGGGGATACTCGGCGATCGGTTACGGCGGAGGAATATGCTTCGTCAAGAACCAAGGGGACTTCGGGCTCTCGCTTACCGACACGGTAGTTACGGGGAACAACTGCAATATTGCGGTATCAACTATAAACGGACCGCTTGCGGGGGCCGGCATCTACGTCATCGGCACGGGATCGACACCTACCAAATTCAGCCTTACCCGCGGACAGATCATCAACAACATCACGAACCCGGCAACTACCGATTTCAATACTACCGAAGGTGGGTTGGGAGGGGGCATCTGCCTCCTTGACCGCGTACAGGCGACGATTGAAGGAACGAGCATAACGGGAAACTTCGCGAATTACCACACAAACAGAAGGGGAAAGGGCGGAGGCGTCTATTTCGATTCAGAAAGTTTTGCCGATGCATCGCTTAGGATTTTAGCAGGATCAAGTATCTCCTCAAACACCGCGAGCCGGGGCATGGGAGGCATGGGAGGCGGTGTCTACCTGCAAAGCGGCGGCTCCGGAAAGATCACCTTCACCCTTGAGGGCGGTTCGATACAGGGAAATTTCGCCTCGACCAGGAGCAATCAAACGGGTTTTGGCGGCGGCCTCTACGCGATATCCGATAACTCCGCCGAACCGCTTTCGATCTCGATTACCGGCGGCTCGATTACGCAGAACACCGCGAATACGAATACCGGAACGGGAATGGGTGGGGGTATCTACTCGGGCGCGTGCACCAGCCTCGACGTCTCGGGCGGAGACATCAGCGGGAACCTCGCCACCGATTCCGGCATACCGTATGGCGACGGGATTTTCCTTGAAGGAGCCGCTTCCAAACTGACGTACTTTTCGCTCAGCGCCCCGGTTATCGGAAAGAATCACGAAAACAGCAGGAACCTGGAGTCCCTCCATATTAACAACTCGGAGGTAATCGCGACCTTCACGAAGGACGCGCAGGTTCATGCCGAGACGTTCGTCTTGCTTGACAACAACGCCTCGATCAAAACCGGGGGATATCTCACGAAAGACCCCGTCGCGACGATCAGACCCAGTTCTACGGGACTACTCACGATACTAACCGGCGACACCACGATCAACTATTACAAGTTCCTCATGAGCGACACGGACCTTTGCGTCAACGCCAAGGGGAAGAAGAGCGCGATAGATGCCAGAACCGTAACCTCGTATTCCGGGCTACTTACACAACTTGCGAGTGCTACCTCGTTGGCGGCAGGCACCACCCTGCAGATAAACACGAACATGCCAACCGAAACGGTTCCCGCGAATTATCGCATCACGATACCCGACAACGCGAACGTCCGTATCGTTCCGACAGGACCGTTGGTACTTTCGATGAACGAACTCGGGAATTTCGTCACGGTGAACCAAGGCGGTCATCTGTTATACGGTGCGCCGAACGCGACGACCATGCTCTCATATACGCCGTCGGCGTATCGGAATGACCATACGTTTGTCGCGGGGCCAAGCACCTCGCTCGTACTCAGAAACGTTTCGATAACGAACGCAGCCGCGACCCCGTCGAATCCCGGGTGGGCGTCTCTCGTGTACCTGGAATCGTCCGGAACGACATGCGTTCTCGAAAGCTTCATTTTCTCGGAAAGCGAGGTAATCCCGTATAACAGCAGTCATTCGGCTATCTATCAAAAACCGAACAGCTTCTGCCACTTCGTTTCCGGATCGGTACAGGGCTTTACGACCAATCAAGCACTAGGCTTCGGCGGCTTTGCTCATCTTGAAACGGGAGCATATCTCCATATCTACTCCGGCACCTTTACCGGGAATACGATAATAAGCGAGATCAGCGTTAGCGGAATTTTAAGCGGACTCGAAAAGGCGAACGGAATTTATCTTGAGTGAAAAAGGACACCGCGGATAACCATTCCTCCTTGCGGGGATAATTTCTGGCTTTCAATAATCCGGGCGTTGCGTCCTCGGCTCGTGGCCTCGGCCGCTAGCCGCCCCTATTCCTTGAGCCCGCCCATCATGATACCGGCGATATCTTTTCTTTTGTTTCCCGCGTAAACATATTTGACGATTCCCCCTGAGCCATGCTATCATTAAGGCTCGAGGGGGATTTTTTATGAATGAAACATCACTTCGCGGCAGGACGCTTGTCGCGATTCTCTGTTGTTTGTCTTTTATCACGGTTGGTTTGAGCGGATGTGCCAAAAAGGGCGACACCCGGCTCGCGGTGGACACGCAGGGCAAGACCGTCGTCGAGCGGTATGGGCATCTCAAGGTCGTCGGCACGAAACTCTGCAACGAGGCTGGTATGCCGGTGCAGCTCCGCGGCATGAGCTCGAACGGGCTTCAGTGGGCGGGCAAGTACGCGAACGAGGCCGTCATTACCTGGCTCCGCGACGAATGGAACAGCCAGCTCTGGCGGGCGGCCATGTACCTCACCGAGGGCGGCTACATCGTCGGGCCCCGGCTCAAGCAAAAGGTCATCGACTCCGTCGAGGCCGCGAGCAAGGCCGGCGTCTACGTTCTCATCGACTGGCACGTCATGCTCGACCGCAACCCGAACGCCTACAAGGAACAGGCCCTTGAGTTCTTCACCGAGATGGCCGAACGCTACGGCGAGCTACCCAACGTCATCTACGAAATCTGCAACGAGCCGAACGGGGATGACGTCACCTGGGACGGGGAAATAAAACCCTACGCGGAAACCGTCATCGCCGCGATCCGGAAAATTGACCCCGACAACGTCATCGTCGTCGGAACGCCGAGCTGGAGCCAGCACGTCGACAAGGCCGCCGACAACCCCGTCACCGGCTACGACAACATCATGTACACCCTGCACTTCTACGGCGGCACGCACGGCCAAGATCTCAGGGACAAAGCCGAGTACGCCCTCGACAAAGGTATCGCGCTCTTCGTCACCGAGTGGGGAACCACCCTCAGCACGGGCGACCAGTTCCGCCCCGTCGAGACCCTCGCCTGGATCGAGTTCATGGACAAGCACGGCCTTTCCTGGGCCAACTGGTCGGTCTCGAACGACGGCAAGGATTCGTCCATCCTCACCTACAACGCCGACCGCGACGGCAAGGGCAACTGGAAAGAAGACCAGATCAGCGCGTCGGGAAAATTCGTCCGGGGTCTCCTCCGCAACGAAAACCCCAAACGCCTCGTTAAGAAAGCGACGAAAGGAAAGTAAGAAACATCGCGCTACGGAGGGGAGACGCCGCACGATACCGCGGGCGCTGTCTGGCATCGTACCGCCCGCGCCGACGCGGCCTCCCCTGCCTCCAAATCCCGCACGCGGGATTTTCCGTCACCCCTTCGTGCGGGGTTCCTGTACGCACTGAAACTACTACCAACGCCTGCTAGTACAGTTGCCAGTCGATATCTTTTTTATTTCTTTCCGTAAATTTCTTGATGATCACCGATACTCACAAGAATAATTTCTTTTTCTGTGACGATAAATTCAATTGATATTCTATACGACATGTTTATTGAAACAGAATAACCTTCAAACGAACTTGTTTTAAATTGATGGAGGCGTAAAGAAGGATGAAATGG
This sequence comes from uncultured Treponema sp., assembly GCA_964429975.1. Lineage (GTDB taxonomy): Bacteria > Spirochaetota > Spirochaetia > Treponematales > Treponemataceae > Teretinema. The sequence goes on from CAYSEA010000037.1 coordinate 11,902, forward strand.
ATTGATTTCAAGAAGTTGTAAGGTTTTACTATACTGACTTGTAAGCTCAGGATGTTTTCGCAAGAACTTTCTTGCTTTCTCTTCATAATACTTTGTATAAACGAGCTTATACATCGCTGACTCGTTTCATATGTTCTTCAATCGAGCCAGAAAAACAGTTTCCCTCCTCAATATCTTTTTTTGATTCTTGAATGGCGTAATCCAGTTCCATTTCTCTCAGCTGATTATAGTCTTCAATTGGAAGGATGATATATTTCTCAACACCGCGAACGGTAATCACTACGCCATTAGTATCATGTACGATCTCATCAATAGCGGAAATACCCTTAACTTTAAGGTCATTAGCAGTAATGTGGTCAATCATACTATTACCCCTTGCTTTAATAGTACTATTTATAATGCTATAAATCAAGTGATTACAGGAATTCTTACTTTTCAATAAGTAATCAAAGGATTCTCAATCAATCGATAACAATAGGCGACGGCGCGTCGGGAAATTTCGTCAGCGGTCTCCCCTACCGCAAAAATATCAGCGCCGATCCCACCACCGCGACTGCGGCACCGATGACTTCGCGCGGGCGAATCCGTTCCTTTCGAATGACAACCGAGGGAATAAGTATCAGGATCGGCGTGAGACCCATGAGGGTCGCCGCTATTCCCGACGATGTTCTCTGCACGGCGTAGAGCCCGAGCGTCACCCCGATGAAAGGACCGAAGAAGGCCCCTACCCCGAGCGCCTTGAGGGCCGGCGGATTTTTGAACGCGGCGAATACTTCCTTGAGTCGGCGAGAGAGAACCGCCATGACGAGAAAGCCCGCGAGCCCCGCGATAACCCGAATCTGCGTCGCCGCGAAGGGATCATACGAGGGCGCGCCGATCTTCGAGAGTATGAGCCCGCCCGACTGACCGAGCGCCCCGAGAAAGGCGAAGAGCACCCCGCGGCCGCGCCGCGCCCGTCGCGCGGCCTCGAGGCCGGGACCCTCGCCCGCGGCGGAAGCGCCATCGGAAGATCCGGCGCCGAACACGACCCAGGCGATGGCGACGACGACGAGTACCATACCGGCAGCCCCGACGGGCGCGATCCGCTCGCCCAAAACGAAATAGCCGAGTATCGCCGTGATGAGCGGCGAGGAGACGAAGACGACCTGCGTCATCCGCGCGCCGATGTCGATGTACGCCTGAAAAAGGAAGATATCGCCGAACACGAAGCCGACGAGACCGGAAAGGGAAAGCCACAGCCACACGGAGGACGCGGCGTCGAGCGGAAAAACCTGCCCGCGAAGGATTAGCCCGATAAGCGCGAACATTACGAGGGCCGCCACGAGCCTGAGGACGTTCAGGGCCAACGACCCGATTCGTTTTGCCGCGTATTCGAACGCGAGCGCCGTCACGGTCCAGCTCACCGATGTCAGTAAAGCCGCGATCTCTCCCAGATGTTCATTCATGCTATCTTCTTACCACGCAAAAACATCGAAAGGCAAGCGGCACCAGCCACATTACAAGAATAGAGAAACGTGAAAGCGTCGTTTCGCGGGATACACTAAACCCATCGTTCGTTAACGAATGTGGAGGTATGTATGCGCACACTACTGCGCGCTCTTTTTGGCTTGTCCGCCGTATCGCTTTTATGGGTCGGCGTTCTTTCCTGCTCTTCGGGCGGTGACGGCGCGATTGTCACCCCCATCCTGCCCCCTCAGCAAGGCCCGACGATAGCGGATCAGGCGATCGCCACGCTCGCGACGCTGGATTCCATTCCGGACGCCTACATCGACACGGCGAGAAACAACTACGAAGTCGCGTACTTTCACACGAGCCACGGAACACACGTCACCTGCGGGGTCTTCGGACTCGAACGGTTTCGTCACGCAGACGCGACCCTGTACTCGGTGAGCGCTTCCGACGAGGCGGGACGTCTCTACTTCAGGGACTATTCCTTCTCAGACGTATTCTCCTGGGAGGATCTTTCGCAAACCGACAACGCGGACGGATGGTCGACATGGGTTGCCCAGTGCCGCACTTGGCTCGAAGCCCCCGCCAACGCAAATGTCAACATCTTCATGTGGTCTTGGTGCGACATCTCCGGACACAACGTCACGAGCTATTTATCCTCGATGCAAACCCTCATTAACGAGTACGGTGAAGGCGGAACGAAGGTCGGAGACGGCGCGGGAGATACCCGCGCAAATCCCGTTACCTTCGTCTTCATGACCGGGCATAGCAATGAGAACCACAACCTTGGCGCGGGAGAGCCGGGACGACAGGCCGAGCTCATCGTCGACTACTGCGTCGACAACGGTTACTTCTGTCTCGACTATTACTCAATCGACACGCATACTATGGACGGGACCTACTACGACGACGCAAGCGACGATACCGCGTCGGCGAAGTATCGCGCCGCGACCGGATCGACACACACATTCAACTACGATTGGCAACACGATCCCGCCAACGCGGGGCAATGGTACGAAAATCGCACACCATCGGGTAGCGTCAGTACAGGCTCTCACCTAACCCAACACATCACCTCGAACCGCAAGGCCTACGCCTTCTGGTGGATACTCGCTCGAGCCGCGGGTTGGGACGGAGCCTGAGGCACCGCGCCTGACATACGCGCACGAGCAACGCTCACAGCCGTTCGAAGCAATGACAACGATTGGCGCCGCCTCAAATGGGGCGGCGTCGTTGTCGATAGGGGCATTTAGATAGTTAGCGTTCGTCGAGATAATCGAGTGCTAGCTCGACGTACGCAGATCGAACGACAACGCGTTATCTCCGTACGACCCTGAATCCGATAAAGGCGCCCGCCCACTCAGGTTCGGGATTCGATCGATTTGTAATGGCGAACCCGGTATCGTCGTCGAACCGAGAACCGCCTTTCATCACGCGGTAATCTCCCGGACTCGCGCCCCGGTAGTCCGTCGCCGGTCCGCTTACAGCCGTATCCGACCACCAGTCCCAACAGAGCTCGGCGACGTTTCCGGCCATGTCATAGAGCCCGAGCTCGTTCATTTTTTTCGAGCCGACCGGATGCGTCTTGTTATTCGCGTTGCCTTGATACCAGGCGTAGTTTCCCAGTTTTGTTTTTTTGTCGCCTTCCACGCTTCCCGCGTAGGCCTTGCGGTAACCGGTCGTGTCGACGCCGCCATTCCGTCCCGCCGAGGGAGCCCCGATCGCGGCCCACATCCATTCCGTCTCAGTCGGAAGGCGATATCCGTCATTCGACCAGTACGCCGTTACCGCGTCCCATTCCGCGTCCGGTTCCTGGGGAACGTCGCCAAACCGAATGTTTTCCCAATCTATGGGCACGGCCTTTATAATGGTATACACCGGGGTCAAACCCTCAAGAACGCTCAACTTGTTGCAAAAGGCTATTGCGTGATACCAGTTGACCATACAGACGGGGTCTCCCGTTCCGCTCGATTGGCTTTGCATACTTTTCATGATAACAGGATCAGCTTGTAACAGCGAGGCAAACTGAGCCCGCGTTATTTCAAACCGACCCATGCGAAACGGGGAAGTTATCGTACTGACATTTCCCGTCGTGCCGTCCCGTTGAAAGCTCCCCGCGGGAACGTATTTGAGGACACCAATGTTCGCGGAGGAATAATCAAGATGGGTCGTCTGGTCGACTGACCCGTCAGTATCCGACGATGCGCCGGAACAGCCACTCAACGCGATGCAAACCGTAACCGCCGCAAGTATGCATATACAGCTTTTTTTCATCATTTTCCCTGCCCTTACGATAATCTTGTCAATCAAAGGAATATATAAAGCATACCACGATGTAAAAAAAACACACAAGAAAAACGATATCAGCACAGGGTTTTTCAAGGGTCTTCGGAATGAATCACTATTTCTGTTGTATAATAGACACATGAAACATATCGCCTGCACCTGTATCCTCTGCGGAATGATACTCGTCTCATCCTGCGCATCTCGAACTACGGAAGGTATCGCCGGATCGCTCAAATCGACCTCAGACGCGCTTCCGTCCGTCGACGCGAAAAGCTTCATACAAGTTGACGGTACGCGCTTTCGCGCGCCCGACGGAAGCGTCTGGATCGGCCGCGGAGTCGCTTTCGGAAACGCCGTCTGGGGAAACCCCTCGTCCGCATCGGCCGTTCAGCACCACCGAATGAGCGACTACGCGCGCGCGAGAGAGATGGGCTTTAACTCAGTGCGCTTCTATATTAACTACGCGCTCTTCGAAGCGGACACAAGCCCGGGAAAATACAAAGAGCAAGGCTTCGCGTGGATCGACCAAAACGTCGCGGCGGCGAAAGCTCAAGGTATCTCGCTCATCCTCAACATGCACTATCCACAGGGCGGATTCCAGTCGAATGGCAACGGCGACGCGCTCTGGACGAACGAAAAGAATAGAGCGCGGCTCGTCGCCCTCTGGCGCGAAATCGCGAAGCGGTATCGCGCAGAGACGACCATCATGGGGTACGGCCCGGTAAACGAACCGGTTCCCGTACACGGCATGCAAGAATGGGAAACGCTCGCGCAGAGAATCATCGACGCGATCCGCGAGACTGACGAACATCACGTCATATTCGTCGAACGCGCAATCTGGCTCAAGGCCGGAAACTCGGATGAAACAGAGTCACGGCTCTTGTTTCCGCATAATCTTCAAGATCCCTCAGGCCAGCTTGCCCTCGAATTCCACTTGTACGATCCCATGGGCTTCACCCACCAAAACACCTCATGGACGCACTACAAGGGACAGTTCTCTTCTTACCCCGACGAGACGAGAGTCGAACTCGCCAGTGGCCGATGGGCGGGCTTCTCGGAGGCGGGAAAGCCGCTCCCCTCGGGAAGCTTTGCGTGGAGCGATGCGGGAGGCATCCCTTTGACTCCTGATAACCCGCAGTGGCTCGTCGCCTATCCCGTCCTCCAGGCGCAGGCAATCGGCGCGAACGGACGGGTATGGCTCGAGAGCGTCAGCGTCGAGGCGTCAACCGATGGCGGCACCACCTACGTTCCGATCGGAAAAGCAGACGGCGACACTCTTGCCGGCTGGGATTTTTGGTCGAACGACGGAAGCGGATCGTTCTCCCTCGCGCGCGCGAGCGCAACAGAGGGACAACGTCTCTCGGTTGCCGGCACGAAGGCCGACGCCAACATCACCTTCCGCGCGCTTCCCATCGTGCTCAAACCGGGCATGACGTATCGCGTCATCGGCCGGGTACGCGGAACGTCCGTCGCGCCGGGCGCCGTGGTGCGGCTCAGGCTCGACTATTCTTCGGGAAAGCGCGTATCCGCGTGGAATAAAGAATTCCTTCAAGGCGTCATTCAAGACTACGTCGACTACGCGAAGGCGCGAAACCTGCCTCTCTACCTCGGCGAGTTCGGCCTCGCCTCCGACGCCTTCAGGAACAACCGGGGCGGCCTTACGTGGATCGAGGACATGCTCGACATCCTCGTGTCGAATGACATCAGCTATAACTATCATACGTGGCGCGAGAGCCCCTTCGGCATTCACCAGCACGACACGGGTTATGCCGACCCCGCGCGCATGAACGTTCCGCTCGTCGAGGCATTCAAACGACTGCAAGTCGTCAAGAAACCATGACCCAAATCGGCGCGCAA